>NZ_JAFMYU010000009.1 GCF_017353255.1 Fibrella aquatilis | reverse complement strand
AGTAGGCTGAAAGCCGTTGCCTGTTAGATCAGCATACTGTGGTTCAGTAGGTTGAAAGCCGTTGCCTGTTAGATCAGCGTACTGTGGTTCGGTAGGCTGAAAGCCGTTACCAGTTAGATCAGCATACTGTGGTTCGGTAGGAGCGGGTGTAGTTATTTCTGTCGAAGTATTCTCTATTAATGTAGTTAGATTAGTATAATTGGGACTGTGGGATGCATGTTCAGGTATTTGAGAATCGAGATAAGTAGAGGATTGGTTTTGTCCCAAAATTTCGTTTTGTAAAGTGTCTGGTGTATGAGGAACATTATTTTCATTTAGCTGAAAGCTCTGATTGTCAATTATAAACTGATCTGGATTAGTTTGTGATCCGAAATATAAATCCTTCAATGATTCACCATAATGATTATCAAAGTCAGCCCTTACCGCATGCGGATCGACATGAGGCAAGCCATCATGAGTAACACTTTCTGATGGAAGTTCCTTTGAAATGTCTAACTCTTGAATTCCCAGTTTCGCTAGTGTTTGTTCTTGCTCATAATTTTCCCTCATTCCAGGGTAAATAAATTCATTAAAATAGTTTTCATTTCTGCCAAGCGGTGCTCCATTTCCATCAACACGTGTATATTCAGCAGCAGCAGCTCCCCAGTTGTTATGTATAACGGCATCAGTAAGCATGGGAAAGTTACGTATACCACCGTTATACTCAATATCAACAAGAGCTCCTCGCTGTCTGTCATCTAAGTTAGCGAGTTTAACATCTTCTGGGTCGAGACCATTTTTTTGTGCAAAATTATTTAAAGCAGTTTGAGCCCTTTCTTCATATTGTGGAATCAAAACGTTAAACAACTCAATACGTTCAGCTGGGGTAATGTTAAGCTGTCTATGATCTGATGCCCATTCGCGAGCCTCTTTACCTTCTAAACCAGCTCCTTCTGAGAAGGCCGACGCACGTTCTTCACTCATACCAATACCTATTAACGTTGCACGTACCTCCTCTGGAGATCGCTCTTTCATATCGTACCCAGGACCTAATGTCACGCCTGAACTCGAGCTTCCTGGTGGAATATGTGGGTGTAAGCTGATCTCTTGAGTTTTAGGGTCTTTTCCCACTTCTTCTTTAAAGGTGAAATGATACCCATTCAAACTGGGAAGAGTAGGAAGAGACGGACCATATACTGGTTGATTATCTTGCTTTGCCATCCTTATAAAAGTTTTAAAAAATAGCTTTTGATTTCATTGAGAGATTGCAGAAAATTCAGTCGGGTCCTTAGCTATGTATGTACTCCGCTTTACATTTAATTCTACCTTGAAAATGACCCGTCGATTCTGGTCATTCGACAGGTTATCATCATATTTGGTTGAGCCGTATCCCGCTACGACCACGCGTTCAGAAAGCCCTAAATTCCAACCCTTGGTAAGCCTTCGTTTGCCCTCCAGTGCCCGGGAGGCTGACAATCCGATATTATCTGAGAAACAGTGATTCTCGTCAATATCCATTCCCTCACATGGCTTACATATCACTTTTCCCCCAAGAAAGGTGTCTCTGTCAGCATAGCCTTCGATGATCACAATAGAATTGGGTTCCTGTTCCAGCAGAGACTGTAGGGCTTTCCAGAAAGGTTCTAGGAGTGTCGGATCTTTAACTTCGAAACAGGGGTTCTCTGACTTGAATGTAATGTTTGTAAAAGTAAATTGCAGTTGGTCCGTATTCAGTTCAATGTACTTTTCCAGCGATGTACCTTTGATTACATCGACATAACATTGCTCCATCATCCTGCTTATCTCTTGCCGACTCTTAACAGCTTGAACCATGGCGGGATCAATCTTACCTGTATGCGTGGGCATCAGAGAATCTACAGTTGTTTGTAATTGCGATATTTTTTTTATCAATTCCGGCACCTTCTTTGTCTGCTTCCCGGAACTGAGCAAAATGGCGATCATAAAAAAAATTAGGATTGCAACGATTGAAGCCATAGCATCGCTAATCGTTATCCATTCAGTTTCTCTTTCTTTCATCTGCTTAAAGGAGCGCAAGTGTAAACGACTGGCATATTAGTTTCTGGGCAATTCGGAATCCTTTCGGTACTCACCGTTCTTTTCCTGCTCACCATTGGCTTTTTCCTTACTGTTGTGGACGACTCTGTCAGTATTTGCCTGAATGGCATCTACGATCTTTTTATATATATCCTGCTGATTATCAATTAGGCTACTCAGTTTGGTGCCCAAGAATCCGCGACCATCAAGCGATGAGGGTAGCTCGTTGTACAGCGTCGAAGTACTGTTCGTCAGGCGTTCAACGATATTCTTAATTTGCCCGAGTTCCTGCCCAATTTCAGTTAAACGTTGCTGGGGAAATGCAGTCACTAACCCGTTTAACTTTTCCTGGCTATTGAGTAAGGATTGCAATTGACTGTTTAACAACCCATTTTCTTTGAAAACATCCGTGATTATTGCGTTACTGTTCGTCAGGCGTTCGATGGTGTCCTTAATCTGACCCAGTTCCTGCCCGATTTCAGTTAAGCGTTGCTGGGGGAATGACGCAACCATTCCGTTCAGTTTTTCTTGACTTTCGATCAGGGCTTTCAACTGTTTGTTCAGTATGCCGTTCTCTTTGAAAACGCCAGTCAACTCAATGTTTGCCTGGGACGAATCGCCAGCAACTTGTTCAGCACTTTTGGCGACTCGATCAATGACTTGGTTTATGTCACTGAATTTTTCGTGGATATCTTTCAGCGTCGATTTCGTTTCACTTAACACATCGTCAATCACGCCGAGGTGTCTGTCCAGTTTTTCAATAACAACTTTAGTATCAGCAATGCTATCGGCAATGGTTCTCTTCATCTCATCCGTCGACTTTTCCAGAGTAGCACTGATTGTCCCAAGGGTTCCGTTCACCGATTCCGAAAAGGCACCAAATGATGTTTTTATTTGCTCATTAAAGCGGTTTATACTATTTCCCATCTCACCCGCATTTTTAGTCATTATATTTGATGAATCTTTCAGGGCCTTCTCAATCTCTGTTTTGAAGGTAGATACCGATTCTTTGAGCCCCTCAGCGACTTCTCCGAAGTCTTTCGTGGCGGTAGTCAGTGTTTTCGATACCATATCTACTAATTCCTTCATGTCCACAATGATAGGCCCGAGGTCTTTCACACTCTGACCGAAAGGGACCAATGTCTCTGAAACAGATTGCAGGTACTTCATGGATTCGTCTTGGAGCTGTAAAGATTTGTCCCAGTGAGCAATAGTCTCATTCCGGAAATTTTCTTGAAACCGCGACTGATACTCGTGAAAAATGGTGCTGATTTGATTTCCCTTGCCCACTTCTTTCACCAATCGGTCCTGAGTACTGATTATATCGCGATTTTGATCAACTAACTGGTTGTGTCGCTCGTTTTCGAGACGCAATGATTCAACTTGATACGTCCTCGTTCCTCGCTGGAAATTTTCTTGAAAAAGCATCTGATCTTTATAAAACTCAGCACTTTTCTGGTTTCCCAGATCCATTGCCGTTGCTATTCGTTGTAGGGCGGTAATAATCTCATTATTCTTCGAAATCACCTGATTATACCGCGTGGTTTCTGTATTGGAAAAGGATGCTTCTTTCGACTTCCATTTTTTTGAAAGGTCTGAGAGGTTCTCCTCGATGATCTGGCTCAACGTATTTTCCAGACGGTATAGAAAACCCAGCCTGAAAATTAAGTTGAATAGAATCCCCCAAATGCTGGTTTTGAATTTGGTTCCCAAAGCTTCAAGTACTTCCTTTATGCCCGATGGATCCCCGATATCCATTTTATCAATGGCCGGAGATAATTTGGTCAGCGATATGCCCAAGCTAATGAATGTACCCAATAGCCCGACGATCAGGAAAATACCCGGTAGTGACTGCAGAAACGAGTCCTGCCAGGAAGTAGTAATTAAATCTTTGATCGACTTGTCTGCGCCAGCATCAGTCAGCATCGACAAATCCGACTTCAATTCTTTAAGCTTTGCCTGCCAACGTTCCTCTGATTGGGTATACAAGTAAATGCCGACAGCCATGAGCAACACGAAGACCACCAACAGGATAATTTGTATCCATTGTATCGGGTCGTGGTCTGGTAAAAGAATTCTAATGATTTCCATGCATTTGATTTATGCTTTATTCAACATTGATTGTTTCATTCATTCCCATCTCCCTCATTTTGGCTTGGGCGGCTAAGCCAAACCGACGCATCCTCGATTTCTTGTGTTCCGCTGGTGGCACATTGCTATCCTGCCATTCAACGAAATCGGCCCCTACTTCAATCGCTTCTTCGCGCATCGCAGTAGAAATACGAGGGTCGTTTTCATGCTGAAAAATAAAGTGAATACCATTCAGTATATTCTTCATCTCGGTAGTATCTGCTTCCTTGGTCTTGCGGTCGCTGATGTCCGCTTTCAGGGCTTCAATAGATTTGCGGAGATCCTCTACTTCCTTGCGTTCCTCGTCTGTAATAGACTCAGGTTCGGATCTTTCTTTACGTTCGATTCGATCAGCCTTGGTGGTTAGCGCAATTTTGGCACTGTCTAATTGTTTGTTCAAAGCTTTCAATTCCTTGATGAGGGAATTACCCTGGTGCTGCCAGATGTCGGCTAGAGCTTCGCTTCCGATGATGAGTAGGTCTTTCCCATTGTAGAGTTGCTGGATCTGCTTATCAAGTTCCTCCAACTCCAGGTTAGATATCGAATTGGTCAGGAATTTCTGAATCAGGTTTAGAAAGGCGAGGTCGATCTCAGCAGGGGATCGGATCTCCTCCCGTTGGCTGACCAAGTCTTGCAGGAACTTGGCCGAGACGTAGTGGCGAGTATAATTCTGGAAAATCTCGAGGGAGTTTTCGCCCTGGTTTTCGTATTGAATCCCGATCATTTCCCGAACCATTCGGAAGATCTGTTTAACCTGCTCTTCCCCTTTAGTGCGTTCGCGATAGTTTTTCAGTTGCTTTTCGAGTTCGTTGATATACTCAGCCATTGCCACATCCTCTCCTACCACCTCAGCTCGGGTCTCATCGTAGCCCTCGTTAAAAATGCGAGCGACCTTGCCAGCGAACTTGCCAACTGCCTTGATAGCTTTCTTTGCCCCCTCTTTGATATAATCATACCCGGCACGGGTCGCTTTCACGATTGTACTACCTACGTTCGAAACGGCGCGAGCAAAGGATTTATAGCCACTACTCACTGCTGACTTGACATCACTCCAAAATCCCATGATTTTTAGATTAAAAGGTTACAATTAGGTATCAATGTCTTATTAGTTCTCACTGTTCCCGTTGAGGCCATACTGTTCACGGATTTCGTTAACCTTGGTGCGAACCCCAACAGTTCGGTTGCTTCGCTTAATAAAATCTACTGCCTCCAGCAGATGCTGTAGATGGAGAATGGGGTTTTCCTTATCAAGCATGACCGATTTTGGAAAGGCCAGTACCACAACCGTTGCAAGATCGGATCCAGAGAGTCCTTCGCTCTCATCTACTAAGCGGTCAATCACTTCTTCCCGTGGCTCGTTGAGAGGAATTGTAGGCAGAAGAATGTACTCCCAAAGCCGACGCAGCGTGCTCGTGTCTGGGAGCGAAAACGGTATGTGGTACGCAATGCGTCGCACGAAAGCCCGGTCAATGTTGCCCTCAAAATTGGTAGCAAAGACACAGACCCCCTCGAATCGCTCAAGCTCTTTCAGCATCGTCGAGCGCGACATATTAATTTCTGCATCTATTCCCTGAGTGACCGTACCCAATCGTTTCCCCAAAACCGTGTCGGCTTCATCGAAGAAAATGAGGGCATTCTCTTTCGTAGCTACCTGGAATGCTTCGGCTATGTTCTTGCTGGTCTGAGACATGAATTTGCTTTCCAGGTCCGCCAGGTTAACATCTATGAATGGCTTCCCTAAATCGGCAGCCAGTGCTTGGGCCGTGCGTGTTTTACCAGTTCCAGGCGGGCCAAAAAAACTCAGGATAGTTGCTTTCCCATAAGGCTTAATCTTCCTGTATTCCCAGGTTTCGTACAGCGTTTTACTGTAGACCATATTGATCTTAGCCTCCTCTATGCTCTTGGTAGTAGCCTCATTCAGAATAACATCAGCCATTGTCACCTGAGGTTCAGTCAGTTTGAAAAATGACACCTCGGCTGAGTCGCTGGCTTTGGGCTCGTTCATGTTCAGAAACACGACCGACTTAGCCAGCTCTCCAATCGAAATAGTGATTTTGTCGGATGGATTGTATAACCGCATGAGCGACTTGCTCATATTGGCCAGCTCTTTCAGCTTCTTCTTGTCACTCTCCTGCAACAATAGTTTCCGGCAAACCAAGCACTCCTGAATTCTGGATCCCGAGATGTAGAGATTATATTCCCTGAGTTCGCTCAGAGTGGGAAGCAGTTTAAACAAATGAATCGCGCCCGCATCGATCACCTTTTCGTGCTGGCATTGGTTCTGTTTTTCAATACTTAATCTTTCTAATTGTGTCATTGGGATTTGTTTTTGGTTGGTCGGAAATAGAACAGCAGGACTTAGTCTATTGAGGTAAAATCATGACCTCCATCCAAGTGACTATCTGGAAAACTCTGATCCGTATAGACCTCCAGTCCAGGGCTGCCGTTGGAAGGTGGGTTGGTTTCAAAACCATTTCGAGCCATGAACTCCTGCAAATCGTCGGGGGTCCGCCAGCCGCCCTGTACATTGAGACAATCGTTGTTCAGATAAATATCATCTGCAGTAGGCAGCTGGAGTAGATCAGTATTTTGTGGAGTAGTGTCCACCGGGATGCCATCTGCTGGATATGTCTCGGTGGTATCCACATACGTACCTGGGGCCAAATCAGTCGGCGTATGATCGGGAACGGAGGGATACCCAGGGTCACCAGGCTGATCTGTCACTAAATAAATATCATTTGCAGTAAGATGCGGGGAATAATCGATGTATGGTGAAATGTTGTCCACTGGAATGATCCCCACTGGCTGTGTTTCGGTATGATCAACAAGGGTATCTGGAGACGGAGTGGTTGGTGAATGGTCTACCGCAGAAGGATGCTCAGGATGTTCATGTTGCATATCCATCAAGTGCATCAAGTGAATCGTCGTTATAGCAGTATCCAGACTGTTAAAAGGTGAGTCTACGTAGTGGGATACAGAACTGGATGGATAATACAAGTCCGTGTTGTCATTATAACTACCGTTGTCGTTTAAATTCGGTAATGGATTCGTGTAATCATCCCGTATCAGACTGATTTCTTCCGTTGCCCGGTGACTAAGTTGGTTAAAAAGAACCGACTCCTGCATCTTAGTAGAAGCGTCAGTCCAGTGCTGCTGTTTGATAGCATCAATTACCGTATCTAACTTTTTAAAGTCTCTTTCTCCAAGATCATAAACCATGTCAATGATGGCAACTTGCTTGTTTGCCGGATAAGCATCCAAGTCGGGAAAGATAGAGCGGGCAGCGTTAATAGAGTGATCGATATCTTGGTTGAATAATTCTTCAATCTGAGTCTCTGTTAAGGACTCCGTACCATCTAACACACTCTCGAAGTTAGCCCCAAGACCTTCGATTCTTTCCCGAGCCCCAACTTCATCCAAATCAAAGCCAATACCGATAGTCGAATGACCATCTGGATCCGTATAGATCTGACTATCTGCTACCTCGTGCGAACGAATCCAGTTTGCGATAACAATTTTGTCCATGATTCCTTCCGTTTACGGTATTGTTGTTTAACAGTTGACAATTCATCATCATGTTTTGGCTTCGACCAGGATATTGCCCACGTTATCCAGGATAGCCCAGTTATCTCGATTGGTATAGCGGGCAAAAGCACGACTCTCTTGAAAAGGACTAACTTCCTGAAAAACGTAGTCGATGACCGTATTGCCTCCAAGATCAATAAAACCCCACTTACCCTCGACCCGTACAGCAGCGAGGCCATCGGAAAAAGGTTTTACCTGTTCGTAGATTGCCGGCACGATGAATTTATTGGCTGAGTCTATGAATCCCCAATAATCCCCCTGTTTGACAGCAGCCAGTCCTTGACTGAAAGGCATTATCGCTTGGTATGTGCAAGAGATCAGAGGGGTAAGCGAGGGAGATAGAAACCCTGCCCCTGTGCTACTCACTACCGGAATTGGCATCGAATCCGGCAGTGATACGTCAGGAATTTCTGATCGTCCAGCATCGGCTGATTTGTAGAGACGAATCGTATTCGATTCTTTTTTCAGAAGATAGGCCTGATTGATTTTCGATTTGTCGCCACTAACAGTGGTCCGATTAATCGAGAACAGATAGAATGAATCCGATAATTGATAAAATGAGTAGGCTTGCCAGGGAGACCCGTGAAACTTGTTTACTTCAGTAGTCGCCAGCGGGGTAAATTCCCAGTTTTTTAAGTTAGCATCACGAAGCTCGATCAGAAGCTTACTCGGGAGGTGATAAATGTAAAAGTTCGTTTCCTTGGAAAGCAAACAGAACTCATGATTCAAGTTTAGAATTTCATCGAATTCAGAATTCAATAAAATTTCACCCTCAACGCTGACCAGTCCCCATTTTTTATTTTTAACTATGACCCGGTCGTATTCCGCTACTCGGACCATTTCAAATTCTGGTGCAATTACTTCTGTGCCGTTAATACCAAGCAACCCCCATTTTCTATTGCGTTTAAAGCTTGCAAATCCTCCTCTTGGTGAATACAGGTCTTCGTACTTAAGAGCAACAGTTAATCTGCCATTTAAGCCAACCAACCCCCACTTACCATCTTTGCAAACAGCCGCCTGGTCTTCCGACATAAAATCAGCACCTTCATAGGTAAACGGGATAATTAGATAGCCATCCGTATTGAGGAATCCATACAATCCATCCTTGTTTTTCAACAGTAAGGTGCCGGACTTGAATTCAGGTTGGTGGCTACTATTCCAAAAGACCAAGTAGGGCGTTTGCAAAGTATTATCTACACCTCGAAATGACCATTTATTACCAACCACTTCAACGACTGATTTTGATTGAAAAGGATCGAAGTGTCCCAGATATCTGGCATCGTTGTCTGAAAGCAACTTGTTGTTTTTTAGTTTATTGAGTAATAAAGCTTGTTGCTGCTTGATACGAATTTGTCGGTTAGTAATAATCTTTTCAAAGCTGTCCCAAAGTCCAATAGGTTTTAGTTCATGTTCTTTGTCTTTCAGATACCTGGAGGTTTGAGATTGGTAAAGATTTGCAGGAACGTTTCGAAAGTACTCATCTAACAGAGTTTGAGTGTTTAGACCAATGAAGGTTTCCGTATAGGTCTCGAGCATATCGAGCCAACCGAAGTTGTTAGGTGCTTTTAAATTATCTGCCTTTATCGCTGCAATTCTGTTATATGAAATCTCCCAAAGGGTAGTAATCCGCGGACTAAAGTCGATTGAGGAAGTAGTTTCATCCAACTGGGTCTGGCCTTCCAGCATACCTGCGTAAAGGGCGTTTATTAATAAGGCAGAACCGGAGAATTCGGCGTAGAGAACAATGCATGGGCAGTTTAATTCCCGGTAGTAAAACGCCAGAACATCTGAATCGCTGGAGAATGATTCCATTGTTGTAATAATGGACAGCAGGTCGTGCTCGTAAAGAAAATTATAATGCCGTAACCGGCGGGCCACGCTACCCAATGGCGCAATACGGGGAGCCTCCTTTTGGAACGGATTAAACTCTTGTCGAGTATTTGTACTGATTATAATGAACGGAGCTGGCTTGTTGGGTAGATGAGTCTGTATCCAACTCCCGGGTGTGTAGTATGATTCGTTGGCTCGTTCCAATCGGTTCTGGTGGGCCCTTAATGCATATTCGTTTTCCTGGTGTTGGCGCTGATGCAGGGCACGTTGGTTAGCTTCCTGCCAGCGTGCCTGATTCTGGTATTCCTGTTGCAGCCTAAACAATTTAATTTGATTATCATGGCTAAGTTGCGCTCCTGTAATGGCAGCGTCCATAGAGGCTTTCCGTATCTGAGTCTGTAGCAGTAAATTCTGAGTACTGAGTACGGCAGAACCAGCTTGGGCTAAGATGCCGATGGTGGCGGGGTTAATTAGCATATATGGGTAGAGAGTTGGAAAAGCGAACTGATCTGGGTGATACTCCCGAATCAGTTCGTTATAAACCAGGGTTATTTACGTTTGCTGAAAGAAGCATAATGCTGAGACGCTTCCTGTTTCGCTTTCTCAATTGCAGTCCTGGCATCGTTTCCGAACGTGAAGCCGTTTGCAATATAAAGTAGCGTAGCCTCCCCAAAAATTAGGGTTCTCTTATACTTGTAAAAAGACAATGCAGCCCAGTCGACCATCCAACCGATTGGGCCAAGTGCTGAGGTAATGGTTTCGGCTACTGCTACAGCAATAAATTCCGCTCCAAGGAAGGTTGCACAGGCCTTCAGAATGTCAATCGCCATTCTCTTTTTGTCAAAATCGACCGGTTCTTTCCCACCCATAATCTTCACTAATGCATAAGCTAAACTGCCATACATGGCGGGAGCAACGATCAGGCTGTCAAATGGAATAAAACCGGTACCAACAGCACCGATAGCGTAGGCCTGAATGACTCGTCGGGCGACCTTTTTGCGGATTTCAACGATCTTATTATTAATGCCGTGCGAAAGGTCGGCAGCGCGTTTCGCCGGGTCAAGAACGTTAACAATCTGCCCCAGGGTACCTGCATCAGCATACAGCCTATCTTCAAGCTGGGGCAGTTTCTGGCGTACCATTTCGTCTGTTTCATCGTCCTTTAACTGGGCACTGCCGAAGACAATGTCCTCATCGCGCTTAACGTATTTCCGCATTTTCTCCTTGATGCGCTGAATGACCATGTCCCGGTCGCGCTTGGTCATGTGCTGCAGCCGATCAAACTTATTGACAAAAACAACCCGAGGAGCGTCTGGCATGTAGTTGCTAATTAAGTCAAAGAGCTCGATCTCCAAGTCGAACGGCTCCTCCTCTACCACAAATATGTGTCCGTGTGCCTTTCTCGCTTCTTCAAGTGCAGTTTCGGCATTGACCTTTTTACCCAAAATGCCTGGCACATCGACAATCATCCACGGCTCTTTGCGGTAAGGGGTTGCCCTATCGGTTAGGTCGTGTTCAACACCTACTTGGTGTATGTCTTCCCCAATTATGGAATTAGCGATAGCGGATTTACCTACCGAGGTTCGTCCGAAAAGCGCAATCCAGATCAGTCCTGTTTTCAGACGTTCGATCAGTTCAATGATCTCATCGACTTCCTGCTGAATAGCCGCTTTTTCTTTAGCATTCAGCTTGTTGCCAACTTCGGCAAGCATTTTATCCAAACCCTCCTGCAGTTCCTTCTGAAGAAGTGCCATTTCGTCCTTCATCTGATTATACTCCATTTGTGCTACATGAATTGGTGAATAAGTGATTTAAGTTCGTTGATATCTGGGCGTTGTATCTTCCCGAATTTTACCGGTGCAGAGCTGCCGAAAGCAATTTTAGAGGCAGGAATCCATTTGGCAAGCTGATTAATAATGGCCTCCCGCTCGGTTTTAATTTGCTTGCTATTCAGAATATTTTTCTTCTCATCCTGTCGGTTAACGAATAATAAAAAGATATGCTCATTGAGATACTGATCGTGTATCTTAGCGAGGAAATCAAGCTCAGGCTGGTATAGCTGACCACTGGTGACGTATACGATGATGCTGCTCTTCCACAAGTGCCTGATGACGGAGCTCTCGTAATCGATCTCGTCTAGTAGGCCTGGGGTGTCTGTCAAGGTATACCCATCCTCGTAGTCAATCCAGTCCGCGACCGATGTCAGGCCGTTCTCGGCTCCTGAAATGAAAAAATTGTAGCCGAGCAATGCATTTCCAGTGCTGGATTTTCCGCTGCCAGTCCGACCGATCAGGCAAATGTTTCGGGTGAGCTGGGGGGGACGGCGTGCGGGGCGATTGGAAGTTGACGAATCACCCCCTTCCCCTTTCAGGACTCCAGGTGAAGTCTTCATTACGATTGGTATGAGTAACTGGCGTGTCATCAGGCAGATGTTGTCTTGTTACAAAGTTAAATAATAGCAATTTTTAATTAAAAAATATTACTATTTAAAGAATTATTGATAACCTGACTAGTAATTGGACCGATAAACACAGAAATAAGCTAAATTAACGTATTTTTGTGTATTGTTGGACAAAATTACTAATTCTGTCCAAAAAACAGTGGTTCAAAAAAAATAGTTTAAATTTTTTTAAACTATTTTAGTTAGATAAACGAATCAAAACATGAACATTGGAGAAAAAATTCGATTCCTGAGAAAGACACAGGGCTTGTCCCAGACAGTATTGGCACTTAAGGCGCAAGTGAGCCTGCCTTATCTGAATCAGATTGAGAAAGGAAAAGCGGATTCCGTCAGTGATGATATTCTAAAGCAAATTGGTTCTGTTCTGGACACCTCACTTGCTGAATTGAAAAGTACGGATACGGGGCTTAAAATAGGGTTTAGCCCAACAGTTTGGTCTATCCCACTCCTTAGCATGCTTATCAATAAACCCAGCATCCCAATCAAATTCGCGTATTCCCACGAAATTAATCATTCCCAAGAGACCAGTCGGCGGTTGAATTTTGTGGATTTGGAATCGGATGAACAGGGTGCAATTGTATCTGTAACTGGTAAGGAGCTCTTTGAAGAGGGAAACGAGCCGGAAGCATCCTTTGAGTTAGTCACTCACAAGGATCTTCAGTTTGGCATCAATTCGCAGTTATTTGACTTGGTCTTTATTCCCTCGATTACAACGAGGGCACAAGGTACTATTCCTATTGCTACGATCTGTGATACCATCAAAGGAGGCTTGTACGCCATTGTTTTCGCAAATAATCCACGAGATAAGGGCTGGGTGGTGGAACCAGGTCAAGACCTTGAAAGTCGGCGAAAACTGGCGAAATCGGATTTTCTACACTATCACCGTTTAGAAAAGGAACAGTGGTTCGATTTTGTGAAGAACAGCATCTTCTATTATCAGAAAGATAGTATATCGGAGTTTATTATCAACGATGTCATCGCCAAATACAAATTAGAAGGAAATCAGCGAGTTGAGATAAAAAGTGACAAAGTTGAAGACAACGTCTTTATAATGTCCAATATCATGAAAACAATCTCTGGCTCAAACCAAGGGAGTGCCAGCAACGTCACTCAGTATATCAGTAGGATTGGGGAAGCCTTCGCCATGCTCACTCTACCGTCGGCCATTATTTTGAAACAGGTGGTCAAAGCGTTTAATGAAAAATTTACGGGGAATACTTACACAGTTTACATTGGCTGGGAACCTTTTATTTCTAAGATCAAACAGCAATATGAACAGGATCACGCCAATACTTTCTGTCTACTGTTTAATGTCAATCGATTTCTTTATTCCGATGACTCCCTGATTCAGCTCAATTACGAGTGTCTGATTAAGAATGACAAACTTGATATCTTTAAAAAAAACGCCGATATCCGGTTGTTTTTTACTGAACTGGATAAATCCGTTCAGCGCGTAAATCAGCTAGCCCACTCTGAATCGATTAGCCCGGAAATCAATGCAATCTCGGATCTGCTGGAAATGCCAGCCGATAAAATCCAGGCTCTCATTCGTAAGGTTAACTTCTCCTTGAAATTTTATCCTGACTGGGTATTATAACGGTTCCCTTCATCCGCCATCCCGGCTTGTCGACTTTGCAAATCGAGGTGACTTGTCCTGAAAAAATGGAGTGATTGTTTCGGTACAAGCTACAAGCTGATTATTTGTAATCCTAACAACTTTTCAAGCTATTAAAGCTTTGGATACTCACAGCTGCACTTCGACAAGCTGCCTCTGTACCGACGAAGTAGCTGATAGGGAACAGGATGTTTTTGACAGTGCTTAGATAGGTGAAGCTACGGAAGAAAACCACATAACTCCATTTGGCCAAAGCACGCAAATTATTGCTTATTAGTCCCAGATATGTCAGCGTCAAGAGACTGCTCACTACAGTGTGTCAAGGAGTGTGATGAATATGAGGTGAAGAAAAAACTTGTTTCAGCGCTATTTTCTATGAATTTAAGTACACTATTTACCACTTAGCAGGGCCTCAGTGGTCTGACGGTCCGCGCCGTGAGCTATCCGCTTGTAGCGAATAGCCCGCTGGTAGTGTTGGTTGATGTAAGCGTTCTGGCCGACACGGGCATCACCCCAGTCTTTCCAATAGTCAAACCGTGCCCAGTTCCAGTTGATGTAACAAAACGCTTTGATGTGGGGATTCGCCTGGACCAGGGCAAAGTAGGGCCGAAACCACGTTTCCCAAGATCGTTTACCATTGGATACCCCCACGAATTTAGGCGTCGATTCGCCGATCATTACTGGCTTACGATGTTGGCGGGCATCGGCCAGAAACTGGATAGTGGATGGGTATGTGAAAGAGGCAGGCTTAAATAGATCAATGCCCCACCAGTCCACAACATCATCGCCGGGGTAGAACGCCGCGTAGGTGTCTGTCTCACTGTCGGGGCCGTAGCACCAGACTGTGGCCACGTTGTTGGCATTTGCTGCCCGGAGCCGGTCGTAAATATGCCGGAAGGCCTGTTGATATGTGGCAGGCTGATAGCCGTTCCAATGCCCGTTGAACTCGTAGCCGATGCGCAGGTAAATTGGTCGGTCGTACCTCTTCAGCGTCTGTACCAGCGTGTCGATCAGGGCATCGTAACGGCCTGCAGCAACCTCTCCTTCGTAATGTTTGTCGGGTTGCCCGTCGGTAGTCATGCTCAGGCCAATCTGCGGAATGACGAACCAGGAAAACTGGCGGCATTTCGTTAAAATAGACCGGAGTTGATTGCCAATTTTGGGGCTGTTTAAACCGGCATAATCCATGAACAGAATAGGCCGGGTAGCCGCCGACAACGATTTTGTGTATTCGGCAACGGCAACCACTTCGGCCTGACCCGCGCCGTGCAGCACGGCCTGTCGGGGTTCGAGACGGGCACCGTAATACGGCACCCGGGCGGTTGGTTGCGCATATAAGGTCACTACGACAGCAAATGTTAGCAGCGCGGTCAGCGTAAGTCGTTGGCTCATTTTTGGGGATACGTTTTTGAATTGGTATGGCCGCTGGCCAGCTAGTGGCCAAGCGAATGGCTTTGTTGCTGATAAAAAATGGGCCAGTTCGCCAGAACTGACCCGATGATAGTGACCTGGCTCGTGTTGCCCGTGGCCTACTCGTTCAGCAGTTTAACGGTCTGCGTTTGGGTAGGTGTCGTGACCCGGAGTAGTAGCAGACCGGGTCCGTGGCCGTCGATGGGAACGCTCATACGCTCGACCACCCCGGCAACCTCTACCCGATGAATGCCTACCTGCCGACCCTGCACGTCCGTCAGTGTCAAGATAAGCGGGTTGCCAGCGGCCCCGCGCACCTCCAGCTCCGCCGACTGCCGTACAGGGTTGCCCAGCAGCATGACCGTAAAGGGCACCTCCGGCTCGGCGGCTATGCGTCCGCCCGACGGGGGTTCGGTGCCGTAGATAAGCTGCGGTTCGCCGTTGGCCACCCGGCGGTAGATGGTGATCTTCGCGTTTTCGCCCATCGCCCCGGCGGCTTTATACGAATAATCGTTCGTTTCGCTGAAAGCCGACCAGTCCGATTTGTAAAGCCGGCACTGTACGTTGCCCGTGTTGCTGAGCGGGTAAAGGCTACCCAGCGACTCGTCGAAGCTCAGTTCGAGGTATGTGTCGGCTCCGTTGCGCACGGGATTCAGCTTTTTCACCCACCCTTTCACTTTACCATTGCCCAGTTCGGCGTAGTCGAGTGCGAACGTGAGGGGCTGGGTGCCGTCTGCTGTAAACCAATAGCGCACCAGCAAGTCTTTGTAGGCCACGGGCAGGTTGCCCTCGTTACTCAGCTTCAGGTACGTACTGATGGCATTGCTGCTGGTATTGCCGTTTTTGTTTTCATGCCACACCTTCAGGCTCGTCAGCGGGGCGGCAAGCGTGGGTTCACTGCCCCATATTAGCTCGCCGTTGCGGTAAACGGTGATACGGCGGTTGGCCGTGTACGCGCCATTGGCGGCAAACGAGTAATCATCGGTCTCGTTAAAATTCGCCCAGTTCTGCCGGGCGATGCGGCTCTGAATGGGACCGGTGTTGCTGCCTGCGGTAAGGTCGCCCGCGCTGGCATCGAAGCTGTACTCCACGTATCCGTTGGCCCCGTTGCGCGGCTCGTCGAGGTAAACGTATTTCGTTTTCACCCGGTTGCTACCTATCTGCGCCCAGTCGATCCATATGGTTATGGGTGGCGTGTAGTTCTCCGCCGTGAACCAGTAGCGCACCGTTAGCTGAGCCAATGGTACCGCCGTATTGCCCGTATTCGTTAGCTGGAGATTGGGCCGCAACGTGTTGTTGGTCGTTTGGCCGTTGTCCCCATCCTGATGCAGCACGTTAATATAAGGTGCTACGACCGTCAGGCTCACCGGAAGGCCGTCGCTACGGCATCCGTTCTGCACACATACGGCCGTGTATGAATATACACCTGCTACCGCCGTGGCGGGCAGGGTCAATAGCCGGTTACCATCGCCGGATCCGCTGCCGCCCTGCCACTCTACCGTGCCGGGGCAGTTGGTGACGGTGAGACTGATAGTCCCCGTGTTCTGATAGATAGACAGGCTGGCCGGTTGCGCGGCTATTGCCGGCCTGGGCACCGTGTTAACAATGGTGATTATCGCCGTGGCGGTTGCCAGGTTACCCACCGCGTCCGAGACGGTCAGCGTAACGGTGTTCTGGCCCACGTTTGAGCAGTCGAACGACGATTTGCTGAGGCTGTAGCTGAGCGTACCGGCACAATTGTCACTACTGCCGTTGTTCAGGTCTATTGCCACAATGCTGGCCAGTCCCTGTGTATTAAGTTGAACGATTAGGTTTTTGGCAACGGCCATTGGGGCTATCTTGTCTTCCACCGTTACGGTCGCTGCTGCCGTAGCCGTGTTGCCACTGGCATCGGTAACGGTCAGGATTACGGCATTGTCGCCTTTCGTTGAGCAATCAAACGCGGTCTTATTCAGGCTGTACGTCAACGTACCTGCGCAGTTATCGCTGCTGCCATTATTGATAGTCTCCGCCGAAATCGTGGCCTGTCCCTGACTATTGAGCTGTACCGTCACATTTTTGGCAACCGCCGTTGGTGCGATGTTGTCCTGTACCGTAATCGTAGCGGTGGCCGTGGCCGAGTTACCCGCTGCGTCGGTGACGGTCAGCAGAACGGCATTAGCGCCTTTATTGGTGCAGTCGAAGCTCGTTTTGCTCAGTGACTTGCCCGTAATGGCCCGGTTATCGGTGCTGCCATTGTCGACCTGATCTGCAGTAACCACCGCCTGCCCTTGACCATTGAGCTGCACGGTCACGTTTTTAGCACGGACCACAGGTGGCGTTTGGTCGGGTGCTCCGACAACAACCAGTTGGTCGAAGGCAACATACTGACCCCCGTTTTTCAACACTAGCGTGTGTTCACCGGCGGGCAAATCGGGCGTGGCCCAGATGAACGTGGCCCGCTGATCGGCCCCTGCCGTTTTGAAATTGACGGGGATGGCGTAAGCCGCACCCCCATCCAAACTGGCTGTCATCTCGCCGTGGCCGGTTTTCTTCGTGCCGAACACACGCGCCTGTGTGCCGTTAAAGCGGATGGTGATGGTCGCGTTGTTCTGCGTGGTGTACGTTTCTGAACCGCCGAAGTTGGCCACGTCGTCGTACCGTACCCAGCCGTTGGTAGCGGTGGCGTTGGGGTCTTTGGCACTGTACAGCACCTGATTCAGCCCAGCCCCTTCCGTCTTGTCATCAATGCTCAGCGGTTCTGTCGGGGCGGCAGGCTGAACGACCGTTAACACCGCCGACGCGTCCGATACGTTGCCTGCCAGATCCATCGCTTTCACCGTGAAGGTGCCCGTTTCGCCCGACGTACCCGCCCAAGCATACTCAGCGTAGAGCTTCGTGGTTTTGCCCAGCGACGTACCACCGTTGAACACCTCATACTCCTTCACGCCGACCGCATCGGTCGAGGCATTCCACTGGAGCATCACTTTCTTCTCAGTAGTATAGAACACGCGCAGCGCAGCCGGGGCCGTGGGGGGCGTGTTGTCAACGGCACCACTGAGAGCCGCTACGTAATCGAACGACACGTATTGGCCCAGATTGCGCAGCACAAGCGTGTGAGGGCCGTTGGAAAACTTGGGCGTGGCAAACACAAACGCCTGCCGTGTGTCGGCCCCTGACGTGTAGAAGCTTGCAGGAATAAAGTATTCAGCCCCACCATCTACCGACACCATCATCTCGCCGTGACCCGATTTTTTGGTGCCGTAAACCAACGCCTGCGTGCCCGTAAACCGGATCGTCACCGTCGCGTTGGCCTGGGTGGTGTAGGTTTCGGTACCGCCGAAATTAGCCGCGTCGTTATTGCGTACCCAGCCGTTGCGGGCCGCGCCGTCTGCATCCTTAGCGTTGTAGCTCACCTGATTCAGATCAGTCCCTTCGGTCTTGTCGTCAATATTGGTGATCACCTGCACGGGGTCGGTGGTGAGTGCCAATCCCGCACTAGCCCCCGACGTATTGCCGCTATAGTCGATGGCTTTGACTGTAAACGTGTAGGCCGTGTTTTGGGTCAAGCCCCCCACTGTGAAGTAAGTCTTGCCTGTTTTGCCCACCGACGTACCGTCGCGGAATACTTCGTAACTGCCGATACCTTCGTTGTCGGTCGAGGCGCCCCACTGCATCACGGCACCATTGCTGGTACGGGTAAACTCGCGCAGGTTGGCAGGGGTGCTTGGTGGCGTGGTGTCGGGCACACCAAGTTTGATATCCAGGTACGTATACTGCGCATCAACGGCAGGCACCCGCACCAACCGGATAATCTGATTGCCCGCGGGCAGGGTCATGGCCGACGAGGTAAACGTACCCACGGCGTTGGTGTTGGCCGGAATCGTCACCTGACCCAGGAGCGTATAATCGAACGCCCGGATTTGGAACAGCGCGTCAGTACCTGACTTGTTAAAGCCCCGCAGGTCGATCTTGTAGACGCCCGCCGTTTGTACGTTTACGTCCCACTCGTTCCAGGCCAAGCCTTCCGTACCGCCCGAATACCGGTCGGCCAGACCAGTGCTGAGCTGATTGAGGTTAGCATCGAGTGCCTGTTCGTAGGCATCTTTCCACTGCCGGGCATCTTCCAGCCGCAGGCGGGTGGTGCCTGCGTTGCTAATGGGCAGAAAATCGACTAAGGACGATGGGTTGTGGATCTGGTCCCAGACCCAGCCCCCCTCGCGGTTGAGGTTGGTTGGGCGGGTGTTGAAATCGTTGCTGTTGACGGTCTTGCCACCACCTGTATAAGCTAGTTTCTGGCCGCCGGAGCCGTTCCAGTGCCACATCATCCAGCCCGACGATTGGGCGTGGCCCGTTTCCCGGTAGTATTTGAAGATGTCCCATTCGGCCCGGCTACTCCAGCCCGCCCGCCAGCCTACGCCGTTGTCGTAGCGGAAAGCGGGCATCCCCTCGGTGACGATGACCGGATAGCCCGCGCCCGTAACCATGTCCATATAATTTTTGAACTTGCCCGGTGTATCCCAGCCCGTGTAGGGGTGAATGGCGAAAATAGTGTTGCGCTTCGTGTCATAACTGAGCACCTCGGTGCCATCAGTCATCACGCACGACATGGCGGGCGTTACCACGTTCGTGCGGTGCTTTTCGTCGTCGGCCACTGTGCCGTAGCCTACCGCTTCGGAGGCATAGTTGATCACATCGGCCACGATGATGTTCTCGGCCTGGGTGCTGCGGATGGCCTCAATGGCTCCTTGGTGCAGGGCTTTCCAGCTGTTGCGGAGGCTGGCGTTGCCTGCGTAGTCGATGCCGCCGGTATAACCCGGCTCGTTCTGGATGTTAAACCACACGTAGGGGTTGTTGCGGTATTGCCGGGCCTTCTGCCGCCACCATTCGTTGAGTTCGGGTTGCGTTACGCCACTCTGGGTGGGGTCGCTCACACCCGAGGAGGCCGGGAAGCCGCCTGTATTGTCATGCACCTCGATCATGCAGACCACACCCTTGGCGGTGTAGCGCTGGATGAGCGTGGTCAGTTTGGCCTCATCGTTCGCATCCCATTTGCGCTTGTAGCTCTGGTAGGAATTAATAAACAGGTTGATCCGCACAGCGTTGAATCCCCACACGTCGGCCACTTTGGCAGGCATGGCCGGGTCGGTCACTTCATTGTCGAAATCCCAGTTCCAGTTGGAACCGTTGATGTTAATACCCCTAATTTTGAACAACGTACCCGGATCGCTCGCGCTGGTTTTCTTCTTGATCACTGTGCCGTCGATGACAAAACGGGGATACACGTTGGGGTCGTAGGCCGCAATGGTATACGTACCCGTGGCGATGGGCGAATTAGGTACGCCCCCGCCAAAGGAAGCAGCTTTGAGGGTGGTTGTGGTGGCTATCGTAAACGGGCCGGTATATTGGGAACTGCTGGCCGTGGGGTCGGTGCCGTCGGTAGTATAGCGGATCACGGCCCCCGCTACGCTGGTTGTTAACGTAACCGAAATGGGATCGTCATACACAGCGGCGGTCAAAGGTGCAAAGGTGGGTGGAGCCGGAGCTACTGTGAAGGTAAACTTCTGTACGCCTGTACCTCCAGGGAAGCGGGCCGTGTACTTTGAGGGCGGCGTGAGGGCACCCGTTCCGTTGAGGCGTTCATACTGCTCATAGGTGTAGTAGCCTTCGAGGGTGTACGCGCCCGGTACGTTGCCTGCCAGCCCCTGTAACGTCAGCCCGCTGGTGCTGAAATCGAGGAAAATTACCCGGTTGCCCAGCAATAGGTTTGGGTCGTTGAGCGTCAGGTTGGCCGATGTAAACGTGGCCGGTGGGGTGCTGCCAGTGGCATAGACGCGATAGTAGTACTTGCCGTCGTTGAACCCCGCACTGGGTACGTCGGAGGCACCGTGCCCTTCCACGCCAAACCGCATGGGTGTGCCGCCAAGAGCCGCCGTTGGCCCGGCGATAGTTTCAGTGCCGTAATACCATTCGTAGTTGGTGCCGTTCACGCGCACTTTGGCCCCCCACAATCCCGGATCAGAACGGGTATATACCGCCGACGTGATGGGCGAATCGTCGGCTCCGGCTTTAAACGCCTTTGCTTTTACCGTTGTCGAGCCGATAACCTGAAACGGGCCGGTGTAGGCCGTACTGGTGGCGGTGGGGTCGCTGCCGTTGGTAGTATAGCGAATCGTTGCGTCGGCGGTAGTAGTGGTCAGTGTAATGGGCTGCGCGTAGGCGAATTTGGTGGCCGTGACTGGAGAAAAACTCACAGGAGCCACCGCATTGGTGCCTATGATGGTATAGGTAGCCGACGCAATGGGCGAATCCAAATTGCCTACCTTAAACCCTTTCACCTTGATGGTCGTGATAGACGTCGTGGCGCCCTGTGGCAGCGCAATGGGGTCGGTGTATTCGGTGCTACTGGCGGTGGGGTCGCTGCCGTTAGTGGTGTAGCGCAAGGTTGCTCCCGCCGTGGTGGTTGAGAGCGTGACGGTCTGGCTGCTGGAGTAACTTCCCCCGCCCGGCGCGAAGGTCGGTGTGGCAATGGGTTCACCTAAGCCGAAGGCCAGTTTCCAGAACTTACCAGCACCCGGAAAGCGGCGAACCGTACCGTTGGTGTAGCTATACGTCAAATACCCTTCAAACAGGTAGTTCCCAGGCTGGCCGTTCACCAGTTCGTTGAGGTTTACACCGACGGTATTACTGGGTTCAAGATAGTTGATATCGCCTGAGGTGGTAAGCGTTAGGCTGGTATAGGTTGGCGAGGCGGGTCTGGCTCCCGCCGGATAGGCCACATAGTTAAGCACCACGCTGGCGGTGGTGCCCCGCACATCGGCCCCCACCCGAATGATAATCGAGGGCGTGGTGGCCGGAATGGTCATTGTCTTGTCTTCGTCGTAATACCATTCGTAGCTGGCTACGTCGCCGTTACCGACTTTGACACGATACTTACCACCCCAGATGTCGCCCTGGGCAAAGGCATTGAACTGACTGATGAGCAATAGCAGAAATAACCCCATCTGCCAGCACTGCCCACTTGGTTTGTTCGCGTTGAGCTTGTTGAATAAAAACTTGGCCATTTGACTATTTTTTAGGATTGAACAAGGGAGAAGAGTCTGATTGAGGCGGGTTTAACCCCACCTGTACCTTACAATTCACGGACTAGGTAAGCCTTAATTATCGCAGCCTACCTAATCCGTGAAAGGCAGTGGTTAGTCCGTGACCAGCAAGCGAAGGCCGCTGCTGTCGTTAAGCCGAAGTACATACACGCCCGGCACCAGTGGCTGCTGCGCCTTCACCAAATACGTGCCGGGTTCGTCAGCCCGCCAGTCGATACCAATCCGGTTGCCATTGGCCGTGTGCAGGCTCATCTGTTCAACGGGGTGCATTGAGCGTACCCGGAACGTACTTGCTTTAGTGGGGTTTGGATACACTACCGGCTCAGGGCTTGGCTCAGCATTCGTTATTTCCACGCTCCGACGAGCACCGGCGGTCGTGAATTGCCACTTCTGCCCGTTCTCTGCCGTGGTGGTATTAAAAGCCCGCTGTACTAGCAACGTCCCATCGGCGGTGGGGTCCGCCGTAGCCCCGGCTGACTGCGCCGAGATTACCAGGCCGCTACGTTTGTTGGTGATCTTGTAGAAACCCGTCGTGCCAATGGCCTCGAACTTCCAGAGAAAGCTGTCGTTACCTGCCACGAATGTTTTTTGTACTACGGTCGTCGTGGACGTAATGTCGCTGCTGAGCGTGACGGCCTTCGTGGAGTTGTTGTTGACCAGCTTATACCAGGGGGCTGACACCAGCGATACGGTGAATTTCTGCGCCGCCGTGTGGTTGTTGAAATACTGCTGCATCGAGCCGCCTTCCGCTGTTGAGGATGACTGTATATCTATTGCCTGCGACCGGCCATTCAGGATCTCATAAACACCATCAGCTACGGGGCGGTCAGGGTCAACGAATGTGTCGATGTTGGTGCCACCAATGACGCTGATGGTACTGCTGCTGGGGGTTGTCCAGCCCACGGCGAGGTTGTCGCTCCCCGTATCGTCGCCCATGCGCACTTCCAGGTAGTATTTTGTTCCGGCGGTCAACGTGCGAGCCGTTGATTGCTGGCTGCTGTACTTTGTCCACTGGCGGGGCGAACAGTAACCGTTGACGCTGGCAATCAGGGTTTTACTGGCCGGATCGCTGCTGGTGCTTAGGTATAGTTCCGAATTATTATCCGAGGCGATATAGAACGTGTGGCTACCCGTCTCGCAGGGTATCAAGTTGGTCCGGATACGTACCCCGAAGCTATCGCCTGTGTTTTGTGGCGATTCCAGGCTGGTCAGTGTCTGTGAGGTGCTGGGCGTGGTGTTGACGGGGATGTTGTTGAGAATGCCGTACTGCACGTTGTTCCACTTTTCCCAAAGCACCTTCCCGTTGCCATTGGCGGCGCAGTTTGCTCCCAGTGCTTCGGTTACAACGACCGCCCGGTCGAAGGAGACGTAGCTGCCGAGGTTACGCAGTTTCACTGTATGCGTAGCGTTAGTTAGTTCGGGCGAGGCCCAGATAAACGTGGCCCTTTGGTCGACTCCTGACGTGACGAAACTGGCCGCAACGGCGTACTCGGTGCCCCCGTCGATGGACACCATCATCTCGCCGTGGCTGCTCTTGCGCGTGCCGTAGATACGTACCTGCGTCCCCGAAAATTGAATCTGAATCCTGGCGTTAGTTTGCGTGGTGTAGTGTTCGCTGCCGCCGAAGTTGGCCGCGTCGCTGTATTCATACCAGCCATCGGTGGCCGCCCCGCCCGTAGCCGTAGCACTAAACTGCACCTGGTTCAGCCCCGTCCCCGTCGTTTTGTTATCGACACTATAGTTGGTTTTCACTCCAATTGTCCCTACCGATAGACTGCTGCTGGCCGCCGATTTATTACCGGTGTAATCAATCGCTTTCACTGAGTAAGCATAGCTCGTTGACGACGCCAAGCCCCGGTCGGCGTAGTAGGTACGTGACGTCGTACCCACCACCGTACCATTGCGCGAGAGTTCGTAGCCGCGAATGCCCTCATTGTCGGTGGCCGCGCCCCACTGCACGGTCACGGTAGAGTCGGTTTTAGAAAATAGGGCCAGACTACCCGGCACGGTCGGAGCCTGCGTATCGGGCGTACCCACGGCTAGGTCAGCGTAGGTATACTGCGCGTCGACGCCCGTTAGGCGGTTAACGCGCAGAATTTGCTGCCCCGCGCTTAGTGAGAACGTGCTTGATCTGTAATCGCCGTCGGTAGTCGTGTTGGCGGGAATGATGCAGGTGCCGATCACCGTGCCGACGGCATTGCGCACCTCGAAGGTGGCGTCGCTGGTGGCGTTTTTATTATAGCCTCGCAGCGTCACGCGATAGGTGCCCGCCGATGCTACGTTGATGTCCCACTCGGTCCAAGCGTTAGCATCGGGGCTGCCGGTGTAGCGGTCATCTGTGCCGGCGCCGTTGGGCGAGTATTCTTCGGCATCTTTCCAGCCCATTGCCTGCTCAATTTGCAGGCGAGTGGTGCCGCTGGCCGGGACAGAAATATAGTCGGTGAAGGCATTATTTTTCAGCATGTCCCAGGTCCAATATCCCTCTCGCGAGAGGTTAGTGGGCCGGGTGGTAGGGCTGGTCGAGTTGGCACCTGTGGCCCCGCCGTTGTAGCTGAGCAGTTGTTTGCCCGCGCCGTCCCAATGCCAGATCATCCAGCCCGACGAGACGCTGCTACCTGTGTTCCGGTAATACTTGTAGACATCCCAGAGTGCTCGCGAACCCCAACCTGCCTGCCATCCTACCGTGGGATCATCTCGAAATACGGGCATCGCCTCCGCCACAATTACGGGCAACCCCGCCGTGTTGACCAGGTCCATAAAATTCTGAAACTTGCCAGGGGTTTCCCAGCCGGTGTAAGGGTGTAGAGCAAATACGACGTTGCTCTTGCTGTCATAGCCTTTCACGGTAACCCCGTCGGTCAGGATGCTGCTCATGGCCGCCGTGACGGTCGCCGACCGGTGGGGCGAGGCATCTAGCACGGTGCCATAGCCAACCGCTTCCGAGGCGTAGCTTACCGCATCGGCCACAATTATGTTAGGCGCACCGGTGCTACGGATAGAGTCGATGGGCATCTTGTGCAGGGCTTTCCACTTGTCACGGAGGCTGGTGTTGCCCGCATAATCGGTGGTGCTAGTGAAGCCCGGCTCGTTCTGGATGTTAAACCAGACGTACTGATTGTTACGGTATTCGAGGGCTTTATTTTTCCACCATTTGCTTAAATACTGGATAGTAACCTTACTACCAACGGTGTCTTGAGCGGCGTTACTAGGAGGAAAATCGCCCGTATTATCGTGCGCTTCGATCATGCACACAACGCCTTTCCCGCTGAAGTAGCGGATTATTTCGGCTAGCTTGCCGTCGTCGCCTGCAACCCAGAACCGGCGGTCGGCGGCAGCTTTTTGGTAGGAATACAGGAAGCAGTTGATCCGCACGGCGTTGAAGCCCCACGTGTTAACAATCTTCAGCGAGTCTTCGAGGTTATTACGAAAATCCCAGTTCCAGTTGGAGCCATTGATGTTGATGCCTTTCATCGTAAACACCGTGCCTGCGTCGGCTGCCGATGTCTTTTTCCTGATTAGCTTACCATCCACAAAAAACTTCGGGTACGTATCGGCTAGCGGGGCGGGCGTGTTAATCTGGAAGGTGTACAGATGGTTACCCGTCTGCGGAAAGCGGGTCGCAATGCTGGTGTTGTTGTCGGTATTCTGAACGGTATAGGTCAGGTACCACTCCAACACGTAGTTCCCCGGCAGCTTATTGACGATGGCCAGCAAATCGACAACCGGCATGGTGGTGGTTACTTTGCGCCAACTATTACCGCCTGAATTAGGCATGGCAAACGAGGCAAACGTACCCGCGCTCTGACCAGCGGTATGGACGTTGTAATACAACGTCACATCGTTGTTCACCACACCATTGTAAACGTTCGAGTTGGCAAAGCCGTAAGCCTCAGCACCCAGCAGTTGCTTCGTGTTGGGACCGATACTCGTGGTCAGCAGCGTAAAGCCCGCCGCCGACTCGCCCGTACTCGACCCATATTGGCGGGTTTTGCTACCATTGAGCACCAAGGGGGCACCGAAGATGCCCGCATTGGCGAGGGCAGCCGTGACGGCCCCGAATAAGCCCAACAAGATGACAATGAACTGTAGTAACTTTTTCATGTAAACCAAGATGTTAAAAGTAGGAACAGGCAGATACACTGGAACACCCGCTATTCAAGCGGAAGTCGTTAGTGGGTAAGAGCCATTTTTTTCTTCGTTTAACCCTACTTATAAAAAATAAAGTAGGATAAAATAAATTATACCCTATACTGAGTGAATGGCACCAAGAGAAAGACGCTGGTTTTGCTTTGTAGATTATTTGGATAAAAAATTGTCTCTTTGCTCTTTAGCCTTGTGTGATGCCATCCAATCTGACCGATACGGACGATCTTACACTCTGGAGCGCCTTACGCTCCAGCGACGAGGCAGCTTTTGCCACGTTATATCATCGGTACGTCCGGGTGTTGTATAGCTACGGACTGAAGGTAAACCCCAACACAGCGCTGGTTGATGATGCCGTGCAGGACCTGTTTGTCGACCTGTGGCGGATGCGTTACAACCTAGGCGACATCACCGCCGATTCGGTGCGCTTCTACCTGTACCGGTCGTTGCGCCGTAAAATTCACCGCTCCCTACGTCCCGAAGAAACGCTGGTTGATGAGTCAACCGACTGGGTGGCCGGGCGGGCGGATTTACCCGTCGAAACGGTTATCATCGAGCAGGAGGATGACAAGCACCGCAATCGGCAGTTGCAACAGTGGCTGGCTAATTTATCGTCGCGACAGTATGAAGCCTTGATGCTCTATTATTTTCAGGATTACACCTACGCCCAAGTAGCCGAGGTGATGCAGATCAATGAACAGTCGGCGCGGAATCTGGTACAAAAAGCGTTGCATCGCCTGCGGGAACTAACCGCCTTGTTGCTATTGCTGGGTAGTTTTAGCAGTTTACTCCAATTTTTTTGGGCGAAATAGGGTTAAATCCGGTTTCGGTATGCTCTTACCGGTTACTTGGCCAAAAACGGTCAGGACTAGCTTTACTAAGGGCTATTTATGGCTATCCCCACCGACGCGTCTGCTAACCTGCCACTACTGGATCAACCCACGTTTCGAGAGTGGGTGTATGCCCCCACACCCCCATCGGACGCCTACTGGCGGGGTTACTTAGCCGCCCACCCTGACCGGATCACGGAAGCTGATGAGGCGCGAGCGCTGCTGTTGACCCTGCGCGACGACATAACAGAACGACACCCGTCAGACGATAAGGTTGCGACATTGTTTGCCGCCATTCAGGCGGAGGCTTTCTCGCTGCCCGTGCGGAAGGTCCGGTGGGGCTACCGTCGACTAGGCTGGGCCGCAGCAGCGCTAGTCGTATTGGTGGGTGGCTGGCTGACCTGGCAGGCGGTTCAACCCGCGCCTACGCTCTATGCGCAACAGACGGCCAAGACCAACATACCCCTGCTTGAATCGGTCAACCGGACCAACCGTCCGCAGTTAGTTATGCTAAGCGATGGCAGCTCCGTGATGCTTCAGCCGGGCAGCCGCCTTAGCTACGCCGCCCACTTCGACACGGTCACCCGCCGCGAGGTGTACCTGACGGGCGATGCGTTTTTTGAAGTGGCCAAACAACCCAACCGTCCGTTCTTTGTCTATGCCGACTACTTGGTAGCGAAAGTGCTGGGCACCAGTTTCCGCATCCGGGCGATGGCGGGGCGGGCGCAAATCCAGGTACGTACCGGGCGCGTAGCAGTGTATGACCGGGCCGATGCCTCTCTGACAGACGCCCGCAACAACCCTACTGAGCTGGCCGGGACAGTGCTGCTACCCAACCAACAGGCCGTACTCACCAACCATCAGATTCAACTTAGCAGCCCGGCTGTTGCGTCAACGGCCGAAGCCTACAAGTCTATCCCGCTTCAACCAACCGTACCTGACGCGGGCGCGATGGTGAAGCAGTCGTTTGATTTCGACGACCAGCCCGTAGGCGATGTGTTTGACCTGATGGCCCGTACCTACGGCGTGACCATCGACTACGACGCGCCGGTGGGCCGCTGCCTGCTGACGGCTTCGCTGACTGATGAACCGTTCTACCAAAAACTAAACCTGATCTGTAAAGGCATCGAAGCCCGCTACACCGTCAAGGCCGACCGCATTGTGGTCAGTGGGCGCGGGTGCCCTTAACCGCTGCTTGCCAATGACCAACTGAGTTTAACATCACAAAAAAACGGACGGTGTTTGCCGCACCGTCCGCCCTTACTAGGTACGCATGGCCTGGTTCGCTGTTTGCCGCAGGAGCCAGGTAATGTTCTGCGTTTTTCCCAAATCACAAAACAGGTTAAATCTATGAAAAAACATCGACCCTACGATGTTAACTGGCAGCGTCTTATGCAGTTAGGTGCCCTACAGGTCGTGCTGGCCCTACTTTTTGCCACCATCTCGCTGGCCACACCCTCGCGCGGGCAAGACGTGCTGAATCAACGGGTGACGGTTCAGGCGCAGAATCAGCACGTGAAAACGATCCTCAACACGCTGGAAGCCCAGGCGGGCGTACGCTTTGTCTACAGCACCAACCTGATTCAGATAGGCCGCAAAGTAAGTGTGCAGTCGCAACAGGAGCGGTTGAGCGACGTACTCGACGGCCTGCTGGCCCCGATGAACATTCGTTACGAAGTCATCGGCAAACAAATTATTTTGAGCCGCATAGTAGCCCCGTCAATGGGGGGAAACTCAGTCACCGAAACCGAGCACCCCGCTGAGGTCCCCACCGACCGTGTGGTGACGGGTACGGTGACCGACGAAAACGGGGCCGGGTTGCCGGGGGTATCGGTGGTGCTAAAGGGCACCGCGCGCGGCACCACTACCAACGAACAGGGAGCCTACAAACTAAGCCTGCCCGAAACCGCCGGCACGCTGGTATTCAGCTATGTCGGCTACCTGACGCGGGAAGTGGCCCTGTCGGTAGGCCAAACAACGGCGTCGGTGAAGCTAATGACCGACACTAAATCGCTGGACGAAGTGGTGGCCGTGGGCTACGGTGCCCGGCGACGGTCGGAGATTTCCGGCTCGGTGGGGCTGGTCAGCGCGAAGCAGATCGAAAGCTTGCCCGTGGTCAATTCGGAGCAGGCGTTGCAAGGCCGGGTTTCGGGGGTCAACGTGGTGCAGAATGGGGGTGCTCCCGGTGCGGGGGCCTCCGTGCAGATTCGGGGTATTGTGGGCGTAGGTGCCAACGAGCCACTTTACGTCATCGATGGCGTGACGATTCGGCCCGGTGCCACTGACCAATTGGGGTCGACAGTGCTGGCCACCTTGCCACCGAATGATATTGAGTCAATTTCGGTACTAAAAGATGCTTCCGCTGCGGCTATTTACGGTGCTTCGGCAGCCAATGGTGTGGTCATCATTACCACCAAACGAGGTCGGGCGGGGGCACCGCGCGTATCGCTGGATACGTATTACGGTACGCAAAACGTGTCTAAAAAGCTGGATCTGCTCAACGGTGAGCAGTACCGCACGTTTGCCCGCTTTCAGCGCGGCGCGGCAGCTTCACCCCGCGTACTGGGCAGCACCAACGCCAACACCAACTGGCAAGACGAGTTCTTCCAGACGGCCCCGCTGTCCAACATCGCCCTCAACGTGTCGGGCGGGGGCGAGCGCAGCACCTACTCGCTGAGCGGCAACTGGTTCAAGCAGGACGGCATTGTACCCGGCACCAATTTCGACCGCAAAAGCCTGCGCGTGAATACAGATTTTCAACTCAGCAGCCGCCTGAAAGTGGGTGAATCACTGCTGTTTAGCGAGTCGCAACGGACGGGCGAACGTCGGCTAGATGCCGGGGCGCGGTACATTAACCAACTGCTGAGCCTATCGCCGCTGATTCCGGCCAGTGACAACTCCGACCCGCGCTACTATGGTTATGGCCAACCAAGCAAAGACGACCTGCTTGGCGACCCCATTCAAAACCCCATCGCCATTGCCAATATCCTGCAAAATAATAGTCCCCAACGTCGCGTACTGGGCAACGTGTATGCTGATTTGCAGTTGATTAAGGGCCTGAGCTACCGCACCGAATACGGCCTCGATTTCAACGTGTACCGAGGCCGAACGTTTGTACCGGCCTATTATCGCAACAATAATCGCCTGGAGCCAAACTCGTTCGGTACGTCGTTTGCCACCTCGGAGGTGCAACAATGGAAAAACCTATTCAACTACCGCACGGTGGTGGGCAAACACAGCCTAGATGCCTTACTGGCCCACGAGTGGTGGTTTTCGCGTGACGAGTCGGTGGGGGCAAGTGTGACGAACCTGCCCAGCGAGACGGCGCAATCGATTGGCTTAGTCGATCAGAAAGACCGCTCTTCGTATGACGGCTACTATGAGCGGGGTATTCTAAGCTACTTTGGCCGGGTCGACTACGCCTACGCCAACAAGTACCTGCTGACGGCTTCGTACCGCCGTGACAAAAGCTCGAAGCTGAACCCGGTGCTCTATTACCCTGCCGTCTCGGTAGGCTGGCGCATCTCGGAAGAAGCCTTCATGAAGTCGCAGTCGGTGATCAACAACCTGAAACTCTCGGTGGGGTATGGCATCACGGGCGACATCAACAACGTAGGCGACTACTCCCTGTCGGCCAACCTGCGGTCGCAGGCGTATTACGTCTTCAATGGCGCATCGAGCGTGGGCACCATCGTGACCAGTAACATCAACCCCGACCTACGTTGGGCGCAGAACCGGGGCATCAACGTGGCTCTCGACGGGTCGCTGCTCAACAATAAGCTCGACTTCCTGGTGGAATACTTCGACCGCACAACCACAGATTTGATTCTGGCCAATACTGTGAACCCACCGTCGGCGGGCATTGGGGCGGCGTTGGTCAATACGGGCAAAATCAGCAATCGGGGCATCGACTTTTCGCTCAACTACCGCAATCAGGCGGGTAAGCTGCGCTACACGGTGGGGGTTAACGGCGGCACACTAACTAACCGCGTGGACGAACTGTATAGCGGCAACACCAACCCCATCATTCAGGGCAGCGACAACGACCTGAACGTGATCCTGCGCCCCGGCGATCCCATCGGGGCCTATTACGGGTATGTGGCCGAAGGCTACTATCGCACTGATGACGAAGCTAAGTCACAGTTGAGCAAGACGGCAGACAAAGACCTGCCTAAAGCGGGCGACGCGCGCTACGCCGATATCAACGGCGACGGCGTACTGAGCACAGCGGATCGCACCATCATCGGCAACCCGATTCCCACGTTTTCGTATGGTCTCAACGCCACAGCAGAGTGGGGCGGCTTCGATCTGACCTTGTTTTTCCAGGGGGTGTCGGGCAACAGCCTCGCCAATGTGCTGCGGCAGCAGACGCTCGAAAACAGCACGCTCAGCTACAACGGCAACCGCTCGGTGGAAGCTCTCAACTACTGGACCGCAAGCAACCCCAATCCGTCGGTGGCCAACCCACTCTCCAACCGGAGCGCCAATCAGTTTTTCTCCACGCGCTACGTAGAGAAGGGCGATTACTTGCGCCTCAAGAACGTGTCGGTCGGCTACCGGTTGCCAGTATCTGCTATTAGCCGCCTGGGGCTAAGTCAGGCACGGCTATATGTGACGGCCCAAAACCTGCTGACGTTCACAGCCTACAAAGGCTACGACCCCGAAGTGGGCAATTACGATGGCGGTAAAGTGCTGTTCCGGGGTGTCGACGGTGGCAACTACCCCCAACCCCGCACACTCATCGTAGGCGTACAGATTGGCTTCTAATGACTGACTCTTCCAACCAAGTATAGGTATTCTTATGCGCAAACTAGTCTCCCCCAGCCGTGTGGTTGGTGCCGCCCTGATTGTGGGGCTGTCGTTCAACCAGTGCACCGATAAATCGATTGAAACCAGCAACATTAACAGTATCAACGAGTCAGTTTATTTCAATAACGTTACTGAATTATCGGAGGCGCTTACAGCAGTCTATGCAGGCCTGCAACGGGGCGGTCTGTACCAGGCCAGTTTTCAGATGATACATGGCTACGCTTCCGACGAAATGACCACCACGCGTAGCCTGGAGCAGTATGACCGCTACATCGATGGCAAGCAGTACTTGCTCCACGACTACCGCCCCACCGGCCAAAGTGACGCGAACCTCTCGCGCAGCTACTGGTCAGACGCCTACGCGACGATCTACCGAGCCAATTATTTTCTGCAAAAAGTAGAGAATTACAAATCCACCGCTGCCGACGACAAAGCGGTAGTGGATCGGATGATCGGCGAAGCCAAGTTTTTGCGGGCTTTCCTGTACTTCAACCTAGCCACCGACTACGGAGCCGTGCCGCTACGGACCCGCACCAACGACCCCGGCGCCTTAGGCGCTACGTCGCAGGCTGATGTGTACAAGTTTGTGGAAACCGAGCTGCTCGATGCCAAACAACGCCTCTGGGACCGCACCAAACTTTTCGCCGACGCAGGCAACATTGGGCGGGCGCAAAAAGCGTCGGCTACCGCCCTACTGGGTAAGATGTACCTGTACCAGAAAAGGTACGCCGAAGCAGCTGCCCAGTTTGAGGAGATCGTGACTCCCAAGAACGGCGAGTTTCAATATGCACTGATGCCGAATTTTGGGGACAATTTTCTGGAAAATGCTGAAAACAACGCTGAGAGCCTGTTTGAAGTGCAGTTCCAGTATGGCCTTAACGGCACCACCAACCCTGGGTACGTCATCGACGACTCGGGCGCGCAGTGGGGCGCGGGACACTATAATCCAGAGACGAACCAGTTCAACGGCAATCTTGGTCCCGACGGTCACGGCAACTTCAACGCCCGGCCCTCAGCGGCCTTGGTCGCTGCTTTTGAAAAAGGCGACCCTCGCATGGACGCGACCGTGTATGGCCGAAATACCCGCTTTGTGCTGAGCAAGGTGCGCAAGAACGGCAAAGACGACCCCGACTATTCACCCGACAACACGTTCGCCGTCACCTTCGACCGGCTAAAGGCCACCGTGGCGCAGGACCTCGGCACGCCCACCGACCTCAATGCGGGTTACGCCATCGCCAAATGGAACACCCCCGACCTGACCAAGTTTGACAATGATGAAAACTCCAATCTGTCGGGTACTGGCCGGGGGGGCATTAATCAGCGCGTGATCCGCTACGCCGACATACTCTTGATGCTGGCCGAAGCCAAACTAGCGGGCGGCAAAGGCCCCAACGGGGAGGCGGCCAAATACATCAATCAGGTACGTGCCCGTGCCCGCAGCGGCAAGAATGTGTTGCCCGACGTGACAGGTACCTTCGACGATTTGGTGCATGAGCGGCAGGTGGAACTGGCCTATGAGCAGGTTCGGCGGCGCGACGTGATCCGTTGGGGACTGGCTCCGCAACTGTTTAAGGGCTTCCAGGCGAGTAAACACGAATTATTTCCTTATCCAGAAGCTGAGGTAAATGGAAACCCGGACCTTAAACAAAATCCGAAGTATTGATAAACCAGGCTCTTAACGGATTGGCCTAACAAAGTAGGACTTAATGTAATGTTAAGTCCTACTTTCGTGTTAAAGGGGTGGCTACCCGTCTCATTTATTCCATTGGTACATCGAGCAGATAGCCAGCTATGCACAAGTGTAGAGGCTAGTTTAGTCTTGATTGACAGCGTATTATGTCCATGAAAACGTCAATTTATGGAGTAACAGGGCTGGTTGTTGTCCTGATTGGTGCCCTATCTATCTGGGATGGCTCTAACGCCGTGGACTACAGCACGCAGGTGAAGCCTATCCTCAACAAGCATTGCATTGCCTGCCACGGGGGCGTGAAGAAACAGGGGGAGTTCAGCGTGTTGTTTGAAGAAGAGGCCCTGGCCAAAAACAAGTCGGGGCATGCGGCCATTATTCCCGGTGATGCCAAAAACAGCGAGTTCATCAAGCGGCTCACCGCCACAGATCCCGACGAGCGGATGCCCTACAAAGAGGCACCACTAAGCCCGGAAGACATCGAACTGCTGACTAAGTGGGTTGATCAGGGGGCCAAATGGGGCGACCACTGGGCATACCAAGCGCCTGATCTCCCCTCCGTGCCGGGCCGGTCCATGTTTGCCAGTGTGACGGATTGGTTTAGCCATCGCTGGGAGCAAAACGACATCGATTATTTCATCACCGACAAGCTTAACAAAGAACAGCTCAAACCCGCCGCCCCCGCCGACAAAGCCACCCTGCTCCGGCGCGTGGCCCTGGACCTGACGGGCCTGCCGCCCACCGAGCAGCAATACAAGACCTTTTTGGCCAACCCTTCTGCCGAAACCTACGCAACGATTGTTGATGAGCTACTGGCCTCACCTGCCTACGGCGAACGCTGGGCTGCCGTCTGGCTCGACTTGGCCCGTTACGGCGATTCGAAAGGGTACGAGAAAGACAACCGGCTCTGGAATCAGTGGCATTTCCGCGATTACCTCATCAAGGCGTTCAACGCCGACATGCCCTACGACCGGTTTACGAAGGAACTGCTGGCGGGTGATCTGCTACCAAACCCCACGGAAGATCAATACTTTGCTACTATTTTTCACCGCAACACGCCCACCAACGATGAGGGCGGCACCGACGATGATGAATTCCGGTCGGTAGCCGTTATGGACCGGGTAAACACCACCATGGAAGTCTGGCAGGGCACCACCATTGCCTGCGTACAATGCCACAGCCACCCCTACGACCCCTTTCGCCACGAGGATTATTATAAACTCATGGCCTTTTTCAACAACACCGCCGACGAAGACCTGCGTACTGAACACCCGACGTACCACCTGTGGCGCACACCGGAGAAAGCCCAGATCAACGCCCTGAAAAGCTGGGTACGTACCAACGCCACTGCCGCCCATGAAAAAAAATTAACGGACTTTCTGAGGTTTGCACAACCCACTTTCTTCTACCACGATTACAAGGAAGTAACCGATGCCGCCTCGGCACCCGTGGCTGATTTGATGGTGCTGAAGCCCGGCACGGGCACCGTGATGCTGCCGCAAGTGGTGCTCACCGGCAAACGGGAACTTTACCTTATGTACTTTACCATGTTGCTGCGCACCACCCTCGACGTGCATCTGGATTCGCAACAGGGGCCACTGCTGACCCGCATTCCGCTGGATACCTGCGCGTTCTACCACGAAAAGCTGGCGCACGTTACGCTGCCCGCCACGGCAACGGGGCGGCACGACCTTTATTTTACGCTTAATTCGCCCGGCCAACCATTTCCCGGTGCCAAGGGAGCCGATGCCAATTTTATCACGGAAAAAGACGCGGGTCTAAGCTGGCTTTTGCTACACGAAGGCCTGCCGGGCCGCGACAAACCGGGCTGTGCCGCTCAAATGGCCCTCTTCCAGTCCCTGCTGACGGCGGGCTTCGACGGAGTACCCGTTACGATTGATCTACCTGCTGAATACGCCCGCAAGACGTACCTGTTTGAACGGGGTAACTGGGCCGTGAAAGGCAAGGAAGTGAAGGCCGACGTACCGGCCTCGTTGCATCACCAAGCGGTATCACCTTTTGTGAAAGACCTGCCCAAAAATCGCCTGGGGCTGGCCACCTGGTTGACCAGTAAAGACAACCCACTCACGGCACGCACTGCCGTCAACCGCCTGTGGGAACAGTTATTCGGCATTGGACTGGTGGAAACGCTGGAAGATTTCGGCACGCAGGGCATGACCCCCTCCCACCCCGAACTGCTCGATTACTTGGCCGTGAAATTCCGGGATACCTATGGCTGGAGTCAGAAAAAAATCCTGAAAGAGATTGTGCTGTCGGCCACCTACCAGCAAGACTCCCGCGCCACGCGGGCGGTGCTGGAACGTGACCCCTACAACCGGCTGCTGGCCCGTGGTCCCCGCTTCCGGCTCACCGCCGAGCAGGTACGTGACCAGGCACTGGCTATTAGCGGATTGCTAAGCCATAAACTGCTGGGTCCCAGCGTGATGCCCTTCCAGCCTGAAGGCGTTTGGCAGGTGCCGTACAACGCCGACAAATGGCAGTTATCCAGTGGCGAAGATCAGTACCGCCGCGCCGTTTATACGTTTCAGAAACGCTCTACGCCCTACCCCTCACTGATGACCTTCGATGGCTCGAACCGGGGTACGTGCCTCTCGCGCCGCATCCGCACTAATACGCCCTTGCAGGCACTGGTCACGCTCAACGACCCGGTGTATGCCGAGGCAAGCCGCCACTATGCCCAACAGATGATGCGGCTGGCCACAACGCCCGACGAGCAGATTCGCCGTGGCTATCAGCTAGCGATGGGGCGGTCGTTACCTGCCAGTCGGTTAAGTGTGTTGCAGACGCTTTACCGGCAGTCGCTGGCCAGCTACCGGGCCAACACCGCCGAAACGGCCAAGCTCCTGCAATCGCCCGCCGGCAAACCCGAATTAGCCGCCCTAACCACCGTGGCCAGTGCCTTGTTGAACACTGACGAGTTTACGACCAAAGAATAAGCCTCAACGCCTCATGAACCAGCTACCGAACGAATTACAGCAAATTCACGCGCAGCACCAGACCCGGCGTTTGTTCCTCCAAAACCTGTCGTATGGGCTGGGTGGGCTGGCCCTGGGTACGTTGTTCAGCGGCTGCAAAACCACGCCCGACAATGCACCCCTGCAGCAGGCCATTGGCTCGCCCATGATTCCCCGGCTGTCGCAGTTCGCGCCCAAAGCCAAACGGGTGATCTACGTGCACATGGCCGGATCACCCAGTCAACTGGAGTTGTTTGATTACAAACCCGAACTCCAAAAAGTGAGTGGACAAGCCTGCCCGCAGTCATTTCTGGAAGGCAAAAAATTTGCCTTTATCCGGGGCATTCCCAACATGCTGGGGCCGCAAACCAATTTTGCCCAGCACGGCCAGTCGGGCGCGTGGGTGTCGGATCTGCTGCCCCAGTTTGCCCAACACGCCGACGACGTGACTTTCCTGAAAGCGATGTATACCGACCAGTTCAACCATGCCCCGGCGCAGTTGCTACTGCTGACGGGCGCGGCCCGGCAGGGTCGGCCCAGTATTGGCTCATGGGTAACCTATGGGCTAGGGTCGGAGAATCAGAATTTGCCGGGCTTCGTGGTGCTGGTGTCGGGTGGCAACCAGCCCGACGCGGGCAAGAGCGCCTGGGGTAGCGGCTTCTTACCGTCTGTATATCAGGGAGTTCAATGTCGGAGCGAAGGCGATCCGGTTCTGTATATTAGCAACCCGGAGGGTGTTACCCGCGATGTGCGCCGCAAGACTCTCGACGCCATAGACGCGCTTAACAAAGCGCAGTACGAAGACTACCAGGACCCCGAAACCCTGGCCCGCATCGCTCAGTACGAACTCGCCTACAAAATGCAGGTGTCGGTGCCGGAGGTTATGGACATTAACAAAGAGCCTGACTCCATCAAGCAACTCTACGGTATTGAGCCGGGCAAGGCATCACTGGCTAATAATTTATTACTGGCCCGAAAGTTGGTTGAAAAAGGCGTTCGATTCGTGCAGTTGTTTGATTACGGCTGGGATAGCCACGGCACTAACGCGGCCCTGGGCATCGACGCCGGTTTTCGGGAAAAATGCGGTCAGCTCGACCAACCCATTTCAGCCCTGCTGACCGATCTGAAGCAGCGCGGTCTGCTCGACGAGACGCTGGTAGTGTGGGGGGGTGAGTTTGGCCGGACACCCATGCAACAATCCGTAAATGGCCGCAAGGTGCCGTTTGTGGGGCGTGACCACCACGTAGAGGCCTTCACCATATGGATGGCCGGCGGGGGCGTGAAGGCCGGAATGACCTACGGCGAAACTGACGCGATGGGCTATTCGGGCGTCAGTGGCCGGGTCCACGTGCACGACCTGCAAGCTACGATCCTGCATTTGATGGGTTTCGATCATGAAAAACTCACCTTCGATTTTCAGGGCCGCCCCTTCCGCCTGACCGATACCGCCGGAAAGGTGGTCAAACCCATTTTGGTGTAAGCCAATTTCAATAGAATACACTTTGCATTGCAGCGGGGCTTACTTACGGCCAAACCAGCAGTCTGTAAAGGAACACGGCTGGATCTTAGGTGAAAATAAATTCACTTTCATTTTGTAAATGAATTTTTATTCACCTATCTTTGTCCTGTTAATGAGCCATAGCCATGCGCACGAGAGACGAAGCAAAAGAGACACAGATTTTGGAGGCGGCCCTGCGGCTGATTGCTCAAACCGGGCTGTCAGGCCTGAAAATGGCTGATTTAGCCCGTGAGGCAGGCCTGGCTACCGGCACAGTGTACATCTACTTCGTCGACAAGACGGCCCTCATCAGTCGGCTACATATTCACTTGGTACGTACCGCCTGGCGCGACCTGACAGCTGGCGTCGACAAGGTCGATCCAGTACGCATTCAGGTACAGAAGATTGCGCATAACTACCTGACTGAGAATATAGAACGCCCCGAAATTGGTGCGTTTTTTGAACAGTATTACCGGTCACCGTTCTACACCAAAGCCGAAGACCCCCTGGCCGAGGAGAACACCGCCTTGCAACCCATCTATGACGTGATCGCCCGCGGACAAACCGAGACGATCATCAAAAACGTAGACCCCGACCTACTGGTGAACTTGGTCTGTGGCCTGCTCAACGAAGCCGCCAAGATGCCTCTGTATACCGGGCAACCCTTTACCGATGCTGATTGGGAAGCCACCTTCGCTATCCTGTGGGATGGCATTAAGCGCTGACCCGCGCTACCAAAGTCAGTCAATAGGCTGGCTTATCTTTACAGCTAAGCTGAATAAATAATCATTTTTCATCATGAACAAGACCGTTTTAATCACCGGTACGTCGTCGGGCATTGGCCGGGCCACCGTTACTTACTTTGCCCAGCAGGGCTGGAATGTGGCCGCTACCATGCGCTCACCACAAAAAGAAACCGCATTGGGGGCTGCTTCGCTGGGTGCATTGCCTAACGTAAAACTGTTCCGGCTCGACGTGATGGATACCGACTCTATCCGGCAGGCCATCACGAACACCATTGCCACTTTCGGGCGCATCGATGCGATCATCAACAACGCGGGTTACGGGGCTGTGGGACCGTTTGAAGCCGCCACGCCCGAACAGGTGCAACGGCAATTCGACACCAACGTATTTGGCGTCATGAACGTGATCCGCCAGATACTGCCCCACTTCCGCGAGCAGCGCGACGGCACCATCCTGACCGTCACGTCGATGGGTGGACTGATTACCTTTCCCATCTATAGCATCTACCACGGCACGAAATGGGCGGTGGAAGGCTTTACCGAAGCCCTGTCGTTTGAGTTAAAACCGTTCAACATCCGCATCAAAAACATCGAACCGGGCGCCATCAAAACTGACTTCTACGACCGCTCGCAGGATGTGCTCACCAAGCCCGGCCTGACCGCCTACGACGAGTACGTACTGGTAGCGATGGCTAACTCCCAGAAAGCAGGAGCTACTGCGCCGGGGCCGGAAGTAGTGGCTAAAACGCTCTTCAAAGCAGCCAATGATCCTTCTGACCGGATGCGCTACGTGACGGGCGACAGCCAAACGGGTATGTTGCTGTTTATGCGCCGCCTGTTGCCCCTCACTTGGTTTCACGGCATCATAAAGAGCGTGGTTGAGAAAAGCTACAAACCCGCAACTACCTGAGCTATGCGCCGCTTACGAACTGCTTTGCTGATTATTAGTCTACTGCTAATCGGCATTCTGACAATTGTGTATGTCCGATTTGGTGGCGGACGTACCTATCCGGATTTATCGGGTAAGCCCGTGCTGACAGCCGGAGCACTCGAAACGGTGCTTGCCTACGCCGAACCCATCGGCAACGTAGCCGCCTCGACCGATACCGGCCGACCCACGCGGGTGTTTTTTACGGTACACCCTGAATCGCGCCCGGAGGGAGCCAAGCTGCTGGAAGTGGTTAACGGCAAGGGAGTCCCCTACCCCAGCGCGGCGGCTCAGGCCCTTTTCAATACCCCGCTGGGTGTTTACACCGATCAGCAACATCGTCTGTGGGTGATTGACCACGGCAATCACGGCACCACCACTGTGACGCTGACGGCGTTTGACCTGACAAATAATCGGGTGGCGCACCAGTACACGTTTCCGCGCGAAGTGGCCGAACTGGGGTCTTTTTTTAACGACCTGTCGGTGTCGCCCGATGGCCGGTATGTCTACATAGCAGATGTCAGTTTTTGGCGAAAACAACCGTCTATCGCCGTGTACGACACCCAAACGGGCCGGTCGGCGAGCCGGTTAGACAACCACCCGTCGGTTGCCAGCCAGGGGTACGTACCGGTGAACCCGATCAAGAAAATGCGCTTTTTCGGTGGGTTGGTCGATCTGATGCCTGGTGTGGACGGCCTCGACGCCAGTCCCGATGGCAAGTACGTGTACTACGCCGCCATGTCGCACGATGGGCTGTACCGGGTGCCGGTGGCGGCACTTACCAATTTCTCGCTCAGCAACGAGGTCGTAGGCGAGCAAGTACAATTGGTGAGCAAAAAGCCCCTCAGTGACGGCATCCGGGTGGACAGTCGGGGTAACACGCTCATCACCGACGTCGAGCATTCAGGCGTGGCCATCATAGCACCGGATGGCCGCAGCCAAACGTTGCTGAAAGATCCCCGCATCCGGTGGGCCGATGGCCTGAGTTTTGGTGGCGACGGGTATACGTACCTGGCTGACAGCGATATTCCTGACCAGATGCTCCAATCCAAAGCCCATATCACCTCTCACAAACCCTACTACATCTACCGGTTCAGGTATTGACTTGGCTGACGATATAGTATTTCGATAAGGAATCATCGATCATTGATTTAGTCGTTCGCGTTGATGGGCACCCGGTGCAGGTACAAATGTCAGCCTCATGAACTTTTTCAAGGCTGACAGCCAACTTCCGACCGTACGTTCCCGGTAGGGTGACCGGGCAAAATAGGTTCGCGTGATGGTTTCGAAGTCTTACGGTTCCCGACCACTGAGTTGTTTTGCCACGTTGGTTGGCCCAGCGGTTCGATCTTCGTAGCTTGTTCATCCGCACAAATTACAACTAAGTAACTAGGCAGGGCTTTCACATAAAACCCGTTTCAGCTTCAGGAAATCAAACAGGATCTTGAGTAGGGCATAAAAGACGGTCTGCCGCTACGGTAGTATCTTGGGGCAGGCAATTAGACCAGTTTGCATAACTCCCGAAACTATCACATTCCTTATGCTAAACTCTCCCCAATCGGCCCTGATTGAGACGATCCAACAAATCATACCGCTCAACGAAAAAGAGGCCGCGCTGATCCAGACGTTGTTCCAGCCCTGGCTGTTGGCAAAGGGAGATTATTTTGTACAACCAGGGCTGGTTTGCCAGCATGTAGGCTTCATTCAGACCGGCCTGTTACGGTATTTTGTCAATCAGGATGGGGACGAGAAGACGTATAGCTTTGGTGCAGAAAATGAGTTTGTCTGTGATTATGAAAGCTTTCTTCCGCAACGACCCTGCCGACGAGCTATTCAAGCCATTGAGGATTCAGCACTAGTCTTTATCTCGTTCGCCAATCTACAAAGGTTGTTCGCAGAACTGATGTATGGTGAGCGGTTTGGCCGGGTAGTGATCGAACAGATTTTCGTGAAAACGATGGGACAACTCATCTCACTCTATACGGATCCCCCGCAGGTACGTTATCAGACATTCTTGAATGAGTATCCCTCGCTTTCGGCCCGTATGACTCAGTACCATATTGCCTCCTACGTAGGAGTAAAGCCCCAGTCGTTAAGTCGCATCCGGGCGCGTTGGGCGGGTAAGGAGTATACACGTCTTTCTTCACCTGAGTGAATGCGTAGGTTTCGGCAGCGGGGCAATTTTGTGCGGTACTTTTAAACGCACAAGGTTATGACAACGCAACGTATTTCGTCTCCAATTCGGGTTATCAGCCTACTACTTGGTGTCGGGCTGCTCTTCATCGGTGGTCGTTTTTTGCTCGCTCCCGAAGCCGGAGAAACAGGGTTTGGTCTCAATTACGCGCAACCCAATTACGCTTTTCACTCTATCAAAGGCATTCGGGATCTATTTTCCGGCTTGGTCATTTTCCTGCTGGCCTGGTATCACTACCGACAACCGCTATTTCTAACCCTGCTGGCGGGTTCAATCATTCCCGTTGCCGATATGCTTATTGTATGGCAGACTCCCGGCAGTAACCTGGGGGCTATGCTCATTCACGGCGGCACAGCGATTACATTATGGACACTATGTTATTGTCTGCGGCGACCAACCCCTGAATCGACGGCGAATCCGTCCAGGATTGGAAATGCCTATGCGAAACGCATCACTTCAGCATCGGAAGGCGGAAACAGTGTGTTGGAATTCAATATACTCCCCGGCGAAAGTACGCCCTGGCACTACCACAACTTATTTTCAGAAACGTTCGAGATGCTGAAGGGAGAATTAACCGTTGGCCAGGGTGATCAGACCCTGACGCTACATGAAGGGCAGACAGCCACCATCCAACGGGAGCAAAAGCATTTTTTCAACAATACATCCGGTAAGGAAAGCGTAGTCAAAGTGACCATTTCACCGGGCAATCAGGAGTTTGAAGAAGCACTCCTTATTTCTAAAGGGTTGGCGAATGATGGGTTAGCCAGCAAGAGCGGAACACCGAAGAAGTTAAGTGATTTAGCGTTATTCATCCGCTTAAACGATTCGCACATGGTGGGCTTCCAAAAAGTAGCTGAACCTCTCTTTGCTTATTTGGCGACTCGTGCCATCAGACGGGGAACATTGTCTCATTTGAAAGGAAAGTACATCAACAACGGGTACATGCCGAATGGTGATACGAAAACGTACCAGTTAGGTGCGAAAGAGGGTAAATAAAGGGTCGGCAGCAGCTCGCCGGCACTAATCTCTTCTCGCTGTTACGCATCGGTCGGAGACTTTACCCGGCACGTTAGTAACTCCATTACAATCACTCTATCATGACTACTATTGCCGTTTTTGGGGCTACTGGCCGCACTGGAATTCCATTGGTCAAGCAAGCGTTAGATCAAGGATATACCGTGAAAGCCTTAGTACGCAACCCGTCGAAAATGCCCATTACACACAAAAATCTTCAACTAATCGTAGGTGATGCGCTCGACGTGAGCAACGTGCAACAAACCGTTCACGACACCGACGGGGTAGTGAGTTGTCTGGGGCAGAATAAAACTAGTGATCCTGATCTCCAGACGAAGGTTACCCGGCTGATTGTCGAGGCGATGAAACAAGTGGGCATCAGGCGACTCGTTAGTCTGACGGGGGGCGTGGTGGGCGACCCGGCCAACGATAAACCTGGCTTTATTGATAACCTGATCGTATTTATCATGAAGCAAATGGCGGGCAAAGGCGCGAAGAATGAACTGATGGACGGTATCAGCCACGCCGAGGTAGTGCGAAACAGTGGCCTTGAGTGGACCATTGTTCGCGCGCCCCTGCTAACTGAAGCTCCCGCCAAAGGCAGCTACCAGGTTGGTCACGTCGGAACGGTGAAAGGCATCAAAATAACCCGTGCCGACCTAGCTGATTTTATGTTAAAGGAGTTCGCCAAAAAAAAATATGTCGGTAAAATGCCGTATGTCACAAACGGTTGATCCAATATGATTGGCTGTAGAGAATGAGCGTATTATCCAATTACACTGAGCCGCTGACGGGCCGGTGCGATGCCTCAGTGGATAATGAAATGATGAACCGGATCGGGAGGAAATTTACCGGTATCAATCTCGCAGTCAGGCTTTTGGCGGACTTATGCACCAAGATAGTAGGTATTGGTCATCTCCTCGCTTGCCTTCCACAAACGTTTAGCCACCTGTTCATCTTTTGAATAGTCGTCAGAATCTACCTCTGTTGGATAACCTCTCATTTGCTGAAAACCGTCGGGGCCAATGAATTCCCCTCCTTGTATGTCGTTGGCCAGTGCAGCGTACAGAACGGGGAGTGCCCCCTGTTTAGCGGTTTGCAAAAAGAGATTGCCGAGCGGTCTTATCAAAGCAGGAAAGTACTGATCAAGATTCGTTTTGCAAAGCCCCGGGTGGGCGGCTACCGACAGGGTGTCATAGCCGGCAGCGGCTAGCCTACGTTGTAGTTCATACGCAACTATCAAGCAAGCCCGTTTACTCTGCCCATAGGCTTTACGCCGACTGTAGCCTTCCTTAGCGTGAAGATCGTCGAACTGAATCTCCGCCCACTTGTAGGATAAACTGCTCAGAGTGACCACCCTAGACCTTGGTGTGGCCGTGAGTATGGGTAGCAATAAGCCGGTAAGAGCGAAATGACCGATGTAATTGGTGGCCAACTGATTTTCAAAGCCATCCTCTGAGACTTTGTAGGGAGACATCATGATGCCTGCATTATTAATGAGCAGGTCTAACCGTTCATACTGCTTGCGGAACTGATTGACAAAGTCCCTAACCTCACGAAGGCTACTTACGTCAACCTTCCTAATTTTAATTTTTGCAGTGGGGCACTTAGCTACTAGCCTGGATCTTGCCTCTTCTGCTTTTCTCAAATCTCGGCAGGCCATAACTACCTCAACGCCTTTTTGGGCTAAGCCAAGGGACGTTTCGTAACCTATTCCACTATTCGCCCCCGTAACAATAGCAACTCTCCCCTCCTGTGAAGGAACCTGTTCCAGAGTCCATTTTTTGTTCATTGACTCCTCTCTTAAAGCGCGTTAATTAATTTGATTGATTCCGGCTTTGATGCTGAGGTAAAGTCAATTGACGCTGACTCAAATTTTGGCTTACCAAATGGCTTGTAATTATTCCCAAAGCCTATCGGTTCTTTGGGAATACCAAGGAAATTCTGATCTAGTTTACCATTCCCATTTACATCCTGGTAAATGGATATAGCGTATTTGCCTTGTGGTACGTTGAATGAAGCTGTTTTTGTACTTTCATCCGTCGATAACGTTAACCGCTGAAAAGGGGTCGTCAACCAGTTCGCTTTGTCTTTGTATAGTTCGACAATAATTTTTCCGCTGTTCTTTCGAACAGCGGAAATGTCAATCTGCAAGGTTGACGGCTGGCCCACCGCTTTAACGCTGCCTAGCGTTATTGCCAACAGGCTGAGAGTAACAAACGGATAATTACAAAATAGCATGGCTCGTGTTTGTTGAGATTTACTGGCTGATTACTCTTACTTGAAGCAGCTTTAGTCCGGCAAAGTTGAGCGCATCAGTTGATATTCCACAGTCAGAAACCTTGACTTTGCTCGGACAATTCTTGCCTAAGTGCGTCTCTGTAAGCTGTAGGTGTTTGCTTAGTCAATTGCTTAAACAGCCTGCCAAAGTAGGATGGGTTTGAAAAGTTCAGGTCAAAGGCTACTTGAGAAATATCCCTCGACCAGTCTTGTAGGAGTATTTTACTGTGACCAATCACCATTTCGTTGATATGTTGCTTAGGCGGTTTGTTGGTGCAATAGTTCACGCACTTGTTTAAGTAATTCTCTGATATAGCTAACGCGTCAGCATAAAACTTCACTTCTCTGTTTATGATAAAATTGTCATACAATAGTCTTTTAAATTGTAAAGTAATATCGGCCTGCCGGTCTGGTTGGCAGATTGTTGTAGCAGAGGCTTCTGCTAATTTCAAGAAAATTGCTTTAAGCAGGGCAGACTGAATTTGATTGGTATGAATAGCATCCGTTTGTTGAGCAGCGATCAAATCGCAGCATGTACAAATCCACTCCATTTCTGGGACAGCGATGGTATGTTTTGGATAAAAAGTAAGCCGATCAATTAAGGTACCGTCTGTTATAATCTGCGGTAGAAGGGTGCTGTCAACATGAATAAAATAGCCAGTTGTATTCTGATCGATGGCTATAATTGAATTAAGATGACCTTCCCTAATAAATAAGACATCGTTAGCATTTAAGTCTATAATTTCGCTATCAACCTGTTGCCTACCGCCGCCCGATAAAAAAAGAAGTAAAAAATTATAATTCGTTCTGAAGAGAGGGCTAGGAAGTTTTATAAACGAAGAGGCAATGGATAAAGGATAAATCTGTATTGCACTTGATTTGAAGTTGTACGATTCAGAAATCGCGTCTGTGTATTGGGCAACGAACTTATCGTGGTTTACAGTGTCAATATGTTTATTGCTCATGCTTTTACTCGTTCTCTTCTTGTATTTGGGGTTATTACTACTAAGCTAGGGCTTTGTCATAACGGTGAAAGTTAAGTCCGCTTCAGCACGATTATACCAATACTAACAAACAAAGGACCCTTGCAGCCTCCCAAGGCCCCACAATGGGTCGTTGTTCATGTAGAAGTGAAATTTTCCTACTCAGTAAGGGTTTCGTAGCGTGTTCGGTGTATGTCTACGCAGGCTTCTAATAGGCCGCGTGGCTAAACAATATGATAGACTGGCTACGGCTTTTTACTGCCCCCTTCCGACAGGCAATGGCTTCCGACGCTCAAGAATTGCTCTCCAGCACCGTCTATAACGCGGACGACCTTCCCGTTGACCGGCTTGCCGAAGCGGAACAGTTTATCCAACGGGCCTCTGATACAAACCCGCGAATAGGGTGCGAACTGCTATTCCGGCACTACTATAGCCCACGTACCTGCCGCACGTTTTGCGACTTTACTCCCGGCTGACCCGCCTGACCCGCCGGTGCCACGACGCGTTCCAGCGATGAATCGCTGACATCGTCGAGGAGGACGGCCGGGCGGGCATCGGTGCCTTCGAGCACAAACTGTACATTGTCGAGCGTGAGGCCTTTGGCGTGCCGCACGTAAAGGCCATAACTAGGCAGGTTGCCCCCAAACCAGCGCGGGTCAGGATAGCCGCTCGTGTTCTCCCCTACGCTGGTCACGTTAGCATCGGCCACCGTGCCGCCACCTTTGCAGGAAATATAAATGTCTTTTAACACCACGTTCTCCACTAGGCGGCCCGGCATGCCGGTGATGGAACTGCTGGTGATGCCTGCGTGGTAGGCCGTGATGTTTTGCAGCCGAATATTCCGTAGCTGTGCCACTTGAGCTAGTGACCGACGCCCTCGGTCGCCGATTTTCAGGAAGATGGGGACGTGAATACTGTCCATCATGATCTGCTGAATTAGCACATTCTCCAGGGTGCCACCATCCACTGATTCCAGGGCAATGCCCGTAATGCCCTCTCGCAGACCAAAGGGGCTGTTGAAGGTCTTGGCCTCCGAAGGACGGACGATGATGTTCGAGATGCTAATGTGCTTAAACCCACCATTGCTGACAGTGCCAAACTTGATGGCGTTACTGTGGGTAGATAGCACACAGTTGGTGACGGTTATGTACTGACAAGCCCGGTTTTGCGCTTTCAGGCAGAGTGCATCATCGGTGGCATCGATGAGGCAGTCGGCGACTGTTACGTTATGGCAACCGTCCAGGTCAAGGCCATCGTTGTTTTGGTTGGCATGGCCCCATATGTGTAGCCCGCGCACCGTCACCTGATCGCAATCGGAGAGGTGCGTTGTCCAACTGGCCGCGTTGCGAAAGGTGGTTTTCTCGAGACGTACCTGACGGCAGCGGTACAGCACCACCAGGAATGGCCGTTCGTAGGCATCATCCTTGCCCGATTGAAACACCCGTGCGTCACCTTGCCCGTCGATGGACCCGGCTCCGGTGATGCCGATGTTGTACTGCCCATCGGCAAAAATCAACGCATAGTTTCCCGCAATGCGTCGCTCGGTTGATTTGAGCAATGGGTACGCCGACCGGACGGCCGCGCCCAATAGCACCGCCCCTGGCGACAACTCCAAAGTAACGTTCGATTTAAGCTGCAATGTACCGGTCACAAACCGCCCCGTGGGTACATAGACTGTACCACCCCCGTCTCTGCTGGCCCGGTCAATGATGCGCTGGATGGCATTGGTGTTAATAGTCTTGCCATCTCCTTTGCAACCCGATTTACTAACATCGTAGGTGTTGGCCAAGACTAGCTTGTAGGTAGTACAGAGCAAACAAAGCAGCGCGACAAGTCGGAACATATGTATGAGTTAGTTAACAGAATGATGAGGGTAGCACATTAAATAAACGCCTCCAACGCCTGAACAACCCGCCCGGCGGCTTCTAGCTGTGGATAATGACCGATGTGATCAAGTTGTACGACGTTCGGATGGGGTACCTCGGCCAGGTATTTTTCCACTACCGGCAACCCCGACACGGGGTCGTCGATGCCGTTGATGAACTGAAGCGGTACGTCTGTTTGGGTCATGGCCGTTGTCCAGCGCAAGGCGTGGGTACGTCGGTCAGCGACGTAATGAAGCAATTTTTTGGCCAGTAATTGTCCCTCGTTGTACCGAACCAACTGCCACAGGTTGGCTACCTCGGCGTCGTCAGGTTGGGTATCATGGCCAAATACCGCTTTCAGGCTTCGGGCGAAAAGCCCTTTGGTGGTTAGTCGCACCAACACCGCCCCCAACGGACTAAGCAGTAGTTGTTGAACAGGCGTTGGCCGGTGGAGTTCAGGGAATAAGGCCCCGTTCAGGAAACTAACCCGATTGAGCCTAATAGGCAGCGTACCATCCCGCTGCCTAGCCAATAGCTCCTGCGCCACGATGGTGCCATAGTTATGTGCCACTACCGTTACCGCCTTGATTTCAAGCTGTTGCAGCAACGACACGATGCTATCCGTTTGATGCTGAATGGAATAAGTGTGTTGGCGGGGTTTGTCAGAGAAGCCAAAACCCAGGAAGTCGGGGGCGATCAGCCGGTGATGCTGACACAACGAGAGCCATAGCCGGTGGTAATCCCAGGAAGAAGTTGGGAAGCCATGCAACAGTAGCACGGTGCTTAGGTGGTCAGTGAGCGTGTCACGGTAAAACTGCCGATAACCATTGTAGACGGTGTATCTCCCTTGCCCTTTCCAGTCAAACAGCGACTCAGGGGGATTAACCACGCTTGGGTCGAGGTACGTTATGGCGTCGGCTACGGCTTCTTCCAACGAAAAGCGAGGTCTGAAACCCGTGTCGGTGAGCCGCTGGTCATTGATGAGTACATCTTTTGTGAAGAGGTCAACGGCCAGGGGGGTAATAGTCGGTTCGTGGCGGTAGGGTGTCACCTGCTCCAGTAGTCGGGCCAGCCCTGCCATCAGGTATGCTGGGGGTTGAATGGTCCGAGCGATCCGGCCAGTGAAGAGGTCGATGGTCTGCTTTAGCTCGTGCCAGGTGGTGTTGAATCCTTTCAGCAGGTATGTTTTACCCAGCGGTTCGGGCTGTTCGGCCAGATGCACCATGGCCCGGCCAATATCGCGGGTATCGACCAGCGACACGCGGGCTTTGCCGCCATCGAGCAACGGGTATAGCCCCTCGCGGTGGGCTTTATAGAGGTGTGCGAAAAACGATGAGTTGCCCTCACGCCGACCAATAGTGCTTGCGGGTTGCAGTATGGCATAGTCTATTAACGAACCAGCCTGTTTAGCCTCGGTCATCAGGACTGTAAACGCCTGCTCTTTTGAAGCAAAAGAGCGTTGAAAGGCATGCGTAGGCCAATACGGCTCCGTTTCAGTCTTTACCGGATTACCCCCGAACCCATAAATCTCGACTGTGCTTAGCAGCAGGCACCGACCTACCCCGGCTCGGATAGCCGCCCGCGTCACGCGCTCGGTCAGCGTTACCTGCACCGTGTTCAACTCCGCCAGTGTGGCATGGACTTTCACCCGCGCGAGGCAATTAACCAGCAAGGCAAAACCTGTCAACTGGGTAGTTAGGGCGGCTTCATCACTAAAATCAACGGAACAAATTTTGGTGCAGAACGGGCGGATAGCAGTAGTATCGCTGCCCGCCCGCACCAGGGCCGTCACGGCGTAGCCCGCCTGATGAAATTGCTCGGCCACGTGGCTACCGATGAAGCCGGTGGCCCCTAGAATAATGACTTGTTTCATGGCGGGTTAAGGGGTTATTTAGGGCAAAATCAGTTGCAGCGGATTTCGGAGCGGTGCTCCAAAGGAATCAATCTGGATCTCAAATACATCACCATCAATCGGTTGGATGCCGTCGGCGAAGCTAATTACAGCGGTGCCGAAGAAATGCACGTGCATGTCGCCCGGTTGCCGGAACAGATCGTATTTGAAGTGGTGATGTTCGAGATTAGCCAGGTTATGGCTCATATTAGCCTCGCCGGTCAGAAACTCTTTCTCCCAGATTACGTCGGTCCCGCGCCGAATACGGCTCACCCCTACGAGGTGATCGGGCAGGTCGCCCAGCAGCAGTTCAGGGCCGTAGGAACAGGGGCGCAACTTGGAATGAGCCAAGTAGAGGTAGTTCATCCGTTCCATCTGATGATCGGAAAACTCGTTGGCCACGGCAAACCCAATCCGGTGGGGCGTCCCCGTGGCATCGTTGACGTAAATTCCCACCAGTTCGGGTTCTTCACCTGCGTCGAGCGCGAACGGCGGCGAGGGCAGCGGATGGCCCGGCGCAACGGCCATCAGGCCGTTGCCTTTGTAGAACCATTCGGGTTGCGCACCTGGTACGTCGCCCTGCATCTGCCCGCCCTCCACGCCGAGTTTGAACATTTTCATGGTGTCGGTTAGCTCAGCGTTGGCTGTCAGCTTCTGGTGCATGGCATCGCGCGAGGCGGCACTGCCTAAGTGCGTCAGGCCCGTGCCCGTAATCCAGGTGTGATACGGGTCGGGGTGAGCCAGTGGCACTAGCACCCGGTTATCGCTGAGCAGCGTGGCGTAGTCTTCGTACCGGTCCGATGCTAATTGACGGGCCAAATCAACCAGCGGCGTGTTTGACTCAAAAGCCAGTTGGGCTAGCTCATACGTTGACGAAACGGTATGCAGCATGCAGATACGGTCGTTATCCACAATGCCAACGTGCGGCTGCTTTATGTGGTCGACAAATTGGATTAATCTCATAATGTAATAGGAAGTTATTAATCGTCCATCATTACCGCCGCTTTGCCCCCATCGATCAGGTACGTTTGGCCGGAGGCGTAGGAGCCAAACGGGCTGGACAGAAACACGAACCAGGCACCGATGTCGGCAGGAGTTCCAAGCCGTTTCATCGGAAACCGATGCTCCGTTTTCCGCTGCTCGGCGGCGGGGTCGGGGAACGTATCGAAATACACCCTCGTGAGGTCAGTGTCGATGAATCCGGGCGCGACCCCCACCGTTCGGATAGCCGGTGCCCATTCGAGCGTCAGGCTCTGTACCAGGGCCTTGAGGGCCGTTTTGGCAATATTATACGGAAAACAGCCCGGCAAACTGCTGAATGCATGACACGAGCTGTTGATGACGATGACCCCCTCGCCCGATGCCTCCAGGTAGGGTTTACACAGTCGCGCTAATTGCCAGTGTGACTCCAAGTTCAGATTCAGGTTGTGCCGCCACTCGTCAGGGGTGCACTGGTCGGCTCCCGAAAAGACATTGGCTCCAGCATTGGAAGCCAGCACGTCGATACGCCCAAACCGGGCTACGGTAGCCGCTACAAGGGCTTCCAGGTCAGTCAGCCGCGTTACGTCGGCTTGTACATACAACGCCTCGCGGCCCGATTCAGTCAGTACGCTCTCCCTAAACTGTTGGACATGGGGGTGGGGATTGGGTTCGAGGGCGCACCCTGCGATTTGTGCGCCTGCTTTGGCGTACATCCGGGCAATGCCCGCCCCAATGCCCGACGACACGCCGGTAATGAGAACTATTTTCGACGATAGATCAATGTCAAAAGCCATAGTACTTGACAGGTACGTTAGTGTGATTCCCGCGTAATGATACTGCCCGAATGGCCGCGCAGAAAATCGAGATCGGCTCCCAGGTGAGCCTGCTGCACGTGGGTTTGGTAGAGGTGCCAGTAACCGCGATTCATATGCAGGGGAAGGGGTTGCCACTGCTGTCGGCGGTGGTCCAGTTCGGCTTCATCGACCAGCAGGGTCAGCGTGCGGCCAGGTACGTCCAGCTCGATCCAGTCGCCGGTCTCGACCAGGGCCAGTGTCCCTCCCACAGCGGCTTCGGGCGAGACGTGCAACACCACCGTACCGAAAGCCGTACCACTCATGCGTCCGTCGGAGATGCGGACCATGTCGGTCACGCCCGCCCGAAGCAGCTTTTCGGGCAGGCCCATGTTGCCCACTTCCGGCATGCCGGGGTAGCCCACCGGCCCCACGTTTTTCAGTACCAGGACACTGGTTTCGGTAACAGCCAGATCCGGGTCGTTAATGCGGACCTTGTAGTCCTCAATCGTCTCAAAAACAACAGCTTGCCCCCGGTGAGTGAGCAAGTGGGGCGATGCTGCCGAGGGTTTGATGACGGCCCCATTGGCGCACAGATTACCCGTCAGCACGGCCAGCCCGCCCTCGGCCTTGACGGGGTTGTCGACCGGGGTGATCACATCGGTCGGATGCTTCGCCACCTCCCCATAGTTTTCGGCGATAGTTAGCCCATTGGCGGTACGGCACCCACCGTGCAGGCGGGGCAGCAGCTGGTTGATGACCACCGGCAGGCCACCCGCGTAGAAGAAGTCTTCCATGTAATATTGTCCTGACGGTTGCAGGTTCACGATCAGCGGTATGTCGCGGGCCAGGTCGTCGAACTCATCGAGGCGCAGGTCAACGCCAATCCGACCCGCAATGGCCAGCAGGTGAATCACGAAGTTCGTGGACCCGCCAATGGCTGTGTTTATGCGGATGGCATTCTCGAAGGCCTGGCGCGTGAGCAGGTCCGAAAGCAGGAGGTTTTCGCGCACCATCCCCACAATCCGCATCCCTGAGTAGTGGGCCAACACCTTTCGCCGCGAATCGGCGGCGGGGATGGCGGCATTACCGGGGAGGGTAAGGCCCAGGGCCTCCACCATGCAGGCCATCGTGGAAGCGGTACCCATCACGGCGCAATGCCCCCGGCTTCTGCAAGTGCAGGCCTCGGCTTCCTCCATCTCGTCGGTACTCACCTCCCCGGTTTTTACCCGTTCGCTTAACCGCCAAACGTCGCTGATGCTGATAGGCTGGCCCCGCTGCATCCCGGTCAGCATCGGACCACCCGACACCACGATGGTGGGGATATCGACGGAGCAGGCCCCCATTACGGTGCTGGGGGTTGTCTTATCGCAACCCGCCAGAATGACCACGCCGTCGAGCGGGTTGGCCCGAATGGATTCTTCCGTGTCCATGCTGGCCAGGTTGCGGTACAGCATGGCCGTAGGCTTCATCATCGACTCGCCGAGCGACATTACCGGAAATTCAAGCGGAAACCCACCGGCTTCGATGATGCCCTCCCGTACCGACTGCGCCAGTTCGCGGAAGTGGGCGTTGCAGGGCGTGAGTTCCGACCAGGTGTTACAGATGCCGATGACGGGCTTGTTGTTGAACTGATGAGCGGGAATGCCCTGATTCTTCATCCAAGCGCGGTAGATGAAACCATCTTTGCCGCGTTTGCCAAACCACTCTTGGCTACGAAGGGGTATCGGTTGAGGTAACTCGCTCATGTTGTTAATGGCCCGATTAGAGGCCGACGCAGCAACTTACTTAAAAAGTAGGACTAAATACAATATTTAGTAGGACATAAAATTGAAAGCCACGATCTTGTCGGCTGTTCCGTCATATCAATCTCAACTTTTCCTTTATGGCTTCTTCCGTTCAGCCAACCACGTCCAGTGCTATCCGGTCTTCATCGTACAACCGTTCGTTTGTGCTGACGGTCAGCCTCATTGCTTCGTTGGGTGGCTTCATGTTCGGGTTCGACCTGGGTGTCATCACGGGCGTGATCCCCTTCATCAAGCGGCAATTCGCACTCGATGGGTTCGCGCTGGGGTGGGTGGTGGCCATTTTTGAGATTGGCTGTATGGTAGGTACGTTCCTCACCGCGGATATGGCCGACCGGCTGGGCCGCAAGAAATCGTTGCAACTCACGGCCCTGTCGTTTTTGGTCAGCACCGTCGGCGTGGCCCTAGCAACGGGTCCGTTGTCGATTGCGGGCTGGCGACTGGCGCAGGGTATCGGCGTGGGGGCGGCCTCGGTGCTGTCGCCGATGTACATTGCCGAATTGGCACCGGCGGCCATCCGGGGGCGGTTGGTGGCCCTGAATCAATTCACGATCATCGCGGGGATTCTGGCGGCAACGCTGGCCTGCTACGCTTTCGGCGACCCTGCGCAGCTTGATAGCTGGCGATGGATGTTCGGGTCAGCCCTGTTGCCGTCGGTGGTGTTTGTGCTGGCCTTGCTGCTCATTCCCGAAAGCCCCCGCTGGCTGGTGAAAATGGGCCGTACCGACGCTGCAATCCAGGTGCTGAGGAAGTTGATGCCAGAAACACAGATACGTATTGAACTCGCTGATATCCAATCAGCCATGCCGCAAAGCGAGTCGGCAGCGGTCTTACGGCTGGGAACGTGGAAGGCCTTGGGTAGTCCGGTCGTGTTACCGGTGCTGCTGGTGGGTATTGGGCTGGCCGTGTTGCAACAATTTTGCGGAGCTAACAACGTGACGGGCTACCTGCAACTCATCTTCGAGAAGGCGGGTATCAGTATTAAGGATGGCCTGCTCAATGCTGTGTTTGTAATGCTGGTGTTTCTGGTGTTTACCGTGCTGGCCATCGTGCTTATCGACCGGCTGGGGCGGCGGCGGCTAATGCTGGTGGGTACGTTCCTGATGGCCGTATCGCTGCTGTTGCTGGCCTGGTCGTTTAGCAACGATACCGTCGATGGGCGGCTGGTGCTGCTGTTCGTGATGGTTTACATCGGTACGTTCGCCTTTACGCTGGGACCGGTAGTGTGGGTGCTGCTGTCAGAGTTGTTCCCCCTGTCAGTGCGGGGTAAAGCCTTGTCACTCTGTTCAGGCGTGCTGTGGCTATCCACGTTTTTAGTGGTGCTTGTCTCGCCCTCGCTGCTCAGGCTCAGTCCTGTTATTAATTTTCTCCTGTTTGCGGGCCTGAATATCATCGGCTTTGGCTTCGTGTGGCGATATGTACCCGAAACGAAGGGCAAGACGCTGGAAGAATTGGAATCGATTGTAGCAGGTAAGCATTTAGGTGAGATAAGAGCTACCACCTAAAAATAACCCTCTTATCTCACGTTGTACTAATTATAAAGCCACTCTCTGAACAACACAACGTCTGGTTAACTCTTGCGAATGGATTGGCCTGACGGTCTAGTTTTCTGCTTTGGGCTCATTACTGCTTGTTGCCGAACAGGCGTATAAACATCCATCCGTTGAGTATAACGCCCACGAAGGCCGCTATCTGGCGGTAGATTAGATCAGTGTTGCGTAATCGCTCGTAAGCTGCCTGGTCAAAACCTTTCTCTAAGTCGAATTGAATCGGTAATTGAATCCACAGCGTGGAGACGGTTGGAATAATCATCAAGACTAATGAAGCCCACACCATCCAACGCGGAACCACAATCGGGCGAAACCAGAACATCAGGATGGCCGGAATGAAGGCTAAGAACGTCGGTACGACATAAAGAGGAATGATGAGTTGATCAATAGAAACCTTGAAATTTACCCAACCGCCAGTGATGTACTTCCAGCTTGGGTAGTAAACAAATACCTCGATAACGGTGGCCCCGTATATGTAGAAGCCTAAAGCGATTCTGAGCACGGTTACCCATGCTGATAGGCCAGGGGCGGCTGTTGATTGCATATTGTTACTGTTTAGTCGGGTAATTCTTCACAGGTAAAGCCCGCTCGTCGAACCAGGTTCTGCACTTGATTGGTGTCAACCCCGTTCCCCTCAAGCCGTAGCACCTTATCACAATCCTCCAAGTCTACATTCCAGCGAGTAAGCTCGTGTACTGAGGTGAGCCACTGAGCCAGCTTGCTTACGTCCTGCTGGGTTTGCAAACTGGTTCTAAACACGGCAATCATGCTACTTCTTGATGAAGCGTTCCTGACGCTCGTACATCAGATTCGTATCCGTATTGTGAACTAGTCGAATCAACCACGTACCGGCTTCGTCGCGCTGACAAACAAGTTGAACTACCCCATGCCGAGTGGGTAATACCTGACCAGTGGGGGTCGTACTGTTCTCGCAGGACCACTGGGCCGTTACCAACACTAACTCGTCACTGAGCGGACGGATGTATAAATCCTGCATGGCTAATACCGCTTCTTTATTGACCACGGCAAAGGGATAACGGTGCTGTTCAATAAGTGCCCGGCGACCTAACGCCGTTTGCCCAACGATATCGGTAAACTCGGCGTTTTCGGTAAAAATCTGGCCAAATGCATCGGCATCTTTAGCGTTCCAAAGGGTTACAAATTGCTCCAGCAACCGTAGAGTCTGCTCTGTATCGGGTTGTGATAGCTGGCTGGTGTAATTCATACTGTTTGGGTTAAAAAACTTTGAATAGGTTGACTGTAAACTGGTTATCGTCATTGTTTACTAGAACGGCGCAATCCTCAAAGCGGGGGGCTGACAGACGCGGACGAAAATTGTTGCCAAAACCAACCGGCTCTGTCGGAACGTTAAACCATCCCTGGTCAAGCCGCTTATTGTTGTTCGTGTCCTGGTACACCGAAAGGGCGTATCGTCCTGCTGGCAGGTCAAACAGCACGGTTACCGTGGACTGGGCATCGTTAACCGTCTTCGTGTAAGCGGCTTGTTTGAAGAAGTGGTCGGCGGAATCATAGATATTGACGACCACCGGCCCTTTGCCAACCGCTACGCCGGTAACGTCGATCCGTACCTTCGCCGACTGTGCCGATGTCATTAGTGACCACAACAGCAAATGCCAACCAATCAGATAGGCGTTCATAGGCGGTTAGTAGCCGATCACTGGCTTTTTGTGAATGTATTGCGAACTGGCTATTTGCTTCGTGATGAAGTCGGCCAAATCAGTCCGCGAAATCTTCCAGCCGCCTTCCGGGGAGTACGTCTCCCGAACACGGTACACCCCCGTCAGCGGGCCGTTAACCAGGTAGGTCGGACGAACACAGATCCAGTCAACGTCTATGCTTTGGCTTAGCAGGGCTTCCCACCGTTTCATATCAGCGTAGATGTGACGTAGCCACCACAGCCCAACGTATTTGTAGAAGAAACTCCGTTGAATCGTGGGGTCGTCTTCCTGTACCCCGCCTGATGTAATGGTGATGAGTTTCTTGACATCTGCCTGTCGCATGGCTTGCACAATGGCCTGCCCACCGGCTGAGTAGATCCTGGTGGGTTTGGTACTGCTGCCCGTGCCAAGTAAGGAGACAACAACGTCTATCCCCCTTAGCTGCTCCTGATAAGTGAGAGGATCCATTACGTCGCCCTGTAGTCGCTGGAAACGGGGCGAATCAGGAGCCACTAACTTGGCCGGATTACGCGCTAAAGCGGTTACTTGGTGGCCTGCCTGTAGCAGATTACTTAAAACCAGTTGTCCAGTCGGTCCGGTTGCGCCGAAGATGAAAACGTGCATCGTCTCTTGAGATGTTAACGACGCAAAATTGATTAGACAAATCCCCTTTCTGTTAGGAGTAAACCGGACAAGATCAAGACAAATCCTGCCGAGCCGTTCGGCGATACTCGGTTGGGGTCATGTGGGTATGCTGCCGAAAAAGCCGCCCAAAGTACGACACATCAGTGATGCCTAGAGCGTCGGCGATCTGACTTACATCGAGCGTCGTATCTTGTAGTTGTACCATTGCATAGAGTACCAACGTCTCAAGTAACAGTGTTTTAGGCGACTTTCCCGTTGTTTGCTTCACGCACCTAAACAAATAATTTTCCGATATAGCTAACTGATCGGTATAGAAAGGTAGCCCGTGCTGTTGGTAGCAATGCTGGTTGAGTAGCCGCTTAAACTGAGTGGTTACGATCTGCTGCCGATTCACATCCTGTGACGAATCCTGCGCTTTGTCGAGCAGTTTAGAAACGAAAGCCGCTAACAGGTGGCGGGCGGCACCAGTGGGCTTATTGGTCGGCAAAGCCTTTTCCTGTATCAATAATTCACAAAGCGCAACGCACCAGGTTTGTTCAACCGCACTTAGTGGTAAACAAGCCGGTAAACTATACCACTGCTCCATTTGAACGGGTGTTAGTAACTGCTGAACGAACCGACTGTCAAAACCCACAAAGAAGCCCCGAACGTCTTCGTCAATCTGCTTAATTGCGGTGATCGTATCCACATGAACCAGTAGCATAGCCCCCGGTCCAATGGTGATCTCATCCAGATTGTGAAGCTGCCGCCCCTGGCCGTTGGTCAGCAAGACGAAATAATTGTAGGTCGTTCGGTGTAACAGAGTCGGCACCAGTAACCGAGAAGCTACGTCTTCAACTCGAACAATTTGAAAGTAATTTACCGAATCACCCTCACCAAACGGTTGTCGAATATAGGCCTGCTGAAACGTATCGGGGGTTACATGTTGAATAAGCGATGTCATAATAGAGGGCAAGCTACCAATTGACATGTTGACATGTTAAAAATATAAGTAATTAATTGCGAATAATCGTTTGAAACTGCATACAAGCCGCTGTTACTTTGTTCGGGTGTGCTATGGCTATCTATGTTTTTAGCGGGGCTTGTCTCGCCCTCGCTGCTCAGGCTCAGTCCTGTTATTAATTTTCTCCTGTTTGCGGGCCTGAATACTATTAGCTTCTGCTTTGTGTGGCGAACGTACCCGAAACGAATGGTAAACGCTGAAGGAATTAGAATCGATCGTTCTACAAAAGCAACGTTATGACATGATACTGCTCAACCAACTACGGCCATCGGCACTACTGGTAGGCCTATTCATTGTTACCGCCTGCTCAAAGCCCGACCCGGCTCTAGTGGTGCCACCCACGCCCGTTAAACCACTGGTAGTTGTGAACAGCGGCCCCGAAACAACGCCGGCTAGCCAGTCAACTGCCTGGGAGTTGACCCTAGATGAATCGTTCGACAAAAGCCTCGACGACAGCCGATGGCGGCCTGAATGGCCCTGCCAGAACGGTAATTCCACCTGTTTTTTCAACGGTCGTTACGAAGCCGTGTACCTCGCACCCAACGTGTCGGTGGCCGATGGCAACCTGACGCTGGAGACCAAGCAGCAGAATTACATCGACTGGGACAAGAAAGAATACGCGTTCTCGTCGGGCGTAGTGACGAGCGCGGGAGGGCGGTTTAATCAGCAGTACGGTTATTTTGAAGTGCGCATGAAACCCACGTCCACCCCGGGTAATGACCCCGCGTTCTGGCTGGCAGCCATGAACGGATGGCCCCCCGAAATTGACATCGCCGAGATTCCGGGGGGGTATGCCGGTAAGCTCTGCGGGCAGTCGCTCCACGCCGGTCCCAACGATGTATTTAAAAGCGATGGCACGATCAAAAACACGGACGTGGGCATCAGCAACTTTAACGATGCCTACCACACCTACGGCCTGCTATGGGAAGCCAACAAGCTGGTCTGGTACGTAGACGGCAAAGAAACCCGGCGCATCACCAACAACGTCAACGTACCGGACGAACCTCTGTTCGTACTCCTCTCCGACGAAATCCGCCGCGACAACGGCGAGTGGTTTGGCAATCCCACCGCTGGTACGTACCCCGCCAAAACCCAATTCGACTGGGTACGGGTCTGGAAGAAGAAGTAATGGGGGCAGTGTTAACCGACCAGCAGAACGCTCCCCGTCAGCGGGTACGTAGCCAGTTGTTCCGTCGTCAAACCCACCCGCGCAGTCGTGACCAGCAGGCCGTTGGTGCGGGGGTCAATCGCTACTTTGGTGGGGTTCATCACCGGCAGGGCAATCGCGTGTAGCAACATACCATCCGGCAAGAATTGACGCAGGGTGGTCCCGCCCCACTCGCCGACCCACAGGTTTCCGGCCTGATCCGTACAAACGCCATCCGGGTACGTATCGGCATCGGGCCACACGATAATGAGCCGATCAGGGGTCAGGCCTTGTTGGGTGAGTTGGGCGGCGTAAACGGCTTTGGGCCGCTTGGCGTGGCCGATGGTTTCCACCATGTACAGCACCGACTCATCGAGGCTGAGGGCCGGGCCATTACCGACTACGTACCCCGTTGATAGCACCGTCATGGCGTTCGTGGAGTAGGCATACCGGCGCAACGTGCCCAGCGGTTCCGTGCCCTGCATGTCCATCGTGGTGGCGTACAGATTGCCTGCGCTATCTACGCAGCCGTCGTTAAAACGCAGCCGATCAGCATGGTCCGTGAATGCATCGACGCGGGTGGTTGTGAGGGTGCCGTCGGGGTGTAGCTTCCCAACGTGCAGACCCGACTGGTAACCCAACCAATGCGTGCCGTCGGGGCGAGGCAGGGCAAAACCAACCAGTTCTGGTACAAGCCATTGTTGCACAGCATCGCCCCTTTCGGTGGCCCGAAAGATGGTTTTGCCCAAAATATCGACCCACCATAGGCAGCGGTTCGCCTGATCCCAATAAGGTCCCTCGCCCAATTGGTTATTGCCTTGCCAGAAGGTGCTGATCTGCATAAACGCGGGTGTTATGGGTTGATGCTCAGGTTATCAAACTCGGCGAGGTTGTAGCCGCTACCCAAACTCACCATGCCCCGCTTATAGCGGGTGTCCTCTACCGTAAAGAGCGGCCTACCATCGACGGAACCCGTTATGGTGTTGCTCCGAAACTGTAGTTGGTACGTATGCCATCCGAACGGGTACAGCCGATACGAATCACCATCTTTAAGTTTACGAGCACCGGCATACAATTCCCACTTTGAGCGCGTAAAGCGGAGCCAATACCCTTCAAACGGGGCTATGCCCCGGTGGGTGTCGATGATGCGGCCACCCAGGGTTAACGTACCTGTGTTTTCGGCCAGGCGACCATCGACCCGGATGGTATAGTCGGTCCAGGTGGTGTCGCCAACAATGGTGGCGGGGTGGGCATCATCGCCGGTTTCCCACTCGATACCCCGCTGACGCACCAGCTGCCGGATGGCGTGCCCAGCGGTAGTCTTGCCGTCATCACCAAGGCGGGGCACGACCTCAAAGCTCCCACCCTGGTCGGCCAGGTAGCGTGGCATCTGACCGATGGAATCGGCCTCAAAATCGGTCTGGTACGGCAGCGGAAAGGGTTTGTCGGCAGGTACGTTGGCGAAGCTACCTTTCTGCTGCCCCGTGGTGGTCGTAATCGTGTAAATCGACGCGGTATCGGCCTGGAACGTGATTATCGACTTATAGGGAAGCGTTTTCCACCGCACAAACTCATCACCGCCTACCTGACTGCGCCAGATGGTAACCGTCTTTCGGTCGGCTAACCGGGGCAGTTGAATCGTCACGGCTTCGGGCTTGTTAGCCTCGAATGTTTCCAGCACCATGCTCACATCGTGGCTGTCGGGGCTGCGCAGGGTCACGTAACTTCCCCCCGCCGGTAGGTAGCCCGACGACCGGTCGAGGTACTGCCAGCCGGGATGCGCAAACTGCGTGGTGTGGGCCACGATCCAGACGGCGGGTTGCACCTCGTAGTGACCCGACCAGGGCGTCTTGGCAATAAAGAGGCCCGAATTGGGCAGCGACAGGTTATCGTAGTACGATGTAACGAGGCTCCAGATAATGCTCCGGGTGATACGCCCGTTGAGGTATTCGCGGTTAAAAATCTGCCCCAGCAGCCGCGCCCCCGCCCAGTCGCCCCGCCAGGGGCCACCTTCCGAATAGTACAGCGGCTTACCCGACTGCTTGGCTTGGGGCGAACTGCCGAAGGGGTTGTCTTTCCACTGCATCTGTGCCCAGGCATTGGGCATCTGTGCTGAGTTGGGGTAGTTTTCGTTGTAATGAACGCCATAAGCCTGTACCGCCTTATCCAACTCCTGGTCGGCAGCGCATTGCTCGGCGATCTTAAAATCAAAGACATCCCCGGCAACGATCTTGACGCTATCAAGACCGCTCTGATTTAGCGTTTTACGAAGGATTTTGATCCAGTTCGTATCGTAGGCCCGTTCGTTCCAGATACCCGTGTAGTCGAAGGTGAGGTTGTGGTGTTGCCTGGCTCCTTTGATGAACGAGGTCAGGTAGTCGGCGTTCTGCTGACTGTAGTACCGTCCCTCCCCTATCCAGCCGGGTACGCCCCAGGCCAAGCAATCGAGCTTGATGGCGGGGTTACGTTTCTTCGCTCCGCGCAGCAACATCCACTCATAGCCCCGTTGGAAGTAAGCCGGTTTGGGATGTAGCCACTCGTCATACGAATGCGCGTGGCTGGGTTCAGTGCCGTCGGTGGAGTTGACGTCCCCGCCAATCTCGACTTTTAGGTGGTTCAGGCTGGCCCCGAAGTTGGGTTTGAAGAGCAGGTCGAGCACCTGACTTTTTTGGGGTTCGGGGTAATCGGCTAATAGGCGCGACGATGCCCCAGCGCTCAGGCCTCCAATACCTTCGTAAACCCTGCCCGGCGACGACAAATCGACCGAGATAACCGATGATTGAGCCAACGCCTGCCCCGTTAGCAAGGTCAGCGCAGCCAGACGCAACGTAATTTTTTTTCGCATGTAGAAAACGTACCCCCACGCTTAGTGACTGAGGGTCAAGAGACGATGGTCAATCTATTCCCCGCAGCCGGAGCACCGCTTCGGCGTGGCCGAGCAGTGCTTTCATGGCCTCGCGGGCTTCGTCGGCGTTTCGGAGCCGAATGCATTCCAGTACGTTTGCGTGGATGGCAATGGTATGCTCCACGTCGGCAGCGTCGTGACTGTGGCGGAAAGACTGCATGAACGCTTCGGAGAGCAACCTGCCAAACTTGAACCACAGTGGGTTATGACTCGCCCGAATCACGGCTAGGTGGAAGGACAGGTCAGCTGTGAAAAATGAATCCGCGTTGGGGTCTCCCGTAGCCATCGTGGCCAACGCTTCCTCAATCTGGTAAATGTCTTTACCCGTAGCTCGCTGGGCAGCCCGGTAGGCTGCTTCGGGTTCGATCACCAAGCGGGCTTCACCCAGACTATGCACAATCTGATTTAACAAAGGCGTGCCTACCGCCCACCGGATCAGTTGAGGATCGAACAAATCCCATGACTCCACGGGCTGAACAATGGTGCCTGCCTTCCGCACAGATGTAATCAACCCTTTGGCGGCCAATACCTTATACACTTCACGCAGCAGGTTTCGGCCAATGCCATATTTTGCACCCAGCAGCGTTTCGTGGGGCAACACCTCACCGACGGGGTACTCCCCCACCACAATCGCTTGGCCAATGCCGTTCAGGACTACCTCGTGCAGGCCACCCCGCCGGGTATCCAGTTCGACCTCCGGCTGATCAACTAACCCTGTTTTAGATTCTTCCATGCCTGTTTACAACCCTGATACGTACCTACCAATGTACAATGGTTCCGTCGGAAATGGTAGCCGCCTGAATAACGTTAGTCGGTTCCTGTTTGTAAGGATGCTGAGCGGCCACATCCTCGTTGATCTCAATGCCCAGTCCCGGCTCTTCCGGCAATAGCCAATAACCATTACGAAGGTCTGGGTGCCCGTCGATCACGTCGTGAAACCAAGGTACTACTTCCATCCGCTCCTGGATGATGAAATTGGGCGTGGCAATGTCGTAGTGTAGAGCCGCCACCCCTGCAATCGGCCCCAGGGGGTTATGAGGAGCAATACCAATGCCCGCCACCGCCGCCATCGCCCCAATGCGCATGGCTTCGGTGAAGCCGCCGCAGTGGCACAGGTCGGGCTGGGCCACGTCGATAGCCCGGAGCATGAAGTATTTCTCAAATTCGGCGGCAGACGTCAGCCGTTCGCCGGTAGCCAGAGGGCAGAGAATCTTGTTTCGAATATCGCGCATGGCCATGGGGTCGCCGGGCTGAATGACCTCTTCCACAAACAGCGGGTGGGCGGGTTCGAGAGCCTTAATAAACTGCACCGCCGCCGATGCAGAGCCGGGTCGCCCGTGGAAATCGACCATGATGTCGATGTCGTTGCCAACAGCTTCGCGCAGGCGACCCATCATGTTTTCTACGTGCTTCACTTCCCGAAGCGAAGCCGTGTAATTGATGTAGGGGATGAACACCACTTTCAACGCCCGATAACCCGTCTCAATTACTTCCAATGCCTGCTCAATGACCCGGTTGGTCTCCAGGCTGTCATAGACCGCCGTTGATTCGCCGAGGCCCAGATGAGTATAGAGCTTGATTTTGTCGTGGGTTTTACCACCCAGCAGCCGCCAGACGGGTTCGCCCAGGGCCTTGCCGCGAATATCCCATAAGGCAATGTCGATGCCACTGATGGCCGTTTTGCCGATTACGCCCAGTTGCCAGAAACTATGCTTGGTCATAATCTCCGAGAGCCGTGTGATATCGCGGGCATCTTCGCCGATGAGCAGCGGCTTGAGGTCATTGATGGCACCCACCACTGCCCGCGTCTTCCATTCCAGCGTGGCTTCGCCCCAGCCATACAGGCCCTGATCAGTCTCCACTTTAACAAAGATCCAGTTGCGCAGGTGGGCGTTAACGACGAGCGTTTTGATGTCAGTGATCCGCATAGAGGTTACGAGAGGGAGGGGTGAGTTGGTTTGCTCTGCCAAACTTAAAAAGAAAAATGATGAAATAATTATTAAGTAGGATTTAATAATTATACTTGCACCACTTATTACATGGCTAATCCCATACTGAGTTTCATTTTAAATAGATCATCTTGCCTAGTTACCCCGCTTATGAACAAGACTACTCCCTGTCATCACTCCGCCCGCCCGTCTGTTTTCGGCTGGATTCGGATTGCTCTGCTGGCCCTGTTGTTGGGGCCGGTATTTGCTTTTACGTCCCGTGGGTACATCCCGCCAACGGTAGCCACCATCCCAATCCGGGTGTCAGGAACGATTTCGGATGCAACTGGCAACCGGCTGGCCGGGGCCAACATTGTGGTGAAGGGTACCCAACGAGGTACCAGCACCGACGCCGAAGGTCGCTACTCACTGTCTGTTGATGATGCCGGTACTACGCCTACGCTGGTGGTGTCACTGCTCGGCTACGCCACCCAAGAGATTGTGGTAGACGGACGAGCGACCATAGACGTGCGCTTGGCCGACGATAGTCGCAGCCTGAATGAAGTAGTGGTGCTGGGCTACGGTGCCCAACGTAAAGACGCCCTCACGGCTGCTGTTTCGACGGTAAAAACAAAGGAGCTGACCATCTCGCCAGCGGCCAACGTATCGAACCTGATTGCCGGGCGGGTAAACGGGGTACTATTTGTGCAGGATCAGGGACAACCCGGCGACGATCAGACCCGAATTTTTGTGCGAGGCCTGGCCTCGTTCTCATCGAGCAATGATCCGCTCTACGTCATTGATGGAATTCCACGTGATGCCAACGCCTTCAACAGACTTACTCCCAGCGACATCGAGTCGATCTCAGTGCTGAAAGACGCTGCTGCTGCTGCCGTGTTCGGCGCGCGGTCGGCCAACGGCGTTATTTTGGTAACAACTAGGCGCGGTGTGGCGGGCAAAACGTCGTTTTCATACACGGCCAATTTTGGTACACAGACTCCAACGCAACTACCTAAGTTTGTCAACTCGGCTGACTTTGCCACGCTCTACAACGAAGCGCGGGTCAACGACGGACAGACGGTGCGCTACACCGACGACGAGATTACCAAATTTCGCGACGGGTCGGACCCTATTTTTTACCCCAACACCGACTGGGTGGATCTCCTCTATGGCAAATCGGCCCCGATTACGCAGCATAACCTCACCGTCAACGGTGGTACCGAGAAGGTCCAATACCTACTGTCGGTCAATTATCTGAACCAGCAAAACCTGTTAGCAAAAGGCATCGGCCTTGATCGCTACAACGTCCGCTCGAACATTGACGCCCGCGTGACCAACACCACCCGCGTATCGCTCGATGTAACGGGTACATTGCAGAAGAATGAGAAACGGTTTGGCTCGTTTTCCGACGTGTTCCGCGAGCCAGCCACCATTCCGGCTATTTTCCCCAACGGGCTGTATTCGGCAGGGCGGTTTACGCGCAACGACCTGGCCAACATCCGCGAGGGTGGCTACCAGCGCGAATCGCGTAATAACCTGTTTGCCCGGCTCGATATTCGGCAGGAGATTCCGATGATTCCGGGCCTGTCAGTGCGTGGCATCGCCGCCTACGATGTGTCGTTCGACCGCAACAAAGAGTGGAGCAACTTGCAGCAACTCTACACCGCCTCGCGCGACAATGCGGGCTTGGTAACCTATAAACTGACTAAGCCTAGCGACCCCCAACTGCGCGAAATTTTGGTGGATGTCTCGAAGCTGACGCTTGAAGCCCAGGCGAACTACAGCCATTCGTTCGGAAAACACGACGTGGGCGGACTGTTTGTGGTAAACCGGATTCAAGAGGGCGGTTCGTACCTGAATGCCAGTCGTAGCGGCTACATTCTGCCGGTGATTGAGACGATTTTTGCCGGATCTGGCCCTGTGGCATCGGTATCCAACAGCGGCAACGAGCAACAAACCAACCCCATCCGGCGGCAAAGTCTAGTGGGTCGGGCCACCTACGGCTACAACAATCGGTACTTGCTGGAAGGCAGTTTCCGCTACGATGGCTCCAATATTTTTGGGCCGGGCTACCGTTACGGCTTCTTCCCGGCAGTGTCGGCGGGCTGGGTTGTGAGCGAAGAATCGTTTATGAAAGGCGCGAGTTTTCTTGATTTCCTGAAAATTCGCGGCTCATGGGGGAAACTGGGCAACGACCGTATTAACGGCTACCAGTATACGCAGTTGTATAATTTGGGGTCAAACGGGGCCGTAATAGATGGAAAGACGCAGGGCTACATCGTGCCGGGCGTAACGGCCAACCCGTTTGTTACCTGGGAAAATTCGACTAAAACCGACGTGGGTTTTGAAGCCCGGTTCGGGCGCGGCCTGAGCGTAGAGGCCGATTATTTCTACGAACGCCGGTCCGACATTCTCACCAATCGGTCGCAGGCAGTGGCCACCGTATTCGGCGGTTCGCTACCTGCTGAGAACATTGGCCAAACCCAGAATCAGGGTTTTGAGGTGAGCCTGGGCTACCAGAAACAGTTCGGTAAAGACCTGACGTTCAACGCACGGGCTAACTTCACGCGGGCAGTGAACAAGATCATTGACCGGGCCGAACCCGCCAACATTAATCCGCTTCGGCGGCAGGCAGGCCGGGCGCTGTTTACAAGCGATGGCTACATTGCCGACGGATTGTTTGGGACACAAGAGGAAATCAACACGTTTTTCGGAACAAACATTGCCCAGTATAAAAACGTAAAACCAGGCGACATTCGCTACCGCGACCTAAACGGCGACCAGAAGATTGACGGCAACGATGTTACGCAGATTGCGCGCACCAACCTGCCCCCCAACGTCTATAGCCTCAATCTGGCCGTTAACTACAAAGGCTTTGAACTAACGACCTTGTTTCAGGGCGCGTGGGGCGGGCAGGTAGCTCTCGACAACTGGTTGATGCACCCCTTCCGGCAGGACGGCAACGTGCTCGAGATTGCCAAAGACCACTGGTCAACCGCCAACCCCAACCCCAACGCGCTCTTTCCGCGTCTATCCACCAACAGCACCTGGAACTTCATCCCGACAAGTACTTTCTGGGTGCAGGATACCGATTATCTACGCCTGAAAAACGTGCAGCTCAGTTACACCCTACCCCGTGCGGTGAGCGCGAAAATCCACGCCCAAGCCATCCGGTTTTACGCTAACACGTCGAATCTGCTGACGTTCTCGGCCTTGAAGTTTAAGATCGTTGACCCCGAACAAACCAGCAGCGGGGCCATTTATCCGCAGCAACGCGTTATTAATGTCGGTGCCAATATCACGTTTTAGTCCCCTAATTGTCTCATGAAAACAAGCTATATCAACCGGCTTTTAGTGCTTGTTGCCCTATCAGCCCTCTTCGGCTCGTGCAAAGACGACACCGACTTTTTCAACGCCCCTAACCCTAACGCGGTGCAGAAAGAGGTGCTCTACAATAACCCCAAGGCGGTGCAAACGGCCTTGTATTCACTTTATCGCGAAGCATACCAGCCCCTGACGCGCGGCGGTAAGCGTCGGCTAGATACGTACGGTCCAGAGTCATCCATTTACTTCGACACATTCACCGACGACGGTGTCAATGCCTGGACATCATGGTACAACGTGTCGGCGATGGAGAACGGGAATTTCTCGGCCAACAATGCGCCCTCGCAGATGGCTAACCCGTGGTTTTTCAGCTACGCCAGCCTTAGAAGTGCTAATGAACTGCTGGAGAACGTCGGCCAGCTCAATGACGCAACACTGGTGGCGAGCGTGACCACAGAAACCAGATTCGTTCGTGCGCTGTACTACTTCGAACTCTGGCGGTGGTACGGTGGCGTACCTATTGTAACCAAAACGCTCACCACCGACGAGGCTAATCAGGTGAGCCGAAGCACATCGGCAGAGACACTTAATTTCATTGTCTCTGAACTGGATGCCGCCGCTAAAGACTTACCCCTGACCAATCAGCGAGGCCGGGCCACAAAGGGTGCTGCGCTAGCCTTCAAAACCAAAGCATTGCTTCACGCCGGTAATTTTGCCGCCGCCGCCGCCGCCGCCAAAGCCGTTATGGACTTGGGCGTGTATGCGCTGCATCCCGATTTCAACACCCTGTTTATGAACAAGGCCAACCAGGACAAAGAGTACATTTATCTGGTTGACCATGTGGCAGCCGACGGTAACGGAACAGGTGTGTTGCAGATGCATATGCCGCCCTCGGCGGGTGGCTGGGGCGCGGGGCGTCCGTCGCAGAATCTGGTGGATGAGTATGAACTGACAGACGGAAAATCGTACACCGAATCACCCCTCTACAACGAGCAGGATCCTTACAAAAACCGCGACCTACGCTTCTACACCACAATTCTGTTTCAGGGGGCACCCTTCCGGGGTAGTGCATTTACGGTGTTGCCAGGTACGCCCAACGCCGACGGCTCCGGCAACATTCCCACCGGCTATTTTGTGCGGAAGTTTGCGTCGGAAACCGAAACCAACTTTCGGAAGTCGCCCGCGCAGGACTACGGCGACGGCTCGGATTTGACCGAACCGCTCATCCGATACGCTGATATTTTGCTCATGTACGCCGAAGCTCAGAATGAAGCTTCCGGGCCGGATGCCTCAGTGTATACTGCGGTGAATCAGGTGCGCCAGCGAGCTAAAATGCCCGTATTGGCAACGGGCTTAACCAAAGACGCGATGCGGGCGGCCATCCGGCACGAGCGGCGGGTAGAGCTGGCCTTTGAGGAAAGCCGCTTCTGGGACGTTCGGCGGTGGAAGCAGTTACTCGAACTTTCCAATAAACCGGTTACGGGTATAAAAATCACCCAGGGTACAGATGGTAAGCTGACCTTTGCCCGCATCCCCAACGTGCGCACCCGCACCATGCAGGAACGGCAGTACCTGGCCCCTATTCCACAGCGTGACATTGACGCCAACAAGAACTTAGCCCAGAATCCAGGCTGGTAACTCACTATGTTAACTATTGAGTCAGATTCCTAACTGGCTTAATCGAACTGCTATTTCTTCATAGGTTAGTAGTGCCACTTCCGGCTGGTTGCTTAACCAGCCGGATTTTTTCTGTCCCTTTTGCCTATAATCACCTAGCCCCGGCATCTCAACCGAGAGCTGCCCGTGACGCCACACTCAGTTGTATGAAAAACTACTTTTTTTACCTGCTTTTATTGGTAAGTCAGTTCGCGGTAGCGCAGCAGACCGAGTTTCTGTACGGAGCCAGCGTATACCCCGAATTTCAGACGAAGGCCGAGCAACAAAAGCTGCTCGATTATTTCCAGCAAGCCAACATCAATGTGATCCGCGTAGGGGAAACCTCCTGGGGCAATCTCCAGCCCGACTCGACCACCTACACCTTCGGCTGGCTTCGCGAATACTTAGACGAGATGCACCGGCGGGGCCTAAAAGCCATTTTGGGCACGGCCAGTTTTCACCCACCCCAGTGGCTGGCGGCGCAACACCCGGAGATCCTGTTTCAGTTTGAAGACGGGCGCAAAGCTCACCCGTTGGGGCGGCGGGTATGCAGCCGGTCGCACCCGGTGTACCAAAAATACGTCTACGCCTTCGTGCGCCGGTTGGTGGCCGAGTTTCACGATCACCCCGCCGTGGTGGGCTGGCAGGTCGATAATGAGATTGACCTGGAGATCGAGCAGCCCACCAAACAGATCAACTACAACCCGGCCCATCAGCGGGCTTTTACCGATTGGCTGCGGACTAACTACCACACCATCGGCGAGTTGAACGAACGCCTTCACTTTACCGAGTGGGGGCTGAAGGTAACCCGCTTCGAGGACCTGGCCCTACCCCGCGAAACCATCGACGGCAGCGATTTGCCACTGCTGAAACTGGCCTATTACAAATTTGAGGGCGAAAGCATCGCCAATTTCCTCAAGCAACAGGCCGATCTGCTGCGGGCGGGCGGGACCAAAGGGGTCATCATGACCGACTGGACAACCCGGATGCTGAGTCCGTTCGACGTACCGGCAGCGAAGCAGGCCTTCAACCTGTCGGGGCTGAACATCTACCAGCCGAAGCAGGACAACACGGGGTTCTGGCAGTTTGGCTCGATGAGCATGGACTGGCACCGGTCGCTGCTGGGAAAGGGCAATTTCTGGCTCACCGAAACGCGCATCGGCGTGGCGGGGGCCACGAGCTTCTGGGACCACGCCCCCGAACGCGCCCAGTTTCTGATGTGGATGATGCAGCCCGCGGCCTTCGGGGCTACCTCGCTCATGCACTGGTCGGGCAATCGTTTCTACGGCGGCCACTGGCCGCACTGGGGCGGCATCATCGACTGGAATGGCGAACCCGACCTCGACTATGCCTGGGTGAAGGAGTTGGGTACGTTCTACAAAAAATGGGGTAAAACGCTGATCGACAATCCCGTGCAGGCCGACGTGGCGGTACTGACCGACTTCACGCTGCGGGCAGGGCTGCGCGAATACCCTCACACGAAAGAGAAAACAGGCGAACAAATTTTCCTGAACGTCTTTAGCGCGTTGCACCGCCTGGGCGTGGGGGTGGATGCCATCGGCACTGACCGCGCTGCTGCTGTGGCGAACCTGAGCCGGTATAAGCTGCTCATCATTCCGGCGGCTTCGACCCTCGATGGGGCGCGGCTGCTGCCTGCGCTGGAGGCCTACGTGCGGCAGGGCGGGCAGGTGATCGTCACGCCGATGTGCGAATACCAGAACGCCGACGGCATTTTCCAGAAAGAAGGTTTCCACCGGGCGATGGGGCAACTCACGGGCGTATTGGTGCCTCATATCCGGTACGTTGACGTAAGCAAAAACTCCGCGAATCGCCTGGTGTGGAGCGCATTAGTAAAACAAACGGCCACCGACCCGACCGGCTTCTGCGAGGTACTCGAAGCCCGAAACGAGGCATCGCCCGAGTTGGCGCAGGTCGTGGCCCGCTACACCCTGCCGGGTAGCATCATGGATGGCAAACCAGCCGCGTACCTCCGCAAGCTGGGCAAAGGGCGGGTGTTGAAACTGGGCAACTGGCCCGGCGAAACCGATTTTGTCGCTCTGCTGAATCAACTGGGTTTCCGGCATTCGTCGCTGGCACGTGCCGTAGCCGCCGAGGTCCTGACCGTGCCGCGTTCGGACGGCAGCTTGTTTGCTATCAACGTCAGCAGCAAGCCGCAGGTGCTATTGCTTGCCCGGCCCGTGAGTAACCGGGTTGACAGCCGTAAGCTAACTGGACGGGTGACGATGAAGCCCTACGAAGTGCTATGGCTGGAAGCCGTTAGTTCGATTAGATAAAAACTGGCTAGTAAGGAAAGTAACGTACCTGCCGCTAGTTGAATGAACTCCTGAAGTCAAGTGGAGAACTAGCTGTCTTCTGCTTGACCAGTTTGCTGAATGAGGAATGACTGCTCATATTAAAAGCTATAGAATGAGGTAAAAAGCAGGTCTTGGCTGCAAACAAGCACGTCAAACTACTCCAGCAGAGTATACGTAATCTGGTAAGTTGGTGAGGCTATCCAGCAATGGCATGAAAACAACAGACAAGCCACTAACCGCCGAGGCGGCTAGCCAATCATGATAGAAGCATGGTCAGTCGGGCCGTTGGTGCTCGAACGCTATGAGTTCGAGCCGGGACAGATCGTGCCCCTGCCGCCGCACGCCCACGAGGCAATTCAGGTTTGCCTGAACAGCGGCTCCGGGGGGCAGTATCGCTACCGGGGCGGTACCCACTCGTTTGCTCCTGAAAGTCTGACGATCATCAATTCGGGCGAAGCCCACGCGCCGGGCTACAAAGGTGAGTTTGCCCAACCTACGTCGTTCCGAATGCTTTATCTGCCCCCGACGCAGTTGCAGACGTTGGCCCACGACCTGATGCCACAGCCTGTTCAAGAACCTTTTTTCGTTGAGTTGATCCAGGGGCTGTCGCCTGCGGCGAGGCTGCTACGCCTTGCCCATGACTCGCTTCAATTTGCCCCATCCAACCTCTCCACCGAAACGTACCTACTGCTGTTCCAAGCCGCTTTGCTTTACTACCACGTCGGCGACCGCGTTCGGCCCCGCCGTTGGACCGACGACCATCCGGCCCTCCGGCAGGTGCGTGACTTTATCCACGACCAATACCACGTACCGATAACACTGGCGGAGTTGGCCGACGTGGCCTGCCTTAGTCCATACCACTTCGTGCGGCTGTTTACGCGCCGCTACGGAGTCGCGCCGCACCAGTACCTCAACCAGGTACGTATCGACCGGGCGAAGCCGCTGCTGTTGGCCGGGCACCGCGTAGGCGACGTAGCGAAGCAAGTGGGTTATTTCGACAACAGCCACTTCACGCGCCACTTCCATCGCATCGTGGGCCTCTCGCCGGGGCAGTACCGTCGCTGACTAAATGCGCAAGAACGTACAAGAACAGACTGGTTTGCTATCGGTTGTACAAGCAAACAAGCTAGTTAATCTGTATGGTAAGCGGAAAAAGATTATCCAACAAAATCGTGCTCATCAGTGGCACAGCAGGCGGACAGGGGCGAGCAGCGGCTAAGCTGTTCGCTCAAGAAGGAGCAACAGTTGTTGGGTGCGACATCAAAGCGGCTGAGAACGACGAAACGGCCCGGATGATTGCCGAGGCAGGTGGTACCATGAACGCACTGACGCTCGATGTGACGGACCTGGTGCAGGCCCGGCAGTGGATCGACTATGCCGTGTCGCGCTACGGCGGCATAGACGTACTGTACAACAACGCAGCCCTGGAACGCTTCGCACCCTTTGCTGAGATGAGTGCCGACGATTGGCACTACGCCCAACGCCATGAGCAGGACGTGGTCTTTTTCCCGACGCAGGCTGCATGGTCCCATCTAATCGCGCGGGGTGGTGGTTCAGTCATCAACACCGGCTCGGTATCGGGGATGCGCGGGTCAGAGCGGATTGGGTCTATTGGGCACGCGGCTGGTAAAGGAGCCGTTATTGCCATGACGAAGCAATTGGCTCTGGAGGGTGCCCCGCACAACATCCGGGTCAATGCGATTTCGCCCGGTCCCATCGATACGCCGGTAACCGCCGCTGGCCTCGCGGCGGACCCCAATTTCCGGTTGACTTATGAGGGATGGCCCTTACTGCACCGTACTGGTAAACCTGACGACGTGGCTTATTGCGCACTGTGGCTTGCTTCCGATGAGTCGGGCTTCATTACGGGCATCAACGTACCAGTCGATGGCGGCTGGAGTGCAAAGGGTGGGCTAACGGCTAAATCAGGTGACCTGGTGGGCCTTCAGGCAACGACAGCTTCATAAAAAATTAAACTAAATAAACTCGATGACGATGAACACATTACAGGGCATTCATCATGCGGCATTGTCCGTATCCGATCTCGATGAAACCATCAATTGGTACAGAGAGAAATTAGGTTTTACAGAAGAGTTTCGGTATGAGTTTCCGCCGGAGATGAAAACGAAAGCGGCCTTCGTTCGGCTTGGCGAGTTGCGAATTGAGTTGTTCGAGGTAACGGGAGCTGACCCTGTGCCGCCAACGAGCACCGATTTTGCCAGCGACCTTCATGTGCGTGGCATGAAGCACATGGGTTTGCGGGTAGCCAACGTTGATGCGGCCCGTGCTGAACTGGAGCAACGGGGCGTAACCTTCGTGACGCCCACTGGCGACGTACCCAACTCGAATGGAGCACGTTACGCTTTTTTTCACGACAATAACCGCGTGCTGATTGAGCTTTATCAACCCTCGGCACATTCATGAATGGGTTCGGCGTTCGCCTGAGCTGGCGGGTGCTACTATTGGCCGGGCTGATGCGCACAGGTACGTTGTTTGCTCAGAAACAGCTAGATACGTCCAGGATTTTACCGCCAAATCCGCCTGTTGGATTGGAAGTTTTGGTTGGTACGCGGTATTTGAATACCCAGCTTACTATTCGGAAACCGTTCACGCCAACTAGTAGGCTGGCGTTTTTCAACGTGACGATTAGCAACGGCTCTTACGGCAATGAGCGTGGGCAAACCGAGTTTTTGAGCCAGTCTTACATCTGCATCGAACTTCTGAAGGGTTTATCCATTGCCCCAGGTGTCGTAACCAATTACATAACCGGCTTTCGGCCTACACTGGGGCTGAACTATGTGATCACGCAACCTAGCTGGTCGGCGGTGCTTTTACCCCGTATCGACTTGCGCGATGAGCGCAACGTGGAACTATTTGCTCTAGTTGACTATAAGCCCCAATTGTCAGAACGACTGAGTGGCTACGTCCGGTTGCAAGGCCTTCTGAATGCAGCGACACACCCCGCTAACCACAGCCGTAGCTACGTGTTTGGGCGACTAGGCATAGGCCGAAAACCCTACACGATTGGCCTCGGCCTGAATTACGATAATTATGGACCCGAACGACGGCAGTATGTCAGCTATGGCCTCTTCGCCCGCGTGGATTTGTTTAATTAATCACGTTTAACTAATCAATCATGACAACGCCAACCAATCCGCCCATCAACGAACAATGGGGCTACGACTTCTTCCGCATGGTGGACCGCATGGACCCCGACGAGTACGTGATCTACTTCCAACCCGATGGGCGCGTGATTTTTAGTAATGATCCGCCCATTGTGGGCACTGAGGCCATCCGGCAGGCGATGCAGCAGTTTTACGCCACCATCGATAGTATGCACCACGAGATCGTCCACCTGTGGGCTGAATCGAACACGGTCATCAGCCGGGCCGAAGCGCAGTATGTTCGGAAGGCTGACGGTAAGGCCGTTAACCTTCCCGCCGTCACTATCATCGACCTCGTAGGCGACAAGGTGCAGCAGGTACAGTTCTACATGGACATGACACCACTTAAACAATAGCAAACCAACTCAACAAGCCATGCAACCACAACCAAAGTCGTTTCCCAATGTGGCCGATAAATCGCTGGCCAATCTGCTCTCGCTAGCGGGCCGCACGGCGGTCGTGACCGGGGCTGCACGAGGTATCGGCGCGGCCATCGCCTACCGCCTCGCCGAAGCCGGAGCCAACCTGATTCTAGCCGACAAACGCACCCAAGAACTCGACGCGACCGTCCAGCAACTTTCGGCCAATGCCGCCAACGCGGGCCGTGTCGTTGCTCAGCCAACCGACATTAGTCAATCGGCGCAGATAGAGCAGCTTGCCGAACGGGCCATCAACGAGTTCGGAAAAATTGACATCTGGGTAAACGATGCCGGTACATTGCAGCCCATTGTGTCGGCCCTCAATGTAACCGATGCCATCTGGCAGGACGTGATTGGCACCAACTTATCGGGTACGTTCTACGGGTGCCGGGCGGCAGGTTTGCGTATGAAAGAACGCGGAGGCGTGATCGTCAATATCGCATCGAGTTTAGCGTTTCATTCGGTGCCAAAGCAGCCGCACTACATCGCCAGCAAATGGGGCGTTCGCGGCCTCACGGCGGCCTTGGCCAACGAGTGGGGACAATACGGCATCCGCGTGGTGGCCGTGGGGCCTGGCCTGACCGATACCCCTGGCGTGGAAGAAAATATGGACTTGCTCGACGGAGTTAACCACGGTGATACCCGGCAAATGGTCAGCCAGGCCATGCCCGCCGGGCGACTCGGTGATCCCGACGATATCGCCCGGATGGTGCTGGTTCTGGCCAGCGATATGGCCGCTTACGCCACTGGAGCCGAGTATTTAGTGGATGGCGGCGAAGTCTATTCCAGCCCGGCAGGGCGGTAAGTAACGGTGACCGCTCCCTGTCTCATTGCCGCAAGTTTGTTCTCCATCAACGTTAGTAGCAAGCTGCTGTCATTATCGCTGACAAAGTCGTTGCAAAACCGGATAGATGGGCGTAAGTTAACCGGGCCGGTAACGATGAACCCTTACGAAGTGCTTTGGCTTTCACCCACTGGCACAGCCCGCTGACCGCCCCCGTTTCATGTCTATCCGATGCTTTTCTGTTGTATTCTGCCTACTGCTCGTAACCGGGTGCCGTTCTGACCCGAATACGCTCTTTACCCACCTCAGCCCCGACGAAACCGGCGTGACGTTTGCCAACACCGTCACCGAAAACGCCGATCAGAACGTACTGACGTATGAATACCACTACAACGGCGGGGGCGTGGCTATCGGCGACATCAACAACGACGGACTGCCCGATCTGTACTTTTCGGGTAACCAGGTCAGCAACAAGCTGTATCTGAACCGAACCCAACAGCCCGGTCAGTTTCGCTTCGACGACATCACCGAAACTGCTGGAATAGGCGGGCGACCGGGCCACTGGAAAACCGGCGTGACGATGGCCGACGTCAACGGCGATGGGTGGCTCGACATCTACGTGTGCTACTCGGCAATGCCCGCTGCCGCCGACCGGGCCAACGAACTGTACATCAACAACGGTGCCGGGCCGGATGGGCGGGGCGCGGGCCAGACCCCGACCTTCACCGAGCGGGCGCGGGAATACGGGCTGGATGCGCCGGGTACGTTCTCGACGCAGGCTACGTTCTTTGATTATGACCGCGACGGTGACCTCGACCTGTTTCTGGTCAACCACGGCAACATGTTCTATTCGCCATTTTACAATACGCAGAAAGTCCGCACCAAACGCCACCCCTATTTTGGGAATCGCCTGTATCGCAACGATTTCCGACCGGGCAAACCCATGCATTTTACCGACGTGAGCGATCAGGCCGGAATTCACGGCGGGGGCATTAATTTCGGCCTGAGTGTGAGCGTTAGTGATCTGACCGGCGATGGCTGGCCCGACCTCTACGTCGCCAACGACTACGAAGAGCAGGATTATTTCTACGCCAACAACCGCGACGGTACGTTTCGGGAAGTTACGAAAGATAGTTTCGCGCATCTCTCGCGCAACACGATGGGCACCGACATCGCCGACATCAACAACGACGGCCTGCCCGACGTCATGACGCTCGATATGCTGCCCCAATCCTACGAACGGCAAAAGCTGCTTAAAGGCCCCGACGATTACGACCGGCAGCAACTCATGGTCGATAGTGGGTTTCACCACCAGTACATGCGGAATATGCTGCACCTGAATCGTGGTGCCGGCCAGGCGGAAATGCCCCTCTTCGCCGAAATTGGTCAGTTGGCGGGTGTATCGAATACCGACTGGAGTTGGTCGGCCTTACTGGCTGATTATGACCTCGACGGGCAGAAAGACCTGTTCGTGACCAACGGCATCGTCAAGGATTTTACCAATCTGGATTTCGTCAAGTACGATTTTCAAGCGGCCCGCGATAAGGCAATGGCGCAGGGGGCCGACCTGACCACGCAGCAGGGTCTGCAACAAAATATGCCCAACGCCGACCTCATCGCCAAACTCCCCTCCGCGAAGGTCAACAACTACATATTCCAGAATCGGGGAGCTGACGAGTCGGGCGTACCCACGTTCACCGACCAGACCGTGGCCTGGGGTGTAAGTGAAGGCGAAGTCTCAACGGGGGCCGCCTACGCCGACCTCGACAACGACGGCGATCTGGACTTGGTCGTTAACAACACCAATGCCCCGGCGGGTATCTACCGGAACAACGCCGATCAGCAACGCCAACACAACTATCTAAAAGTCAGGCTGGCGGGCAATGGCCTTAATCGGTTTGGTGTCGGAGCGACGGTATGGGTGGAGCAGAGCAATCGGCGGCAGGTGCAGGAAGTGTATCCGGGTCGGGGGTTCCAGTCGTCGGTCGAACCGATGGTGCTGTTTGGGTTGGGAACCGAATCGCGACCGGTGCGGGTGACGGTTCGCTGGCCCGACGGGGGTGAGAGCCAACTGACGAACGTATCACCTAATCGGTTACTCACCATCCGTCAGGAAACGGCCCTGACGGGTACTAAGCCAGGACCCGTTCCGCCCACACCACTATTCTCGGAACTACCAGCCGGTACGTTACCGTTCGTGCATCACGAAAATCCGTACATCGATGTGAAACACGAACCCCTTATCCCGTACCAACTTTCGCGGCAAGGCCCGGCCATAGCCTCGGCAGACGTAAACGGCGACGGGCGTGAGGACGTGTTTCTGGGTGGAGCCGCCGGGCAAAGCGGGCAACTGTACTTTCAAACAGCAGCGGGCGGTTTCGCGCCTGCTCTGGCGCAGCCCTGGGTACGCGACAGTCTGCACGAAGCCATCAACGCGCGCTTCTTCGATGCAGACTCCGACGGCGACCCGGATCTGTACGTCGTCAATGGTGGGCATGAGGTCAGCCCCGGTTCGCCACTGCTTCGGGACAAATTGTACCTCAACAGTGGGAAAGGCGTTTTTTCATCCGCACCCGATGGCGTTTTACCTCCAGAAGCGGACGCGGGCAGTTGCGCCACAGCCGCCGACATCGACCACGATGGCGATCTCGATCTGTTCGTCGGCGGGCGATGCGTTCCGGGTCGTTTTCCTGAATTTGCCCAGAGCCATCTGCTCCGAAACGACAGCAAAAACGGGCAGGTACGTTTCACCGACATCACCGCCAAAACCAGTGGCCTGGTGCGTCCGGGCATGGTGACGGATGCCCTTTGGACCGACGTAAACAATGACTCCTGGCCCGACCTGCTGCTGGTAGGCGACTGGATGCCCGTTCGATTGTGGCTGAACCAAGGCGGAAAACTCGTGGAGGCACGACCCGAAACGGTTGGTTTAGAAAAATCGGCTGGCCTCTGGACGCGCATTCTGGCTCATGATCTCGACCGGGACGGCGACACCGATTTTGTGCTGGGTAATATTGGTACGAACCTCCAATGGAAGGCCGGGCGGGACACCCTGCTGACGATGCTCGTGGGCGATTTCAATGCCGATGGGCGTCCCGATCCGGTCATCTGCCAGACGGTTGGCGGGCAGACGTACCCCACGGCCTCGCGGGACGAACTGCTCGACCAAATCGGTAGTCTGCGGAAACAATTCGTCCGCTATGGTGACTATGCACCCGCCAGTATCGAAATAATTTTTGGTAAAACGGGTTTGGCACAGGCCGTAACGTATCCAATTAATACGTTGAAAACCAGTTATGTTGAGAATCTGACGGGCAAAACCAGCCGCACTCCTCAGTTTCGGCTCCGCCCGTTGCCCATTGACGCGCAGGTATCGCCAACACAGGGTATGGTGGCAGGTGATTTCACGGGCGATGGACTGGTGGATCTGTTGCTGGCGGGCAATTACTTCCCGATGCGGGTGCAGCAGGGCCGTTGCGATGCCGGGATGGGCGTGTTGCTCCGGGGTAACGGGCGCGGGCAATTCACGGCTGTTGATCGAAAAACAAGCCGGTTCGCCGGTGCGGGCCTGACCCTAACCGGCGACGTGCGAAACCTGATTCAGGTGCCATCGCGCCGGGACAATTTAATCATGGTACCCGCGAATAATGGGCCTGTCCGGGTACTTCGGTTCGGTACAACAGGGAAAACCGGGCCGTAACGCCCTTTATCAGCCTGACAACTAACGAACGCCTCATATCTATTTTTTACAAGAATTTAGTCCCGTTTTTCATGAACCGTATCCTTATCTTATTTTACTTACTGCTCCCACTCCCGGTGTTGGCGCAATCGCTGCCTATTGAGGGCTCCTGGCAATTTACCACCGGCGACAACCCCGCTTGGGCCGCGCCGGGCTTTGACGACACTGCCTGGAAATCCATCCAACCCACCCGAACGTGGGAAGAACAGGGCTTCGCTGGATACGACGGGGTAGGTTGGTACCGCAAACGGATCGTGATTCCATCATCGCTCAAAAACCAGTTGGAACGGGGCGTACTGGTGTTGTCGCTGGGCGTGATCGATGATGATGATCAGACGTACCTGAACGGCAAACTGGTTGGTGAAACCACTGGCTACCAGGTACCGCGTACCTACCGCTTGGCCGAAAATCAGATTCGCTGGGATGCCGAGAACGTACTTGCAATCCGCGTGGCCGACCTCACGGGCGGGGGCGGGCTGTACGACGCGGGCGGACGGTTATTCCGGCGAGCCAGGTTGACGGATTATTTTGCGTTTACGGTTAAAAACACGTCGGCAGCAGCCTCTGCCACGGACGCGCTCAGTTACCGGATAACCTGGAAAAACGGCTCCGATGAACCCATCGCGGGTACGTTGACCACGACCCTGACGGATCTAACGGGCCGGGTGCTGAGCCGCGACGAAAAACCCGTGACCGTTGCCCCCGGTACGCCCGAACAGACCCAAACGTACCCCCGACCATCATCATTGCCTGTGCGGGTAACGACCGTTTTTCAAACGAAGCAGGGCAACCTGCCGCCGGACACGCTGACGGGCAGCACCATCATTGGCTCGTCGCCCATTGTCTATCAGTCGCCCCGGTTTCCGTTGCGGCCTTACAAACTCCCCGAACGGTTTGTGGCGACACCCTACGAGCAGCAACAAATCGGGGGCTGGCTCGGCGAGCGCATGGACCGCAACTTGACCGAGCGGTTGCTGAAAGTTGACGAAACGGGCCTAATGGCGGGCTATTTCAACCGCCCCGGCGAACAGGAATGGATCGGTGAACACGTGGGCAAATACCTCGAAACAGCGGCTAACACGTACCGCTACTCACGCAACGCGGCCCTGAAAATCCAGATGGACCGCATGGCCCAGCAACTTATCGCCAGCCAACTACCCAACGGCTACCTCGGCACCTACACGCCCGATCAGTACTGGACCAGTTGGGACGTATGGAGCCACAAGTACAACCTGCTGGGTCTGTTGGCCTACTACAATCTGTCGGGCTATGAACCGGCCCTGACGGCTAGCAAAAAGATGGGCGATCTGCTCTGCAAAACCTTTGGCACCGGCCCCGGTCAGCTTGATATAGTAGTCCACAGCACCCACGAGGGTATGGCCGCCATGAGCGTACTGGACCCCATGACTGACCTGTACCGGCAAACCGGCGACGCGAAATACCTGGCCTTCTGCCGGTATCTTATCAAAGCCTACGATCAGCCCAATGGGCCTAAAATCATTGCAACACTCAATAGCATCGGGCGTGTAGACAAAACGGCTAACGCCAAAGCCTACGAAATGCTGTCGAACCTGGTGGGCCTGGTCAAATACCACAAGCTCACCGGTGAGGCCGCTCCGCTGAAAGCCGCGCAGACCGCATGGAACGACATCACCGCGCACCGGCTGTACGTGACCGGCTCGGCCAGTTCATTCGAGCATTTTCAGGACGACGACAAACTCGCCGCCGAAGCGGATAAAAACATCGGCGAGGGCTGCGTGACCACCACCTGGATACAGTTTAACTACCAGCTACTGACCCTCACGGGCGAGGTAAAATACCTGAACCAGTTGGAGAAATCGGCGTATAACCACCTTACGGGGGCCGAAAACCCCGAAACGGGTTGCGTCAGTTACTACACGCCCCTGCTTGGCAAAAAGCCCTACAACTGCGGCATCACCTGCTGCACGTCGAGCGTTCCGCGCGGCATCGCCCTGATCCCAACGTTCAGTTCCGGGCAGTTATCGGGCAGTCCGGTGGTGATGCTGTATCAGGCGGGTACCATTAATTCGACGTTGAACGGTCAGCCGATCACCCTTACGGCCACTACCGATTTTCCGGCTTCGGGGCAGGTGGTGTACACGGTCAAAACGGCCAAACCCGTGCGCGGCGGGCTGTATTTCCGAGTACCGGACTGGTGCAATCGGAAGTTCACCCTGAACGGCCTGCCCGTAAAAGCCGAAACCGGCTACGCCCGGCTTGATGGCAACTGGAAAACCGGCGACCGCATCACGGTGGTGATGGAGATGGCCGTGCAGGTACTGCCGGGCGGCAGCAGTTACCCCGGTCGCATCGGGTTTCGGCGCGGCCCGCAGGTACTGAGCCTGGACGCGCTACTGAACAAACTACCCGTCGAGCCAACGGCGGTGCAGCTCACGGGCCAGTCGTTGCGGCCCGTTCAGGCTACGCTGCCCACCGGCTGGATTGGTACGCAAACCTACGGCGTGTCGGCGACCGTCGGCGACCGGCAGCAGGAGCTGGTGTTGGTCCCCTACGCCGACGCGGGCCAAACCGGCGGGGCCAGTGCAGTATGGTTGCGGCAGTAGCTGCGTCTGTTCAAGAGAAAACCCCCGATTATCAACGACAACCGGGGGTTTTCGTTTCTTAGTACTTAAAGGTAGTTACCAACATGTCCGCAATCGGAAACATTTTCCCGGAATGTTGGTAACTACGAAGTATGGCCGGGGGTGTATTGCTGATGGCATTCAGGCATGGTAGCAAACGAGATATTCTATATCGACCAATTCCGGAACCGGCTTAATACTTACGCCCCCGTCGCAACCGATACATTCGATAAACTCCGGCCTATTCTGCGACTCAGACCCGTAGCAAAAGGAGAGTTTATGGTGCGGGCCGGTCAAACCGCCACCGATTTTCACTTCGTCTGTGAAGGAATAGTCGCGTCGCTGATCGTCAATCGGGAGGGTAATACGCACATCAAGAATTTTTTTACCCCCGGTAATTTCGCCGGATCGAAAGCATCGCTGTTGCGGTCGTCGCCCTCTTCGTTCAGTCTTCAAGTCCTCGATGCCGGGGTTATCATTAGTTTTGATTACAAAAAGATCAAGCGACTTATTTACGACCACGAGGACCTGAAAAACTTCTATATCGCCTATTTAGAAGAAAACTGGGTGATTGACAACGAAAAGCGGCAGCTTGCTTTTGCTACGCAAACCGCCAAAGAACGCTACCTCACCTTTCTGGAAACCTACCCTGGGTTAGATAAACGGGTGTCTCAACATCATATAGCGTCTTATCTGGGCGTAACCCCAACGCAACTAAGCCGCATCCGAAAAATCGTTTATCAGAAATAAAAAGGCCGTCTCAACATTTGTAAAGGCTATTGGCATAAGCCACCGGTAATTTTGGGCCATGAATCAACTAACGCTGGCCGCTTTAGCTTTCGTTGGCGGCATCTGCCTGGCCGTTCAGGGTGGGCTGAACGCGCAATTGGGGGTCATCCTGAAAAACCCACTCATGGCGGCTGTGGTCGCTTTTCTTAGCAGTGGCGTTATTGCCTGTGTCGTGGTCGCATTCAGTGCGAAGACGTACCCAACCGTTCAGCAGCTAAAAGACGTACCCTATTATTTGTGGTTTTCTGGCGGGCTGCTCAGTGTGGTGGGGGCGGGCCTGTATTATTTCACGATGCCGAAGCTGGGCATTTCCAGCATGATTGCGCTGGGGTTGGGCGGGCAAATCATGTTCTCGGTTATCGCCGGTCATTTCGGGCTGTTCAATTTGCCCGTACAACCCATTGACGTTAAGCGAGTTGCGGGCGTATTGGCCATTCTTTTGGGCTTATTCTTAGTCAACCAAAAATAACGGAAACCACCATAACACGTACCTGAAATGGCTACGCTCCCGGTAGGGGTTATCGGTTTCTGACAGCGGAGAGCCAGCCATCGACATGCGAAACGGGAAACTACTTGGTTCAATAGCCCTGCTGCTGATTGCGGGCGTAACCCTTGCCCAACCAACGGATAGCTTGACAACCAGCCTATCGGCGAAACCGGAGCCGCTCATTCCAGTTGAGGTTTTTGCCGCTGGTAAGGGGGTTAATTTTCAATGTATTCTAAGTAAGCGGTTCGCGCCGGAATGCCGTTTTGGGTTTTTGAACATCACTACGTTTTTTGGCAGTTATCAGAACGATAAGTCCACCAATGAATACATTTCCCAGTCATTCCTGACCGCTTACGTGGGCAATGGGATTTCCGTTAATGCGGGGCTTTCGGTGAACCATTATTCCGGGTTCAGACCAACAGCCCGGTTAAAGTACGTTTTTGCCACCAAATCCTCGTTAGTGCTGCTCCTACCCCGCGTTGATCTGACCGAAACCCACAATCTTGAAACCTTCGGGCTTATCGAATACAAACCCAAACTGACGAAACAATGGGGTTTGTATACCCGGCTCCAGGCCCTGCTCAACTACAATACCAAACAGAACATACACGAGCGAAGTCATGCCTATCTCCGGGTGGGGGCATCGTACCGGCATAGTCAGTTGGGCGTGGGTGCCAACGTCGATGGCTATGGCTCCGAACGGGTAACAGATACCACTTTTGGCGGTTTTTTGCGCGTCGAGATTTTTTAATTAATCAACGACTATGACTTCATTGATTCATGAAAATACCGGGAACCTGACTTCGCTTTGGCAAAAAGTCGGCGAAAAGGCAGGCGGCTACACGGCAGGCCTGGCGTTTGATAGTTGCGCCCTATACCACACCGACTGGCCCAACCGGCTGTGGTTCCACCAAGACGTTACGGCAGAGGGGCTGGCAGCCGCGAAAAGCGACTTAACAACCTTGCCCACTAAACTCCTTATTCCGTGTTGGGACGATGACCAAGAGCGGGCCGGAGCACTGTTTGAGAGAGCTGGTTTCCGGAAAGTTTCCGAGCAGGTGGGTATGTCGCTCCGCTTGACGCGCACCTATGTCGTTGCCCAAACCCTGAGCTTAGTGCCAGTTTCAACCACCGAACTGGCCATCCTGTGGGAGGCCGTCTTCAACCAGGCATTTAGGTATCAAATCGGCCACGAACTGCTCACGCCGACCTACCCGGACATCCGTTTTTTATTGGCTTTCCATCAGGGCAAAGCCGTTGGCACCGTTTTGCTGCACCACGCGCCAAAACCAATTATAGGCATTCATTCTATGGGAGTTATTCCTGAGATGCGTGGGAAAGGGTTTGCCGAACAAATGATGATCTTACTACTGAATCAGGCTCTGGAGCAGGAAATCGACTACGCCGTGCTTCAGGCATCAGCGATGGGAAAAGGCCTGTACCTGAAATTGGGGTTCGACCAGCAATTCGTGATGAGCAATTACAGCCTGCCGCAGACGTAACCATGTATGACAGGAAGGCAGGAACTTTACCGCAACAAGGGGGTCCAGAACAAACCGGGTCGGGTCAGGAACAGGGCTACCCAGTAGACAATCAGCACGACCATCGGGCTGGTGAAGGGTTGCCCGTATACCACGTGCGCGGCCATAGCCCCGCCGAAGTAGCTACACGCCAGAAAGAAGCCGATGTTGCGCGTGGCCGGAATCAAAAACAACACCCCCGCCGACAGTTCAAGCAGGCCGAGTTGAATCAGATATGACTCGGCATGAACGGCGGCCATGCCTTGCCTGACGGGTTCGGGAGCGAAAAACTTGCCCATCGCACTGGCAACGGTCATTACGCCGGGCAGTGCGACGACGATCCCGGCAATCCATTTATTCTTAATCATGGTTGTATGGTTTACTTCTTTAAAGCTAAACTACTCCATTCGATCAAGTTTGCGAAAGGCACTGAATAAATAGTGTACCGTTGTGCCAACCAGTATCATACGCACCAAATTCAGGACGTTCCACCGCCAAGCCAACGTAGTCAAGTAATCGCCATACCGGTCAAAATCGCTGGCAAACAGTTTCAACACGATGGTCGACACAATGAAGCCATTGAGGAGTGTAGCCGCCAATGCCCAGAGGGAAGCCCTTATTAACGCTGCTTTTACGCTGGTCTCCCGGTTTTTCCAGAAAAGCACCCACACGCCAATCGTAGCCAGTTGGGTGATCGGCACAAAGTAGATGGTCGGGCTGGTACGAACGAAAAATTCGTTGAGTCGTCTTAATTGAGCGGGACTGTCAACGACCCAGTTGGGCGAAATGACGATGGCTTCATAGAGATTACCAAAAAGCCAGTAGGCAAGCCCAATAATACTGAGCAGCGCAAGCTGCTTTTGAGTACGGATAGTCATTTTATCCTAATGATCGTCTGAGTTTTACACTGCGACAAAACTACAGGGCGACCACATCGGCCAAATTACCAATTGGTAATAACGAACTTAGCGGATGTTTTTTCGGATTCGACTGAGTGAATTAGGCGTGATGCCGAGAAACGAAGACAGGTCTTTCAGCGGTAGTCGTTGTAGTAAATCCGACTCGTGCATGGCGGCCAAGTACCGTTCTTCGGCGGTCATCGTCTGGAACGCTATGAAGCCATCAATGAGTCGAAGAAAGGCATTTTCCCAAATTTCCCGAGTAAACTGCTGCCATTGAGGAACCTGCTGATAAAGCCATTCTGCTTTCTCCCGTTTGATCGTCCACAATATGGTGTCTTCAATAGCCTGAATGGAAAACTGCGACGGCTTCTGGGTCCGATAACTCGCTAAATCGGTGAAATAATAGCCCTCCAAAGCAACCCACCCGGTTACCTGACGTTCACCGTCGTCATAAAAAACGCGCAAGGCTCCCGACTCGATAAAGTAGTACTGAGTAGCGATTTCGCCTTTCTGCAAAACGAATCGGTCTTTGCTAACGGCTCGTTTGGTGAATTGAGCCAGCACAATGTTCAGCTCATCCGCACGTAGTTGAACCGCCGTTCGGATGTAATCAGCTAGTGGTGTCATGAAGGTAAGTGGGCTTTACGTGCCAACGTCGTTTTCAGGTACGTATCAATCTGAGCCACTGCTTCCCGAATGCCGTTTTCCTCAGCCATTAGGGAGCCCAATTCGGCGGCTTTTGCCCTCACGTCTGGGTTGAAAAGCACCGGCAGTGCGGCGGCCAGGTTATCAGCCGTCAGCTTTTTACGGGGGATGGGTGCTGCGCCCGCGCCCAGTTCATACACCCGCCTGCCCCACGCGGGCTGATCGGCAGTGTGGGGAATAATCAGCGTCGGGCGGCCCGCGTTGAGGCCCGCGTGGGTTGTGCCCGCACCCCCGTGATGCACCACCGCGGCCATCCGGGGAAAGAGCCATGAGTGGGGCGCGCTACCCAGCACAAACACCGAGTCGGGAAGCGGGTCCAGCGCGTCGGGGAGGTTCCAGCCGAGGGCGATGAGGCCCCGCCGTTTGGCTTTGGTTAATGCGCTGACAATGATCTTACTCGTTTCACTGAATGTACCCGCATCTTTTATGCTGCCAAAGCCAACATAAACGGGTGGCTCCCCCGCTTGCAGAAAGTTGACCAGATCGGCGGGAGGAGTCCAGGTGGGGTCGTCGGGTAGGCTCCAACTACCGGTAACAACCAGGTTGCCGGGCCAGTCGTGGGGGCGAGCAAAGAGCTGTTCGCTGTACCCGTAGAGGGTTGGCATTCCGCTGGCGGCCTGTAGCCGGGAGGGTGGGGTCATTGGCACAAGGTTTGCCTTGCCGCGTTTTTTCCAGAACGCCTTAGCCGACGACCGTGAGAGCTGCCAGAAAGCGTTTTCAAAGATGAAATGGGTGAGCCGGTTATACAGTTTACCCAGCCGGGGACCATCATAAAAGAGAATCGATGGATAGTCGCCCTTTGTACTCAGCGGGAATGGGCTTGCCAGGATACTGGGGATGCCCAACTCCTGCGCCATCAAATAAACGTTGGACATACCGGGATGATAAATTAGGGTATCGGCCCCCTGACAGGCCTCCCAGATTTCGTCCTGCACGTCGATCATCGTCTGCTTCATCGAGTCGTTTCCACTTAGGTGACTCAGGATGAACGACAGCGGGTTGTCGCCCTTCGCCATCTGTTGCACCGCCTGGTTTTCCATCGCCTGTTGCACATCGACATTGAGCGCGTGATAGGGCAATCCGTACCCCCTAACAAACTCCGTCTCGTTTTTCGACGATATCAGTAGCACGTCGTACCCGGCCCGTTGCAGGCCCAGACCGAGGGCGATAAAGGGTTGCAGGTCGCCCCGCGTACCGAGGGTTACAATGGCAATTTTCATAATTCACTTCTTTGAGGTCACTACTTATACAAGCCCAAACCAGGGAACGTACCCATCGACATAATGCTCGACTTGAATCTTGGCCTTGTCTATTTTCAATTCCGCTAAATTTGCCATCATACCTGCTTTCAAGGCATCAGGGCCGCAGATATAAAAATCAGCATCCGTGTCTGGCCTCAGGTCGTCAATCGATATCCGTTTCTGACCCGATAGGAAATCGCTGTAGGTCAGGTTCTTGTGCGACTTGGCCAACTTATCCAACGCCTGTTTGAAAATGATTGAGTCGGCAGATTTATTGGCATACAGGAGCGTAATCAGCGACTGCGGCTCCGTATGTAGTACCTGCCTAAGCAGGCTGAACAGGGCGGTGATCCCACTGCCACCGGCGATCATCACATACTTTTTTGCCCCCACCGGAGATGGCTTGACCACGAAGTCACCTACCGGGTAGAGCGAAGCTACCACATCGCCCGGTTTGGCCCGGTTCAGAAAATAATGCGACACCGGGCCATTGCGTTTTACGGTGATTCGCAGGAACGCGTCGAGCTGCGGTGTCGAACTCAGCGAGAAACAGCGGTCGTAGGTGCGGCCATCGATCTTAACCCGCAGGGTGAGGTATTGCCCGGCCCGGTACCGATAAAACTGGTTGTCGGTGGGCGTGAAATAAACCGATATGCTATCAGCTGTCTCTTTCTTTAATTTGCTGATGGTCAGCGGTTTGTAGTGCGTATTATCGACGACTTTTTCATTCTTTCGGTGATGAATGTCGTTAAACAGCGTCGTGGTTGCGTTGAATTCCGTGCCGCACACAATGTCCCAGAAGCGGAAAAACAACCCGTAATTGCCGTTGTATTGGGTATGGTGCAGACTATGGTTGGTGGCCGTCACCAGCATGTTGAAGGGGAAGACGCGGAAGAAGCCAGGAAAGAGTTCGTACCCCAGATGCGATTTCAGGTTGTTGAACAACCCCAATGCCTGCACGACTCCCAAAGCCCCCGCTGAAACCGGAACCAGCATCACGAATGGTAGTACCCAGACATTCAGCCAGACGGCCTCAACAACGTGGAAGGAATTCGATGTAAACGGATTCACGTCCAGGCTTTTGTGGTGCAGGGCATGGACGTACTTGTACACGCGGGGGTGATGCATCCACCGATGGAACCAGTAAAACCAGGTATCACTAAGCAACACCATCACCACTACCGTCAGTATTTCGTAGCCGATGCCGTATTTGCCGGTTTCTATGTAGAATTTGGTCAGCCCCTGATCTCTCAGGCTGAAAATGATGCTGGCAAAAGCAGCACTGCCCAAAACAACTAAGAGCGCGTGCAGAATCTCCTCGCGGATTTGCGGCCAGCCGGCCCGTTTGGAGAGCTGGATTTTTCGGTTTTTGAGCTGTTTACGAAACAAAAACCACACGAAGAAGTAAGCCGCCCCCATAACGGCCAGCGAAGCAGCTAATGAACCGAGGTAACTCTTCAGGAAGTCAAGCATGGTATACGATGGTTTAGCTGAATGAAAACACTGTGAGTGGCAGGCGTTAATACGTCCCGATGGCTTTTTCGTAGGTCAGTCTGGCGACCAGAAAGTTGTAAGCGGCTTCGAGGTAGTTCTGCTCGGCAGTTTGCAGCGACTTCTCGGTGTCCAGCACCTGACTGTACAGCCGCGTACCGAGCCGGTACTGCTCCTGCTGAAGTTGATGCAGTTGCGTCGATAGGTCGAGGCTGGCTTTGGTGCTTTGCAGATTCCGGGCCGCGTTCGTCAACTCATCCCGGCCCTTATCGATTTCGTTGGCGATGTCGGCCTCGGTTTGTTTCAGGTTCAGCGCGGTTTGCTGCTGATAAAGCCGGTACGTGTTCAGGTCAGTTTTGCGGGTGAACTGTCCCGTCAGCGGTAAGCGGAACTGCACCCCTAAGTAATTAAACGGACTCCAGGGCTGGCTGAAATACCGGAAGTCGTTTTGCAAAAACTGCGTCGAGTAATTGGCGAAAAACGAGACAGTCGGTCTGAGCAGGTTCAGCACGTTGCGGCTCTGGAGCGCGTAGCCCTCCTGCCGAAGCCGGGCCTGCCGAAGCTCAGTTCGCTCGGTGGGGTTTGCTTCCAGTTGGTAGGCGGCTACTTGCTGCGGGTCGATGCGGTCGGTCAACACGAGCGTCGTGTCGGTCGGGATGTTTAGTTCGTAGCAAAGTGTGGCCTGTGCCTGCCGGTAGGTCTGCTCGGCTTTTTGGGCCGTAAGCTGACTGTTTTGCAGGTCCAACCGGCCATTGAGGTAATCCGATTCGAGCAACGCCCCCAGCTTATACTTTCCCTCCGAGATGGCGAAATAGGCCACGTAGCGTTGGGCATCGGCGCGGGCGATGGTCCGTTGCAAGTCGCGGAGCAGGACGTTCAGGTACGCTTCGGCGATGCGGATTTTCACGCTGGTTTGTTGCTGACCGTTCTGTTCTTGGGTCAATGCCTTGTTGTTCTCAAGGATGGCGCGGTCCGTTTTTGCCTGGGGCCGGTAGAGCGGCTGCGTCAGATCGAGGGCAAAAACGGTGCTGTTCTTGGTGCCGAACGCGATGCGCTGGGCTTCGGTGCTGCCCGGAAACAGTCCGGCAGGAATCACCGTCGTCTGAAGCTGCGTGTTGTAGCGAACACTGCCCGATGCCGCGATGTCGGGTAGCCAACCGGAGCGGTTTTTCTGGATCGAATTCTCCGACAGGGCCAGACTCACCTGGTTGGCTTGAAGGTCATAGCGATTTTTAAGACCCGTTTCCAGGGCTTCGTTCAGGCTCAGCGGAGTGCCGCCCAAGCGGGTCTGGGCGTTGGCCGGTGTGGCAAGTGTCAGGACGAACAGGCCGCAACCTATCAGAAAGCCGTTGCAGCCTTGTAAAAGCAGATTTTTCATTACATTCTAAAGATTTGCACCGGCTCCAGCCGCGTGATTTTCCGCATGGCAATCAGGCTGCTGACGATGCTGATAAAGAGCGTGACCCCAATGAGTGCCCCCACCAGCCAGAGGGGGAAGCCGTCGTCAGAGCCAATTTTGGTCAGGCTCAGGATACCAAACGCGATGCTGAAACCAATGAGGGCGTACAGGACACCCTGGAGCAGAATCAGCCGCCGGATGAGGCCGTTATTACCGCCGATGGCCTTGATGGTGCCGTAGTCCCGAATCCGGTCGTTGACAGAGGCATAAAGCGTGACCCCGACGATGGCAAACCCGCCGATCACCGAAAAGACGACCATCATTAAGAAACCGAGTACCGTGTTGTTGTTTTTCAGCATGTAGCGTACCGTTTCGCCACCGAGTTTAGTCCCTTCCACCGCCCGCGCCGTATTGATTTCCCGGTTGATTCGATCCATTACGGTCGCTTTAGTTGCCGCGTCCCCGTCCACCATGAGCAGATAGGCATTGACGAAATTGGGACTTAACTGGCTCAGGACACGGGCGCGTTCGAGCGTGGTGACCACGTAGGACGTGCCGAAGCCGGTCAGTCCTTTCGAGAGGCCGCTCATATAGACCCGCTGATCGTTGATGGTCAGGTAATCGCCGACGTTCAGGTTATCTAAGCGGGGCAGTTCCGACTGGTCGAAGATCACCGCGCCTTCGTTGATGAGGTCGTTGACGTTGGTTTCGGGCGTGTAGGAACGGGCGGCTCCCACAAACGCCGGGGCCTCGATACCGATCATCTGCACCGACACCTTGCCGCCTTTGGGCAGCTTGGCCGAGCCAGACGCGAACACAATAGGATAAACCTGCCTAACGCCCGGAATGGACTGTAACTCCCGACCCACGCGCACGTCGAGGTTCTGCAATTGCAGGGCCGACTGCGTTTTGGGATTGATGACCCAGACATAGTTGGGGTACTGAATGGTCAGGCCCTGGACGTTGGTAATCATCCCCTTGAAGATGTCTAATTCCAGCCCCACCAGCACGATAGACACCACAATGCCGGACAGTATCCCGGCTAGATTGGAGCGGTCGTAGGTCAGGAAGCGAAACGCTGTTTTTAACATGATTGGGGTCAGTTGAGCAAAATAATACAATCGACCCGGCTGTTAATCAGCACATTGGCACCGGGATTGAGCCTAATGCGGACCTCGCGTACCCGGCGGTCTTCCTGGGCGGTTTCGTCCTCGAAAAGCGATTTCTTCTTCAAAAAATCAGCCGCGAAATACACTGTCCCCGACCCGATAATCTTGCCCGTTGCCTGCGAACGGATGTTGGCCCGCTGCCCCGGTTTGATGCGTTCGGCAAAGAGTTCGTCCACCTCGGTGCGGGCAATCAGGCTGCCGTTGGGAGCCATCTGGCCGACCTGGGTATTGCCCGTCACGAAGTCGCCGATTTTCACCGTCCAGTCGAGGAGTTTGCCCGTGTAGGGCGCGCGGAGGGTTTTGTCTTTTGCGCCCACAAGGGCCGAGTTTACGTCGGCATTGAGTTCGGTCACCACCGCCCGCGTTTGCTGCAAGTCGGCCTGCCCTTTTCGATAGTCTTGCTGCCGGGTAGCGAGAGTCGCTTCGCTGTCACGCAGCGTTTGCTCAGTGATGCCCTTTACGGCCAATAGCTTCCGATTTAATTCCACATCGGCCTGCGCCTGCTCAACGGCGAGCCGGAGCGTGGAGATAGTGGCTTCTTGTGCAGCAATGGCGGCCCGTTGAGTCCCGATTTTGGACCGTGCCTGCGCCACCTGCGCCTTGTCGGTCTGGCTATCCACGGTGAGCAGTACCTGCCCGCTGGTGAGTGCCTGGTTTTCACTGACGTTAATGGTCGTGACCCGGCCATCGGCCCCGGCATAGAGATTGATTAAGCCGCGTTCGGGTTCGACCCGCGCCACGCCCACGACCTGCGTAATGGGCTTGGCCGGGGTCGCATTCTGTTGCGGTTTTTCTTCTTTTTGGCAGGCGACAAACAGGGTGCTGGCTGCGAGAAAGATGAGTGTGTATGTAGGTTGTAGGGGCATGGTGTCTGGCCGTTAGGCCGTCATTTTTTGAACATCAATAAGTGTCGCCATACCGTTTTTGACCTCGACGGCCCGGTCAGCATACTGGGTCAGGCGGGGGTCGTGCGTGACGACGGCCACGGCTTTGCCCGATTTAGCGAGGGCGCGGAGTTCGTTCATTACAGTATCGACGCTGTCTTTATCGAGCGAGGCCGTTGGCTCGTCGCACAGCACCAATTTGGGGTTTGTCACCAACGCCCGCGCAATGGCGATGCGCTGTTGTTGGCCGCCCGATAGCTGCTTGGGAAACTTGCGCCGGTGTTCGGTCATATTCACCTTTTCCAGTGCCTCGGCCACCCGCTTTTTGATCTCACTGCCCGGCACCTTCTGCATTTGCAGCGGATAAGCCACGTTTTCCTCGGCAGTCAGCGGAGCCAACAGGTTGAATTGCTGAAAAACAAACCCAATCAGATTGAGCCGCAAATCCGCTTTCTGGCCCGACGACAGCGTGGCCACATCCTTTCCATCGACCCACACCTGCCCCTCGGTGGGGTCGATCAAACAGCCAATCAGCGAGAGCAACGTGGTCTTGCCCGACCCGCTGGGTCCGATGATGAGCAGCAACTCGGCTTCGTTGATGGTCAGCGTCGTTTTGTTAAGCGCGACGAACTTCCCTGCTGGGCTGTCGTAGATTTTATTGGCTTCGCGGAGTTCAGCGATCATTTGATGGTCAGACTATTACTCGTTATACTGTACGCGCTGAAATAACCCAGTGCCCCACCCGACAGGTTGCTGGTAGGGTTGGCGGGCGTAGCGGCCTGATTGTTGCCGCTACCCAGCACCTGTGCCAATCCGAAAAAATATTCGTATGTCGGCGCGTCGATACACTGCATGTCCACCCGAATCCGGTCGCCGGTTTTGAGGTCGGGGGCGTTAGGGCTGGTTAGGAACAGAGCCTGCCGAGTGCGGATACCGTTGTTGAGCCGGTCGTTGACGGCAAACACATCGCCCTGCTGTTTGTCGTTGACATACATCACCCAGCGGTAGGCATTGCCCGTCGCGATAGGGTCGGTGTAGTTGGCGTAGATTATGTCGCCGAGGGCCTGTGCTTCGTAGGTAAGCGATTCGAGTGGCACCGGCGCGGGCATGGTCGAGGTGGCCTGGTAGGTTGCGCCATTGGCCGTTACCCGGAGCGTATAGGTACGTCCGGCTGTGCCTTTGGTGGTCTTTGTCTGGTAGGTACCGTTGCTCGTGTAGGTCAGCGATTCGGTGGCACCGGTGTTGTCGCTGAGCGTCACGGTAGCATTAGTAATGGCCTCACCCACGCCAGCCTGATAAAAATCGGCAGATTGGGAAACGCGTACCGAATACGGCCCTGCTTCGTTGCTGATGCCGCCTTCGATCACCACGCGCTTGTTTTCACCTTTGAGGTCAAGGGTGATGACTTTTTCGCATGAGGAGAGGGCGAACAGGCTGGCTACTAAAAAGATGCTGTTTTTCATGATCAGAATTTGATGTTGTACGTTACCGACGGCACCCACCGGAAAAGAGTGGTCTGGACGGCTTCGGTGCGGGTGGGGTCGTCGGCGTTGGCGCGGAACGAGATCGTGTAGGGGTTTTCGCGCCCGTAGGCGTTGTAGACCGAGAAGTTCCAGCTTCGCTCGGTGTCGGCGGTACGTCGGCGGTACCAGGTCAGGCTCAGGTCGAGCCGGTGGTAGGCGGGCATTCGCTGGCTGTTGCGGTCGGAATAGAGGCTGATGGCCTGCCCGTTCAGGAAGTACTTGCCCACCGGAAACGTAACGGCGTTGCCGGTGTAGTAGATGAAGTTGCCCGCCAGCAGCAGTTTGTCGCTGAGCTTATATGTACCGACCAGGGCAATGTCGTGGGTGCGGTCCTGCCGGGCGGCAAACCACTCGCCCCGGTTCACGGCATCGAACTGGCGTTCGGTGCGCGAGAGCGTATAGCTGATCCAGCCCGTGAACCGCCCCGCGTTTTTCTTTAACGACAGTTCCAGGCCGTAGGCGCGGCCTTTGCCGTAGATCAAATCGGCTTCGACCTGCTCGTTGACCCGGATTTCGGCCCCGTTGCGGTAGTCGATCTGGTTCTGGAGTTGCTTGTAATAGGTTTCCGCCGAAAACTGAAACTGATTCTCGCCAATCGTGCGGAAATAGCCCACCGACAACTGGTCGGCCAGTTCGGGCTTCACGTTGTTGCTGCTCGGAATCCAGAGGTCGGTGGGGTTACTGGCCGTGCTGTTGCTGAGCAGGTGTAAGTTCTGGGCGTTGCGCTCGTAAGCAAATTTGACCGACGATTGCGGATTAACCACGTAGTTCAGGGCCAGCCGGGGTTGGGCGTTTACGTAAGTGTTGACAAACTGGCCCGACGTGTACTGATACGTTCTGGCGATGCTGCGGTCGGTGTTGAAGTCAAAGTAGGTGCCCGGCCCTAGCGTGGTGAACGCCGATACCCGCAGGCCGTATTTGACCGTAAACTGCTCCGACACCCGGTATTCGTGTGCCCCATAAATGGCCGATTCGAGGGCGTATTTTTCCGTCAGGCTGACCGGGTTGAACCCCGATTCGGTACCGGTGGTGGCCGCGCCGGGCTGGATCGTGTGGTGGATCGCGTTCACACCAAACCGGAACGTACTGCGGTCGTTGGCGTAATACTCGAAGTCTTCTTTGAGGTTCCAGTCCTTGATCCGCGAGTCAATGGTCACCTTCGCGTTGCCCCCACCCAGGCCAATCTGGTAGCGGTAGTTGCTGTAGATAAGCGATGAGTTGAGGAATAACTTGTTGTTAAACACATGGTTCCAGCGAAGGGTGGCCGTGGCGTTGCCCCACTCGATGCCGAACAGATTCCCCACCCCCAGCACGTCGGTGCCGAAATAGCCCGATGCGTAGAGCCAGTTCTTGTCGTTTAGTTTGTAATTGGCCTTCGCGTTAAGGTCGTAGAAAAACAGCTTGCTCTGATTCACGGTCGAGTCCTGTACCCCCTTGAGCAGCAGGTCGGCGTAAGTACGTCGGCCCGACACGATAAACGACCCCCGCGCAGGTTGGCTCTTGTGCGGTCCCAGCGGGCCTTCGACCGTCAGGCGCGAGGCAATCACCCCGATGCCCGCCGTGACGCCGAACTTACGGTTGTTGCCTTCTTTCATCTTGATATCCAGCACCGACGACAGCCGCCCACCGTATTCTGCCGGGATGCCGCCTTTGTAGAGCGTAGCATCTTTGAGCGCGTCGGAGTTGAAGACCGAGAAGAAGCCGAGCAAATGGCTGGCGTTGTAGACCGTTGCTTCGTCGAGCAGGATCAGGTTTTGGTCGGCGGCCCCACCGCGCACAAAGAACCCACTGTTGCCCTCCCCCGCTGACTTCACGCCGGGCAGGAGCTGAATCGTTTTGAGGATGTCTTTCTCGCCAAACAGCACCGGTATCGTGCTGATGGTCTGAATATTGAGCTTTTCAGCCCCGATCTGGTTGCGCGTGATGGGGTCTTCCTCGCGGTCGGCTTTGACCTGCACTTCTTGAAGCGCAATGCCCTCATCGCTGAGTTCAATATCGAGCGTTTGGTTGGCTTGCAGCGTGACGGGCAGCGACTTTTGCGTGTAGCCCACAAACTGCGCCGTGAGCGTATAGGAACCGGGTGGCAGGGTAATCGAGTAGAACCCGTAAGCGTTGGCTGCGGCCCCGGCACTACCCGCTTCACCTTTGGCAAAGGCCGTTGCGCCCAGCAGCGACTCGCCGTTACGGGCATCTTTGATGGTGCCGCTGATGGTGACCTTCGTTTGTGCGGTGGCACACTGAGCCAGCAGACACAGCAATAGAAGCAGCGTTGAGCGGGTAAAAAATGGCTTAAGCGGAACAGACATCTCTGTGTATCGTTGTTGAATGACACAAAGGAAACGGCTGATTTCCAGGCTTAAATTCGGTCAGTCGGGCAAGTGCCTACGCATCGGGCAGTGTGTCGAGATTGAGGTTGTTTTCGTAGAGATTTAATAGCGCGACGGTTTCGCTTTTTGCGCTTAGTTTGTCCAACTATGTACCCATCGTTTGTTTACCATGACCGGCAATCAATTTTTCGAGTACATCAAACAACGTTACGAACGGTATCCGCTGGCGTTTCACCTGCCGGGCTGGGCATTGTATGTGGTGCTACCCTACCAGATTCTGCCGCTGACGCAGGTGTTCAGCCCGCACGAAATCACGGTATTGTTCGGCATCAAAGCCCTAAATGAGGCCCTGATTATTGCGTTTTTCTACCTCAATTACCACATTCTGACCCCCGACGCGCTCCGGCGGGGACAACTCGCCCGACTGCCGCTGGCAGGGCTGGGTATGAGCGCGTTGCTGACGGCGACCAACGCCTTGTATTACCACTACGTCATCGTGGCCGATCTGCCCCGGTTCTCGGCCAAACTCACCCAGGCAGGCCTGACAGTCCCTGGACAGAAAGAATGGCTTGGCACACCAATTCCACTGATTATCACGTCATTGATTTCGCTGCTCCTCCTCACCAGCGTCAGCACCGGATTTGCCATGTATCGCGAACGCACCGAGCGCGAAGCCCGGCATCAGCAGATGGTTATCGAGAAAAAAGAAGCCGAACTGAGCGCGTTGAAGTTGCAAATCAGCCCGCATTTTCTCTTCAATACGCTCAATAACATGCGGTGGCTGGCCCGCCAAAAGTCCGATCAGACCGAAGAAGCCATCATGCGGCTGTCGGATATGCTGCGCTACATGATCTACCAGGCAGATCGCGGCCCGGTAGCTTTGGCGAAAGAAACTGACTACCTAACCGACTACGTTACCCTGCAACAATTGCGACTGGCTCCGCACAACCAACTCGTTTTTGAGACCGACTTGGACGATGACCGAGTACTGATTGAGCCGTTGCTGTTGATCCCGTTTGTGGAAAACGCGGTCAAATATGGCCTACACCACGAGCATGAGTCGGCGGTGGTGATCAGGCTGCGGCTGAAGCAGGGGACGTTGAGGTTTTCGACCCGCAACCACCTGTATGTCAGCAAACCAACGGACGATTCGGGTATCGGCGTTCAGAACGTAAAACGGCGACTGGCGTTGCATTACCCCGACCGGCACACGCTGGCAGTTGGCCCACATGGAGGGGAGTTTTGCGTTGATCTACAGATTGATTTGATAGAACGATGAAACTAACCAGCATCGCCATTGACGATGAACCACCGGGTCTGCACATTCTAGCCGATGATCTGCGGAAAATTCCAACTGTTGACCTGATCGGCACCTTCACTAAGCCCTTCGACGCGTTGGAATTGATCCAGCAGGGCCGGGTTGACCTATTGTTTCTCGACATTCAGATGCCTACGCTGCTCGGCACCGATTTTCTCCGCGCCCTGACCAACCCGCCGATGGTGATTTTCACAACCGCCTACGAGCAGTATGCCATCGAGAGTTATGACCTCAACGTGGTGGACTACCTGCTGAAACCCATCCGGTTCGAGCGGCTGCTGCGGGCCTGCACCAAAGCCTACCAACTGTATCAGCAGACCACCAAACCCGATGCCGACGTACCCACGTTTTTCTTCGTCAAAACCGACTACAAAGACACCAAGATCTACCACCACGACATCCTGTATGTGGAGGGGTTAAAAGACTACGTGAAAATTTACCTCGAATCGCAGCCCGATAAGCCCATCCTGACCCGCCTGAACGTGAAAGCGATGGAAGCCAAATTGGAGTCAGCAGGCCGGTTTTGCCGGGTGCATCAGTCGTTCATTGTGCCGTTGAGACGCATCACCGGAGTCAACAAAACCCAGATTTTATTAGACGGGACAATCCCGATTCCGGTTGGCGAGCGGTATGTCGAGGGGTTTCAGGAACGGTATCGGGCGGGGGCGTGAATGGGGCAAGGCAAACCATATGAATAAGACCATCGTTAACGTACTCAATGCTAAACGAACCAGCCATTTCTCATCACAAACTGCTGCAACTGGTTAACGAGTTGGTGCCGCTCGATGCTGAGAGCCAAACACTGATCCAGTCGTTATTCCGGCCGGTTTTTTTGCCCCGGCATACCCGACTGGTCGAACCGGGTCAGATTGCCCGGCAACTCTATTTTATCAATGCAGGCTACGTTCGGGTATCGACCCTGGAAGATGGCGAAGAGGTGACGACGCATTTGAATTGCCCGCCCGGTTTCATCACCTCGTTTGAAAGCTTTACCCGGCAGGAACCCGCCACAAATTCCGTCGAATGCCTGACCGACAGTGCGTTACTGGCCATTACCCGCCCCGATCTGGATTTGCTCTATGCCCATAGCCATCACCTGACCGAATTTGGGCGGCTTATTTTTGAGCAGTCTATCCGCTACAACGAGCAACGGATCAAGGACTTAATGGTGCTGACGGCAGAACAACGATACCTCAAGCTACTTCGTCAGCATCCCAGTATTATCCAGAATGTTCCGCTCCAGCATATTGCTTCGTTTATCGGTATCAAACCCGAATCGTTGAGCCGCATCCGGCGGCAGATCATTTCCTAACCTACATCAAGAGAAGTCGCCAGGCCGGGTTAGACCTTTGTAGCGTAATCAAACCAATACGCACAATGAATGGGAAACCTGTTTCTTTGATCACGGGGGCCAACGGACACCTCGGCAACAACCTGGTCCGGCACCTGCTCGCGCAGGGCGAAACGGTTCGGGCATCGGTACGAAACCTAAAAAGCCGCGAACCGTTTGCTGGCCTCGACTGCGAACTGGTGCCTGCTGACATCACCGATAAGTCGTCGCTACTGCGGGCAATGCAGGGTGTTACCACGCTCTATGCGGTAGGGGCCGCGTTTAAGTTGTGGGCGAAAGACGAAGAGAAAGAAATCTACGAGGTCAATATGCAGGGAACGCGCAACATCATCGAAGCGGCTGCCGAAGCCGGGGTACGTAAGGTGGTCTATGTCAGTTCGATTGCCGCCCTCAACTACGCAACGCTGCCTTCGAAAGAAAGTTATGGCTTCAATCCCGACCGGCGGAACGCGTATTACAGGTCCAAAAACGATGCCGAGCAACTGGCCCTGGCGTTGGCAAAAGAACACAACCTACGTGTAGTCACGGTGTTACCATCGGCAATGATTGGTTCGGAAGCCTTTACGCTAAGCGAATCATTTGGCATTTTGAAATCCGTTTATGACGGAAACGTGCCAATTGAAACCTCGTTTACGCTCAACTGGATTGATGTCAAAGACGTAGCTGCCGGTTGTTATGCGGCTGCCCAACGCGGAGTCAACGGTCGGCGGTACATTCTGGCGAATGAAAAAAGCATGACCCTGCGCGAAACCACCACCCTGACGATGGAATTATTCCCCGAACGGGGGCTGAAAATTCCACCCGCCGTACCCAAAGCGGTGTTGTATGCTATTGCTTTCATCATGGAGCAGAGTAGCCGGTTTACGGGCAAGCCACCGTTGCTGCGGACCAACTTAGTGTCGATGCTATTCGGTGTGCCGCAGGATTTCGACATCAGCCAGGCCCGGCGCGAGCTGGGGTTTACGCCTAAATCACCGGACCAGGCCGTTCGGGAAGCACTGCTTTACCTGAAAGCCAACTACGCCCGGCTGTCGTAGGCGAAACCAGCGAATGCCGTTATGTCCGTAGCCGGTCACGCACACTGAGCGCATACCTGAAGGACATACCCACGCAAAATAACCGAATGCCATTGCCAACCATCCAGATCAACCCCAGCCGGTGGGCTTCGGTCTCGGACAGGGTCAACTCACCCACAAACAGGCGGAGATTCAGGTTGATAACGATCAAGGCCGTAAGCACCAGGCCCAATGTACCCCACAAGGCGGCCCGGCGCAGGTTGGAGGGGTCGGTCTGCCGGGCCGGATTGCTGGTAAAACACAGCGCAACCAGCACGACAACAGCTACTTGTGTAACCGGTACGTAATAGTGGTATTGAATCACGACCGAATAATAGCGGTTATACGCCTGTAAAACAGAGAGGGAAGCCGCCAGCCAGTTGGGAAGCAGAATAACTTCCTCGTAGAGGTTGCCGAAAAACCAAAGGGCCAGCCCGAAAAGGGCAAAATGCAGCCAACGTAGGGTTGTTATTGTACTGTTCATGCCGCAAACGTACTGTGTTGCGGTAGGCCAACGCTTGCCAAAAGGCAATATCGGTCATAGCTTCTGCCGTTTGCTCTGTCGGCGGCTGGCGTAGCGTCGGAGCCGGCTTAGGGTGTGGGGCGTAATACCCAAAAATTCGGCCACAAATTTGAGCGGAGCCGTTTGCAGCAGTGTGTAGTTCTGGCTAATCCGCTCGTAGCGTACCCCGGCAGATTCGGCCTGAAAAGACAAAATCATCCCGATCAGATTGACGCTGACCTCTTCCCAGAGTTTGCGCCCAAACTCCTGCCAGACGGGTAGGGTCTGATAGAGGTGTTGCATATCGGCGTAGGACAGCGTGATGAGCGACGTATCGGCGAGGGCCTGTACCGAGAGTTGGGTAGGTATCTGCTGGCGAAAACTGCTGAGGTCACAAAATGACTGCCCTTCCACAGCCAGCCAGGCCGTATGCTCCTCGCCATCGGCGGTGATCTGAAACACCCGTAGTCCACCCTGGTCGATAAACACGAACTCCTTGTTAACCTGCCCCGGCTGGAGATACAACTCATTCCTTGCTACCTCGCGCCGGTGCGAACGCGCCTGCACATCAGCCCATTCGGTGGGAGTCAGGGAGGCATAACGTTCTATAAATTTCTGCCAGGACTGCATATAAAACACATCATTTCAATCTGCCAATTCACTGCTTACCCGTTGAGTCCCCACCGCTGTCACCTGCGGCACCTCACTCCTACGACCATCTGCAATGAGGAACGAACCCAGTTAGGAAACGGGTGCGTATCGCTGGGTCAGGTATGTTTCCAACTCCGGCAGTTGAGCAGGTTGACTGCGATAGCCGATAAAGCCATCGGGCCGGAGCAAATACAGGCACTCGTGCCGGGCTCTGTACCGCTTGTGCAGGTTATAGTCGGTATCGGTTAATGTTTCTATGCGGGGCGTTTCCGAGATTAACGTACCGGGAAGCACCACCAGTATGGGGCGAAGAAATGCCCCCCTTTTCTCTTGTAAATCAGTGAGTTGCTGGTAAATTTTGGTTAGTTGGTCGGGGGTGGCGTGTTGACCCGCAAAGACCAGCAGCCGGTGCCGAAAATCGCCCGCAAAGTAGGTCAGTAGCCGTTGGGTAGTGCCGTTAGCAGCCCGCAAGCCGAACGCATCCGGGGCGCGTTCGCCCGGCTTTGGTCCTTTGGCAAAGGCCAGATCGTCGGCGGGGTCGGGGTGAAAAACCCTTTGGCTGATATGCGCCAATCGTTCGCTAGGGGTCAGGGTACGTTCCTGCAAGTAGGGGTTGGGGGCGTAGGCACGGGTGGCCCCCGAGAACAACTCGCGCAGGGTGGGCTGAGCCGCATCGATGCCCGTCACAAGCGACATAAACTGGTTTCGCAAGCCTACAGCGATTGGGTTAGTCCACAGTAGCACCTCCGACATCAGGGCGGTATCTTTCAGCACGTCGGCAATGAGCGGGCCGCGTTCGGCTTGGTAGGTGTCGAGCAGCGAATCGTCGGCCCGGCCTGCTAGCCGGAAGGCTAATTTCCAGCCCAGATTCAACGCATCCTGCATCCCCTCGTTCATGCCCTGCCCACCCATCGGGCTATGAATATGGGCCGCATCGCCCGCCAGAATCACCCGCCCGTGCCGAAACTGGCTCACCATCCGGGTGTTAATTCGGAACGAAGATGTCCACAACGGCGTGTGCAACCGGCAACGAACCCCCTGAGCGTCGGCACTTTGCTGCAAAAAGGCCACAATCTCGTCGGGGCTGGCCTGATCGGGAAATCCGTCGGGCATGAGCGTCGCCATTTTCCAGTTACCGCTGGGTAGCTGACCGAAGAGTAGCACCGGGTCCATAAAAATGTGCAGGTCACCGTCGAGAGGTTGGTCGGTGAAGTCGATAGACACGTCGGCCAACACAAACCGGCTGGGGATTGCCTTGCCGTCAAACTCGGCCTTCAGTTGGTGCCGAATCACGCTCCGACCTCCGTCGCAGGCTACCAGATAGTCGGCCCGGATGGTGTGGGTTTGGCCGTCGGGTTGCTGTACCGTCGCCACTACCCGCGTGTCAGTTTGGTCAAAACCAACAAACGTAAGCGGTCGCTCGACGGAACCACCCAGCTTTTCTAACTGACTGATTAAGAGTTGTTCAACTAAACTCTGTTGCAGAATGATCGGTCCCGAATGCGTTAGGGTTGGTTCTTCCAGACTGATATGGCCGAGCGTGTGTCCCTTGGCGTAGAGCGTGGCGGCTTTCAGCGGACGGGCCATCGCGTAGGCTTCGTCGAGAAAACCGAGTTGTTCAAACAGTTCCTGTGTGCGGACGTGAACGCCTTCGGCCCGCGATTCGACTTCGGGGCGGGGCGGAACCTGGTCGATGATCTTACAGCGAACTCCGTGATGGTGCAACAAATTGGCGAGCGTAAGACCCACAGGCCCGGCTCCAACAATCAATACTTGTGTGGTATCCATTTGGTTTAACTATTTGGTTAATAACTGAGTAAAAAAATGAGCCGCAGATTTTTATGATTAAAAAAGATCACATTTTATCATAACGATCAGCGGCCCATTAAATCACGGCCTTAATGCATGAATCAAAAAATCTGCGGCCTGTTGTTTTCGATCCTCGATAAACTGCGCGAAGGCTGGTTCATTCAGCGTCATAAATCCCTGCAACATCGGTTTCGCCACGAACGGGAAAACGGTCAAGGACAGCAGGTTAGCAAACAACTGTTGCGGATCAACGGGCCGGATCAGCCCCCGGCGGGCCTCGTCGTCAACCTGCCTGGCGAAGGCGGCAAAGAGACCATCGGCGTTTTTATCGCGCAGTTTCTGCCGGACCAGTTCGGGATTCTGGCTGATCTCGTGGAAGATGAATAGCGGGATGACCGGCTCCTGGCTCAACTGCGTAATATCCAGCTCAACCATGCGCCGGATTTTGTCATGCAGCGAACCATCCGACCCCAATACTGTCCAGATGCTGTCCAGAAACTGGCCCATCTTCTCCTCGAAGATGAGGGCAAAAAGTTTGTCTTTGGAGCGGAAATAGTAGTGCAACAGGGCTTTGTTGATGCCGGCTTCGTCGGCGATGTCCTGCATTCTGGCCCCGTCGAATCCGTCGCGCACGAACACGCGCTGGGCAGCTTGCCGGATGCGGGCTTCGGTGGTGTCGGCGGTATCAGGCACAAACTGTATGGTTTAACCGTTTGGTTAATCAACTGATCTACTCCGCTGTTCGTTCCATTGAATGACTTTCTATAAATGCGTTTTAGTTATCGCTCCCAACTGTCATGTTGGGTGAGAAACTCGTTGGTAGCAGGGATAAATGATACTTATCGAAATCCGCGCTACGTTTGCTGAATGTTCGATCAGCTTTGCGACTATATACAATGCCGACACCCGGTTACTGCCGCCGAGTTAGCTGACATTTGCCTGCACTTTACGCCCTGTCAAGCACCGAAAGGTACGCTGTTGGTTTATGAGGGGGCTATTTGCCAGCAGTATCCGTTTGTGAATCAGGGTGCCTTGCGGATGTATTTTGTGGATCGGAACGGCCATGAGCAGACCCGCTATTTTGCGCTGGAAGGCAGCTTTGGCTCGGCCTTAGCCAGTTTTATTTATGAGGAGCCCGCCGTTGAATTTGTCGAAGCCCTCGAACCTGTCTCGTTGCTGCTGATTCGGCGACCTGCGTTTTATCACCTTGTGGATACCGTACCAGCTTTTGCGTTTGTTTACCGGGAGATTCTGGAGCAGGCATACCGGGCTTCGGTGAAACGGATCGGCTCATTCATGGCGATGGATGCCCGCCAACGGTTTGAATGGGTGCTCGCCAACCAACCCCATCTGCTGCAACGGGTATCGGGCCGGATTTTGGCGTCTTATTTAGACATGACCCCGGAGACGTTGAGCCGACTGAAAAAAGAAGTTTGGAATCCTTGATATACATCAAGACTTGAGTTGCCGGATGAGCCGTGTTTTGCAGGAAAAAAGACTTATGCAACTTTCCAACAACACAATTTTTATTACGGGTGGCTCGGTCGGCATTGGCCTGGCCCTGGCAGAATCCTTCCTCAACGCGGGCAACACCGTCATTGTTTGCGGGCGACGGGCCGATAAACTCGCCGAGGCAAAAGCCCGCTTCCCGCAACTGCACACCATCGTGGCCGACCTGGTACAACCGGCAGAACGCGAACGGCTCCTGGAGACCCTACAACGGGATTTTCCGGGGCTGAACGTACTGGTCAACAATGCGGGTATTCAGCGGTTTGTAGATTTAACAAACGGTGATGGTGCATTCAGTGCGGGCTTGAGCGAGATCGAAACCAACCTGATTGCGCCGTTTCACCTAGTCACCCTGTTTGCGCCCCTGCTACAAACACAACCCAGCGCAGCCATCATCAACATCACGTCGGGTCTGGGTTTCACTCCACTGGCTATTTTTCCGGTTTACTGCGCCACCAAAGCGGCCATGCACGCCTTTAGCCTGTCGTTACGGTATCAACTTCGGGCCACGTCGGTGCGGGTTTTCGAGATCATCCCGCCCATCGTCAACACCGAACTCAAGGGCGATGCCACCCCTGACCCTCGCGGTATCCCGGCCAGCGTAGTTGCCGACGAAACCATGAAAGCTATCGCGTTGGATACTTACGAAGTGGCCATCGGCATGGCCGACATGCTTCGGGGCAAGCGCGAAGCCGCTTTCGGAATGATTAACCCGGACTGATTTCCATATATAATTTGATCAAAGGTGACCGAACCTCATACCACAAAAGGATTAGTTGAGCTAGTCGCCCAGCGACTGAAGGCACGATACGGTTACTCTGCTGACCAACCGAATGTGTTTAACACGGACACAACCATCGTTGCCGGGCCAGAGTCGGAGCCGTTGGATGGGTTAATTGAAACGATCCTGTCTCAGCAAAGCCCAATTGTACCCACCCAGCGTATGGCCGATGCCCTGCGGCAGGCCTTTCCGAACTGGAATCAGGCCTTGCTTGCCGGGCCGGACGTCATTCAGGTAGTGCTGGCTGGCGCACGGGGTAACCTGACCAAGGCGAAGGCCGGTTATATTCATCGGGTGCTGGGACGGTTACTGGCCGAGCGGGGTGATCTGTCACTCAACTTCTTACGAACTTATTCGGCGGCAGATGCCCGGCAATGGCTACTGACGTTGCCGGGCGTTGGGCCAAAAACAGCGAGTTGTGTACTGCTCTTCAACCTGCAACTCCCGGCCATGCCAGTTGACACACACGTTCTGCGGATTGCGCTACGGTTACGGCTCGTGGCTGAAAACACAAAACCCTCTGACGTAGAAACCTGGTTTGAACAACAGCTACCCCAACAATGGGAATCTCACTATGAATTTCATCTGAACGCAATCGTTCATGGACAAACCACCTGCAAAGCACAGCACCCTAAGTGTGCTGACTGTGTGCTGAATGACTGTTGCCCAAGTTCAAATTTGTCAGGCTAATAATGTAGCAATAGTATCAGAAAGAAGGTAGTTGATCTGCTCACTGCCCCACCGCCGTCACCTCCAGCACCACGCTCGTGCGGCCACCACCCACAACGGGGTCAAGGCCCACGCTCATCAGAAAATCACCAGAGTAAACTACAGTAGGGTCAATGGGGGATTTGCTGCCGGGCATCAGGTTGGTTTCCTGCACGGTGTAGCGTTTGGCGGGGTCGAGACCGCGCAACCGGATGGGGGGCTGGTCGGCACCGGCTTTGAACCGGTCGCTGATCAGGTACGAAAACCACACGGCCTTATCCTGCTTGTCGCTCACGTACAGCACCGACATCACGTCGTGGGTGTGGGGCGACTGCAACCGGAACAGATCGCCCTGGTAGATCACGGGCTTCAGCCGGGCGTAGGTTTTCAGGGCTTCCTGGCTGAACGCCAGATCGTTGGCGGGCATCCGGCTCACCACAATGTCGTAGCCCAGTTTGCCCATCATCGCCACGTCAGTGCGGAATTTGATGGGTGCGCTGCCGGAGTTGGTAACGTGGTTGCAGGACGCGATGGCCGGGAAAAACGAGGAATAGTTGTACTGGATAAATGTCCGTTCGGTGGGGTTGGTGTTGTCGCTCGGCCAGTATTCGGTGAAGTACTGCAAGGCACCGTAATCAACCCGCGCCCCGCCCCCCGAACACAGCATCATCGGCACGGTAGGGTACTTGGCCCGCAGCCGTTCCAGCACCCGGTAGAGGCCCCGGCCATAATCGACATACAGATGGTTGGCGGGATTGGTGGCGGAATAAGCATTGTAAATCACCGCGTTGCAGTCCCATTTGATGAAGCCCAGCGTCGGATTTTTGGTGAACAGGTCATCCACTACGCCATACACAAAGTCCTGCACCTTCGGGTTCGAGAGGTCCAGCACCTGCTGATTGCGGAACACGGCATCGGGGCGGTTGGGTAGCTTAATCACCCAGTCGGGGTGCTGGGTGTAGAGTTCGCTTTTCGGGTTGACCATCTCCGGCTCGATCCAGATGCCGAATTTGATGCCCGCTCCTTCGGCTTCTTTCACCAGATAGCCCAGGCCGTGGGGCAGCTTGGCGCGGTTCTCCTGCCAGTCGCCCAGCCCGGCGCGGTCGTTATTGCGGGGGAATTTGTTGCCGAACCAGCCATCATCGAGCAAAAACAGATCGACACCGAGCTTCCTGCCGTCTTTGAACAACTCGACCAATTTGGGTTCGTCGAAGCCGAAGTAGGTCGCTTCCCAGTTGTTGAGCAGCGTCAGGCGGTCGCCGTTGCCGTTGGGGATGCGGTGGTTTCTGGCCCAGCGGTGCAGGCTCCGGCTCGCCCCGCCCATGCCCTGCGTCGAGAAGGTGTAGATCAACGCGGGGGTAGTGAAGTCGCGGCCCGGTTCCAGCGTGTAGGCCGATGCGTAGGGGTTCATGCCCGCCAGCAGCCGTAAGTTATGCTGCGGGTCCAGCTCGAACTGAAACTGGAAATTGCCCGACCACGCCAGCGTCCCCGCCAGCACCTCGCCCTGCTCTTCCTGAGCGGGTTGGTTGAGCGAGAGCATAAACATGGGGGCCTGGAACATCTGGGCGCGGGTGCCGAGCTTGCTGTCCAGCACCTTCATCCCACCTGTCAATTGCGTCTCTTCGGGACGTACCTCGCCCGCGTGAATGCCGTGATAATGCGTCAGGTAATAGTGGTTGGCTGACAGATACAGGTTGGCCGACGCGAATTTCTGGAGCGTCACCGCCTTTTTCTCTGTATGCCGAATCGTGCTCCATCCTTCCAGTACGTCCTCCTTCTGGTAGGCTTTGTAGTGTAGCGTTACCTCGAAGGGGTACTGCGGGTCTTTCAGCAGAATATCGGTTCGGGTGATGCCTGGCCCGGTGGGTTTGGTCTCGTGGCGCACATACATCAGATCGAGCGAGGGGTTGCCGTCGGCGTGGGTGGCCTGGATGGCCGGTTCGAGGAGGTTGCGCGACCCGGCGGGCGTGTATGCCGAACTATAAAATTCTGAATAACCCTCGTAGAGCCGTGCATTTCCCGGTAGCCGGGCATATTCGGTGGCCTGTTGCAGCCGCTTGCCGTGATGGACGATGGTTAAGTGGCCTTCATTATCAACCCGGATCACGAGTGCCGTGCGGTTGGTCTCGATGGGTATTTCGATGGGAGCGGCAAAGGCCGGGAACGTGAGTAAGAGCAGGAGAAGTAAACGCATGGTTTTTGTTTTAAACTGATGGCCGATGATTGTTATAGCCTGCTATTCCTAACAGGTCACAACAATCAACGGCCCACTACTATGAAACAAAGGCAATCACATACCAACTTTCCCTACCCATCCCGTAAGATTCGATCTGCCAGGGCGGGGGCCAATCGGTGAATAAGACGGAACAGCTTCACCTTCCCCACATTTACTACCTGCTGCCCCCGTTCTACTCCCCGGATCAGTTCACGGCTGACTTGTTCAGGACTGATTTTGCCTCGCCCCCGCCTGGCGGTCATCGGCGTATCGACCAGCGGCAGCACCACATCGACCACCTGAACCGACGTACCGGCCACCTGATAGCGCAGCCCTTTGGTGAAATTCTGCAAGGCGGCTTTCGAAGCTGAGTACACGGGAGCCGACCGTTTCGGCGAAATACCCAGCCCTGACGTAATGTTGATGATAACCCCTTCGGATTTTTCTAACAGCCCTGGCAGCAAACCAGCGCACAACTGAATCACCGACGTAAGGTTTGTTCGGATTTCTGTCTCGATTCGGGTGGGTGCGTGCGGCGTATCGGCCAGGTTGTAGTTAAACTGAACCCCCGCGTTGTTGATGAGTACGGTTAAGTTCGGATGCTCCCGGCGCAGGGTGTCGAGCAGGGAAACCACGGCATTTTCCGAAGCCAAATCAGCCGACAGAAACACCACGTCGGGGTACGTCTGACGGAGTTCGTCGGCCCGGTTTGCATCGCGGGCCACAACCACCAGCCGATTGCCCCGTTGGTGCAGGTCCCGAAGCAGGGCCAGCCCGATGCCCGACGTGCCGCCCGTGAGCAGGATGTGTTGCTTCGTCAGGTTCATGGCTGGTTGGTTTCATAATCCCGGAAACCATTTTCCCGCGTCATAATCACGTCCTTCAGCACGATATACGGCTTGGCGAACAGGTCGGTGTCGCGCAGGGCTTCCATGAAAAAGTAGTAGGCGTTGAGGTCGTCGGTGGTGAGGAGCAGCACGTCGGACACATCGGCGTGAAAAGCCTCGGCATCGAACAGCCGTACCTGCACCTGTTGCTCGTAGCGGGCGAAAATTGGCCCTACCTGCCGGGCAAACACCTCGTTGCGTTCAGTCCGCGACAGGCCGAGCCAGGCGGGCAATGCCCGATACAGCACAAAAACGGTGTAGGTGGTTGGGGTCGGGGCCATCTATCTGGTCGCTAAAGATTCGATTTCGATCAGTGAACCCGGTGCCGTCGCCAGCACTGGCAAGGGAACGATCACACTCGTTGGGAAGACCTCGGCACCCCATTCGGTGGCGGCAACTTTCATCAATATCCGTTTTTTGTCGGGCGTGTAATCGGCAATGTAAATCGTTTGTTTCACTACGTGGCGGGTCGAAACGCCAGCCGCGCTAAGGGCCGTTTTCAGGTTTTTCAGCGTTTGGCGTACCTGCGTCTCAAAATCGTCGGCTACCAGCTTGCCCGTTGCGTCGGAAGCCCACTGACCCGAAATAAAGACCACTTCCGTGCTGGCGGGAACCACTCCGATATGTGAGAACCCGTTTCGGGCGGCATTGAACAGCCCGGCGGGGTTGATAAACGTGTTTTTTTCTTGTTTCAGCACTGTTTGGGCGTGAGTTGTTGTCAGTGTTACCATTAAAAATGCCGTGAAAAGCAGTGTCGTTTGCATAAGTCCGTATCTGTTTAGTTAAAAGACAAGGCAAAGCAACGACAACCACCCGCGACAGGCATTTACATAGGTAAAGAAATGACTGCCCGAATCCGGCTCAACTGCGTGGGCGTAATGCCCAGATGCGACGCGATGTGATACTGCGGTATCCGCTGTTCCAGGCCCGGGTAGAGCCGCTGAAAGTTGGCATACCGGGCGGTGGCATCGAGCATAACCAGATCAATTTCACGTTGTTCTTTCAATACAAACAACTCCTCAGCCATTCGTCGGCCTGCCCGCTCCAAAGTGGGATACTTACCATACAAATCCGTAATTAATTTATAGTCAGCAACCAGCAACCGGCAGGGCGTGAGCGCCTGCACCGACAGGTGGCTGGGTTGCCCGGTAAGCAGGGCATAATAAATTCCCCACAGATCGTGCTCAACAAAAAACGCTTTGTTGTATTCCGCACCCTCCGCCGAGGACGAATAGGCCCGCAAAACGCCTTCCTCCACAAAAAATATCTGCCGGGTTTGCGCCCCAGCCCGGATTACGGTCTCCCCTTTGGCGACGGTCTGCTCCCGGAAAGCGGCCAGAAATGCCTCCGCAGCTTCGGCTGGCTGGGGCGTTAGCTTGGTTAGTACTTGCTGTAATGGGTTCATGTTTAGATGGGCCTGCACCAGCTAACCGGTGCAGGCCCATTACACCCTGAATCACCAGCCCGGATTTTGCACCAGACTCTTGCTGATGTCTAATTCGCGTTGGGGTATCGGCCAGAATTCGTGCTTACCCTTCACTACGTTAGTGGCTGCCTGTGGGTTCCAGGCTTTGACCCGCTCAGCGTACTTGCCCGACCGCACCAAATCCATCTTCCGGTCGCCCTCGAAACACAGTTCCCAAGCCCGTTCCAGCAGCATGGCATCACGGAACGCTTCCTGACTCATCGTCGGCAAATCACCTAGCCCGGCCCGCTTCCGCACCTGATTAATATAGGTGTAAGCACCGGCATCGCCGAGTTCGTTCAGCACTTCCGAGTACATCAGCAGCACGTCGGCGTAACGGATGATGTTGTGATCTTTGCCGCTACGCTCGGCGTTGTTGACCGGCAGTTTATCCCGAAATTTCTTGATGTGCGGCTTCTCGAACACCAGCGGAGTGGGATACATACTGGCGTATTCTTCGGGGATGTCGGCGGTCGAAGTCCAGAACAGGTATTTGAACCGCTTGTCGGCCTTCTGGTCGAAACTCTTGTAAAACGCATCCGTTGGCAGGCCGTTGCTCCAGCCGCCCCCAGCAGCGAGTCCTTTGGTCGAATAGATTTCGAGCGGGCCGTAGTTTGTCGGGATGTCGTTACCCTGGCCAAAGCCACCCCGCGTGAAGTTGATGCTCCAGACGCTTTCTTTGCCGGGTACGTTCTCTTCCTGAAACGCGTCACCGTAATTGTCGAACAGGCCATACTGCACCCCATATTTCTTGTCCACCACAAACTCTTTCAAGAGTGTGCGGGCCTGCTGGAGTTTATCTTTCTGGTTAAGCGGGTAGCCCGCCATCGTCAGATATACCTTGGCCAGCATAGCCGCCGCGCCTCCGCTCGTGATCCGGCCCTGATCGTTGGCTCCGGTCCAGACGGCGGGCAGATTATCTTTAGCAAAGGTCAGGTCGGCAATAATGGCCGCGTACATCTCCTCCGGCGTGGCGCGTTTCAGGGCATTCAGTTTTACCGATTCGCTTTCAGGCACCAGCAGCAATGGCATTCCGTTGAAGACGCGCACCCCGTCGAAGTACAGTAGCCCCCGCATGGCCCGCGCCTGCCCGATAATCTGATTTTTGCGAGCCTCGGTGATGGGTACGTCGCCGAGGTTGGCCAGCAGGGTGTTGATGTTTTTGACGTGCCGGTAGGTGTAGTTCCAGAAATCCGAAGGAATGCTCAGTGTAGCATCGAAGGTGCTATTGAGCCGGGCTACGGCATTGTGGTGTGCCCACTGGCTGCGGCTCGTAATCTCCTGAATATCTGTGCCCCACTCGAACCAGTGCGGAGCCGCCCACATATTGGAGTAGCGATCCTGCGGGGCGCGGTAAATAGCCGACAAGGCGGCATCAAGGTCTTTTTCGGACTTGTAGAACGTACCCGGCGAGAGAAACGACTTGGGTTCTTCGAGCAGGTAGCTATCCGAACAGGCCGACAGACCAGCGGCCAGCAGCAGTGTGTAGAGGTATTTTGGGGTCGCTTTCATGAGTCAATCAGAAACGGAGGTCTAAACCAAACAGGAACGAACGGGTGACAGGATAGGCCCCTGCCCGCTGGGTGTTGTCATAATCATAATCTTCAGGGTCCATGCCGGTGTATTTTGTAAACCGGGCCAGATTGGTGCCGGATACGTAAAACCGGGCCGAGCGGACGCTGGCTTTGCGAAGCAGCGCGTCGGGCAGTTGGTAGCTCAGCGTGACGCTGCGAATCTTGAAAAAAGAGGCATCTTCCAGAAACTCCGACGAGCGGAAGCTGCGCCGGTTGGTCGAGTTTTTCGAGGCTCGCGGATACTGGTTGCTGGGGTTGGTAGGGGTCCAGCGGTTGAGCATCTCGGCCCGGTTGTTGTCAAATCCCGTCCCCGACAGTAGGATGTAGTTCTGCCCGTTATACACGTCGCGGCCCTGCTCGAAGGTCGTAAACACGTTGAGCGAAAAGCCTTTGTAGGTCAGGTCGTTGGTGAACGAACCGTAGAAATTGGGCTGGATGCTACCGGTAAACACCCGGTCATTGGCATTGTCGATCTTGCCATCGTTGTTCTGGTCGATGTACTTCACGTTACCAGGCACATCACCGTATTTTTTGGCCTCCTCCGCTTCGCTGGTCTGCCAGATGCCATTGGCCCGCACGATGTAGCGGAAGTCGCCGTAACCCAGCGGTTGACCCACCCAATGCGTCGTGCCGATACGGTCCGAGCCATCGCCGGTGTTCAGCAGTTTTTGACGGTTGCGCGAAACGAGCAGCGTGGTGCGCCACTTGATGGCCTTGTCGATGTTGAGCGTGTTGAGGCCCAGTTCCCAGCCCCGGTTTTCGAGCGTCCCCACGTTGACCGGCACACTCTGGAAGCCCGATACGGCCAGCAGCGGCAGGTTGCGGATAATATCGACCGTGTTTTTGTGGTAATAGTCGGCAGTCAGGTTGACCCGGTTGTTCAGCACCGATACGTCTAAGCCGAGGTCGAATTGTTTGGTGGTTTCCCATTTCAGGTTGGCGGCCGCTATACTACCCACTTCGTAGCCCACAGCTTCTTTACCATTGAAGTTGTAAGGCGCGTAGCCCAACCGCGACAGGGTGCCATAGACCCCGATGGCTTCGGCGTTGCCCGCCAGCCCATAGCTTGTGCGGAGCTTGAGGTCGTTAAATACGCCAAGGTTTTTGATGAATGGCTCTTCGGCCATCCGCCAGGCAAACGCTCCGCTCGGAAAAATACCCCACTTGTTGTTGGCCCCAAATCGGCTCGACCCGTCGGCCCGGAAGTTTCCCGTCAGGATGTACTTGTCGTTGAAGGTATAAACCGCCCGCCCGATGTACGACATCAGTTTCCACTCCTCCAGGTACGACTGAGGTTTCACCGCCGGGTTAGTACCGAGATTCAAGTTGTAGGTCTCGAACACGTCCGACGAAAAGCCCGACGACTGCGCCCACAGCCACTCGTAGCGGTTAGCCTGGGTCGAAACACCTGCTAGCCCACTCACCGTGTGCTTGCCGCCAAAGGTCCGGTCGTAGTTCAGCACGGCCTCGCCGAGGTAATTGTAGTTGACGCTCGGCACTACCCTCGCCAGACCGCCCGCTACCCGTCCGTTAGTTTCGTCGTCAGCACTAATCAGCGAGGAGACGTAGGTTTGTTCCTTGCGGTTGTTGATCTCACCACTGCCCTGGACCCGCAGTTTCAGTCCTTCGGTCAGGTCTACCGTCAGAGCTAAAGTGGAGTTGATGATGGTGCGGACATCCTGGTATTTGCTCAGGTCGCTGAAGGCCACCGGGTTGGAGCGAGGTGTGCTCGACAGGCCCTGAATGTTGGTGTAATACTGGCCGTTGGCATCGCGGATGGGCGAGAGCGGGTTGCCGATCAGGGCCGAATACAACACCGTGTTGTTGCTAATGCCCCGACCTTCGGTATAGGCCAAGTTGGTGTTGCTGGTGAGCGTAAACCGCTGCCCGATGCGCTGGGTGATGTTACCCCGGATGCTGCCGCGCTTGAAGCCCGACCCGTTAATGAGACCCGCTTCGTTAAAGAAATTACCGCTCACAAACACCTTACTGCGGTCGGTGCCACCCGTGAAGGCTACCTGGTAGTTCTCGACCGGGCGAACCGCGTTGGTGATGGACTGCCACCAGTCGGTTGTCTCGCCCTTATCTAGCTGCTGCTGCTCGACGGGCAAAAACGGAGCCACAGCCCCATCGTTGGCGTAGGCTTCCCGGCGCAGGGCGGCATAGTCGGCCCCATTGAGCATCTTGATCGGGTTAAACGCCGAGTTGACCCCGCGATACACGTTTACTTCTAAGCTGCTTTGGTTACTGCGCCCGGCACGGGTCGTAATGAGCACCACGCCGTTGGCCGCCCGCGCCCCGTAAATCGCGGTGGATGAGGCGTCTTTCAGGATACTGACGTTCTCGATGTCGTTGGGGCTGATGGCACTCACCGCGTCGTAGGTCAGGGGAAAGCCGTCTACCACGTACAGCACGGTACCACCCGAAAACGAGTTGTTCCCTCGGATGCTAATGGATGGCCGCGCACCCGGACTGCGGTCCTGTTGTGAGGTAAATACGCCACTGGCGGCTCCCTGAAGGGCCTGCGTTAGGTTCGCCGAGGTGGGCAGCCGTTTTAAATCCTGAGCCGAGACCGTCGAGACCGCGCCCGACAGGTTGGCCCGCTTCACGGCTCCGTAACCTACCACCACTACTTCGCTCAGGGCACGAATATCGGCTTCCATGTCTAGGTCAACTACCGACTGACTACCCACAACCACTTCCTTGTTGAGGTAGCCGATGTAGCTGAACACCAGTGTGGCTGTTCCGTCGGGTACGTTGATCTGGTAACGACCCTCGGCATCGGTCGTGGTGCCGCGAGCGGTGCCTTTCACCACCACGCTCACGCCGGGCAGCCCCCCGCTGTTGTCGCGCGAAGTAACACGCCCGCTCACTGGCTGTTCGGCTACGGCCTGCGTGGTGGGTGCGGTTTTCAGCAACGTTGCTTTTGGCTCGACGCGGTCAGCGTCAATTTTTAGGATTAGGTACGTGCCATCTTTTACTTTCTTGTAGCGCAGGGCAAACGGTTTCAGCACCGCATCCAGTGTACTTTCCAACCGCGCCCGACTGCTAACGGCATCCGATGCGACGGTATAGCCGCTGACCATCTGATCCGCAAACAAAATGTTGACCTGATGGCGGGTTTTCAATTCGTACAGCACCTCGCTTAAGGCGCGAACGCTCACGGCAGGGCGGGCCGTTTGGCCCGTGCGGACCGAGGCTAATGTCTGAGCCGACAGCCCCGCCGGGGTACCGAGCAATAAGGCCAGCAGCACCGGCCCCGTTCGGCATACTTGCATGAATAGGTTTTTCATATACTTTAGGAATTGGGTGTTTTGTACATTGAGGAAAATGGATTAGTCGGTTTTGCTGCGGAAAATGACCCGGTTGTTTTTGCGGATGTAGCGGATGTCGAGCACTTCTGCCACGGCGGTCAGTACTTCGTCAGCGGTGTGGGCATCGAATGAACCAGAGAGCGTTTGTTGGGCCAGCCGTTCACCTTTAATGTCGGCCACCAAACCGAAGGTTTCCTGGATCATGGCACCCACTTCGCGTAGCGAGGTATTGTTAAACACAAACTGGTGGTCGGTCCAGGCCGTTTGCTGTTCTGGTTTTGGTAGGGTCTGCCGGTGGAGTTTTCCACTCCCGTCAAGCGTCACCATATCGCCGGGTTGCAAGGTCAGTCTTGTTTCGGGTCGACCGCCAGGCTGGTAGTTAACGGCGACTTTGCCGCGCATCAGCACTACCCGTGTGGCGCGGGGCCGGGCAAAGACAGCGAATTCCGTGCCCAGCACCGTTACGGTTAGGTTAGGCCCGGTTTCCACCACAAAAGGCTGATGGTCGGGGGTATGAACAATGGTGAAGCGGGCCTCTCCCACTACCCGAACCGTGCGCGTTCCAGCTCCGAACCCAAGCCTCGGCACCAGCAGGCGCGTGTTAGCGTTGAGTATTACGCGGCTGCCATCGGTAAGCTGAACGGAACGGGTTTCGCCATAGGCGGTGCGGTAGATGTGATAGAGCATCGGTTCGCGAAACAGCCATCCCGACACGCCCAACAGCAACACGATTGTAGCGGCAATACTCCAAAATCGTAGTCCAACGTGCCAGCGCCGTCCTCTTGTGGTAGGGGTAGCAGGCTCATCCGTAATGACCCTATCGGATTGCTGGTATAGAAATGTCTGGTAGCGGGCGAGGGCCGCTGACAAATCGGGTTCGTACTGAACCTGTGCCAGTTCGCGCTCATGCAGACAGGCGTAGAACAGCGGCTCGTTGGCCGGTTCGCGCAGCCAGTCGTCGATGAGCTGTTTTTGCAGGGCCGTTACGCGCCCGGCGTAATAGTCCATCAGCAGTTGCTTGGTAACGGATGATTTCATGAAATACGCTTGTCAGGTTATACAGTGGTAAAACGGAGTCCTATGCGGTTAACCAGCTCGAAACAGCCAATAGTACCAGCGACCATTTAGCCCGAAGCAGATCGCGTAAGGCGTGGCTGGCCCGACGTACCAATACCTCAACCGTGCGGGGTGACAGCTTCAATTCGGTAGCAATGTCGGCGTGGGTTTTACCATCAAAGCGGTGCATCAGATACACGCGCCGGGTTTGAGGGGGTAATGTATCAATGGCCCGCTCTACATCGTGATACAGGTCTTCGTAGTGCGTAACCGCATCGGGGTGCTGCGCGTCGCTGCTCGCCACGCCATCGGCCGCCGACAGATCGGTGGACCGTTTGGTTTCGTCGCGCATATAGTTGTAGGCGCGTAACCGAACGGTTTTATACAGAAAAGGGCCGTAAAATTGGGTGATTTTGGCGAAGGTGCCGTTGGCGTAGAACTGGCAAAACACGTCGGCCACAATGTCTTCGGCCACCGCTCTGGACAGGACGAATCGAACGGCGTGGTTGCAGAGGGGTTTATAATAATGCCGAAATAGCAACTCACACCCCAGCCGGGCGTCGGTCTCGAAGGCCTTACGGATAAAACGCTCCGAATCGACCGGTCCGTCGGTATGGGGGCCATCCAGCCGGGGGCCATCCTGTTCAGGTGGAACACCCATAGCACGAATCGATTGGGGAGAGTGAAGCCCGTAAAGTGGTAAAGGCTCGGTCATAACGTGAGGTGACATGACCCAAAACAGTAGGCCATTTCAATAAGACACCGAAGCCCGCTAGAAACCCTTACTGATTTTTAAATTTATTTCACATTTTTTTTAATTATACCCAGACCACCAGAGGACTCCCTATAGTTCTTACTCCACAACTAATACCCAATCATTCTGTCCTGTGCCGTTGTCGCCGGGGGTGGTTAGGGGTTGGCGGGTTGATGTTAGCTTTAGTAACTGACTAACCGCTCCGGTAGCCGGGTTGAGCCAACGAGCATGTCGAATGCGCGGGAACCCTCGCAAGTCCACCGTAAACGTTCTTTGGGCAGTTCCGGTGGGTGGGATGTAGCAGACGAACAACCGTTTATCGGGCGAAGCTGCCGACGCAATGTAATCCGCGCCTACATCGTTGGCAGGACCGGGGTACGGATAAAAGGTACCAAAGCCCGCCACCACAAGTCGATGGTTGTCAGGTTGGGCGGGGTCGGGCAAACCGTCGGGAATGAGCGTGTGCCAGGCAATTTGGTTCATCAACGTCCCCAGGTGCCGCATCTGTCCCGCTACGGGCATTGTCAGGATGGTTCGCCAGTCGGCCCGTTTGCCGCAGCAATTGGCCGAACCGTAGGTGACGCCTGTGGCCCCGCTCAACGCCGACCACCACGCCTGTCGCCGTAGCACCTCCGCCGTTGTTCCGGTAGAAATATCGGCGGCATCGGGCGATTCATAGTGGCTCTCAATCAGGAAAAACGGCTGCACCGGCACTCGCTGGTAGTCACGCAGGGAAGCCGCATAGACCTGATACTGATACAGGCCGAGATCGGTACGGGTAGGGTCGTAGGTGTAGGTCGCGTTCAGGTTCAGCCACGACACCTGGGGCGTTTGGTCACGGGTAGAATAGGGCGATCCCCAATGGCCGGTGTGTAGCCGGGGATACGTGCCTTCAGTTTGCCGAATGCCCTCGGCCAGTGCCTGTAACTCGTCCATTTCGCCACCAGGGTTCGAGTCGCCCCCGTGAATCCAGCCTAGTACGTTCGGAAACCTGGTGTGGTGATACCGCTGCCCCAGAAACACGCCGAACGCCCGCGCTTTATCTGTTCCGTTGTCGCGTAACCCCTGATGCCAGCCCGGTGAGCAACAACTCAGCCAGGCGGGCGCAATCATGACGGCCATGCCGTAGTCAGCCGCCCGGCGAATGCACGAATCCAGATGCGCGAAAAACGGTTCATTGCGGTTAGCTAAATCAAGCGTATTGTTCAGTGCAAGCTGACCAGCTGCGGTTTTGTTATAGCTGAACTGGTCGGTCAGGAACTGAATCTGGATCACATTGAATCTCTGCGTCTGTCGGGTACGGAGGTAGTCGTCTACTTCGGCCATCGTGAATTGGTACCCCAACGTCCAGGGCGTGTCGGCGAGGTAAAAAAAGGGCCGATTCTGCCTGTCAACGAGGTGATGCCCGTTGGCAGAGGAACGTAACGGAAAGCGATTGGTAAAATCAACCGACTGCCCAAGGGCCGTTGTAGCAACCAGCAGCAGGGCGATGAGTGAGTGAGCAAGTTGTTTTTTCATACAGATCTGCACACTGCGAAAGGGCTGACTAACACGAATTACTTGCTTACGGCCTTCACCCAAGCCCCTAAATCCAGATTTTGCCGTAGTTGACGATCCGCCGGGCTATCGCCAATCTCCTTAGGTTGCGTTAGCGAATTAGCCCGAAGCCGCCCACCAAGCCATTGCCGTATTAAAACAAGAGTCGTTGTTTCGCTCGGTAACCGTTTGCCTTGATAAGGTGGTTTTCGCTCTACAGCTCGAAGGGCATACGTCAGGTATTCGGCGTTGCCCAACCGGGCATGCAATAGCAGGTTCATGAGCCTAATTTGGGTGTATAACGTCTGGGGAAGCGACCGGACCGGGCGACTTATTACCCGGTTGAGCCGCGACAAGGCCACCGAAAGGTGGCCTAACCCAATATCAAGCCGCACCAGCAACAGGTCCATCTCAGTCCGAAAGATCAATGAACGTTGCGCCAGGCCACGCTCAAACACAACGCTATCGGGCCATTGGGTACCTAGTATCGCAACGGCCTCATCAAACAGGCCCTGGTCTACCATAATCAGGAGTGAATGATAGAGCACGATGTAGGCAACCGTCTGGCGTAGGCCCAAGTCATTGATAGCCCGAAGCCGGTCAATGAAATACGGCATCTGATCGTACTGCCTCAGCATCCGCAAGTCAACCAAAATTCCGTCGAGAAGTTGTACGTAGTACTGAGGCTGCTCGGCCCATAGCATCGGGTTCTGCTGAAATAGCGCGTCGAGTTCCCGGTACACGACCAAGCTTCCGGCTTCGTCGCCAATCATCCGAAGGTAAGCCGACTGGAAATGCAGATGTTGCTGCTGCATGGCGAACGACCGGGCCGTCGCTCCGGTACCCCGGTTAGACTTTTCTTTCTGACGGCTAAGCAGTTGGTATTCTTCCAGCAACAAATCATTCAGTTTAAGCGTGTCGGCAGGGGTGCTAACAGTACCGTTGGTATGATAGCGCAGTAGCAGCGTTTCATAGAGGGCCGCGTGGTGTACGGCAGTCTGAGTTTTGGTTAACTGCCAGTCAATGTTGGCGTGGTGGGCGGTCAGAGCATCTAAGCTGACGCCATCAAATTGCCCACGTACCCATTGCTCGGCACGCTGCCGGGCAACCAATACCGCATACTCTCCCCGTTCGTGCTGCTCGGCCAGCCGTTGCGCTCTTGCCAGTTGCTCCCCGCTGAACTGCACTAAGCCTCGCTCATAAAGCAACTGACTCTCGTGCATCAACTGCCCGATGCGGACATCAATACGCCGGTCGCCATCGAACTGCCGGAGCCGCTGCATCAGCGTTTGGTACAGGTGCTTGCGGGCGGGGTCGAGTGTTGCACCCGGAAATAACTCCGCTAGTTCGGTGGTCAGCGTATCATCCATCGTTTCGTGGCGCAGCAGGCAATCGAACAACCGCCAGTAAGCATAATCAGGGTCGGATTGATTACTCGCTAACCGACAGTACCGTCTCTCAGATTTGGTCAATGAATGAACAAGTGGATGCAGTACATCAATAGTCACGTAGAAATAGCTGATTTGATGATAATTATCTTGGATTAACTAATAATAAACAAGTTTTCTATCTAAAAAGTCAAGCATTGAGATAGCTGATTTGGAAAAAACTGGTCTTCTCTCCGTACAATTATTCCATAGGTTTGTTCAACATCATTGTCTACCCACTATGCCTCCATTTGTTTGCGTTATCGGTTCTTCTAATACCGATATGGTTATTAAAGGGCAAAAACTGCCTGCACCCGGCGAAACCGTTATTGGCGGTACGTTTCTAATGAATCCTGGTGGCAAAGGGGCCAATCAGGCAGTAGCTGCCGCACGGCTAGCCGCCACCGCGCCAATGCTTGGTTCTAATGAATCTGTTACGACCACCTCGGTTACGTTTGTGTCGAATGTTGGCAATGATGTCTTTGGCCGTCAGGCCCGTCAGCAGTTCGAGCGCGAAGGCATCCGCACCGATTTTGTCACAACGGACGCCGACGAACCATCAGGCGTAGCCCTGATCGGCGTTGATAGTCAAGGCGAAAACTGCATCATGGTCGCCTCGGGGGCCAACGCCCGGCTGAGTCAGGTACAGGTGTCAATGGCCCTGGCGGCGGCTGTCAGTACAGAGACAACTGTGGTGTTGTTGCAATTAGAATCACCCGTGCCGACGGTGGAGTACGCCATCCGGCAAAGCCATGCACGGGGAATGCGGGTCGTGTTGAACCCAGCCCCAGCCCAGCCCCTCGACCCGGCTGTGCTGGCCTGCCTGCACCTGATCACACCCAACGAAACCGAAGCCGAACTGCTCACCGGTATCCGCGTAACCGATGAAGCTACCGCCCTGAAAGCCGCCCACAAACTGCACGAATCCGGCGTACCGAACGTCGTGATTACACTCGGCGCAAGAGGAGCGTTTCTCTCCACCCGAACCGGTGCCTCGCTGGTAGCGGCTCCGCCCGTGACGGCCGTTGACACCACCGCCGCCGGCGACTGCTTTAACGGGGCACTCGCCGTTGCCATCGCCGAGGGGCAGTCGCTGCCCGACGCTGTGGCGTTTGCCTGCAAAGCCGCATCAATTTCTGTAACGCGCATGGGCGCGCAAGTATCTATGCCGCACCGCCATGAAGTGGATGCACTCCCGCTATTAACTCATTGATTTACGATATGAAAAAGCTCCTCCTGGTCCCACTCCTAACGCTGCTGGCATTTAGCCGGACCGCCGGTGATGCGGCAGTCCGACCGCCCGCGTCAGCACCCAAAAAAGCGATAACCCTCGCCAAAGCCACCCTCCAGGACAAAATCAAGGGCGGCTGGGCTGGGCAGGTCATCGGCTGCACCTTCGGCGGCCCTACCGAGTTTCGCTACACTGGCACGATGCTCAACGACTACCAGCCCATTCCCTGGTATGACGGCTACATTAAGAAAACGATGATCGAGAACTTCGGCCTGTACGATGACATCTATATGGACCTGACGTTTGTGGATGTGTTTGAGAAAAAAGGCCTCGACGCACCCGTCAGTGAACATGCTAGCGCCTACGCCACTGCCGGGTATATGCTCTGGCACGCCAACCAGGCCGGGCGCTATAACCTGCTCAATGGCATGAAAGCCCCCGACTCCGGCCACTGGCTCAACAACCCCCACGCCGACGATATTGACTTCCAGATCGAAGCGGACTTTTCGGGGCTGATGGCTCCCGGCATGCCCAACACCGCCGTGCAGATCGGCGATCCCATTGGCCACATCATGAACTACGGCGACGGCTGGTACGGCGGGGCCTACGTGGGAGCCATGTACGCCCTGGCGTTTACCTCGTCGGATGTCAATTATGTGGTGAACGAAGGGCTGAAGGTTATTCCCCAACAGAGTACGTTCTATCAGTGCATTGCCGATGTGATTAAGTGGCACCGGCAGTACCCGACCGACTGGAAACGGACCTGGTTTGAGGTGCAGCAGAAATGGGCCGACGAGGTGGGTTGCCCCGACGGGGTGTTCCAGTCGTTCAACATTGACGCTAAACTTAACTCGGCCTATATCGTGCTGGGCCTGCTCTACGGCGGGGGCGACTTTACCAAAACGATGCAGATTAGCACCCGCGCCGGGCAGGATTCCGACTGCAACCCGGCGTCGGCGGGTGGGATTCTTGGCACTATGCTCGGCTACGCTAATATCCCGGCTTATTGGAAAATGGGACTGGCCGAAGCCGAAGACATCGACTTCAAATACACGACCATGTCGCTCAATGACGTGTATGCCCTGGGTATGAAACATGCCTTGCAGGTAGTAGCCCGCAATGGTGGCAGCGTCAACGGGGATCAGGTTACGATTGTGCCCCAGACACCCAAACCCGTCCGGCTGGAACAGGCTTTTACGGGCCATTACCCACGGTCTGTAACCGGGATCAACAAAGACCTGACGGACGAATATAGCTTTGATTTCGAGGGCAACGGGTTCGTGCTGAAAGGAGAAGCCAAGCCCAAAAACCGCAGTTCATGGCAATACGAAAACCCCTTTGCCTTCACCGCTGAACTGTTTATCGACGGGCAGAAAGTGGAGACGGCCAAGTTACCCGCCGGTTTTACGGCGCGTCGGCATGACCTGTTTTGGAAATATCAGTTAACCCCCGGCAAACATACCGTCCGGGTACGGCTCCTCAATCCCGATGCCGACCACGTGGTCAGGATAGGTGATCTAATGGTATATGGCGACAAACCCCTAAAAATCAAGTATTAAGCCATGTTCATCATTGAGTCCTACGGCACAGCGGTGCTGTTTTGCGTCGTCACCATGCTTTGTTGGGGGTCGTGGGCCAACACCCAGAAGTTAGCCGCCGGTACGTGGCGCTTCGAATTGTTTTACTGGGATTACGTGCTGGGTATCGTCGGGCTGGCGTTGCTGTCGGCTCTCACGCTGGGTAGCCTCGGCGACGGTGGCCGCCCGTTTCTGGCCGATCTGCAACAGGCCGACAGAGCCAACATCGGCTCGGCCCTGTGGGGTGGGGTCTTATTTAACGCGGCCAACATTCTGCTGGGTGCGGCCATTGCCATTGCGGGCATGTCGGTGGCCTTTCCGGTGGGTATCGGGCTGGCGCTGGTCATAGGCGTGGTGGTGAATTACCTCCATGCACCCGTAGGCAGTGCCGGGCTACTGTTTGGCGGTATGGGCCTGGTTGTGGTGGCGATCTTGCTCAACGCCGTGGCTTACCGCAAGACAACCACCGCCGACAGAGCCACATCGGCAACGAGCCTATCAACCAAAGGTCTGCTGCTGAGTGTGGTGGCGGGTTGTCTGATGGGCCTGTTCTATGGGTATGTTGCCCAGGCCATGTTTCCAAACTTCGAACAGCCCGAGCCGGGTAAACTCAGCCCCTATACAGCTGTCGTTTGTTTTGCGGTTGGTATTCTGGGCAGTAATCTGGTGTTCAACACGCTGTTGATGCGTCGCCCTTTCGTCGGTACGCCGGTGAGCTACGCCGACTATTTCAGAGGCAGCGGGCGCGATCATTTAACGGGCGTACTGGGGGGGGTAATCTGGTGCATTGGCATGTCATTTAGCATTTTGGCTTCCGACAAAGCAGGGCCGGCCATCAGTTACGGATTGGGTCAAGGGGCTACGGTGGTGGCGGCTCTATGGGGTATTTATGTTTGGCGCGAATTCCGGGCGGCTCCCCAGGGTGTCAGCCGGTTGCTCAATGGCATGTTACTGTGCTACATCGTTGGGTTGGGATTACTGATTATGGCACGGTGATTAATTGGCCAATCGAGTTGACTCCACTACTATATATTTTTTAAGTCCAAAACCTATGAATAGCTCATTAACAAGTACCGATACTGACCTCTGGAACGCCTTCCGGCAGGGTGACGATGGCGCCTATGAGTCCATATACCGGGAGTTTTCGCCCGTTTTGTACAGCTATGGCTATCAACTTTGTCGGGACAGCAGTCAGACCGAAGACTGTATGCATGACCTGTTTGTGTATTTGTATCAGCATCGCAATACCCTGAACGAGACCAATTCCATCAAGTATTATCTGTATCGCTGCTTGCGTCGGCGCATTTCGGAAAAAGCGCAGGCAGCCAGCCGCTGGGTATCGGATGAAGATCCATTGACAGCTGAAAAGTTTGAGCCTACGACACCTCCCGAAATTGATTTTATGCAGGAACAGACTGCCTGCGAAGTCAAACAAAAATTAGATTATCTGCTCGGGAAGCTACCTAAGCGGCAGCGGGAAGCCCTGCATCTACTCTACTTTCAAGAATTGAGTTATCCTGAGATTGCCCAGATAATGGGGTTGGAAGTCAAAAGTGTGTACAACCTTACGTACAACTCACTGACATCACTGCGGGACCACATTCGACAAAGCAACCTTCAGTTTTTCGATTTCGCTCTGGTTGTTTTCTTTGGACTATTGCTCCATTAGTGTTGGCTGGCGATGATTTAGAGGCGTTTTGTACGATCCAGGAAAAAATTTGTATTTCAACAGGGCAAACAGCCAATTTTCCCCGTTTCTCTAGCCAGTTATACTTGAGTTTCCCAAAATGGATTTTGAAAATTACTCTGCTATTGATTTGGCCCTTGATGAAGGCTTCAAACAGTGGGTTCAGTCGCCAACGCCAGAGGCCACGTTGTTCTGGACGCAGTTTCTTCAACAACATCCTCACCAGGAGGAGGCCGTACTGGAAGCCCGGCTGCTGGTCGAGCAACTGTCTGTTGCCTCCGAGGTGGCCTCACCCGAACGGCTAGAGTTGCTTTGGGGACGGATTCAGACGGAACTACAAACTACAGTTGCTACTAAGAGGAACAGTACTCCCGATGTGATGCTACTTAAGTCGACTTGGTTCATGCCCATTCGACGAGCAGCAATCTGGGTGGGGCTGCTACTGGGCGGGGGCGGTTTGGCTTATTATCACTTCGGTTACGCCCCAACCATCCAGTATGAGACAGCTTACGGCGAAACCAAAACCCTCACTCTGCCCGACGGCTCTGTCGTAACCCTCAACGGCCACTCAAAACTGACCCTCCAGGCTGACTGGACCGGGCAACCTACCCGTGACGTATGGTTGGCAGGCGAAGCGTTTTTTGCGGTGAAGAAGCAAAAAAGCAACGGCGGTCAACCGGTGAAGTTTCGGGTACTGACCCCCGGTATGCGGATTGATGTGCTGGGGACACGGTTTAACGTGAACAGCCGTCGGCGCGAGACCGTGGTTGCTCTGGAAGAAGGGCAGATACAAGTGTGGAGTGAATCAACTGCCCACCAATCAACCGCCAAGCATCCAGTTGCCCTGATGCAGCCCGGCGACGTACTCAGCTATTCGGAGGCAAGTCAACACCTTGTTAACCAGCAAGCCAACCTAACTACGTTGGCCTCGTGGCGAGATAAACGGCTGATTTTCAACGATACGCCTATTGGAGAGATCGTACAGGCCTTGTCTGACAGCTACGGCATCGAGGTTGAGTATCAACGTCAGGGTATAGCCAACAAGCGGTTTTCAGGTTCTGTGCAAACCGACTCGGTTGCTGTCTTCTTCAAAAAGCTGGAGAAGATCTACGGTGTTACCGTTTTGCAAACGGCCAACCGCTTCATTATCAGGTAATAGTCAATCAAACCCTTACGGAATTAACAGTCCAATATGTCTATGAAACAACACCTACTCAACCGCCGGTCTTCCTGGATGCGGCCCTTCCCGCTAACCCTACTGCTTGGGTGTGCGGCTACCACTGGCTGGAGTCAGCACTATGCCTCGGCCCGCCCCCTGAGTCATGCTTCAGGTGTTGACATGAATCGGCAGGCCAATACGCGAGCCTTACCAACGAAGCCGCTGACCGATGTACTGGCTGAACTGGAACGCAAACACCAAGTCGTTTTCGACTTCGACAGCGATGTTGTTCGCAACAAAGTGGTTGGCATTGCCAATCGGTCTTCACGGACTGCTAAACTGGAGAACGTACTGGCTGAACTGCTAACCCCACTTGATCTGGGTTTTGAGAAGTCAGATAGCCGTTCTTACGTGATCTACAGCAAAATTGCCCGGCTACGCACCAGTACGAATCCGGAGCCGGCGTTGCCCGCAGCCGATGGAAAAACAAGTCCAGCTGTTGAACGCGTGTCAACTAATCAGGCCTCCCTTGATCGTACCGTGACTGGAATCGTTACGGATGCGAGTAACAGCGGCTTGCCGGGCGTGAACGTGGTGGTAAAAGGTACCTCAACCGGCACATCGACTGACAACGACGGGCGGTTTCGGTTAAATGTGCCCGAAGGACCGGCTACGCTGGTCCTATCCTACATCGGTTATGTCAGCCAGGAGGTTGACGTAACGAACCGCACCACGATCAGCGTCAGTTTAGCCACCGATGACCGTTCACTAACGGAGGTGGTAGTGGTTGGCTACGGTACCCAAAAGCGGTCTGACCTGACAGGAGCCGTATCATCAGTAAAAGGAGAAGTGTTCAGAAATTTGCCTGTATCTGACTTAGGGACCGCCTTGCAGGGGCGCGTACCGGGGCTACTGGTTACACAAGATGGTGGGCAACCGGGCAGCGGGTCAGGCATCGTGCTGCGCGGGCCGGTCAGCATCAACGGCGGTAGCCCGCTGTTTGTAGTTGACGGGGTTCCGCTCGATGGGTTGGGGTATAACTTCAATAACCAGGATATTGAGAGTATCGAAGTGCTGAAAGACGCGTCGGCAGCAGCCATTTATGGTGCCAAAGCGGCGGGTGGGGTCATTCTGGTCACCACCAAAAAAGGCAAATCGGGGCAATTGCGGGTAGGTCTTACGACCAACTACGGCGTTCGGAATGCCATCAACATTCCCAAAACCCTGCGTCGCGACGATTATTTGCGGGCTAAGGAAGCGTTCGGGTTCGATGTGGTTGATCTGTATGGTCCTAAATCAGGCTGGGGGCAGTTGCCCGACACCGACTGGTTTAATGCGGTGCTGCGGCAGGGGCAAGAGCAGAACTACACGGCTTCGCTATCGGGTGGCACCGAAAAATCACGATACTACCTGTCGGGCAACTATAATCGGATCGACGGCATCCGCATCGGCAACTGGCTCGAACGCTATACGTTGCGACTGAATTCGGAACACCAGATTAGCAGTCGGCTCAAATTTACGGAGACTTTTCTGGCCAAAGCGGGTCGGGAAGACCCCAACAGCAACACCAACCAGGGGGCATTATCATTTCGGAACACGCCGGTGATGGCCGTCTATGACCCGACCAACCCGAACGGCGGCTGGGGCAAAACCCCACGTGGATTTCAGGGTGGCCACGACGTGTACTCGGCCATCGGCAACGACCAGAAAAACCGCGATTCCGAGTTTTATGCCTCCGGTTCGCTGGAGTACCAGATTCTGGACGGGCTGACGGCTAAACTCACGGGCGGAACCCGCTTCCAGACCGGCGACAATTACAGCTATTCCTTCCCGGCTGACATCGGCTCCTTGCAGACGGAGTATTTCAGCAAAGGCATGTACCGTAACCAGAACTACGTGGGTACGTTGACGTTGAATTATGCCAAATCGTTTGGTAAGCACACGGTTTCAGCCCTGGTGGGCTACGAAGCCCGACGTAGTGATTACGCCAACCTGAGCTACTTTAACCTCAGCCCGCTGGTGTATTCGCCCCAATCATCAGATTTGTTCAAGAGTACAGCAACAGCCTCCGGCGGCTTCAGCCAGGGCGATATCTACGACCGGATTCTGTCGCAGTTCGGACGGGTTGAATACAACTACGCCGGGAAGTATCTCCTGACAGTAAACGTCCGGAGGGATGGGTACGCATCGAAATTTGGCCCCAACAACCAATTCGGTACGTTCCCCGGTGTGTCAGTCGGCTGGAAGCTGTCGGATGAAGCCTTCATGAACGATGTTACATTCCTGACTTCGCTGAAACTGCGGGCGGGCTACGGTCAGTTGGGCAACTCGACTCAGGGCGACTTTTTGTTTCAGGGTAGCTACGGAACAGGCTACTCCTATGACTTCGGGGCTGGTCGGCAAAGTAGCATTAGCCTGTCGAGCAAACTGCCCAACCCTGACATCCGTTGGGAGTCAGTAGCAACCACCAACGTTGGTGTAGACGGGGCTATTCTGAACAACCGGTTGTCGTTCAATTTCGATTACTACAGCCGTCAGACCCGTGATATGGTGTATAACGTTAATATTTCCCCATCAGCAGGGTTAGGGGGCGGCGTAGCCCGGAATATTGGCCAGTTGAGCAATGTCGGGTTTGAGTATAACCTGGACTGGCGCGACAAAATTGGAGACTTTACCTATGGCGTTGGGTTCAATGGGGCCTTCAACACCAACAAACTGCTGACGCTCAACCCAGACCTCGGTAACCAGACCCTGCGGAACGGCAACTTGACGGAACTGCACGATAACCGGGTTACGAGCCGGTCGGAGCCGGGACTGCCACTGGGGCAGTTCTATGGTTATCAGGTACTGGGTATTTACCAAACCAAAATAGCCGGTAACGAAACCCGGCCCAAAGTGGGTGACTACGTGCCGCAGGCAGGCGATCTGATTTATGGCGACCTGAATAACGACGGGCAAATCAACGACGATGACAAAACGTACATCGGTAACCCCTGGCCCAAGCTTGTCTACGGCCTCAACCTGACGGCTGGCTGGAAAGGAATTGACGTGACCATGTTGTTCTCCGGGGTGTCGGGTAACCAGATTTATAATGGCCTCGAATCCTACGAACACACGTTCTTCAGCGATTACACTACGACGAGCAAAATTTTTGAAACGTCGAATTTCGCAGGCAACGGCGTGACCGGTAAGCCTCGTGTAGGTACGTTGAGCGATCTCGATAAGAACGGTAACTGGTCAGCAGTATCGAGCTATCACGTGCAGAACGGCTCCTACCTGCGGCTTCGTAATCTACAGGTTGGCTATACCCTACCTCGGTCAGTGCTTGATCGGGCCAAAATCTCGTCGTTGCGCGTGTTTGTCATGGCCGACAACCTATTTACCATTACAAGCTACAAGGGTATCAATCCTGATCTCGGAGGTGGTTTTCTGAACCGGGGCATCGATAACGGTAATTTTAGGTACCCCGTTTCCCGCCTGGTTTCGCTGGGTATCAACGCGGAGTTTTAACAGACATCAAATATGAATCAATCTTTTATGAAACCCACACGCGGTTTCCGATTTTCGCAGGTAGCAGCCGCCTTCGTTTTTACGGCGGGCTGTTCATTGGCCACTGTGTCCTGCAAAGAGGACTCGTTTCTGAACGTCAGCGATCCCAATGTGCTGTCAACAACGACTTTTCCGGCAAAGGTTGCTGACCTCGACCTGATGGTGATTGACCTTTATGGGCGGCTACGCACGGGCTTTTACAACGGCGATAACTTCCGCTGTTCCGGTGTGCTACCCGACCACACCGCCGATATGGGATATAACGGGGCCAACTTTCCTGAATTTGCCGAACTACGGACGCTGCCCAGCGACGGGAAGCTGGGGGCTATCTGGCAAAACCACTACGAAAACATTGCCCGGACCAACTCCTTTCTAACCGAACTGGCTAAGATCCGAAAAGGCACGACCGACAAGGGGCAACTAACTCACCTGAACGAACTAGAAGGTGAAGCGCGGTTTCTGCGGGCAGTCAATTACTTTCCGTTGATCAACCTCTTCGGCGAAACCATGATCCAAACCGAAGCTGACCGCGTCAAAATGGGCATCCCCCTTCCTGACCAGGTGGCAACTGAACTGAGCCAGACGGTACGCGAACGGGCCACTATCGGGCAAGTGTGGGATTTTATCATCGCCGACCTCAAGAAATCCGACGAACTGCTGACGGGTAAAGTATGGGACGATGCCAACAAACCCCGCGTGAATGAGTGGGCGGTAAAAAGTTTGTTGGCCAAAAGCTACGTGTTTACCCAGCAATGGACCCTGGCCCGCGACCTGCTGAAGACCGTTATTGACAAAAGTGGGAAGCAGCTGGTAGACTACGCCGTGTACGCGAAGATGTTCAACGGGCAGAACGAGTTTAACAAAGAATCCATCTTCGAGATCAACTACACCAGTGATCGGCGGGATGTCTGGAACAGTACGCTCAATACCTCGTCGCAATACGGGATATTTATCAGTCCCGGTTACCTCGAAGACGACGGCGTGGGCGAAGGCACGAACGGCTTTGGCAACCTGTTCATCCACGATCAGAACAACGACCGCTTTGGGTTTACGGACACTACCGCCAGCACGGCGGGCATGAAAAGTGCCACCTACTACAAAAAGTCGGTTGAGTTACGCCAGAACAAGCTGGTTGACCCGCGTATGACGGTAGGAACGCTTCAGCCCTGGGTTGACTCGATCTACCTGTACAACAAATGGCGCAAAGTCACCAAAGCACGGGGGGAAGGGTTCCCGCTGGCGCAGAACCAGGCCTGGAATCACCGCAAATACGTGGTCATTGACCGGGGGTTGTGGGGTGGAGAGCCTGCCGAGAGCATCGCGACCAACTTCTACATGCTCCGGCTGGCCGATGTATACCTGCTCTATGCCGAAGCACTGCAACGCACGGGCAACACAGCCGGTGCATTGGAATACGTGAATAAAGTGCATCGCCGGGCTTACGATGTGCCGGTTGATGTGGCCTCGAAATACGATTACAAAAGCCTGACCGATCGCACGATGGCCCTCGGCGCGTCGGACCACCTGGCCAACGACCCACTCAAATACGAGCGCTGGGCCGAGCTTTTTGCCGAAGGACAGTGGTGGTTCGACGTGTGCCGCTGGAAAATTGGTCCGCAGGAAACGGCTTATTACAAACGGGTGAAGAGTGGTCTGCTGACCTGGAATGACCGGAAATATGCGTTTCCGATTCCTGAGAGCGAAATAATCAGCAACGCCAAAGTGAAGCAGAACCCGGGTTATTGATTAAAATTCATAGGTTTATTACCTAAATGCCCTGGTGTTTCGCCAGGGCGTTTTTTGTGTTAACCTACAGTGTGGCCCGCTGATTTGACCGATAGCTAACAAGACGTTATGTGCCTTACCCAACGACTACTACCCTGGCTGAGTTTGTTGCTGCTCGTTGCGGGGTGCAACCAAAAACCACGCTTCGAGCGGCTCACCCCAGCCGAGACAGGTATAGACTTCGCCAACACGATTGTTGAAGACGACAGCCTTAACGTGCTCGATTTTGAGTACATCTTCAACGGTGGGGGCGTAGCCGTAGGTGACGTGAACAATGACGGATTGCCCGACGTGTTTTTCAGTGGTAGTCAGGTGCCAAACCGGTTGTACCTCAACCGGTCGGACGGAAGCAAAATCCGGTTCGAGGACGTTACCAAGCAAACTGGTCTGCTGACACCCCATCGCTGGAGTACGGGCGTGAGCTTGGTAGACATCAACGCCGATGGGCTGCTCGACATCTATGTCTGCACCATCAACCCCAAACGCGGTGCTACCGGGGCTGCTAACCAGTTCTTTATCAACCAGGGTATCGGTCGTGATGGCCTGCCCCACTACCGCGACCTGGCTCCGCAACTGGGTCTCGACGACCGGGGGTACAGCACACAGGCCGCCTTTTTCGACTACGACCGCGACGGGGACCTGGACATGTACCTGCTGACCAATGCTTTAGAAGGGTATAACCGCAACCAGCCTCGCGGCCCGGTTCGGGATGGATCTGGCAAAAGTACCGACCGGCTTTACCGAAATGATCAGGGACGGTTTCGCAACGTTTCGCAACAGGCGGGCATTACTATCGAAGGCTGGGGATTGGGCGTTGCCGTTGCCGACATCAACGAAGATGGTTGGCCCGATGTGTATTGTGCCAACGATTTCCAGTCAAATGATCTGTTGTGGATCAACAATCAGGACGGCACGTTCAGCAACCGGCTCACCGACTACATGAAACACGGCAGCTATAACGCGATGGGCCTCGACATTGCCGACCTCAACAACGACGGCCACCCCGAACTGATGACCCTTGATATGATGCCCGACGATAACCGGCGGCAGAAATCGATGTTCGGCCCTCACAACCCGGATCGTTATCAGATGGGCCTTGATCGGGGCTACGCACCCCAGTTTGTGCGAAATGCCCTGCAACTGAATCGGGGGCTGGTTCGGGGCCGCGACGGTCGGATGCAGATCAGTTTCAGCGAAGTAGGTCAGCTATCGGGCGTGGCGGCCACAGACTGGAGCTGGAGTACGCTCATGGCCGATTTCGACAACGACGGCCTGCGCGACATTTTTATTACCAACGGCTATCCACGCGACATTACCGACCTTGATTTTGTGGCGTACAGCAGCCAATCCCAATCCACTTATTTCGCGTCTGACGCTAAAACCGACAATAAGACGAAAGAGAAACTGACGGAACTGATCGGCGTGAAAAAGTCGAATTTCATGTACCACAATCGGGGCGATATGGCCTTCGACGACGTGACTGAAGCCTGGGGGTTATCAATCCCTTCATTCAGCAACGGCGCGGCCTACGCTGATCTTGACAATGACGGCGATCTGGACATCATCACCAACAACATCAACGGCACGGCCTTCGTATACCGGAACCGTACCGACGAACGAAGCGCGAAGGCCGAGGCCAACAAAGCCAGCGGGCATTACCTGCGGGTAAACTTGGTTGGTGAGCCGGGCAACCCCGCAGGGTTCGGAGCAACAGTAGCCGTGCACTACGCCGGACCAAACAACACCCGGCAACGCCAAATCAGTGAACAGTCGCCATACCGGGGCTATGTTTCCACGGTAGAATCAACAGTACATTTCGGGCTGGGGGCCGTTGATCGGGTAGATACAGTACTTGTCCGCTGGCTCGACGGGCGAACGTCCCGGCTGGTCAACCTGCCTGCCAACCAGGTTGTGACGGTCAGGCAACGAGAGGCCCGCGTTGACCCGCCCCCGTCTGCCCACCCCGTCGAACCGCTTTTTGTTGAACTGACCGCCAATAACCCGATCCCGTTTGTACAGCGGGAAAATCCGTTTGTCGATTTTAAGCAACAGGTGTTGTTACCACATCTGTACTCGCGCAATGGCCCCGGCATGGCCGTGGGTGATGCCGATGGCAATGGCCTCGATGATGTATACGTGGGCGGGGCGGCCCTGATGAATAAGGCGTTTTTCTACCAGATGACGCCCGGAACATTCACCCAGAAGCCGCTGATGGTTGGCCAACGTCGTAATCTGGCCGACGAGATGGGGAGCCTGCTGTTCGATGCCGATGGCGACGGTGACCTGGACCTTTATGTCGTCTGCGGGGGTAATGAATGGCTGCCCAATGACCCCCGTTATCAGGACCGGCTTTATCGAAACGACGGCCCCCGTGGACACGGGCGCGGTGCCGACGGATTGCCCTTGTTCCGGGCCGACTCCGCTGCCTTGCCTGATACGCGCGCCAGCGGCTCGTGCGTGGTAGCTGCCGACTACGACCGCGACGGGGACCTGGATTTGTTTGTGGGAGGCCGCGTGACGCCGCACAGCTATCCGCTGCCACCCCGGAGTTACCTTCTCCGTAATGATTCGGGGCCGGGCACCGGGGTAAAATTTACGGACGTGACCGACCGGGTAGCTCCCGGCCTGTCGGGCATCGGCATGGTCACCTCAGCCCTGTGGAGCGACTTTGATACAGACGGACAGATTGATCTAGTGGTGGCGGGGGAATTTATGCCTATCTGCTTCATCAAGAATCAAGCGGGTAAGCTAAAGGTGAGTCCCACCAACTTGCCTGCTGGTTGGTGGAACTCACTAACCGCCGGCGACTTCGACAACGATGGCGACATCGATTATGTGGCTGGTAACATGGGAGTAAATAGCCGGTTTAAGGCATCTGCGGCCCAACCCATCAGTGTGTATGCCAAAGACTACGATCAGAACGGTACACTGGACCCGGTAATGTGCCAGTACATCCAGGGGAAATGTTACCCAGCCCACCCCCGCGATCAACTTGCCGAGCAGGTACCAAGCCTCAAGAAACGGTTCACGTCTTACGCTCAATACGGCGAAATGACCTTCGATCAACTCCTCAGACCCGACGATATGCACGGCGTGTATGTAGCCACAGCTACTGAATTCAGCTCTTCATACATCGAAAATCAGGGCAAAGCGGGGTTTCGGATCCGACCGCTACCGATGATGGCTCAGGCCGCGCCCGTATTTGGTATGCTGACCGACGACTACGACAACGATGGCAACCTGGACCTGCTGCTCATCGGCAATTCCTACGCTACCGACGTGCAGGTTGGCCGCTACGATGCGGGGAAAGGACTGCTGCTGCGGGGCAATGGACGGGGCGGTTTCAGTGCCCAAACGCTGGCCCGTAGCGGCCTCTGTGCCGACCGAGATGCCAAAAGCTTGGTGTGCGTTTCGACCGGGCCGGGGCAGTCGCTGCTGCTGGTGGGCAACAACAGTGACACACTCCAGACCTTCCAACCGACCACGCGAACGGCTCGTCAGATCACCCTCCGCCCCGATGAGTACGCTGCCACCTGGCAGAAGGCCGATGGGCGAACGCACCGCGCCGAGGTCTATACCGGGTCGGGGTATCTGGCCCAGTCCTCGCGGGTGCTGACCGTTGGGCAGCACCCGCGAGACGTAACCGTGCTGACCTACAAAGGCCAGCGACGACGGATAGTCGTCAGGTAGTTGTATCGCTCTGGCAAGCTTTTGGTAGTTGGGGACATTGTGGGGGCTGCTTATTTTTGCTCGGCCAGGAGCAAAAACATTTCAGCCGCGTGCCAGGTGTGGGGCGGGCTAAGTTTTTGCCGGATTAGGTCGCTATCCAGCAGTTGCAGTCCGGGGTAATAGGCATCGCTGGCGTTGGCTTCCCACGACAGCGGGTAGTCCTGATCGGTCATAATGCCGTTTACCTCCGGTGCGCCGGGGCGGCTATAAAAGTGATCCTCCGCCCAGGCTAGGTACGGGTAGTCACGGCGGTTGGCTGCGTCGAACCGTTTACCTGCCACATGCTGGTTTTTATAGCCCCACCAGAACAGCGACGAGTAGGCATCATACACCGCCGGGATCTGGTAAGGATCGGGCAGACCGAGCGCGTTCAGGCCGTATTTCATCCATTTTGTCTGAAAAACGGGGTGTAGTGCGTAATCGGTCTTGCCTTCGATGCAGGGGCCGGTGGCTGTTTGTTTTACGAATTGCCGAGCCGAGTCAAGTGTGGGACCAACGAGTGGGTGGTTTTTGTTGCTCACCAGGGAGATCAGAAACAGCACTTCTCCCGGATTGTCGGCTTCGGCAACGCCGTGATTATTGCGGTCGAAAGGATCGCGCAGGGCCATGATCCAGTCTTTTATGAGCCGGAGATTACCCGTTTGCTGCATCACCATGCCCATCAGGGCGGCATCGCGGAGCCAGGGTTTTTTGTAAACGAAAAAGTTGGGAACTGGTAGGCCCTGGTTTACATTGATGAGGATTTCATGGTGTAGCACCCGCAACACGGGGCCGTACCGATGCTGGTTGAAGTGGGGCAACCGAAGCGGAAACGGGCTGTTACTCAGAGCCGTGCTCTGATTACCTTCTCGCAGGAAAACACCTTGTTCCGTTTCAGTGATCAATACCAGTTGCTGCTGGTTGGTTTCAATGGCCACGGTATACTCGGAGGGAACGATAACGGCCCGGCGCACGGCCCACCGGCGTAGCGTATCGCCCGTGAGCGCGTCGGTGAGCAGCCCGTTTCGGTACACGAATTTTCGGCGGTCACCCATGCCGAACAGAAAAAACGGACGGTCAGGCATTGGCCGACTAACCGAATGCACCCGCCGCAGTTGGTTTAGGGAGGCGCGATAGCTAGCTAGTTGTTGGTCATAACGTGCCAACACAGACGTTGACCCCTGCCCAAAGGCCATGACCAAACCAGTCAGCAAATGAATCACTGCTACCCTCAGAAGAAAGAAAGAGATACGCATATAGTAAGCCAGATACAAAAACCTGCCAAAGCTAGGACACGGTTGCTCACTTTTAATACTACAAACGGGAAACAGCCGCCCACTTCCCCAATCAGCTACGATGAATCCTGCTACTATTCCCTGCTTCGAGACGATCAACGAGTTTCTGGACGCCATTGGGTCGCGGCACCGGACGCTAAACGATGACCTATTCTGCCTCCGGCTCGAAGATACCTACCCGCACACCCGCAATGTGATGCCGCCCTTCCGTAAGAACTTTTACTTTATGTCGCTCATCACCAATCCCGGCACCACCCGTATCGGCTACGACGATCAGTCGGTAGACAACCTAAACGCATTTCTGGTTTTTCAGGCTCCCGGCCACGTCTACAGCTGGCACCGCGACCAAACGCCTAAGGGGTTTTTGGTCTATTTTCGTAAAGAATGTTTCGATTTTTACCGGCCTGATTTCGACCGGGAGTTTCCGTTTTTCAATAGCCTGCACACCAACCTTTTGGCCATCCGGCAGGACCATTACGATACCTTCGCCAGTATGCTTAACACTGTCTTCGCGCACTACGACCGGTTTCCCCAACCCGGACAGCCGCCCGTTGCCGCCCTGAGTCTGCTGGCTGTTTTTCATCAGCTAAACGGCTTTGTGGCCGACTTGAACCGCTACGAGGAACGGTTTGTGACCACCGAGCAACGCCTGTTTCGCCGGTTCGTGCAGTTGATCGACAATGAGTACCTCGACAAACGCACCCTTGAGCAGTACGCCGACCTGCTACACGTTACGCCCCACTACCTGTCTGAATCGGTGCGGCTGGTAACAGGGCAGAAAGCGCTGCATTTCATCAATCGGAAACTGCTGCACGAAGCCCGGATTCTGCTGCGCCACACCAACAGCGACATTGCCGAAGTTGCTTATAGCCTAAACTTCAGCGATCCGGCCAATTTTGGGCGTTTTTTCAGAAAACACACCGGTCTGACCCCACTGGCCTTTCGCCAGCAAAGTCAATGAGGAATTGACCAGCAAGCCCCCGTTTCCGACCATACCGACTGCCCAACCCGGTCCTAATTTTGCCCCGAAATTAGCTACGACTCCCACAAATCAGAGTTATGAACATCGGAATCTTAGGTACAGGTATGGTTGCCCGCACATTCGCCCAGACACTACTTGCCAAAGGGCACATCCTCAAACTCGGCACCCGGAACGTGGCCGACACGCTGGCTAAACCGGGTAATACTAACACCGGTTTGCTTTCGTTTGCTGACTGGCTCCAGAGTCAGCCGGGGATTGAACTTGGCACATTTGCCGAGGCAGCCGCTTTCGGCGAGTTGCTTATCAACGTCACGTCGGGTGGTGCTTGTATGGTTGCTCTCGAAGCCGCCGGGGAGGCCAATCTGGGTCAGAAGGTATTACTAGACGTGGCAAATCCGCTTGATTTCTCGAATGGAATGCCACCCACGCTATCCATTGTCAATGATGATTCGCTGGGCGAGGCCATCCAACGGCGGTTTCCCAATGTGAACGTGGTAAAGACGCTGAATACCATGACGGCGGCTATCATGGTAAACCCGACGGCAGTGTCCGGTATGCACAACGTGTTTGTCAGTGGCAATGGTACCGCCGCCAAAGCAACGGCTTCTGCGTTTCTGACGGAGCAGTTCGGCTGGCCTGCGACTTCGATCATTGACCTCGGCGACATCACCACAGCGCGGGGTAGCGAGCAGCTATTACCAATCTGGATTCGGCTATGGGGAGCCTTGCAAACGCCGATGTTCAACTTTGCCATTGTCCGATAAGGCCATGAAAACGATCTTGATTACGGGGGCCACCGAGGGCGTGGGCAAAGCAACGGCACTCGCTCTGGCGCAACAGGGCCATCGGCTCATCCTGCACGGGCGCAACGCCGACAAACTTAACACGGTCATCTCCGAGTTAAAAGCCACTACCTCCAATGCCCGCCTAGAACCGATAGTGGCCGATTTTTCGTCCCTTGAGGCAGTTACCGCAATGGCCCAGACCCTGCTTGATACGTATGACCGGCTTGATGTGCTGATTAATAACGCGGGGGCTATGTTTAGCCACCGGCAGGTTAGCCAGGATGGTTTTGAACAGATGGTGACCATCAATTATCTCGCGCCTTACCTACTAACGGAGAAGCTGTTGCCCCTACTGCGGGCCACGCCTAACAGCCGCATTGTCAATGTGTCGTCGGTGGGTTACAAATCGGCCAAACCAAATTTCGATGACTTCATGGCCGAACAACACTACAACATGCAGCGGGATTATTTCAACAGCAAGCTCTACGGGCTGTACCACACCCTCGATCTGGCCGAGCAGTTGAAAACCGATGGCATCACTGTCAACGCGGTGCATCCGGGCGGGGTACAAACCCAACTGGCGCGTGATTTCAAAGGGGGCATGAAATTCCTCTTCAACCTAATGATGCCCTTGTTTTTCGTCAGCCCCGAAAAAGGAGCCGAAACCTCGGTATATGTCGCCACTAATGACGAGGTGGCGGGCCTGACGGGTCAGTATTTCGTCAAAAAAAAGCCGGAGAAGCTGCTGCCAATTGGCACTGATTCCGCCAACCGGGCGCGACTGCGAACGCTGACGTGGCAGTATTTGGCCCCGTATCTGTAAAAAATCCCCTTCCCTCTGTGTTGCTCACACCACGTCGAATCGGTAATAAGTCGTTTGCTGATAGACCGCATCCGGCTCCAGCACTGCCGTCGGAAAAGCAGACTGATTGGGGGCATCGGCGTAGTATTGCGGCTCTAAACAGATGCCCCCAAATGAAGCAAACGGCTTACCCAGATACTGACCGCCGTAGACTTGAAGCGCAGGAGCCGAGGTACAAAGTGACAGTCGCCGTCCACTGTCGGGGTCTGTCAGGATCGCAGCAGGGCGCAATCCATCAGTCCCGTCCAGGCAATACTGGCAGTTCGGATTTGCCTGCACGAAAGAACCCACCTGTCGGTCGGTTTGCAGGTCAAGCTGGGTATCTCCAACGGCTAATCGCTGGCCGGTGGGCAGGTGCCGGTCGTTGAGGGGCGTGTAGTCAGCCGCCGCAACGGACAGGGTGTGATTTCGGACGTCCTGCCTGCCCGCCGATAAGTTAAAATAGCTATGGTTGGTCAGGCTGACGACCGTTGGCCGGTCGGTACGCGCTGAATAGGCCACGATCAATTCATTCCGGTTGGTCAGGTAGTAATGAATCGTTGTGGTCAACGTACCCGGATAGCCTTCCTCCAGATGCGGACTCACGTAAGTAAAATACAGCCCGTGCTTGCCCTCGGCATCAGCTTCCGTTACCTCCCAAAAACGCTGGTTGAAGCCGCTGAAGCCGCCGTGCAAGTGGTTGGTCAGCGCGGATTCGTTCACAGAAAGTTGATACACGTCATGACCAATCGGCAGCCGCCCCCGGTCGATCCGGTTGGCAAACCGACCCACCACGCAGCCGATATAGTAGGGGTCGGTCAGGTAGTCCTGTTCGTTGATATAACTCAACACGACGTTGGCTAAAACGCCAGTCCGGTCTGGCACCCAGATGCCCGTTATAGTGGCCCCGTAATTCAGCAGCGAAACCCGCATACCGCAGTCATTGCGCAGCACAAACGACCGCATGGGCGACAGGTCGGCATCGATCACTGCGGCCATAGGTGTTGCAGGAGTGCTTGATGGACGATGGCTCCCTGATGGCTTCGATCCATCGTCAGCACTATGTTGAACTGCTCGGTGGCTTCCGTACAGTGTCCCAGTCCAAGCTGACCCAACCCTTGCAGATAATGACAGTGAATTCGGTTGCGTCGGGTCAGATCATCATCGAAGATGAGCAGGTCGGGCAGCGATACGGCAAAGAAATCCAGTTTCACTTCGTCATTCAGGTGCTGAATGCCGTAGGTAAGCAGATTGGCAAATCGCAGCTGCGCTTCGTCGTCGCGACCCAGCCTGCGTAGAGCCAACCCCTGGTAGAAGATTGTTTCGGGGGGCTGGTCGTTGTAGAAAATGGCGGCAGTCGGCTGGTCAATGCCTACGGACGCTTGCTGCCACTCTTGTTGGGCCTGCACCGTGTCGCCTAGCCCGGCAAAGGCCTCGCCCAGCCAGAAATGAAGGTCGTTTTCTTGTGCGCCGAACAACTTACCCTCGCCAAGATTGGGCGGAAACGCATAGGCCAATTGCAGTTTCTCGATGCTCTTCCCAAACTGCCCGTTCCAAAGTGCATCTTTAGCCTGTCCAATCAATGCCTGAACGTACTGCTTGGACACCTTGCCCTCTCCCCCTTCCCAAGGGTGAAACGTGCGGGTAGCCAGTGAGCCAGATGCTTCCTCAAACTGACCAAGCAGATTATACAGCGTTATCCATTCGATATACAAATCGTCGCGTTGGTTAACTAACTGACGATGAGCTAATAATAGGCGAATGCGCTCGTCAAGGTGCCGATTAAGCCGTTTGTAAAGCTGGTCGAGTTCATACAGTACCCGCGCGTCGGATGGATCTAAGCGGAACGCAGTTTCGTAAGCACTTACGGCGTTGTCAGTCAGGCCAAGCCGGTTGTAATACGCCAGACCTAAGTTGCGGTGGACTGTTGGAAACTGATCGAAGCAGCTTCGGGACGCCTCCCAGGCCGTTATGGCTTCGGTGTACTGCCGTTTATCGTACCAGAAGTTGCCGAGGTAATACCAGGCTTTGTAATCCTGCGGCTGATGAGCCACCACCCAGTTCAGCACCAGCAACTCGTCGAGCCGGTTAGAAAACACTCGGTCGGGCGAGCAGGCAAATCCCCGGTCGGCCCATTGCTTCGTGGCCTGCTCGTCGCCGGTCTGCGCCGAAAAATAAGCCAAGTAATAAAACAGACGCGGGTCGGTGGCGATTGAGGCCTGCCGCAGCAGTAACGCAGTGGCCTCCTCGAACAACCCCGCCCGCCCGTAGTCAAGCGCTATTTCCAGGTACGTGTGTACACTGTCGCGCATGACGTGGCGAAGCTGATGCAGGTGTTCGTCGGCCCGTTGGACATCGCCTTTTTGACGCAAAAGCAAGTACAGCTCGTTAGCTGCCCCGAAGTCGAGCGGGTCGATCGTGAGCGTTTCGCGGGCAAGGGCTTCGGCCTGAGCCAGCCGGTTTAGCCGACGCAAGAGAGCTACCTTGAGATGGCGAGCCTGAAACCCGTGATATTGCCGAATGATGGATTGGTCGGCATAGCTCAGTGCCGTCTCGTACTGACCCTGCCGACTGCTTAGGCGGGTCAGTTCCAGGTAGGCTTTATCCTGCCAGGCTGCATTCCAGGCTGCTTTATGAAAAAGTAGGTAGGCTTCATCAGGCCGTTGCTGATACACCAGGGCCAGTCCCAGATTATAGAGCGGTTCACCCTCATACGGGTTCGGATTGTGGGTTGTCAGGGTTTGTATGGCTTGCCGGAAATACGGTTCAGCCAGGGCAAACTGCCCCCGGCGCAGATACCATAACCCTAGCGCATTGGCACAGCGGCTGTGACCCGGCTCCCGGCGCAGGCCCTCTTCGTAGTATGGAACGGGCGAGTAGTGGGCATGGCGGTACTGTTCCAGGTGCAGCCCGGCCAGATACAGGGCTTCGGTGGTAGACAAGGTTGACGGCTCGCCGATGGGCGTTGCCGGGTCAGGAATCGCCTCGCCCTGCCGACTGACGGGCGTATAACGCACCAGCAACCGACCCGCCCGGTCGATAACCGACACCATAACCTGCTGCGGCAACGTACCTGCGGGCAGCGATATCCGGTTTTCATACGTCAGCATCGGTGAAAGGTCGGCTTGTTCATCGACCAACACAGTTTCGTCAACAGTAAGCTGAACACGCAGGCCCGGCTGAACGGCGGTTACGTACACGGCAACAGAAGCAGTATCAGCGTCGATGTCCAGATTGACAAGCGCGTCAATCGTAGCGTTTTTCACGTACCCGATCTGTTTGTAAGGCATGAAATATTGCCGGAACGTGCGGGACTCGTTGGGCATTATCCAGCCAAAATCAGGCTGATTGTCGGTGAAAACCCCGGTCATTAGCTCAAAATAAGGACCATCTTCGTCAGTCAGTTGATGATCCCAAGCCTGCCCAAATTCACCGTGCCCCCAGGTCCACTGCTTTTTCCCCGGTGAGACGTGGTGACTGGCCACGTGCAGAAGTCCCGCCCGTTTGCCGTGATGATACCCGCCCACAAAGTCGAAGCCTGAATTAACGGCCATGTAGGAGGTAGGAACAGGGATGTTTTTGTACCACGAAATGTCGGTACCGGGGGCGTAGTCCACCTTGTAATAGGTACCGGTAGCAACGGGAAACGAGGATACATCGCGCCGACCGTGGTCATAAACGGCGTGTACATCGGGCGGGAAAACGGATTGGTAAAATTCATCGACGGCCACCGCCGGGTTAGCCCACCACAGAAATGTCTGCGGCAGTGACGTTCGGTTATATAACTGCCCCGTAATCTCCAGGTACGCCTTGCCGGGGTAAAGCGTAAAGCCAGCCATCCCTTTGGTATGAAAAAGCTGCTCAATTTCACCTACCCAAACGGTCTGGCTACCGTCGGCGTTGTGCTCAATCCGGTAATCGATGGGGTCGAAGGTGCTGGGACGGTGGTGTTGCGGCCAGTTGAACTCAATACCTCCTGATAGCCAGGGGCCAGCCAATCCGACTAATGCTGGTTTAATCACCCGATTGTAGTACACAAAGTGATAGTCGTTGGTTTTGTCGAGTGCCATCTGAATCCGGCCTCCCAACTCGGGAAGGATCATGATTTTGAGGTACTCGTTCTCCAGAAAAAGGGCCTGATAGGTCTTATCGCTTTTTTCGTCGAATACTTTATCAATGACCGGGTGCGGATACACCACCCCGCTACTGCCCTGATACACTCGTTTCTCCAGAAACATCGGGTTCTTGTCCGGCTCGCCAACCCGGTAGGTTGGAATCGTGATTGTTTCTTCCCATGCCTTTGCCCCGGCCACAGGCGATGTACTTGTTATCAGGTTCATTAGAAAGGAGTTGGATCAGTGGCCCGTAAAGATGGTTTCGAGTTCTTCGAGCGTTTTGCCTTTAGTTTCGCGCACGTTCCGGCGAACGAACAAAAAGCCGATCAGGCAGATACCGGCATACAGCCAGAACGGGCCGTAGGTGCCGAGGTATTGAGCCAGAATCGGGAAGGTGAACACCAGAACAAAGTAGGCTCCCCAGAGGGAGATCGTGGCGACGGAGATGGCTGTGCTACGGATGGCCGTCGGGAAAATTTCGGCGATGAGCACCCAGGTTACGGGAGCCAGCGAAGTTGCATAAACGGCAATGGCGACCAGTACCGTGGCAGAGACCCAGCCGGTGGCCGCGTGGGTTTGGAGCAATAAGGCTAGCACGATATACGAAACCCCTAACCCCACCGCCCCAATCAGCATCAGGGGCCGACGACCCAGCCTGTCTACCAGCCGCATGGCCAGCAGCGTGAACAGCAGATTGACCACACCGATAGAAACCGTCTCAAAAAGCTGCCGGTCCAGACTCGCCCCAACGGACTCGAAGATGGTGGAGGTATAATTGAACACGACATTGATGCCACAAAATTGCTGAAAAACAGCCAGGCCTATGCCCACAAATACAGCGGGCCGCACTCCGCGTTCGAACACGGCTGCAAACGAAGGAGGAGTCGTTTTGGGTAGTGACCGCTGGATGTTATGCAGCGTTTCCTGCACAAAAACCGGATTGCCAAGCTTGCCCAGCACCGCCTGAGCCAGAGCAAGCCGACCAGCCTTTACCAGCCAGCGCGGACTTTCTGGGAGCCAGAGTACACCGACAAAAAACAGAACAGCGGGCAATACGCCCAGGCCGAACATCCATCGCCAGGCTTCCGGCCCATCGTCCGATAGGTAGTAGTTGACTACGTTAGTCACCAATACGCCAATGACGATGGTGAGTTGATTGATAGCGACATTCCGCCCCCGGATGGCGGCTGGCGACACCTCGGCGATGTACATCGGGCTGAGCATGGAAGCCATACCTACTCCAATACCTGCCCCAAATCGCATGGTGACAAAACTGGTCAACGAACCAGCCAGGGCCATTCCTAGGGACGAAAGAGCAAAGAGCAGAGCCGCCAGTAATAAGCCTGGTCGCCGACCGTAGCGGTCAGATAATCGACCAGCCACCAGACAACCAACTATACAACCCAACGCCAGCGACCCCGTCAGGAAGCCTTCCCACCAGGCATTCAGACTAAACTCGACGCGCAGGAATGGCAGTGCCCCGGAAATAACGGCAAAGTCGAACCCAAAGAGATACCCGCCTAATGCCGAGATAAAGGAGATACCCAGAATGTAGGCATTATTGACAGAAGCTCCGGATGTTGTCATGAAATTATTGACAGAATTTTTAGCAAAAATCATGGATCGCTGATTAAAAGACCATGACGGTTATGCGGATTAAGCTGGATAATCTTATGATTTGATAAGTACTTTGTTCCATGAAAAGAGAGGAGGGGTTCGAGGGACAACGTAGCTGTATCTTATCGTCCGAATCAATAAACCAGGTCACGAGCTACCCGCATTGTCAAGGCCTGCACATAACCGACATTGGTTACTACCCTAACGCCCGTTTTCATTTTCGGGAACGCCCTAGAGGTAGCTCGGAGTGCATACTTATCTATTGTACACGGGGGGCGGGGTGGTATCAGGTTGGGCTAAATAAACACGAGATGACGGCAAACCAGGCTGTTATCCTACCCGCATGGGTACCGCACCAGTACGGAACAGAACCGGCCAACCCGTGGAGTATATATTGGCTGCATTTCGCGGGAAGTCAGGCTGCTTCTTTCCAGCAATACCTGCACAATGGCGATAGCGGCCCGTTAACAATTGCGCCAAATGAGGTAAGGCTCCAGCTTTTCGACGATATCTTTTCGCACCTGACAATGGCATTCAATGCGGACAATCTGCTGTACGCGACCAGTTGTCTGCCTCATTTTCTGGCTACGTTCCGGGAATCAGTTTACAAACAGGCAGTGCAGGATAATGCAGGGGATGTAGTAAATACTTCTATCAACTACATGAAACAGCATTTGCATCAGTCTTTGGCCCTAACCAAACTAGCTGAACAGGCGGGTTTGTCTCCGTCGCATTATTCGGCCCTTTTCCGGCAACAGACCCAGAGTTCACCCATTCATTTTTTCAGTTTCCTGCGAATGCAGCAAGCGTGCAGGCTTCTGGAGAATACGTCGCTTCGGATAAAGGAAATCAGTGATCGGCTTGGATTTGCGGATCCCTACCATTTTTCCAGAATGTTTCGTCAGTTTGCTGGCCAATCGCCCCGTCAGTATCGCGCAGCTGAGAAGGGATAGTCGTTAGCCATCAGTAGCACTTATTCAATGGTGAGTTGCGCTGACACTACGACTTGTTTGTGTGAGCGATGGTGGTATCTTGAACGAGGTGGAGCTTTGTCAAATAAGGAGGACTTGAGGAGATAGAGTGCTGGAAACCACAGCAGTCCACCCGGAATAGCCAGCCAGTAACCCGCTCCTATGCCAAGTACAAAAGCCAGTACAGCCCAATAGAACAAGCCTCGATTACCGATCCAGTATTGGCCAGCAACCAGCATTATGCAAAGCAGATGCAACCCGGCCAGCACCGACAACCCGCCGCCAAATGCACTGATGAAGAGCAATGGGTGCCAGGCATACGAGGCTGTCCAGACCACGAGCCACTCAGGCTGCAACGACCGCCAGAACAGACGGTTGGCCGGGAGTAGATGGGCTACTCCGCCCCCAACCAAATCCCAGGCCAACACAACGATAACCACCTGCTGACAAATAGAATGGTGGTACGTCAACTTACTGAGCGCCAGCAGTATGCTACTGGCTATCAAAGCACTGGTACCAATAAGTAGTTGGCTGCGACCATTAATTTCTTCACCAAAAATAAACTGAAGGACAGAGGGAACCTGTTTGATAGCCATACATCGGGTGTTTGCTGATCATTAAAAATGGGGGCCACTGAGGTAATGATTTGGCAACAACTGAGTCACATCTACGTAACAGCCAACAGTAGATTGTGCGGTCAGATACGAACCGCCTGGCCACAGGTTGTTCAATCGTTGGCTTAAGCAGAGATGTTGACCACTCAACGTATGAACGGACTAAGTAAGGTGGCTTGTCTTTACCTCGGATTAGGTCTGTTTGCTTGGCAATTGGTCCAACAATCAAAAAGTTACTCTGCTAATTCATTGGAATGGCGATTGAGCGATCCATTGAAACTTGAGTAGGGCAACGGAAATGACAACGTTATGGTTCAATCATTCTATTGGGTAGACGGTAATGTCCGCATGGAACCTGCCCAACTGCGCAGTCAACCGGGGCGGGTGGATAGTAACACTTGAACAGCCTCAAAATTAAGCACTTAGCTCACTTTTCTGTTTTTATGAGAAAGCCCATGTTCCGAGTAAACGTAATCTATAGTCAATCTGTCATTTGCAGAGCATTTTATTCTTTGCCTATACATCAAAAAACTTAATTTACAATAAGTTACTAATGACACCTAACCAAAAATTTGGTGAGACAATTAGCTCATTTCCATTCCCAGCCCAAGCTCATTGCAGCTTTATTTTGCAAGAGAGAAGCCACTTTCTTTACTGACTGATTCATACATCAATTTTTATAATCTCTTCCATATCTTGCCTTTATCGTCTCCATACTCAATGAGTCCTAGTTCTTGTGAAATTTTATATGATGGAAATAACAGTTTATCGCATGAGGTTAAGCTTGTACAATCACTACTAAGGAGGTGAATGAATGAGCCTTTATATGTGTAATTTTCAAAATATTCAACTCGGATGGCAGAAGGCTTTTGAAAAATTGATTTATCTTTTACATCATAACTTATGTATAGATATTTCGAATCTATATCATTATTTATAGCAAGGAGATTATTGAGTCTTATGTCAATTCTAATCACGATAGTTTTATTACTACTAGAAGTAAGCAAAATTTGCTCTGATTCACAAAGTGTACCACATTCTTCTCCACCACAGAATTCATTAAACATCTTGTACTGTATTGAAAGTGTGTCTATATCTCCTTGCTGGCTCCCAAATAGCAAGAAATTCTGTTTTTTATAAGGTACTAGCCAGTCTCTTACCGTGGAACTCAACGATGAGTCCAAGGGCTGAACACATTTATACGAACAAGTAGTCGTTAATATAAAAATCACTACTATTGAGACGATCAGTTTCATGATATCATTGATTAATTAATACGTAAAATTAACCTTAACAGGCAAGTAGACACCACTGAACGGCGATTGTTGAGAGAATATTTAGGTGATTCACGCAGTTCAGCGAAAACCGTGCGTTACAAGACGATTTTGACCATTTTCGAGTGGCTTGTCCTGCTATAATGGGTGATTCTAGCGGTACACCCACGGTCATGAAAAAGCCGCGTCCAGGCTCAACTGGCGCGGCTTTTTGACGAGGTAATTCTTTCTGTACTGTTTACTCCTCTGGAGTATATTATTTTGTATTTTTGACTACTTACATAAAATGTTTTTCCTTTATGATTCGACCAGATGGAGAAGTCGGTTCATCGCACTCTGTTGGTTTGTCTCGCCCAAGCCGTAGAAAAGAACAGCTCCGTTTACTAACCGCACCCCGTCCCAACGTCCCAGACTATCCCGGTAAATAACAGCATAGCCAGCTAGCTCACCCAGTTCCGTACGAATCTCGGCAAGAACGTTCTCGATATCATTCGTTACACTTTTGTTGCCCAGATCGAGGTCTGTGATAACAATGATGTTGCCTTCAACCGTATACGTATAATCAGCGTGGAGTGTCTGGTAGCGAATCATCTGCTGCATATTTAAGTTGATCTTTCTATGTCGGTGTAAGCATTACACCTCGGCTGGCCCCTCCCACTTTGATCCATTGTAGTACTCGTCCAAAGCCAGCATTTTCATGGCATCCTGTTCGGCCACCGGACGTGCCCGAAATTGTTCCGGCTCATCAACTCCCTCTGCGATGACAATACTGACGACGTCACCCACGCTGTCGCGCACTTCGTAAACAGAAACCGATTCCTGACGAACAAAGACAAATTGAACGTCGTCGTTATCGCCTCCCGGCAAAGTTTGATCACCTCCTTTTTTAGCTGGATCTTTCATATTAATAGCTATATAGTTGACTAGTCAAATATACAACTATACGAGTAAAGATGGTGCGTAATGGCTTTAAAATTAAGGTTTGAGCTTTTGCTGTAGGACATGAACGGGTGCGGGTTTCACCGTACCTGGGACTGTTTGATCTCCTTCATTAGCCTGCTTGTTCTCCGCTGGCGTTGGGTCCGTATCCACTACTGTTGCCTTCTGGTCAGTGGCCATCGGTGTACCCGGCGTTAAATTGAACCGCGTTTCCATAGTCCGGCAAAAGCGCCCGACTTCCCGATAATTGAAACTTGTTTGGGCCGTATTCAGTCCCTCCAAATCAATCCGGCTGGCGATGATGTGAAAATGGTCGTGTTGCCGGTCTCGATGCCGGAAGGCCACCATTGGGTTGTTTTCCATCCCGAATGTCTGGGCGAAGGATTGACAGATCCGAATCAGCACGTCGGCAGAGGGACTCTCACCGACGGGGAAGGAAAAACTTTGATGCCAAACCGGCTTTCGGGTACGTTCGTTTAGCTCGGCTACTGATTTCATCGAAGCCGCCAGCGCATGAATATCCAGCCGTTGTTTCGATTCAGTGCGCAGGCTGTTATCCGTCACCTGCGACAGACCCACGTGCTGCGCGTATAGTAGTTCGCCGCGGATTCGAGTCCGGTCGAGGCTGCGGTTGGCTCTGGTTTCGTAATAACAATACTGGATCGCTCCCAGAAAGCTGGAGCCAAAACGAGCTATTTTGCCAATCACTGAATAAGGTCATTTTGGAAGCTTTCGCGTAGGGTTCGTAACTGACTTTTCACCTCAATTGCGTTCGCATCGGTGCTATTCTTCAATTGCTCAATGAGTATTTCAAGCTGCGCTACCGATCCATAACTGGCCATATTGTTGGCACAGAACTGCCGGATTTGCCGGATCACATCACCTACCTCGTACACCAGTTGCCTGATGTCCTGAGCATAGATCGCATCCTGCTCCGCCCGGCCACTGAGATACACCATTGCCGTTGTCAATCGATCCAGCGTTGATAAGGTGGTCGTGACGGTTGGCGGTAATTTCCGAAAGCGGGGCAGGCGATGCAGACCATCCAGGGCACCTGACCGCAGGAGTTGCGACACACTGATGCCTGACTCCCGACTAAGTTCTTTTAGCTTCAGTTGCTCAGCCTCCTTCAGTCGGACAAACACACCCTTCGACCGCCTGTCTAGTCGCTTTTCACGCTCGTTCTTACTAACGGACTTCTCTTCGTTCATCTCGCCCATCCGTATTCTGTATATACAAAAACATAGCTTGCTGCACACCAAAGGGCCAAGTGGAGCCACCAACCCGGTTGATCTGGTTGCCTTCGTTGCTCCGGTTGCATCGGTTGTTACTCACAACCAGGTTGGTCAATACACCCCAGTTAGTTAGGTTGCTCCAGTTGGTTTATGCATTCTACCCAACCGAGTTGCACTGATTGCTTCAGTTGCAAATCTATATTTTATTATCTTTATTTGTTTAAAATATTAAACAAATACCAATCGATGTCCGGTAAGCTTATTACGATTCATACCTCAAAAGGTGGTATGGGGAAGTCTACTTTGACCGTTATTCTGGCTTCGTACCTGGCCTACGTGGCTAATCAACGAGTCATCGTGTTCGACTGCGACCCGCCTCAACACTCCATCGCCGACCTCCGGGAAGAAGAGGAGGCCGGGTTAGCCATGCTGACTCAGGCTTATGAGCACTTAACCGATGCTGAATTAACCACAAAAGCCCAGCCTTACACCAGTACCAACGACCAGGCTGCTTTTGAGCGATACCGGCACAATCGGCAACAGGCTATCCGGGAACACTACCCGATTCACCCCCTCCCCTTCTCGGCCCTGAGCGAACTGGACATGGCGCGGGTCCGGGAAGATTTTGATTACATCTTCCTGGATATGGGTGGTCAATTTAATGCAGGCGTTCTCCGGGCGTTGGCCGAAACGGATGTACTGCTTGTTCCCTTCACTACGCAGCAGGTCGATGTCAACGCGTCCATTCAGTACGTAGGGGCCATTATTGACTATACTACGCGTAGACAGCTACCTGACTATCTAACTATTCGCTGTTTCTGGAATAAATACAAGTTCACCTTCGCCCGACGGGCCGATGCGTTGGAAGCCTACTTTTCCACCCTCTTTCGTAATGATGCCGTTCCCGTCCATTTCCTGAAAACCCGCCTCAACGATGCCGATGCGGGGTTCGACCGGGCCAAGATGCTGACCACCACCTCCTCGCCGGTGGTACTTCCTGCTGGCCGGTACGTTCGGCGGAAGGATGAACAGAAGCCAGCTGAGTGGCGTGAAGCGCAGTATTTACAGGATGTGGTGAGTCTAATTGCGGAGGTGAACGCGCTCTTTCCCGAATTAACTAATCAGCCATTAGGATGAGCCTGGACAAATACCGCCGAACAGCCCCCGCTCCTACCGAATCTGCCCCGTCGCTGGATAACCCAGGTGAATCACTTCGACAAAAGGCGGATCGGTATCATCATTTCGTCGACGCCGATATTCCTAACGCGCCAACACAACCAGTTAACGCACTTGAACCAGCCTCTAAACAGCCAATTCCATCTGACCCGGATAAAACCACTGCTCAGTTGCTAACCACGAAAGGCAATAAATTTAAGTCGAATAAACCGACCCTGCCGCGCCCCAAGGCCGCTTCTCGAAAAGAACCAACTTCTCAATCCGGGGTGAAGATTGTGTTCGTCGATGAGACGATGCGGGATGAATATATTCAACTAGCTGGCTACCTGATGGTGAAGCACCGGATAAAGCTGACGATGACGGCATACTTCTGTTTCCTACACGATCAGGCCGTGGCGCAACAAGCCGACGAAACCTTCCTGAACGCTCTGGCCCAATTCGCTCAACCTCGTTCCTAATCCAATGTTCCTTGTTATCTCAACCAGCACATTCATTGTGTTGGCTACCATCGCCCTGGTAGTCTGGTCTGGCCTTGTCATCTGGTTCACGGGACGCTCCCGGACCAAAAAGAAGACCCGCCCAACGCCGACGGTCATGACGTTTTTCCAGCCGACTGCCGGAAAAATAGCCGTCGACGTACCGATGCCGATGGCCAATTACACCCGAAGTGAACTGATTCCATTGCTTAAAAAAAGCCAACACGCTGCTTCTGAGGCCATTTTAACGCAACAAGCGACACCGCCAGGCGATTCCGTTCCAACGCCGCAGCAGCCCCTGTCTACCGAATTAGATGACCCGACCTTCGCGCCTGCTGAGCCAAACGAGACAGGACAACCAGCCACGGTTGAGTCGTATCAACCAATACCAGATGCATTCGATATACCCGCTTCACCGATTGGCGCAGAAGCCCCCTACCCTACCGGCTTCCGGCTCTTGCTTGACCGCCAGCTCCTGAGGCGGTTACTCAGCGACGATTCAATTTGCCAGGAATTTGAGGAGGCTCGCGCCCTGACCCTCGACCGGCAACGCGATACGGGACGTACCTACGCCAGTCTCTTCCGCGAGGTTATTTCCGATAAGCCCGCCGACGTGCAGGCCATGCTACTTAACCTGCTTGATGACGATGAAGTAGACGATTACGAACGCACCTACCCGGCATTTGCCTAACCCGGCTTTATCCGCCCGATGTGATTTTTTCATTGCCTTTGCCCTTCCCCTTGATTTGTGCGCGGACCGGGCAGGGTCTTTTGGGGGGCAACCGGCCACGCAGTGGTGAGGGCGCGACCCGGAAGATGCTGCCCGCGCGCACCCGGCGGGGATGGCCCGAAGGGTGTTCCCCGCCGGTACCCCTTGATTAATGACGCGCAATGGGTTTACCTGCCTGCTGACCTAGGTATAGAATCAAGTTTTCATAACCTGAGTTATACAAGGGTTCTTGAAAAAGTAATGTTTCGATTATTCCCCTTTAGTTCTTTTTTCCCGCGCCGATACCCGTAAGCATTGGCGCGGGTGACAATTAGGCAACCAACTCAGCAACGTTTGCTTCTGCTGATTCGCCCTCGGTTTCCATCTTCCGCTTCAGGTCGGCTACTTCGGTTTCGAGGCGGTGTAACTCCGCTTCCTGCCGGAAAGGCTGGGCGAGTTTCCGGCCAAATTCCTGCTCGGTGAGCCGGGCGCGTTCCAGGTCGCGGATGAGTTGGGCGGGGGCCTCGTAAACACGGGCAATGGCGGCTTTCAGGGATGAAAACAGCCCGTTAGACGAACCTACCACACCCGACACATTGCGGCCCCAACTGTAGCGGACAACGACTTGACCAGGCAAAAGCTCACCGATCAATTCTTGGGAGCGTTCACCCGTCAGGGTCAGCGTAAGGCCATTTACCTGCATTGTTTTCGGCTGCACGTCGTGGCGTTTCACGGCTCCTTTAACCTGTTCCATAAGATGCTGAACAGCTTCACCCCACTTCTCGGTGTAAGTCGTGCCGTTTACCGTTACGTTCCTCACGGCGTAGGGAATGCCAAAATGCGCTTGTAAGATGGCGGTTTCGTGCTCCAACTCGGCTAGTAATGGGGTGTTGACTTTGATAAATTGCCGGGCGTTTTCTACCTGCCATTGGGCATCCATCAGCCCCCGTTGCCAGTTCTTACGGGCCTGCATCACCCGTGACAAATCAAGCTGTTTCGTGGTGTATAACAGGGCATATTGTGAACCCGACAGCGTCGCCATCATCTGATCGAATGACATGGCGGCGAAGTCATCATCCGCGCTGATATCGGCCATTTGGTCGTCGGCAATATGGCCTTTCAATACCTGATTGATAAACTTCTGTTTGATGGCCAACCGCCCGTAGGCCGTAGCGTCGAGCGTCCGGTCAACGCCGTAGGTCAGCACCTCTACCGGTAAGTCCCAGGCAGCATGTAAGTTGCCCTGCCGAATCAGCCGCCCGTTTCGCTGCTCGAAGTCGGTGGGGCGGTTTGGCGCATCCATATGGTGAACGGCCACTAACCGTTCCTGCACGTTGACGCCCACGCCTGCCCGCTCCGACGTACCCAGCAAAATACGTACCCCACCCGTGCGGACTTTGGCAAACAGGGGTTCGCGCTTATCAGCCTCGGCGGGTACAACTGCCACTTCGATAGCCGGTACGCCCTGTTCAATTAGCTTCGCCCGTATGTCGTCAAATAGGTTAAACCGTCGGGCTGTCCGCTCTTCGCCTGCTTCATCCAGCCATCCACGAACGGACGGGCTTTGGTAATTATCGGCAAAGACCAACTGTGTTCCCCGGTACGTGGCCGATTCCCAATAGATCCGCAATACCTCTGTTACCAGTCGGTTACACTTCGACCCGGCTTCGTCGGGGTTTTCGGCATCCAGCAGCCGTACATCAATTGTCGCTTTGCGGGCCTGCCCGAAACACACTAACGGAATGTGTGAGTTATCGCGCTTCTCGGCTCCGCTTAAGTTCTCAAACCATCGTAACGTGTGCTTGATGCGGTCCAACTCGTCGGCCACACCCTCTGTTTGTGGCAGTACAATCCGGGTATGTTGCCCGTCTTTCAGTATCGGTAACGTAGCATCCCGCTTGAATTCGATTACGTCTTCATTCAGCACCACGTCAACGTAAGCGCGGTACAATTCCGACAACTGCGGCACGTTGACAAACTTGGCGAACCGCTCAACGGCCTTGAAATTACCCGTTGCGGTCAGTTCAAACGACTGAATGACGGTACCAAACGCCCCGGCAAACTGGTCAAACGTAGCCAGCAAGGCTCGGTTTAGCCGGTCGGGTGCAATAAAGCGTAACGTCGTCCAGGCTTCCGCCATCGTATTGCTAATGGGCGTACCCGTTGCCAGCACCACCCGTCCCCGCCGTGCCTGCACTGTGCGGCACTTGAACAACGCGCTCAGCGCATCCTCCGACCCTGCCGTATCAATGCCTTTCACATTTTGGCGGGCCGTGAAGAAGCCAAGCCGTTTGTAGCGGTGCGCTTCGTCCAAAAACAGCGCGTCGATGCCCAACTGGTCAAAGGTCAGCATCTCGTCTTTTTTGCGGTCGGCCTGCCGAATGCGCCGGTTAGCCAACCGTAATTTCAGTTCGTTCAACCGTTTCACGCTCATAGGTTTCTGGCGACCCTGCCGGGCGGCGGCGGCAATGGCATAGGCTACCCGGCCTATTTCTTCCTGAATAAACGCTTCCTCGCTGGCCGGGTCGTCGGGAATGAGTTTGAGGAAACTTTGCGGAATCAGCACCCCGTCAAAATTATTGGTAGCGATGCGCTGCAAAAACCGCTTGCGGTTGCCTGCTTCCAGGTCGGCAGGTTGCGGCACGTAAATAATAGCCGATGGATACAGCGTTCGCCACGCACGGGCAAAGTCATTCAGCGTTGAGTTTTGTACCACGATCATAGGCTTGTGCGCTACGCCCAACCGCTTTAATTCCATCGCCGCCGAGATCATAGTAAACGATTTCCCCGACCCCACCGCATGAGCCAATAACGTATTCTGCTCCTTGATCCGCTCCACGCCCCGGAACTGGTGTAACCGTAACTGAATGGCTGGCGATGCGCCCGGATAGTGCGTCAAGGCCGGTTCACGGTAGGTTTTACGCACGTGGCTGTTATACAATTCGTTATAAACCGGCTCAATATCCGCGCTGTGGTGGTCACGCACAAAGTCAATAAATAGCTCATTTAGAGCCTCCTGCGCTTGTACCGCCTGGCTAGTCGCCTCTATGTCTTTGACCGTTCTCTCCTGCCCTTCCGCATCAACTATAGTTTTAGTAATCACGACGGTACGTTGTTGTAAAGCAGCTTCGATCAGTTGCATGGCCGTTCGGCGTGACGTACCCAACGAGCGGTTTTGCACCGATGAAACGTTGCCCATGCCATCCAACTCATACTGCCCTACCCGACCATTATACCGAACCGTTACGCAATTGGTCTGTAAAGTCTGCTCGATGAATGCGTCGATGATCTGCGCCGGAATCCAGGCCGACCCCAACCGAAACGTAATGAGCGGGGCGGGTATAGTCGCGGGTAAAACGGCAGTTAACGCCCGCACATTTACGGCATACTCGGCATACGTTTGGGCGGCGTTGGTAGCCTCGGCCAGCTTTTTCCGCACGTTACCAGATAGGTAGGTATCCCGGTCATCTAACTGGCCCGAAACCGGATTTGGGTAGGCCATTTCTGCGGCTATTAATTCGCGTTTTACATCAGCCACGGGCTTTTGCAGCCAACGGCCTATCTGCTCTAAACTGACCCGTCCCGTTAAGGCAATCGACAACCGCAGGGCATCGGCCAACGTCTCGACCCGTTCCGGGGTATGGGTGGCGGGGTGTACGCGTTGCCGGAATATATCGGCTTTGGTAATCGTGTGGCCTTTATCCATTCGACTAACAATCTCTAACGCCTGAACGGTGGCAAACTGCGGGTCATAGTCCTCCAAAAACGCAACGGCCCGGTTTCGGTTGAGCGTACCGAAATAGCGCGTAAATAACCCGTAGGTCTGGTTTAGGGCAAACCGCAATTCGTTGGTAAGGGCCTCTCCCCTATCAGCCTGTTCTGCTATTCTTAGGTCGGCAAACGCCTTTTTTACTCGTTCATATTGGGCAATGATGAGCGGTTGGCTATAGCGTTTGCCTTTAATCGTTACCGATTCGCTAAAGTGGGCTGAACCACTTTCCAACCTCGTTGGCGCTGTTTGGGGGCCACTGCTGTTATAAATGGCGGTTGGTAACTGAGCAATGGCATTAGTCAGAAGCTGGGGCAACTGGTCGGGATTTTGTTGGTATAGCGTCGGCTGGTCGGCCCGGTACAATCCGCCTTTGCCTACCTCGTCAGCAAAGTGCATATCGCCGAGCATCATGGCGAGCCGAGCGTGGTAATACTCATTCACAGCCAACGTTCTGACAGACTCTAATTCATTGCCTTTCGCGTCGTGTGTTTCGGCCCGGACCGTCATTGTCCGTTCAAACGGATGGGCAGCAACAGAACGCCCCGCACCTGTCCGCTTCTGTAGAAACAGTATGTCGGTGGTAACAACGGTTCCGGCGTTGGCCTCAAACGCGTTGGATGGTAACCGGATGGCCCCTAACAGATCGGCGTTGGCTTCATTGGTTAGGAAGTGCCGAAACTCTGTACCCGCTGCGTCGAGCGTACCCGCCGACGTGATCAGCGCAACCAAGCCGCCCGGCTTCACCAACTGCACCGCCCGCCCGATGAAGTAATTATGAATTGGGAACGTGGTTAGCTCTGGGTGCTGCCGGTCATAAACGGAGTAACTGCCAAACGGTACATTCCCAATGACTAAATCAAAACTGGCAGCCTCAAAGTGGGTTTGCTCCAGTCCGCAAACGTAGGTCTCAACGTCGGGGTAAAGCTGTTGGATCACCTGCCCCGACAGGCTATCTTTTTCAACCGCTACCCACGCCGACCGTTCGCGGAGTGCCGGGGGCATCATCCCGATAAAATAGCCGATTCCTGCGGCGGGTTCCAGGATGCGCCCACCCGTAAAGCCGAACTGTTCAACGGCCTGCCACATAGCCGCTATGACTTCGGGAGTTGTGTAAAATGCGTTTAGGGTTGAGGCTTCGGCGGCGGCTTGCTCGGCGGGGGTTAGCAGGTCGGCCAACCGTTGCCGGGTATGTCCGTACTGGCTCCCCCATCGCTTTACCAATTCGTCAATGAATACGGTGGCATTTGTTTGGCTATCCTGCCAGGCTCTATATTCATCCGCTTTCCAGATGGCCGACAGACCGCCCCAGCCTGTGTACTGGGCTAGTAGCCGTTGCTCGTCGGGTGTCGCTGGGCGGTTCTGCTGCTGAATCGCTTTCAGCGTATCAATGGCGGCAAGGTTGGCCCGCAATTTGGCGGCATTGCCAACGGGTATACAGGCTGCATCCGGGCAGAAGCTATGTAGCCGCTCAACCGGGCTTTTGTCCGTGCCTTCGCCCGTTACAGCTTCTGTTTGGTGCGAAATAGGCGGTTGCGGGTTGGTACGGGTTGGTGGGATAATGCCGGGCTGACCAAACAGCACAACTTGATTGGCAATTAGGATAACAGGCCGGGGAGAGGCCGGGCGGGTACGTGGTGTAGGGTAACGGGTCATAGATAGCTGACTAGTTTAACACTATAAAGATAGCCAAATATTCAGCTATTTATATAGTCAACTTGCTATCTATCAGGCTTTTACGACCCGCTTGATTTATGTGGCTTTCACCCTACCCCTTTGATTTAATCGGCACTATAACAACTCAATTTCGTCCGCATATACCCTAAAAATGAGATCATGGTTTGTGGCTGATACAAATCGGAATGACTGTTTGACCCCTCTCACTGGGTGTTTTTCGTTTTCTGTTTTTACCCACCCTTCCTTCCCTACCAGCAATAGTGGCCCAAGCTCGACAATCAGTCTGGCTCGCTGGTAGCCATCGCCGGGCGGGGTAAGTAGCGCAGTAGTCATATAGCTATATAGAAAACTTACGGGATAGATTACCCCTTGATTAGCAGAGTAGCTAAATAGTTATCTATTCAGCTACTCTGCTTGTAAATTAGCAGGCTACTAAACTAGTGACCAAACTGACTTGCGATGTGTGCAACTCGCTCAGTTGCATCATGCTGTCACCCGCATACTCATGTGACCAGGACGAGGGACGAAACGAAGAACGGGCAATCATGGATAATAACCGATTATACCGTTCGCGCCCTTGCTGAATAAACTCTTGGCCGATAGCATCGGCGGTCGGCTCAAAGTAAAACACCTGAAATGGGGCCGTTTTTTGAACGCCTAACAGCACAAACCGTTTAGCCGCTAATCCATCTAAGTAGAAAGCTGCCTGTCGGTCATACTGATATGCCTCGCAGCACTCCAGAAACTGTCGGTACGTGCGGGCGCGGGTCGTTTTGATGTCGATGACCAGGCCGTGGCGAAGCGTTAGGTCCGTTTGGCATTTGCAGAGTAAGCCCGTAGCCGGGTGCCGAAACAGATGGGGCTGTTCTTTTTGTCCCCATTGCAACGCCCAGCGTCCGAATCGGGTGGTCCGAACGGCAGCGGCCATTTTTTGTAGTCGCTCCCGATCAATGTCGGAAGGGATTGGTCGGCCACAGCGTGGTTCAAGGACAAGCTGATGGAACGCCGATCCTTCGGCAAAAGCAGCTACGGGTAGTTTGTTAGGCTGTGCGGTTAAGAACCGCTCAAATTCGGTCAGGTCAGAATTGGCATACGCTGGGTACGACCGGTAATTGGCTGGTTGGAATAGCATGATAGTGAACTAACTGGTTAGCTAATTTTAAACTTATTTCTCTAGTCAGATAGTTAACTAGCTGGCTAGAGAAATAAAAGACTACACAACTAGGGTAGTGGCTTCCTGCCCGATAGCTGTAGAAACGTCTTGTTCGCCAGCAGGCAACGCGATAACGTCAGTGGTCGGTAGCGCGAACGTCTCGGAAAAGCTCAGGTAATTGGCTGTCTGCTTGAGCGTATCACGGCGGTAGATCGGGTAATCAGCGGCGTATTCGGCTAACTCCTGCACCTTTTCAGCAGGGGCAGGGCCGAAGGTGAACCGGCCAATAAACCACGATTTTGTCGGGTCGGTCTTGCTGGTCAATTTTTCTGGGCGGACCGTGAGCACCACATGACAAAGCGACTTGGGTTCGGCACCTTCGTACAAGAGCTTTTTGAAAACGCCCCGCAACTCCGCGAGGGTTGTACCGTTGAACATGATGCTTGACACGCAGTTCAGCGCATCGACAAAAAACAGTTCGGCCCACGGTTCGCGGTTTCGGTTGAACAGGCCATCTTCAAAAACCCGGAAGACAAACGGCTGAAAAGAAAACTCCCGGACAGGCTTGCCGTTGCTGTCAAGTACAAGCGTGTCCCCGTCGATATTGAACTGCCCGGTTTGCGAGTTATAGCGGTACTGTTTTGGCTCGCCTTCGATGTAGCGGTAGCGGTTGGCAATGACAACTTCGCCCTGAGTGTTGACTGTTTCGTGCTGGTACGATTTCATAATTGATTAAGAAAAATAAGTGAGTTAGTGCCTGGGTTCATCCGGCCAAGCGTCTCCGGTTTCAACAGCACAAAGATAGCTATATAGCTGAATAGTTAGCTATCTTTGTATTGATAGTCAGGACTTTACGCCCGCTTCTGGTTAATGGAGGCAGTTTGTGGATACCCCTTGATTGCCTTATTGCCGCTTAGGATTAATACGACCGGGCATAATTTGGGCTTCACGAACTGACTGCTCAAACTCCTGACTGGTCAACTCCTCCAGTTCATAAATCAATAAAACGGGTTCATCATCATACTCATTGTAGTCGGTTCCCATCCGCAACCACATCCCCCAGTCGGGAACCTGCATGTGTGACACCGTGCCCACGACCTGCTCCGGGTCAGTGCGATCTTTGTATAGTTGAGCGTATTTTGTGATTAGCTGCGGCAACTGTTTCAGAAAGGCAGCCTGCACGTCAATGGGCAGCCGGTTGAACGTCAGTCGGGCTTCGTCCGACCAAAGCAGTTCGAAAGGAGGGTTCATAAACAGAGGCGTTAATTGACGCCTAAACTACGACTGGTAGTTCAGAATTGCCTATTGCTTCACCGCCTTCAGCAACGCGCGTTCCCGCTGTTTCAGCAGGTATTGCTGGTGGCGCGCCTCGACAATATTTTCCAGACGGGTTAGCTCCTGCTTAAAATCCGGCGAAGCGTAAAGCGTATCTGCGCCTTGTAGCCACCGGCAAAGTAGGGGAGACCCCTCCACAGAAGCTTTGGCCGTTGCGTAGCGATGTTGCCAGTAGCCGGGCGCAAACGCGTCGCGTTCCTGTCGCAGGTGCAGTAATCCATATAGTAGGCCGCCGACCAGCAAACCTGACAGCACCATACCAGCAGTTAACCAGCGAACCAGCAGGAGCAGGAGCCGACCAGGGTGTTCGACCTTGACAACCTTCGGAACGATCTTATCTAAATGCGCCTCCACTGCGGGCGTTAGTTTGGTGGGCAATTGAGGAAGCCAGTCGGCCAACAGGTGAGACAGTTCATCCCGATGTTGCTGGCCAGCTTCGTGCACCGCCTCGCTGATCGCGCCAATCAAGTGGGGATCAAACAACGGGGGGTGACCAGCCGACTGCGGTTTGGCATTGGGTAACGGCGGAGAAACCTCAGCACCGGACTTAGACCAGTAGGGATTAGTTGGATAAGCGTCGGCGGGCGAGGTAGGTGCCTGACGGACCGGGCCAACCTGATCCAGTTCAGCGTGGGTAGGGGAGGGGGTATCTTTCATAGGGAAAAGACCCCGCCGTCTGTCTGACGGCGGGGGTGGTTAAAGTTTAGTACGGTATGACCGGCCCGTTTCAGCCACGGGTTCCGGCGTTGACTGCTTTACAGATTGTTCCACGTTGGCTTCGCGCTGCGGACGAATGGTAGGCGGGGCACCCACCTTCAGCGGACTGGAATCGGGGAGGGGTTCGCCCTGCCGGTTTTGCAGTACGTCGTTCAAATCTTTCTGCTGCCGGGTCGGGCGCACCACATGGTAGAGCGACTGACCCTGTCGCCCATTGATCTCCTCCGTCAGCATGGTCAGGGCTTTGACCAGCAAGCGGCCATCGTTAGGAAAGTGGATACGGGTACGCGTTACAGCCTGACCCAATTGCCCATCGAGCAGTGTTTCTCGTTGAAACTCCTGCACCTTTTTTTCCTTGTCATTGGCATCGCCGTTGTAGTGAAACTGCTTCGTGAAGCGATTCATCTCGTCGAGGAATTTGCCCAGAAACACCTCGTTTCGTTGCTGTGCCTTGTCTGATCCCCCTGCACCGGGTGTGAGGGGCTGACGCAATTCCAGTTCCAGCTTGTTGACACCCGAATAGAGGTCCTTCTCCAGTTTAGCATCCTTGTGGTGCTGAATCCGTTTGTCCATCTCATCGGCTGAGATCATGGCCCGCTCCCGCGCAAACCGGAACTCGTTGCCCACCTTGCCCACCATATACTCGGACTGCGCCAGCTTGCCCACCTCCTCCTGCAACGGCACACCATACGCTTTGGCGTAGACGAACGCCGGGATCACCGACTGCACCATCTCGACCGCCGCTTTTACGTAATCCTCCGGCATAATTTCTCTGAATCGATCCTGATGGTTAATGGCCAGCTTGTGGCCATCCGACAACGTACCGTCCACGATGTCGAACCGTTTGAGTACGTCGGCAAAGGTTTTCACCTCTGGGTCAAATACGAACTTTGGTCCCAGCACGTTGGCCAGCGGGTTGGGCGGGAGGTTCGGGCCGGAGTAAGCAATCTCTGGTTTGATACGCAGGGCCGGATCAGCCGCCGGGTGCGTGAGGCCGAGGTAATTAATCGCGAAGCGCAACCCCGCATTGTCGCCGTCCTGCGCGATGACGAACTGAGCTTCCGGGTTTCGATCTAACACCTTTTGGATAAAGCCCATTTGCCGACTGCCCGGCTGGCCACCCGTGGCCATGTAGAACCGGCGTTCTCCCTCTACTTCCGGGTTGAGTTGCTTGAACGACAAGGCATCGATGGCCGACTCCGCCACAAGGATGCGCTGCGCGGACACCTCTTTGAACGCACCACGGGCCGATTCGAGGGGCAACTGCACCTGACGCGGCTTCCCTTCTTCCACAAAATTGAACGAAACCGTATCGGCACTGTGCCGGTGCACGGTGCCCGTGGTGCCAACGGGTAATGCGTGCCGCTCGTGCATGGCCAGTGGCATGATCAATTCGTAGAACCGATTGGAATGCCACATAGCCTCACCCCGCTCCCCCGATGGAAACGACTTGAAGCGTTCGTTTCGAATGTCCATCGAGACGAGGTGACCGTCCTGCGCGTACATCGGGAAGGCCGTGTTATGGTGCGTCGTGCCTTTGTCGGAGGTGAAGGAAACGTTCTTGATGCGCCCGTCGAACTCCGGAGAAAACAAGACGTCTTTTTGCAGCGAACGGCCTTCGAGGTAGCGCGTATCGGTCAGGGGCGCAATAGCATAGCGGCCGTGCAGGTCTTTCTCGCGCAGTTTTGTATCGATCAGGCTCTCCTTCACCGACTTGAGTGGAGCCGTGACGGTTTTTTGCAACGTGTAATCTGCCGACGACATGATGCGGTCAACGGCTTTGAATACGTTTCGGTAGATACCGTTTTCAACCCGTTCCAGAAACTTGATCACGTCGCCCCGCCAGCCGCGCTGATCGTTCATATCGACGAACATCTTCTGCCCGTACTTATCACCCGTGTATACGGCCAGCCGTTCCTTAGCCCCTTTTTCTCCCCGTTCGTAGATAAGCCATTCATCGCTCGGCTTCGACTTTTTGGTGTCGAGTTGAAACCCATAATCCTGGAGCACCACTTCCAGATCAAGATCCCGTTTGATAGCCTCGAAGTCCCGAACCAGTTTTTCCGCATGAGGCTTCGGTGACGTAACCGGCTCTGTCGGCTTTTGCGTCGGTTCAGACGGGCCAGATTGCGTATCCGGTTTTACCGCTGGCTGCTGCTTTGATTCAGCTACATTTGGGTTATTACGTTGAGCCGTGGGTAGTTCGATACGGTGGTCATCAGCGTACTTCTCCAGCGTCTGAATGTTCCACGCTTTGTGGTAAGCCGTTGATTCACGCACATTCTGATACAGATCGGGTACGTCGAGCTGCCGGTAGGCCACCGACCCGTCTAGTTTCCCCCGATTGGTAATCAAGGCGGCGCGGTTAGTCTGAGCTCGGGTGAACAACTCACCGAACTCCGTGGCCCCGAACCCGTTGATGGCGGGATACAAGCCCACTTTTTGCGGCCCGTCGCCTAGGGTCAACATCTTCTTAGGCTGAGGGTTGTCAGTCAGGTCGGGGTTCGAGCGCGTCAGAACGCGGGGGCCGTAGACTTCCTTAATGGCGGTGTCGAGCCGCTCAAAATTGGCACGGGTTGGCTCGATCCAGAGCTGCACGTTGCCAATGGCCCTGGCCGGGTCGATGGCATTCATGGCATAGTCGCCAAACGCCAGGTAACGTACCCCTGCTTTGTTGAGGTGGCGCAGAATAGCCAACTGTTCGCGGGTAGCGCGGTTTTGTGCTTTTTGTTTCACGAAAAGGAAGCGTTGGATTAAAGCGGATGAGACAGGTCGCGGTTCAACTCGAAGCCACCGAGGGCAGGCTCCGTCACGCGGTGCAGGTCGCCCGCCAGTTCGGTGAGGTCGTGCTGAAGCTCGGTGAAGGCCAGGAACAGCCACTCGCGTTCGTCGAGCGTGAGAGCATTCCATAAGTCAGGATCATTGACCGAGGCGTTCAGAACGGTGATAGGTGGGTCGCCGGGTTCTTCGCCGTCGCCAATAAACAGGGGTTGAATAGCCTGGTGTATGCGCTCCCGGCCCCATTTTTCTTCCAGGGTTGTCAGATAAAGCATGGTCAGGATTACAGCGTTTGTTTGGGTATCGGTACCAGTTGATCAGTAACGCCCTGACTGTTGACCGCGCCAATCTGCGGTGTTGACTGAGCCGTTGGCGGGGCCAATAGAATCAACGATAGGGTAGGGGGTAGCCCCGCTAATGCTACCTGCTGCCGCACCAGCACCGGACTGATGGTGTGGACCACCTGGTCGTGAATATCCGTCAGGACGGGGTGCCAGATAGTTGGTTCGCTGGCCATTACTTGTGCCGTTGGTAACGAACTGATGGTGGGCGAGAACCGGAATAGTTGCATCAACCGCGCTGACTGCTCCGCGTTTAGCGGCATTGGGGACGGATTACTTTTATTCATTGCTTTAGTTTAATTTTTTATCTAAATTACTTTACTATTTTAAATATTTGACTCTTTTGCCACTATTTTTGCTGTTTATAGAAAAGGACAGCCAGCATGATTATAGTGAAAATAATAGCGAATTGGCTGATACTGAGTGGGCTTATGGGTGGTCTTCTAACGGGAAAGGCAATAGCTCAGAGTAGCAGTAGCACGTACCCAATGGCAGGCTCGGTCAATACCTGGCAACCGCCAGTAGACGAGCCAGACAGCACGGCGGATAGGTGGCGAAGACACATTCAGGCGGTATCGTCTGACGAGGCAGTCAGGCTGTTTGACACGCTGTTTTGGCTGTCGCCGGAATTGGCGCAGTCGATACCCTGTCTTCCTCCGCTGGGCGACTGGTCGGGCAACCGGATCTCGTCGGGATTTGGCTGGCGTAGCCACCCGACCCTACGCACCATCCGGCATCATGATGGCATCGACATAGCCGGCCCGCATCAGTACGTGCGGGCCGCTGCGAACGGGGTGGTGGTGGCCATTGGGAAGTCAGCGAGCTTGGGGCAGTACATCCGGGTAAATCACCTGAACTCCTACACAACCTTGTATGGCCATTTAGCCATGACGCTTGTGCGAGCGGGACAACGGGTGCACATCGGTGAAACGCTGGGCATCACCGGCCGTACCGGACGGGCCACGGGTGTTCATCTGCATTACAGTGTGCTGAAGCAGGACGTACCAGTTGACCCCGCGCGATACCTCACGCTGGCCATTGAATTTGTAAACACGTACCAGCGGCACCTCAACCGCATTACCAATTACCAACCCACTAACACTGCATTACCAGTATGGCAGAAATGACCGCCAAACAACGGGAGGGCCACACCCAGACCGTTGAACTCTTCATTATCGTGGCCGTGGGCCTGCTCCTGCTCCACTGTTTGTGGTTCTGCCACGAACTAACACAAGGAGCTACCTGGCTACGTAGCTATTTATATAGTTTTCTATCTACACTCAATAATCGGATGGGCCTGTTCCGAAACCCGTTTATCAGCAAGGCGTTTGTGCTGCTGTTACTCTTTCTATATGCAGTTGGTTCGAAGGGTAAGATTGACCCGACCATTGGCCAACATCAGGTGCTTCGTTACACATCGGTTGGGCTGCTACTATTTATTGGCTCCATTCCCGTGTTGTACGCAAAGACACTGATCACCCCGCTAGCGGTCGATGTGCTATACATCGGCCTAACCATTGCCGGCACGATGCAGCTTATCAAAGGTGGGCAATACCTCTCGCGGATCCTCTTCATGCGGTCACCCAACGACATTTTCAATGATACCAATGAAGAGTTTCCGCAGAACGAGACGCTGGTGCAGAACGAGTTTTCGATCCATTTCCAGACAACCTACTTCTACAAAGGGCAATGGCGGCGGGGGCTGATCAATGTGGTCAATCCGTTCCGGTCGAACATGGTGCTGGGCTTGCAGGGGTCGGGTAAGTCGTTTGCGGTGCTCATTCAGGCGTTGTGGCAGAGCCTGTTCAAAGGCTACACGGCCTATATCTATGATTTTAAATTCCCGGACCTAACCGAGGAAGCCTACAATGCCTACCGCAAGACGCTGGCCGAAAACACCTACGCCTGGACGCCCGCCGATCAGCTAGCCGAACGTAAGCGCCGACGCGATCCGGTCATCCCCAAGTTCTACGTGCTGAACTTCGACGATATCGAATACTCGCACCGCTGCAACCCCATCGACGCCGACGGCATGACCGACGTGATGGACGCCTATGAAGCGGCCCAAACGGTGATGCTGAACCTGAACCGGACGTGGGCGCAGAAACAGGGTGAGTTTTTCCCCGAATCGGCCATCAATTTCCTGACGTCGGTGCTCTGGTATCTGCGAACTATTACCCTAAAATACCGGGCATTGCTGACTGCGGAATTGGCGAAACCGGAAACCGACCAAAACCCTGATCTGATTGCCGCCTACCAACGGCTGGCCAACTGCTGCACCTTCCCGCACACGCTGGAATTCATCAACCGGCAGTATAACGAGACGTTTGCCCTGATGGAGCAGTACCCGGAGGTCGAAATCTACGTGCGGCCGTTCATCGATGCCCGCGACGGGGGTGCGATGGAGCAATTAGAAGGGCAGATCTCATCGGTGCGGATTCCGATGGCGCGGCTCAGCAGCCCGACGCTGTACTGGGTGATGACGGGCAATGACTTCTCGCTCGACATCAATAACCCCAACGACCCAAAGATTTTGTGCTCCGGCAACAACCCCGACCGCACGGCCATCTACGGCACGGCGTTTTCGCTCTACACCGCCCGGCTCATGAAGCTCGTGAACCGGAAAGGCCGACTCAAATCGGCCCTGTTCTGGGATGAGTTACCGACGATGTTTCTGAAAGGGCTGGATCTGCTGATTGCCACCGCCCGCTCGAACCGGGTGGCCACGTGGCTGGGCATCCAGGATTTTGAGCAACTCACCCGCGACTACGGCGAGAAGGAGGCCAAGGTCATCATGAACCTCGGTGCCAATGTGTTCTCCGGCACGGTGGTCTACGAAACGGCGGAGAAGCTCTCGCGCCGGTTTGGCAAAACCAATCAAGCGAAAGAGTCCATCACGTACTCGAAAAACGACACGACCATCAACGTCTCGCAGCAACTCACGGAGATGATTCCGGCGGCTAAAATCTCCCGGCTCAAACAGGGCGAGTTCGTCGGGCAGTTCATGGACAATTTCGGCGAGGAGCAGGACCTAAAAACCTTCAAGTGCTTCATCGGCGTGGAAACCGAGCAGATGAAAAAGCCCCACAAGCTACCACCCATGCTCGATCTCAACGCCCTCATTCACGACGTGTATGGCATTGACCCCGCCAACCTAACACCCGCCCTCCGCCAGACATACAAAGCCCAGCTCCTCCAGGACAACTACAAACGGGTGAAGGAAGACATTCAAATCTTGGTCGATTTCGAAGTAGCCGATTTTGGAATTGTGTTTAGGGAGAAAAAGATATAGGTTCAGCCTAAAGAGCGTTTAAATTCTAGTAATCCGTTCCCTTTGATGAGTGAGTTGAAAGATTAAGACCAGATCTAGAGTGGCTTTTATTTGCCATATTTTCCCTTATGTGTTTGATAGATGCTGTTAAGGCATTATGTTACGAACATCAATGATCTTATGTAACTCATAAAATCGTTTTTTTACTTTGTTCATAACAACTTGCATAACAGAAATGATTGGTGTTGACCTCTTCTCAGGGGCTGGTGGCATGAGTGTTGGTGCTAGCCAAGCAGGTATTCGTGTATATGCTGCTGTAGAGAACGATCCTCAGGCTGCCCATACTTACCGCGCCAACCATCCCAACGTAATACTTTTCGATGACGACATAAGAAAGTTGGAGCATCTTGACGTACCCAGACATAAACCACTTATTGTCTTTGGCGGACCTCCATGCCAAGGCTTTTCAACTTCTAATCAACGTACACGTTCAGCACAAAACAGTAATAATTGGTTATATGCCGAGTTTTTGCGGGTGGTGCAAATGTTTTCACCCCTTCCCGAGTGGGTTGTTTTCGAGAACGTAAAAGGTTTCACGGAGACAGCAGATGGTCTTTTTCTTCACACTGTCCTTGACCAACTACAATCACTCGGCTATACCGTTTCTTCTCAAGTGCTAAACGCTGCGAACTTCGGCATACCGCAACGACGTAACCGTTTTTTTGCAATTGCCTCCCTGCATGGCCATAGTGTGTACGTACAACAACCATGTACCCCAACTGTAACTGTCGAAGAAGCATTAGCCGATCTACCTCCACTTGAAGTAGGTGCAAGTCTTGATCGATTACCTTATCGTAAGGTAAAACCCTCACTTTATGCACAAACACTAAGAGGAAATCTTAAGGAATGTGTTGGTCACCTAGTATCTCGTAACGCCACTAGTGTAATTAGACGATATGCTCACATTCCACAAGGTGGCAACTGGGAAAATATCCCTGTTGAGTTGATGGACAATTACAAGGACCACTCGCGTTGCCATACCGGTATATATCATAGATTACATGCCCAGCGTCCATCTATCGTAATTGGTAACTACCGTAAAAATATGCTTATCCACCCAACTCAGCATCGAGGTCTATCCGTACGCGAAGCTGCGCGTCTCCAAAGCTTTCCTGATGGTTTTGAGTTCAAGGGAAGTATTGGTTTTCAGCAACAACAGGTGGGAAATGCTGTACCGCCTCTGTTAGCTCGAGCTGTATTTAACGCTATATTAGAGTATAATTAATATAGTCATGCCACGTGTCAAGACACTTGTTACGCGTCTTAAGGAAGCAACTGAGCAACCTGATCAAGCTAACCACTTCCCAGATGTTGCAAATGACAATTACTATCATGCATACACCCAATTTGAATCTTGGTTGAAGCGTAACGTCCATAATAATGTGAATCAGGTGGCCATGATGATCGATGGTGGCTATTTAACTGACCACGGACCAGGGCACATTAAAACTGTTATACAGCGAGCATCAGACCTATTGGGAACTACAGAGCCTTACCCGTTAGGCCCATATGAGATATTCATGCTATTAACAGCCATTCAAGTTCATGATGCTGGACACATTATTGGAGGTCGAACCGGGCACGAACAGAATACTCAACCGCTACTAAAGCATTTAGATGTAGACCGGACAGAACAGGTTTACATCGGACGTATTGCTAGAGCACATGGTGGTAAATTGCCTGATGGAGATAAGGATACTATAGAAAAAGGATTGCCTATTAAAGATACTTTCAATAGTGTATCCTTTCGTCCAAGATTTCTTGCATCTCTCCTTCGATTTGCTGACGAGTTAGCTGATGATCGCACACGGAGCGCGAGATACGTTCATGAGCAAGGTATACTTCCAACTTCAAGTGAAGTATACCATGCGTATGCTGAAGCCCTCTATTCGGTGGATGTTTACTCGGAAAAACAGGAGATTGAGCTTAGTTTTGAACTACCTGCTGCTAAGGTTGACACTCCCAGCACCAAGGGCAAGAAAGACGAGGAAGGGAATGAGATAATAGATAACGTCTATCTACTCGACGAAATATTTAATAGGACATATAAAATGTACCAAGAGTGTGTTTATTGCATGCGTTTTTTTCCGGCAGAGTTACAAATAAAAACTATCACCGTGAAAATCAACGTAGTTGACGACGATACACGGTCTCCAATCCATGAACCTATTGGCTACCAATTAAAAGAGCGAGGTTACCCACAATTTTTGGCAACTACGATTGAGGGTATGTGTGGTCCAGACATCATGTTCGAAGGTACAATCATCAATGGTGCTATTCTAAAGCAACGTATTCAGCGCCGTTTCACAAGTTCTACTCCAACAACATAATGAACATATCTTCAGACCCATTTGCAGTACAAACACCTGAAGATATTTCAGCGGAAGACACTGTTGAATTATTTGTGGATGTATTCGCTGACTTTAAGCGGGTACCCAAGCCAGGCCATACTTTTTTGAATGGCCCTCGCGGTTCAGGAAAAAGTATGATGTTCCGTTTTATGTTGCCTGATTGCCAAGAAATAAAGCAGGAAAAGAAACTGCGCGAACACGACTACTATGCTATTTATGTACCAATCAAGCAAACTAGCCTTAATATAGTTGATCTTGAACGTATACAAAGACATGCGAACCTGCTTCTTAACGAGCATCTGCTTGTAACATATATAGCTACTCGAACTTTTAACAGTCTGTCCAAAATTGTTAACTCTGATTTTTATAGTAGTCCAGAAGTAAACCAAGAAACGGTAAATTTTTACAATTTTTTTATACAGAAGGTACGGGAGAGCGGCTATGATAAAGTGATAGATTCCTTGCCTGACGATGCATCAGCTAGTAAAATATTTGAGGAGATAGAGAATATTTGTTTTCGCTTAAAAAATGATGTTGACAGGTACGTAAGAAGTATTTCCTTCAGCGAGGAACCCCTGCGCTACAATGATTCTATTTGCGTATATTTAGATTTTCTATATCCGTTACTAGATCGATTACGGCAGCTTTCATTTATGCCGACAGGACCGATTTTTCTTTTAATTGACGACGCTGACAATTTGAGTACTACTCAGACTCTTATACTGAATACATGGGTGTCTTATCGTACAAGCGCACGTGTAAGTCTTAAAATTTCTACGCAATTAAACTATTTGACATTCCGAACCTCAAGTGGAATCACTATAGACTCTCCACACGACTTCAATGAGGTAAATATTGCTACGCTGTACACATCCCAGAAAGACCATTATCGGGACCGCATGTGTGCTATTGTAGAAAAGCGTCTAAGTAATTCAGGTTTTGACATCTCCGCTTATGAATTCTTCCCTGCTGACAAGGTGCAGACAGGCAAGATTGACGCTATATACGATAAAATAAAATCAGGAGAAATATCCACGCCTGATGCGTACCGCGCAACAGATAAAAGCTATAGATATGCGGCCTCTGAATATCTTAAGAGTTTGGGTGGGCCAAGCAAGTCAAGAATGACTTTCCTTTACGCTGGGTTTCGAGATATGGCAGATATATCATCTGGTATAATCCGGCATTTTTTGGAACTAGCTTCCCGTATGTATAGTGCCGAGAGGGCAGCTCTTGAAAAGGCAGCTAAGATAAAAGCTCACGAAAGTGAGCAGGTGTTAAGTATAAACCCTTCTACCCAAAGTAGAATAATAAGAAATTATTCAGAAGAGTACTTACACGAAGATTTGGACAAGTTGGTAAGTGATGATTCCACCAGCACAGGCACTGCTCTTAAGTTGCGTAACTTAATAAATTCGATGGGAGGCATGTTCGAGGTTATTCTCTTCTCTGAATCTTCTACGCGCCGAGTGATCTCAATCGCTCTGACTCACAATCCTGAACCAGATATCCAAGAAGTGCTTAAACTTGGAGTCCGTTACGGCTATCTTCAGGAAAGCACTCTAAGTAACCGTGAAGGTACTGGCCGTACTAGACGTTACACATTAAGTAGACGTCTTGCTCCATCTTTTAATTTAATCGCTGAGAGTTTTGCAGGTGACAAATTTATTACTAATTCAGACTTAAGAGCAGCAATGAAAGACTACAAAAGCTTTGTAGCAAAATTCAAGACAAAATGGTTGAGCGAGGATAAACTTCGCAAAGAAAACGGACAACAAACACTCTTCAAAGACGATGAAAATAACTAATGTTAAAAAGGTTAAACTATCTGATTTAACCTCATTTTATCAAGAAAATATTGATTTGTTTATATGTTGTGTCAGCTTCGAGAGCAGGTGTTTATCAGTTGCTGAAGCTATAACACAAACTAGCATCAGTAACTCATTAGTATGCTATAGCGAAAATTCGGTTGGATTGGGGTCCAAGTTCGTAACTAACAAGTCTGTGTTATTTAAACAGTTTGAAAATTCAGTTGTAGAGGTACCGATGAAATTAAGTGATCCGATATTCACTGCCAACAGTTTTGTCAATTCTTTTAACAAACTTGACGTAAAAGGCATTCGAACTTGTGTGATTGATATTACCACTTTTACGCATGAGGCGCTTTTAATACTAATTCGAGTATTGACTATATTTTTTCATAATTCAGAATGTAAGATTACATTTATATATGCTGCTGCGAAGGAATATTCTGTTGGTGACTCTCAGGCTACTAAGTGGCTTACAGAAGGAGTAGGAGATGTACGTTCGATATTAGGTTACGCGGGGAATATGAATCCAGCTAAAGCTATACATCTTGTCATCTTACTTGGATTTGAAGAGGAACGTGCTAGGAAACTTATCGATATCTTCGAACCATCTAAAGTCTCGTTCGGGATTGGCAAGAAATCTACCTCTGTTAATGAAACACATTATAAAGTAAACAAATTTAATTTTAGAAACTTAACTATTCGTAGGGAGGAAGTTAACCAATTTTCTTTTTCTTGTACAGATCCTGACGAAACTCATAAAAATTTAAAACAATATTTATCTAAGTACAGAGAATTCAACACAATTATTGCAACGCTTAATACTAAGCTGTCAACTCTTGGAGTATTTTTATACTGTCTTGAATTCCCTGAAACTCAAATCTGTTATGCTGCTGCAAATAAATATAACATAAGAGGATATTCATCCGCTGATGATTTTTGTTACATATACACTCCCAATATTTTATCCAGTTTTCATGTGTCTCAATAAATTTGGATTAATTCTTAAGTAATTGTTCTTTCTAATTAGCGTAAATTTTACTTACCCCTTCATTCACTTCTGACTGCCATTCAAGGCAGTCAGGTTACTCTACAGAATGTATTGCGAGGCGATGGCGTGGAATGCCTTTTCGTCGAGAGCGTAGCGGGCGGGTAGGGTCAGTCCGGTGTTGCCGTTGAACAGAGCGTGGTTCACGCCGTTGTACAACAGCCAGGCGTTGGGGCGGGTGCCTAACAGGCATTCCTCGGTGGCCATACGCTCCAGAGCGGCCTCGACCAATTTTTGTGAAATACCCACCTTCCGTACCAGTTTAGCGGCTTCCTCCCGGTTGGTAACTGCCGTGTCCTGCATCAGGTTAAACACGTCGTGCGTGGGGCTGGGGCACTCTTTGGCATACGGCATGAAGTCGCGGAGGAAGTTGACCAGAAACGCCTGGAACTGCTTCAGGTTGATGCCCCGGTGGGTAAAGATGTGCTGGTAAGCCCGTTCTGTTTCGGCGCTCTCATACACCCATTCCAGACCCTTTACTTTCGCCTTGTCGGGGGTTGTCCCCGTCGCCAGCCAGTTAAGATACTGGTCGAGGCTGACGAACTCGTCGGCCCAGCCCATCATGCCGTTTGAACAAATTTGGCGGTAGTAGGCCACCCGTACCTTTTGCTGCCGTACCCGCTTCATCTCCGTCCCCTGAATGGTAAACTGTGATTTGCCCGTATACGAATTGGTAAACGTCAATTGCCGCTGAATCACGTCGTTTGGCCCAACCGTCGTTTCATCAGGCAGGATCACGTTAATGTTGTATTCACCGTTCCGGCTGTAGCGGATATGCACCGGCTGTTCTACGCCGGCTACCTCCGTCACGGCATCGCGGATCACCGAATTAGGCACCAGCGAGTAGCCCGCCGACTGCACGGCGAAGATTTGCCGTTCCTCGTCGGGCATGGTGCCGACAATAAAGTTTTGCCGGTCGGTGGGAATCATCCGGTACGGGCTATCAAGTACCGAACGAACGGGTTCAGAGTTAACGGGAAAGCAAATCGTATCCCATGATTCGGTAGTCAATAAGTGGTTGTTAACGTTGGCCTTACGCATGGCTATCAGTATGATTGGGGTTAAAATCCGGCCTGTCTCTCAGGCCGTTTACTGATATAAAAATAGCCAATTCAATAAAACATAACTAATTGTAAATCAACGATCTATAACTTTATAACCCACTGTTTTAGGGCATATTTTGGCCATACCCCTTCGTTATTTTTCGCCCGTTTCCGGGCATTTTTGTTACTTGTTAACGGGCGTATACCCGTGATAGAGACAGCCGTAATCCGGTATAGCGTTCAATTGTAGCGTGCAGTTCATTCGCCTCCAACTGCTCAATAATCACTTCGGATACAGTCGCCCTGGACTCCGTCACGAAAGTGATTCGATACAGGTCTTCGCCGATGTCGTAACAGACACTAATTTGGTTAACTGTCGAGTTGGCAATTCGCCACCGGAGTTCATTCGTCGCATTGTTAAACGTCATCTGTTTGGCTCCCATCATGAAGAAGGCCATGCCGCCGATCTGTTCGCGCAGGGTTTGTAGGTAGTGATTCATCACCGTTGCCATGGTCAGCCAATTGGGTTTGAGTACGATTGATAGAGTTGAAAAAGCGTGACTTCAATGGCCTTGCCCATCAGCCAAATGGCCACGTCGGGGGAGCACATATGGGCGGGATTTTCTAGATCGGTTTCGGCGACGCTGTGCCAGATCGGCAAATCATCGTCGGGATTACTGAAGTCGAAACCCGCTTGTAGGGCAGTTAAAATAAGGTCGCGGTTTATCCGGCTGTCGATGGCTAACCGGATGCGGGCGGGGCTGCTGAAGCAATGCATAGGGACGGTAGTAGTCAGCGGGTTATGGTTTGTTTCGCGCTGAATACTTACCTAAAAATACAATCTCGATTATTAATATAAAGCTCTGGCTATCAATACATTAACCTTCTAAAATCCACTTGATCATACACTACATATTAGCTTATAACCCCTTGATTATTTCTGACAATGGGGCATAAAAAAACCCGCTTGTCAGCGGGTACATCAATCGCAGCAGCGTGTTATTTCGTCACCTGATCAACCTTCGCTTCTTCATCCAGTTCCGCATTTGCGGCCTGCTGTTTCTCAAGCCAGGCCCGTTTATAGACGGCATAGCAAAGGCTGAATACCTGTTCGGGCGGCAGCTCCAGGAACATGGCCAGTTCGTCAACTTCGTTGATACTGATGTTCCGCAGGTTGTTGAGTTTGGTCTTGTACCAGTTGTTGTACGACATCTTCATCACCTCGGCAATCTTGCCTTGCTTGATGCCGCGGAACTCGAATAAGCCGTGAATGTCTTCGTAGAGGAGTTGGGGTTTCTTGTCCATAGTTGTGGGATAGTGGCGTACTCAGCTTACCCGTATATGTAGATTCGGGTAAGTGGTCGCGATAGTCCGCACAAATAAATGACTATTTCAACGTATCTCTACTCCCTATGAATCGTTTTTTATTTAATTTTTTAACTATTTTCTTTTATTATGAAACCGTATTCCTGTAACAGAGTACGAAATCCGGTACTGTAGTACAACTTTCCAGCTTTTACATTTTGTAGCATTGCCCTCAGCTCGTCGACGGTGTCCGTAGCGGTACAGTAACCCGCCAAGTCGGCATTGAACGTATGGATGACCTTACCCAAGTCAGGCCGATCAAAGTAGATTACGGGAATAAACCAACTGTGCTTCTCCCGAAGTAGGCGAATGCTGATGATGTCTTCGTGGGAAAGCACACTACTATCACAGACCAAGACAACCCGCTTTCGGCAAGAGAATCGTTTCGACAACACCTCCTGCCGGAACGCCTTCCAATCGTTAACACATTGAAAGTTGGCAGGCACTGTATCCAGACTATGCCCGTCGATGCCCTGAAGTTGTTCAATAGCCACTTGCTGAATTGTTGTGCCAAGCAGCCAAAAATCAGTTGTTTGAGTTGAAAAAATCGTACACATACGGTGGTGAAGACAATCCATTTTATGCCTCGGCAGTAGCCAATAGCTGGGTTATCCATCAAAAAAAGGGGCAGAATTAGGCAATTCAAACCCCTTTTCGGTCAACCTAACCGGGTGTTCGACTAATCGGTGAACGGGCGTTCCTGTTCGGTGAACTACGCGTCGACGGGTAAGTGCTTCGGCTGTTTTCTCGCTGTTTCAGCGGCATACCGTCGGGCCAGAAAATGATACACGACGCCCTCACTGAACCGCTGGCCATTGGTAAAGAATCGGTTAAACAGCATGTGCAGCAACGCTATGATACGATCAGCCTGCGATGGGCCTTCTGAGGGGTGTCTGGCCATTATTTCTCGCAATTGGGCAATCAATCGATACGTGTCAGCGGACAACTCCGCTAAGGTATCAACTGAGCTAATTTCGAGTGAAGAGAGCCGACCAAACCAGGCACGGTACTGCTCGTTGAGTTGTTTGCGCAGACTCACGTTGGCCCCGTTCTCCGTCAGGAACCGCTCCTGAAGGCTGGTCATTAACTTATCTTTTTCGTCCAGAGACAGGCCAAACGCATCGAGCAGTTGATTTCCTCGTTGGCAGGCAACCCACCATTGTTGATCTTCATCAAACTCATCCCGGATGGCCACCCAGTTCAGGTTCCACTCGCTATCCTGCCAAAAAAGTTGTTCGCACAAGTCGATAGTCCGGGCACCGTATCGCTCCAGCTCGCGCTCGTAGGTATCAACCTGCACACGCTGCACCCGGCTTGCGTCAACCCAGGGATTTAGCTCGGTCATAAGCCAATTAAGCAGCGCTGCGTTGTCTTTTGGCGGGCACCGCAATCGAAGCCTGAGATGCGGCTTAGGATCGTGATAGCGGATGAAGAACCAGCACGTTACCAGACGCTGCGCTACGGCATGATGGACAAATGGCTTGACAACATGGCTCAACAACTCATCGGCTGTTTGCTCACCTGCATATACCTTGACGTACAACCATTCACTGCCGGGTAAGAACGTTCGCTGCACAGCCAGATCAGCCATGAGTCGAAACGGCGACTGCCGGGTTGGTAGGGGAGGGGCACTACTGGTAAATGGAATGACTAGTTCGCTGGTGTAGCGTTGTCCGTCACACGTTAGCCAGCAAGATGAGGGCGTGGCCAGCCACTCAACAATTCGTACCTGTTCACGTTTCGCCAGTTCAGCATACAATAGCTGCTGACATATAGTTATGTCAAGATCAAGGAGCAATTCATTATCCGCCTCGACGAGTGCCACGTACCTGGGCAGCGACGTCGCCTGTGTCAACGCTGCCATCATCGAAGCGGCCGACGGCCACTTTTGCTTGTTGATCGTCCACTGAGCACGAGCCAGGATAATCCGTTTATGTGTTACCCGTGGCAGAGCGGGTTGATCAGCTAACGTACCCCACGACCAGCGTAACGACAGCGATTCGTCCTGATGGTTTAAATCACTCAGAAAGCGGTAAATATCATCGGAGCCGTGATAATTATGGGCGGTGGTATTCCTGGGTAACACCTGCCTATCGTGTTTCTTCGACCACAGTTCTACCGTCTTCCCATCAGGCACCCGCACCCAGAGATCAGAAAGTGGCAACGTATGGGCGTCATCAACGGAAGAAGGTGTCAGGTAAGGAATCTCGAACGCCCGGAGTGTGGGACGAGCAACGACGTTACCAATTCGCCCGGCAGGCAGATGAACCAGTTCGGCCAGTAGCCTATTCGGCTGCTGACCCGCTTCCCAATCCACAACACGTTGCACCTCACTGGTCAGCGAATTGCTGGAACCACAAAAACGCGCCATTAACGAAACGCCCGATGGGCCACTGGCACTCTTCAACAGAAATTGGTAATCCCCTTTGTCAATGGCCTCTGCATCAGTTCCATACAACTCACCTAACGCCGACCAGCTTCGGGAAAGTGATGTCGCCGGTGCCGTAACGGCTGCGGCAGCCAGATCGCCATCCGTAATGATCTGCGGCTGATCAGTTTGCAGGAAGTTCGTTAGCAGCTTTAACCGAAGTGGATCGAGCCGGTCGCCGGTTGCTGAAGTGGGGCGACGTACCTGAGCCATCAGTTGCTGTAGGAGGGACGATTGCCCTGCTCCACCCTGCGCCGACCTAGGTCCGTAACCAATGCCTGATTCATGATCTAACGCCACCAGCAGGGGTTGAGCCTGTCCACCAAATCGGGCATAGTACCGCTCGGCAAACGTTCGTAAATCCGTTGGCTGGCCAGTAAACCGAAGCGGCATTAATTGAGTAAGCTGCTGACCGATCTGCGAAACAACTCGTTCACTAACCGTGATGGCATCACTGGAACGAACCATATCGGTTTGCAACACGTCGCCCGGTGGGCAGGCGTCCCCCAGCATCCGGCGCATTCGCTCCGCAGTCTGCTCTCGCTCGGCCACAGGTAGACTTGACTTGTTAATAATAGCATGAAGTCCTTTCAGTTGCCGAGCAATGGCGGCGGCTGTCGGCACCGGCCGCAATTGGGTTAACAGGCGATCCATTGGCAGTTCACCCGTAACGCCCGGCTCCAGTTCGCTAATCAACAGATGCGCGTTGATCAGCTCATCGACGTACTCGGTAGCTTCCTCCGTCGATTGTCTGAACTGCTGTTTTATCAGCTTGATCAACTGTTCGCCCGTTGCGCCCTCAGATTCTTTTTGAGCATAGGCCAACACAGTATCAAGCAGCGTATCCTGCTCAACAGAATTGATGAAAAAGCTCCGCTGGCCATTGAGAATGGTGTAATCAGAGTACCGATACTGATTGCCCAGTTGATACAGGCTATTGTTGGGTCTATACCTGAGTTGGTACCGGATTGTAGGCTGCTGTTCGATGATGTTGATCAACGTAGTCAGCCAACCCATATCAGGGCGTGTAGCTTCGTCCACTTCATTAGTTGACCCATCGCCACAGGTATGCTCCGTTAGTTTGACCGTGCTGACACCTGCAAACAATCCGAATGGTGTACTGCGGCTACTCATCCGAATTATGTATCGCCAAAGTGCCAGTCGTGCGGTTAGCGGCGGTATGGCGATCACACCATCTCGCCAATCCTGCCAGATCCGGTACAGAGCAGGGGAGGCGACATAAAGGGCTTTTTCGACCACTGGTGACGTCAATTGCTGAAACAGCACGTCAGTTTCCGACCTATCAGCCTCTTGCCACTGGGTAATTAAGCAGTCAATAGGTAGTAATGGTGAGCGTAGCAGGGCAAATGAATGATGCCGGGGCGAGGTACTCATCGGTAATCTTTCTTATGAAAAAGGCCGTCAGCGTGGAAGTTGACGGCCTTTTGTTAGGGTTAGATTGTGAAGATGATCGTTAGATCAATCGTGGTTGGGTAGTTGATTGGCTGGGTGCTTGTCTGCGGCATCCGTGAGCCAATTGCTTTTGTTTTCAGGCGGCTTGCTTTGTTAGCAGTCATGTGAGTTAGAAGGTAAAATGAAACAGATGTATTAAAAAACAGGTACTCGCTTCGTTAAAGACCATTGCGGATCAAGCTGCCAACCACACCCCGGTACGTCGGTCCTACCCGGATGGTGTGGCCGTTTTGCATTTCGATTCGCTGACCATTTGTTTCCAAGATCTTGGCCGTGTTCACAATGAATGACCGATTGACCCGGATGAACATGGGGGCTGGCAGTAGCTTCTCCAGCGCTGATACCCGCTGATGGCTGACCACGACCTGCCCCGGTAATTGAATTTTGACGTAGTCGCTCATCGCCTCAATCAGGATAATGTCCTGACAGACGATGTTGATCAGCTTATTACCGTCTTTGATAGACAGTTGCCCGGTTGGACTCAACACCTGCGTAGCCAACGGTAGGGTAGGGGAGACCCCTTCTGCCGCCTGGATACGCTCCTGCACTTTAGTCACGGCCCGCACAAACCGGCTAAACGTGACTGGTTTTAGCAGGAAATCGACTACGTTATTTTCAAAGCCTTCAAAGGCAAACTCCTGATACCCCGAGATCACAATAACCCAGGGTGCTTTGCCCGGCAAGCTGCTTAATAGCTCATACCCGTTCATACGAGGCAGGTTGATGTCCAGTAGCAGCAAATCAGGTCTTAACTCCTGGTATAATTCAATAGCTTGCAGCGCGTTACTGGCTACTCCAACTACTTCCAGGGCTGGCAATTGGGCAATATGATCAAGTAATAAGTCCTGAGCCAATGGCTCGTCGTCAATGAGTAAGCATCGTAATGGCGTTACCATGATGATAAATCGACTCTCCTTTCGGTTTAAGTGGAATAGACAACCTGACGCCGAACTGGTCAGGCTGTTCTGAAATCGTGAGTGAATAATCGGTGGGTGGATAGAGTAAGGCTAATCGACGCCTGACATTGGCCAATCCGATACCACCGTCAGTTTGTTGTCCGGGCACAGTATCACTCTTGTTGTTAGTTACCGTCAAGGTTAGCCTGCTCTGAATGGTTAAGTCAGTTTCGATAGCAATCTGTACCCAACCACCTTCATAGACCGTGTGGAGGCCGTGTTTGAATGCGTTTTCGATAAACGTTACCAGCAGCAATGGCGGAACCAGCCAATTTTCCATAGCCTCGACAACATCAGGCAATTGACAATCAATCACACCGGGTTGTGTGTGCCGAATCTGCTCCATACAGATATAGCCGCGAATGAATTCTAACTCATCGGTCAGCGGGACAAAATCCTGTCCGGTACGGTACAACGTGTAGCGCATTAGGGTCGATAAGTTAGCCAGCGTATCAGCCGCCCGGTTATCTTTCCGGGTGATCAATGCGTAGATATTGTTGAAGGCGTTGAGCAGAAAGTGCGGATTGATCTGCTGGCGCAGGAAAATCAATTCCTTGGTTACGTGCTCTTTCTCCAAAGCCAAATGATCTATCTCCAGGCGCCGACGTTCTTTTTCGGCAGCCAGTTGCGCCTGACTGCGGACGTAGCCGTCACGAACTGCTTTAATCAACAAAGGCGTGGTCACGTAGGAAATGAATTGCCCATAAATGAAGAACAGGATCGATGGGTCAACCAAATACTTGTACCACGGGGCCTTAAGGAACAGTTCAACCCGTCGAGACAGGTAGATGGGTAATGAGCTAAAATGGGTATTTACATATGTCAACAGGGCGTAGGTGTTCACACACGAAAACACGTAGTACATGACCAAAGCACCGGTTATCAGCAGAGCGCGATCCCAGGCGGAACGTGGTCGGTACCAAATGTTGGGTATGACTATATACCCCAACACGAAGAATGACAGTAACGTGGTTAAGCAATGATGCCCGCTCACGAGATACAGTAGGTGCTTATTGGGCTTATCCTGCAACGCCCGCACAAATTGAGTGTGCGTTACGGCGGAACTGATACCCCAATAGAGCAAGTGGCAGGCTACTCGCTGCCAGGTTATGGGGCGTTTGAAGAGCATAGTGGTATTGTTGTCGTTCGGAAAACGAAGACAAATTGCCATGCGGGAAAGGTTAATAGATCTGCTTACGCCTTGGTCTTCTGTATAGTTACGTACAGCGTGGCCTCTGTACTAATCTCCATGCTCTTACGTCCAGGTGAGGCAGTGGCCCGAAGGAAAATTCGATTGACAGAGGCATTCCTGTCTGCCTTGGCCTGCGAAAACACGCTCCAGGTGTGGCCTGGCCCCGCTACCCATTCTGACGACCCCTCCATGCCTTCAGTCGGGAAAGCCCGCTCTAGATCAAGATGGTGACTGATGTACCTATAGCCTGGCGGGATAGGTACGCTTTTTTCTACGATGACCGTCGGGCGGTTGTCTTTATTCTCGGCCTTGATAGATGCAGTGAAGGTCGAATCTGAATACGTACCTGGTGAGATTGGCTGAGTTACAAGGTTACTGTTTCCGTTGATACTCAGGTACGTTATGGCACTGGCAGCGGCAAGTGCTCCAAAGATTGGATGAAGCATTACTTAGTTACGGTTGATTTTAAGTCTATTTACTTGACAAATTTAACAGAGTAGCGCGCTATAATATCTAAGATTATTAAAAAAATTATCTTTTTTTATATCTTATTGAGTATCAATATATTGCAAAGTAGGATTAGTTCAGTCAAATAGGGTTGGATTACGAACCACCTTCTCTAATTCTGGTTGCGCCTGAGCACTCTCTTCAAAGGCAACAAGCTCATCTTTAGGCTTTACCCGGGCATACAACTGCTGTTTCCCGGTCTGACTGGTCAGGGTAAAATTGTTTAGGAAATTTTCAATCTCTTTGTGCTGGTGCGGATGTTCTCGGTTGATCTCATACACGTCGATGAAGATGATGTTATATCGTTGCTGTGTAATCACGCCTCGCCCATCGCGTTGCGGATTCAGCAAATGTTCCTGCCCATTCTTATATTCTTGCTCCTGGTCTTGTGCGCGATATTTATAGTTAAGCGTTAGGTATTGATAGTCACGCTGGTAGTTAGAGACCGCCATGTCATAACCATCCAGGTTATTTAGCACCTGCTCCCAGTTATGAACCTCTTCCTGCATGCGTCCGATATGGCCCTTCGCATCTGACAAAGCCATGCCCGACAGATTGTCTGTCTTGTCGATCAGGATCTCCCGCTTCACGATCAACTCATTAATGTAGGCGTTAATGCGCGTCAGCTTATCCTCCCTGGTGAGGTCATCATTTTTCAGCACCCAATACCGATGTTTTTTGAAAAAGGTGAGCCGAGCAGCAGGCCGATTGTAGTTCACCAGCTTGATACTTCGGCAGTCAAAGTCAACGTAGTCGGCAAACAGCGACTGATTCCGACTGTCCACAAAATAGATGACACCGGTTCCGTTCCAGTCGCCTTCAATATCCCAATCGTTGCGATCAGCATGTAGTTTGTCGACAACGTTCATTAACAGGGTCAATCCACGAAGCTTTATCGCGTATTCTTCCGGCGTATAACTCTTGCGTTTCCGTGATTCCTTTTCCATTCGTGTAATTTTTAGTAGGGGCGGTGCAATTTCGTTTAAGTTTCCTTCTAAAGGAAACTTAGTTTTTACACAATACTAAATTTCGCTGATTTTTTTGACAATTCCTTGATCTGCGCGAATGCACAACCCTCGATGCCCATTGTCAAAAAACAAAAATTGTATTTTCAAATTGTATTGAGATTGACAATAGTAGCTGTGGATAGTATGTTGTAACAGGCTAACTGTCAGTCTTTAGCAATGTGGATAACTAGTTTATTGGCAATGGATTAGAGTAGTTAGGCAAGGATTTAGAGTAATTAGGCAATGAAAAAGAGTTAACAACCGGTGCAAAAAGCAATAGATTAGAGTACCAAAGGCAAGCAATTAGAGTAGATAAGGCAATAGATCAGAGTAGACCGGCAATAATACAGAGTAGATGAGGCTCCGGCACCGATCATGGTGTACGGGAATATTTGTGAGGCAATAAATTATCGGTCAAAATGTTTAAATTTTTAAAGTATTCTCCAGAATCTAAGTCTTTGTAATTCAGTAAGTTAGCTTTTTTAGGCAAGGATCTAAAGTCAATACCGACTGATTTGATCTTTGGTAGCTGGCAAGCCTTATGCGTAATCTCTTGCCTTTGAGCATATTAACTGTTTATTTAGGCATATGAATGATGAGATCGTAATCCGCGAACCGCTCACGCTGCTGTTAGGGCGTTCCGAATTTTCCTTGCATGAGCGCCGGTTATACTGGACCATTCTTAAAGCACTAAAGGGTGAGCAGACTTTTGATGTCAAGTCCTATCGGGTTGAAGATAAACAGTTCAGGATACATTACTCCGATGTGTTTGTCGGTGAAAACTCACACGCTCAAACCAACGTAATCCTCAAGATCTTAGATAAGGCCACGTCGCGGAAGATCAAAATTTTTGACCAGGATAGAGGCAAGTATACGTTCATTGTCCCCATCCCATATATCCATTACGAGGCGAATAAGGGCTACTTCGACATTGTAGTCAACTCGATGGTGTTACCCTATTTCATCGATTTAAGCAAAGGCTATTCACAATACGAACTAAATGCAGCGGTGTCGCTCAGCAGCGAATACTCGCAAGTGTTATTTCCCCGGATGACTCGCTTTATTGACACAGGTTTGTGGCGGGTGGAGCTTACTGAGCTTCGGGAATTGATGAACGCGCAGAAATACCTCCGGTATTCAAATTTCAAACAGATGGTACTGTCGAATGCCATTGCCGAAATAAACCGCAAGACCTACTTGGATATCAAGCTGGTAGAGCAGAAGGAGGGAAGGGCTGTGAAGTGGATCAACTTCATTATAAAGCGGAAAGGAAAACCAAATCCCAAAGCAGCCAATTATGCGTTGGTTAATCAGGACTTGCAGAAAGCCAGCGAGTTATCGGTGACCGAAAAGCAATCAAAGGCAACTGAGTACCTATATAATTATCAATTTACTGATAGTCAGAAGAAGACCATTCTGGCCAATGAGCAGTATTTGAACGAGTTCCTGCGGCTTGATAGCATGGTTACACATGGAGCCGTCACGGTAGCCACAACGCCTACCCGGTACATTGCCGGCATTCTTTTCAAGGACATAGCGGGACCAAAACCAAAGAAGGGTAAGAGTCAGACTGATCCAGGCATCTTTACAAAGTAATCTCGCTCTGTCTGCTTTTTGATATAAAACTGGGTTGTCTCAAACAGCTCATGCCGCAAGTGCCGCTGCACCCACACAGGTTCGACCCCTTTGTCGATCAGTAGCTGGCCAGCCGTGTGGCGGAGGCTATGTGCTGACATACCTTTCCGTTTCAACTCCAGCGCAGTAAGGTATTTATCCACCCGGTAGCGGATCTGTGCTGTCTTCAACTCTGGAAAGAGCAATAGTGACGAAGCAGGATTCAACGGAAGCACCTGACCCGATTGTAAATAGTGGTGCAACACCTCGGCGCAAGAGTCAAACAGCTTGATGGATTTTTTAGTGTGCTTCCCTTTCCCCCGAACGTGCAGCAATTTTTTGGTTAGGTCAACATCACCAACCGTCAGGCGCGTCACTTCGACGGTCCGCAATCCTTCCAGTGCTAGCAACGCGATGATAGCTTTGTCAGCAATGCGCTCGATGCTGCCAAGCAGCTTATCACGTTCCTCTTCGTCGAGGCTGTCCTTGTAAAAACCGCGCTCAATGGTTAATCCCCGAATAGCAGCCACATCACGCAGGTCGTCGGCTTGCTTCTCGGTGAGCACCAAGCGCGCCCGGTGCTTGATAACCCACTCGGTAAGCTGTTTGATCGTAGACAGGTAGAAATTGACCGTGAAGGCTGATAGCCCACGCAGATGTAAATCATTCACGTATTGGCCGACGGTCTGTGAACAAAACGTGGCCAATCGTCCTTCTTCGTATTCCTGCGCCAGATATGTAAAGTAGGCGTTTAGTGCCTGGGTGTAATTCTCTTTTGATTTATCGCCGCGTAGATGCGTTGCCTCGGCCAGATAACCCAAGATTAGCTCGTTCGCGGCTGGCGAAGTCCGCTTTCGTTTGGGCGGGTCAGGCACCACCGTGGGGCAACCCTGCATCTGATAAAACAGGATAAATTTCTTCACCGGTGAAATCTGGTTGCCCGATTTACCACTCGCATACAACTTCAGGCTGCTGACATCAAGTGGCACTTTATGCTCCAGGCAATACAACACAAATTGCCGCGCTAGCCGGGGGTAGTTGCCCGGTTTGCCGAGCCATACGGTGAACTGGTTGATTAGTTGGCCTACAGTCACTCGCCCAACGCCCAACGGTTCGACGGCCGTTGCTGTTGACACACGCCGAGAGATGGAGGTAACTTTTGCCATAAGATATAGATACGTTACGCTTTTGAGCCCTTAATCCGTTTTCCCGGAGTCGGCTTCGCCACGTCGGCAACGGTAGCCGTTTGCGTATCATCAGCCTGCTTTTGGATCAAGTTCATTATCAGCGATTTAAACGAATCGAATTCACTACGAAACGATGTTTCAATATCTAATTTACGCTGTGTATCCGTCAAGGCCTCAGTCAGACTTTTTAGTTCGCCTTGTAAGGTGGCGACCTGCTCTGTGCGTTGGGCAAGATCCGTTTGACGGGATTCAATCTCAGCTTCTATCTGTTGCTGATAGTTCGCCATTTTCTCTACAGTCTGTCTGGCCTCATCACGGTCCGCTTCGGTGCGCTGGAGCATATTCACCAGCTGGTCTAGCTGGGTTTGTTTTTCGTTGAGGAGCGTCTGGGCGTTACCATTCTCATTGGTCAGGTCATGCACCAACTTACCCACCATCAGACCCAATTCTTTATACGAGTACGTGTGGATCGCCTGGGATGTACTGAACCGGGCCTGTGCCAGGGCCTGCTCATCATCATCCAGGACGATGAGTTGCAGATTGTTCAGTTCGGGATAGTCACGCACCTTTAACTTGCCCGCTGACACGAGTTGCGAAATTCGGCTCTCGCTGATGGTCTCGCCTTTTGTCTTTTGCAAGAAATCTACGTATTCCTTGCGCGTCAGTTCTTTCGATTTGTCAATGGTGAGTATCATCTTTGATCCAAAAATTTCAGGAAAGGAAGATAATTAAACTGATATTTACAAAATATTAAAGTTTAATTTCAACATTAAATTTTAGTTTAGATATTAAAGTTTAATCAAGTATAATCTGTAGCGTATGATTACTTATGAACTTGGTCAGCCTTATCCACACAAGGCGTATTATCCGAAACGCGAGGAGATACGGGCTGTCATGGACCATTCATTCTTCCATATCGTGTACTACTGCACGCAGCCGGAGGCCGATGGGCCGAACTGGCAAAAAGGGCCACTGAGTTATGGAGTACATGTGAGCGAGGACATACCCTGCTTTCTGGTTCATCTCACCGGCATTGGCCTGGCCTTTGAAGTGACCCTGAATGTGCACACGCTGGGCAATGACCTGGTAGATGGCTGGCTAAACAGTGACCGAACATTGGTGCCGATGCTGCTCATGGATGCGCAGACGAATGTAATTCGGGCTATGCGGATGTTGTCGATCAAGCCCGGTGTAGCCGCAGCCCTACGTGATTGCCTTGAACGGCAGGATGCCCGCTACGCTGACGTGGCAGCCGTAGATCAGGCAACGGACGATGTACTAAACAGCGTGAACACCCGACAGCTTTTGCGGTCAACAACGATGTACCGAGCTTCATAGGCTACTTAGTACACTGATTATGACTGCTCTCGCCCGACATGGTCGATGAATTGTTGAAGTAGGTCTTGGGGTTGTGGTAGCGACAGCACATAATTTCCTCAGTTGGCCGTGTTTCCAAATCGCTTATCCATCTCATCCGGCAATATGGTCAACCATATGCCGGGAGTCAGTTGCTCATTGATACCATGGTTTTCGAAAAACTTAACCAGTTCGTGCAGTTGCCACACAAGGGCAGGCGGTCTCTCCATAAGCGCGAAGGCAGGGTTTCGCTCGCTATCGAAGAGATAAATGGTGTCTCCTGCCCCCTGAATGCCCCAGTGATGCAGTAGGTAGATCTGCCGGTAGTACGGCAGGTTAAGGTAAAACCGCCCGAAAGCTCGCTCCTTACTGTATCAGTGATTGCGGAAATGCTGCTGAAGCGGCAGGTCACCTCCCTCCTTATCGAACTCAGTCAGACAACGTAGTTCAGCAAAGCCATCTTCCAGAGGCATCTGCTCTAATCGACGGTAGCATTGAATGAACTGGATAACCGTTTCGGTGGCGAGGGTAGGCATCATACTACTGGCTAATTTGTACTGGTGACGGCTACTGTAACTGCCCGGCGACAGTGCGGAAGCTGCTGAGGGCGGCTTCCAGATTCTCGACGATTGACAGGGCTAATTCATCGGGGTTGGGCAGGTTGTCGAGGTCGCTGAGGCTGTCGTCTTTGAGCCAGAAAATGTCCAGGCTGGTTTTGTCCCGCGCCATGATGTCCTCGTAGCTAAATCGCCGGAATCGCTCGGTTTCCTGCCGCTGCTGCCTGTTGTCGGGGTTGTAGGCCGTGATAAAGGCCGCGAGCTGATCGTAGCGAAGTGGGTTGGTTTTGAGCGTGTGCTTGACGTTGGTCCGGTAATCATACACCCACACGGCTTTGGTCCAGGGATCTCGGCTGGCGGGCTTGTTATCGAAGAAGAGGACGTTGGCTTTCACGCCCTGGGCGTAGAAGATGCCCGTTGGCAACCGCAGAATGGTATGCAGGTCTGTGCTACGCAGCAACTGCTTACGGATGGTCTCGCCGGCACCGCCTTCAAAAAGAACGTTGTCGGGCAGCACCACCGCCGCTTGTCCGTCGATTTTGAGCATCGAGCGGATATGCTGCATGAAGTTGAGTTGCTTGTTGGAGGTGGTGGCCCAGAAATCCTGCCGCTGGTAGGTCAGGGCTTCCCGCTCCTGATCACCATCGTCATTGGTGAGGGTAATGCTGCTTTTCTTGCCAAAAGGCGGGTTGGCCAGGATATAGTCGAACCGTTGCGTGGGTTGTTCGAGCAGGCTGTCCCGACGGTCAATGGGTGGCTCGGAATTGAGGTCGCCGATGTTGTGCAGGTACAGGTTCATCAGGCAGAGCCGGGCCGTATTAGGCACGATCTCCCAGCCTTTGAAGGTGTTGTACTTCAGAAATTTCTTCTCCTCGATGTCCATCGGCAGTTGGCTCAGGAAGTCGTGGGCGGCCAGGAAAAAGCCACCCGTGCCGCAGGCCGGATCAGCAATGGTTTTCATGGGCTGTGGCCGTACACAGTCGACCATGGCCCGGATGAGCGGGCGGGGCGTGAAGTACTGCCCCGCGCCCGACTTGGTGTCTTCGGCGTTCTTTTCGAGCAAGCCCTCGTAGACCTCGCCTTTCACGTCGACATCGAGCATGGTCCAGGTTTCGGCGTTGATGAGCTGCACGAGTTTGTAGAGCTTGGCCGGGTCCTGAATCTTGTTCTGGGCCTTGAAAAAGATCTGTCCGATCATGCCCTGCTGACGGCCCAGTTCGAGCAAAATATGGATGTAGTGCGCTTCCAGGTCAGAGCCGGTGCGCCCTAGGAGGCTATCCCACGATAGGTCGGCGGGGATCTGGGTATCGCGCGAATGGGGTGGCTTGCTGTATTCGTCGGCCATTTTCAGAAACAGCAGGTACGTGAGCTGTTCGAGGTAATCGCCGTAGCCCATGCCGTCGTCGCGGAGGGTGTTGCAGTAGTTCCAGATTTTCTGAACGAGGGAATTGGTATTGGTCATGTTACTCAGTTGGAATCAATTGTTGGCGGCCAATGTCGGTCAATACATATCGGCCTGATTTTTTAGACCCGGCAAATTGGATCAGGTTGGCGTCACGCAGGATTTCCAGATCCCGACGGATGGTCTTTTCATTGACCCCGTATCGGTCGGCCCACTGCGTTGAACGCAGCGGTTTATCCTGGGCGATGTCGGTTAAGATGCCCTGAATACGCTGCCGGGACGACTCACTTATTAGGACATTTGTTGGGACATTTATTAGGACATCGGCTTGCTTATTAACCGATTCGCCCGCCTGTACGTCGGCACTGGGGGCGACCATCGCGTTCATCAGCCGCTCGTCGAGGGGGATGATGGTGCGAAACATATCGCCCTCGATAAACTGGGCTTCTTTGCCGTTGGCGTAGGCACCGATGTACTTCGTTACCTTCCTGACGCCCGACCCCAACTGATCCATGAAGCCGGTCTCTTTGAAGAAATTGGCCAGCGTGGGATTTTTGGTACGGGGCGTGAACGTGTCGGGATCAATGGCTCCCTGATGAAAGGCGCGGTTAGGGTTCTCGAACACAACACGGTCCCGGTAGATCATCATGCGGGCCGTGAACCCGCTGCTGTATTCGCGGTGGGCCAACAGGTTGACGATCACCTCGCGGAAAATGACCCCCCGGATGCTGATGCGCTGCGGCCCTTCCAGATAGAACGGGTCGTAGAGGTGCTTGCCCACAAAGTTGATAAGCCGGTCGTAGGTATTGAGCAGGTTGTCGCGGATGTAGTCGCGGTCGTCGTAGCGATCCTCATCGACGCGGCGCAGCAGGGCATCGACAAAAAACTGAGGTACGTTGGTCAGCAGGGTCTGGGGCGTACCGAAGAGCAACGCAGCGGCGAGCGTGTAGCCTTCCTTGCCCGTCTGCACGTCGCGCTGCCAGAACCCACCGCTACGAAGCATGGCCTCGTCGGTCATGGTGGCCCAGGGGTGTTCCTGATCGCGGTAGACCTGCGCTAGCCGCCGGGCGCGTTGCAGCGTTGCCGGGTCGAAATCGGCGAGCGTCAAATATGGGAACACCTGATTCTCTGAGAAGTAAGCAGCCTTGCGGAGGTACATCAGCCGCAAGCTTTCGGCATCGGTAATCTTAAAATCGCCGTCGGCGCTGCGGTCGTAAGGGTGGCCTTTAGTGCGGTGGACCTGCGAGCCGGGCGGCACCGGTAAGTAGAGCACGATCTTATCATCGATCTCTACGGCCTCCGGGAAGAGCATACAGATGGGCGACAGCTTTTCGGGGCTGTTGGCGGTAGTGACCAGGTCTTTGGTGAGTTTGCTCACCTTGTCGGGGTCTACGCCGGTGACGGTGCCGTCGTCGCGCACGCCGAGCAGGATGGTGCCGCCCTCGCGGTTGAGAAACGCGCAGATGGTCTCGAACAGCGACCGGGGCAGGTCGGTGCGGGCTTCTTTGAACTCGACGGTTGGCCCTTCGCCCTGCCGCAGCAGTTGCCGAATACGATCAAGGTCGGTCATGCTACGGACGACGCAGGTACGTCGGCTTTCAGGAACGTACCAGTAAAGGCCTGTTTCAGCACACTCTGCCGCAGCCGTTCAGCGCGCTGGAGTTCAGCACGTAATGTTGTCTCCAACATATCGGCTTGCGATAGCCGCGCTTCAATCTCTTGAACAACGCGGATTTGTGTGGCGAGGTCAGGGACAAATAAAGGTAAAGCATCAATACTCGGCACATTCAAATTGGGGCGTCCAACGCCCGCGCTACTATCCAAAAAGTGTCTTTGGGTTGTAGGGTTGGCGAGACAATAAAAAAGGAATTTTAGTGATAATCTTTCATCGACTCGATATTGAATGAGAAAAGCACCGGGTATCGCCTTAATGTCATCATTGAAAATTGTATACGTTCCAATACTGCCAGTGCGAGTAATCAATATGTCCCCTTTTCGACATTTATATTTCTCGAATTCTTTGTCGGAAATATTAAGTTTAGGGGCTCGAACAGTGTCAACTTTCCCCCGTGAATCAATGTCCGTTGTTCTTAAAACTACGATACCGTCGCGAGAATAATCATCTTTTGAAAAACGGGGGCCGTACATTGAAAACGTTTTAAAATCACCCAATCTCGCCCGTTCCCAATCAGAATTATTCAAAAAACGGTGCAAAACAGCCTGCCGGTACGTTTTGAGCCGCCGCAGAGCCGTTTCTACTTCCTGAACACCCGCATCAATCTCGGAGAACAATTCTTCAATTTTGGCAACGATGAGTTGTTGTTCGGCAAGGGGTGGCAGGGGAATCTTTACCTGTTTAAGCAAATTAGGTTCAATGCTTTCAACGGTAGTCCCTGCCTTAGAACAATTCGCCAGTATCTGCTGGTTGTTCAGCACGATGTAGTAATAAACGTACTGAGGAAGTATGTCTGCCGCGAGAGATAGCGTTTTAATGTCTTGGTTAACTGTCACTTGCTGTAAAGTGATTGCAACAGGCAAAACACGTCTCAGGATACCGCTACGGGTCACAAACAACAGCGAGGGGGCGTCAACGTATTTCGTGCTAGAGTTAGCTACCGCTTCAGAAGTTATTTTGTCTTCTGTGTCATGAATATACATCGACTTCATATCCTTAGGCGAGACCCAGAGCACCGTGCCGTTCTGCCAAAAACTATGATTCGCCTTACTTGGAGTGCCCCCACCTGACCACGTACCTAGGTCACCCAGATTCATCCACTGCCACCCTTTGGGCAATTTAGGCTTGTCAGTTGACGGTGAAGTAGTTAGAGCAGGTTCGGGTTGAAAAAAGGAAAGTTGGTTGGTAATCATTGAGCTAAAGTAAACCGTATTGACCTATTTTGATTAGTTTAAAGTCAATTTCTCGGCTTCAATAAATAATTTCCCAATATCTTCTGAAAAAGTATCGAGTACCTTACATAAGGCTACGTTGTCAACTGTGTTCTCAAAATTGAGGAACAAAGTAGTTATCTGCATTATTGCTACAGCAGTTGAGTGTCCTGGTATTGTTAACCCTTGTGTGCTGGGACCTGTAGACAAGACATCGTCCTCGATTCCAAGCAAACCCAAACTAGTGTGAAATCGCATTGGGCCTGCATGAATGTTATGACTGGCCCACTTATAATATGGACTCATATGTAGGAAACCAGACTTCTTGGCAATGTCCACAAATTTTGGATCACGATGTTCTTCTGATGAAGCCCAACCATATTCTTTTTTGTAGAATTTGGCATCGTTGTCATCGAAGGCTACTTCAGTAATAACATCTTTTTCCGACTGTTTAAGGTCTTCTAATTCTTTTTCATCAACTGGCAATACACCTAAAGCTAAAAAATGCTCTTGATACATTTTAGTCGCCTTATTTCTATCCACGACTTCATGTAATAGATAACGCTTTGCAGTTTCTTGTCCTTGATCACTAATGTAATAGGCTACTACTATTAATTCGTGTAAAGACCGCCACCTCGCATGTGCTCCATCAGCGTAACCGGCTCTAAGCAAAGTTAGTATTTCATATCCGATCTGGCAGGAACGAGCGTGTAACCGAGCTACTACGTCAAAAACGTAATCTTGATTTTTTGACGCTTCGTCTCTCAAACAATCATTTATATTATCACCAGCCTCAACCGCAATCACAAGTAAAGTTTCAAGCAAATCAAGTGATTTACCCCAGATAGAAGCAATTTTCTTTTGAAAATTAAGCTCAATTCTCTTGTGCTGCTTCAACATTCGAGGCGCATCTTTTTTGAGAGAGGATGTCAATTCTTCTGAAGCAATATCAACTGATTCATTAAGCAAACTGGGAATAGAGTTTTCTATTTGTTGAACAATAATCTCTAATTCTTCTTCTTGAGAGAAATTAATAATGATATCATCGTCGATTCCAGGAATATCGATATCAAAATTATCAGAGTTTTCTTGTTCGGAAAGTTGCACCCTCAAATGTTGTAACTGGCTTTCAGTCAGTAAATACCCTGCTTTTTCGACCTGGTCAGTAATGATACGAATTTGCCATTCCAAAGGGTTAAACATCTTCTCAACCACTTTATCGAACGCGTCCTAAAAAGTTCTCATCTGATTGATTATAAGTCAATGTGTTAGCACTGAAAAGATTAAAGCTTATGTTGTTATTCCTGAATTTAGTTTATTTTCTAAACGTGCAAATATTGTTCATATGCGGCATAAACCGGACCACCTAAATTACCCCACAACGTATCGACGAGCAATGTGCAACAGGCAATACTACCTTCTACACTATGGCATGATACTAGTGCATATATAAGCGAGGGGGTAACATCACGATACCTAGCCTCACTAGGCAAAAAGTTGATGTCCATATTATGCAGTCAACGCTTCGTTCAGTTCATCAATTAACGCTACACTCTCGTCGCCAAATAGCTTCCACATGCGGCCCAGGCCACCGCGGTCGGCGAAGGGAGCGTACTCGAAGGCATCACGGTCGAGGTGAAAGCTGTTGGCCACAACGTCGCGCATCATCCGCAGCCAGGTCATCTGCTCGTCCGAGAACTTGAGCGAACCTGCCTGCTTGCCAAATACCCACGTCTGGAAATTGCGGCCCACCGTCTGATCGTAGGGCGTTAGCTCCGCGTCGATTTCTAAAACCCGCCTTATGAGCGACACCAGGGCCACCAATTCGCTTTTGGGCGAGGGTACGTTCACGGCCTCCAGCGTCTGAAACGCCAGCCACACCCGCTCCGGCATCAGCACCGGCTGATCGGCCTTTAGTCGGTCCACCAGTTCACGTACCATACGGTGGGTCAGTTCGCGGCGGCGGAAGGGTGCCCCGTAAAACAGTTGAAGGGCCATAATCTCGTCTTTGTGGGCTTCCAGGTACGTTCTGAACTGTTGCACCAACTCGGTAGCCTGTTCCAGGGCGTTGGTGTCCCAACCCGAAAACCGCACCGCGTCGAGGTTTACGTGGTCAATCACCTGATCGTGTTGCCGCCGCACGGTCTCGATGTAGTCGCGCAGTTCGGCACTGTCGAAGGGGCGCGTCGCCGCGTCGGCCAATTGCTCGCGGGCCTCGTCGAGCAGCGCGGGCGGGTATCCTTCCTCCGTGAGTGGGTACGTTGCCTTCGCCCGTTGCTCCTGGCAGTCGGCATCATCCACGTCGAGCAGTTGTTTCACCAGGTCATTGATCGTCTGCCCCGCGTTCAGGTCGGCAAATCGGCTCCGTTCCGTGGGATTCAGTTGCTTTTCAAGCCGGGTCAGCCGGTTCGCCAGTGACAGCAGCACGTCTTCGCTCCGGTCACCCATCACTACGCTCATCATCAGGTCTTTGAGCGCTACCCCCGGCTTGCGTTCCAGCGGTCGGCTGTCAGTTTTCAGGCTCCGCGTCACGCCCACCGCATCCACAATCACGAAGTGCGTTTTGTTGCCCACCGCCGAGGGCGTCACCCGCAGCAGGTCATCCGAACCAAGCGTCCGGGTACCGCGTCCCTTCATCTGTTCAAAGTAAGACCGGCTCTTCACATCGCGCATAAACAGCAGACACTCCAGCGATTTCACGTCGGTACCGGTCGCAATCATGTCTACCGTCACGGCAATTCGTGGGTAGTAGGCCGTGCGAAACTGACTGAGTACGGCGGTAGCTTTCTCTTCGGTGTTGCCGTAGGTGACCTTCTTGCAAAACGCGTTGCCCTCGCCAAATTCTTCGCGCACAATGCGGATGATGTCTTCGGCGTGGCTGTCGGTCTTGGCAAAGATGAGCGTCTTGGGTACCTCATATTGCCCCTGACTGTTAATCCGGTTCGGGAAAATAGCCTCCTGCAACGCCCGCCGAAACTCACGAACTACGGTACGTATCTGGTCGGGATTCACGATATCGCGGTCCAGTTGCCTGCCACCATAATCGAGTGGCTCGTCGATCTGCTCCCAGCGTTTGCGGCGCGTTTGGCGGTCGCGCAGTTCAATGTATTCCCTGGCCCGCAGCCCCGCTCCCGCCGCCGTAATTTCCGTTTCGATGGTATAAACATCGTAGGGTACGTTCACGCCGTCGGCCACGGCCCGCTCGTAGGTGTACTCGCTCACCACGTTCTTGTTAAAAAAGCCGTAGGTACGGGCGTCGGGCGTGGCGGTAAGGCCAATCAGAAACGTGTCGAAATAGTCGAGCACCTGCCGCCACAGGTTGTAGATGGAGCGGTGGCACTCGTCGATAATGATAAAATCAAACGTCTCTACCGGCACTTGTGGGCTGTAGACCACCTCTTTGGGTGGCCCCGTCAGGTGCAGTTCATTCAGCGACGTCTCCTCAGCCGAGTCATCCAGGTGGGTGCCACGCAGGATCGAATACATGCGCTGCACCGTGCTGATACACACCTGCGCATCGGGGTCGATGAACGACGCTTGCAGCCTTTGCACCGTGTAAAGTTCCCGGAAGCTGCGCAGATCGTCGTTGGGCATAAACGCCTGAAACTCCGTTTCGGCCTGCTCGCCCAGGTTCTTGGTATCCACCAAAAAGAGAATCCGCTTGGCTTTGGCGTGTTTCAGCAACCGATATACCGACGTAATCGCGGTGAAGGTTTTGCCCGCCCCGGTGGCCATCTGGATCAGGGCGCGGGGACGGTTCTGGGCAAACGACTGCTCCAGGTTAGTCACGGCCCTAATCTGGCAGTCCCGTAGTCCGTCCGTTTGCAGGGGCGGTAAGGTGGTTAATTGCTGGCGCAACGACAGCGGCTGCCGTGTCCACTCACGAAGCTGATCGGGCCGGTGGAAATAGAACAGGTCACGCGCGCGGGGAGCCGGGTCGCGCAGGTCCGTAAAGTGGGTTTCAACGCCGGTGCTTTCGTAGAGAAACGGCAGTGGTTCCCCCTGCTGCTGCCATCGGAGGCGGCTACTGGCATATTTACCCGTCTGCTCCTCAACTGGTGTCAAGATCACGCCTTCTTTTTTCGCCTCGATCACCCCCACCGGCTTACGGTCAACAAACAGCACATAATCAGCCGGACCGTTGTCGGTATGGTATTCCCGGACAGCCACGCCAGTACCGGCAGAGGGATTAAACTGTTTTACTGACTGGACCAGCCAGCCAGCGTTGGCAAGCATCCGATCAATCGTTTGTCGGGCCTGCTGTTCAGGATCAAGGGGCATGAATAACCTTCGCCTAGATGCACTATCGATTAGCGTACCTGTAAATATACAAATTTGCCCTTCTTATCAACGTGAAGTTATTGTAGGGTACTTGCCCTGGTTTGGGCAGGTTCACAGCCCTTCTTTGCAGTCGAATTTTTCAACGTTGTACAAAAGCGTATTTGTACGAATTGTTGAAAATAGAAGCAATCTGGTTATCAGACTCTTTGCTACTTAGTCTCTCATTGTTCATTCTTTGTGTCATCAGCCAACTGGAAACGTCTTATTCGGCCTGGAAATAGAAATTACTGACGAAAGGTAGCGTTTCTTCCAGATAGACGGCACTAGGGGCAATCACGTCATCCTTCCGAATTTGACTATCAGGAACATTGTAGGGGAGCGTGTGCGTTATTGTCTATCAGATAGCCAACCTCGATACCTGTGTCCGAACTAACCACTACTCAACGTCGAAAACGTCGAGAAAAAGAAAATCGCCGCCAGCTCATTCTCGATACGGCAGAACGGCTTATGCTCGCTACCGGACAGATGGATCTGAACATGGATCAGGTGGCACACGAAGCCGAACTCGCCAAAGGGACGCTTTATCTGCATTTTCGTAGCAAAGAAGAAATTTTGGCCATACTGACTATCAAAGTGAGGCGGCTATTACTCCAAGCGTTCCAGCAGGCTGTTGAGGTTGAGAAACAACCACTGCGCCAACTCGAAGCCCTGTTGTGGGCATGTTACTATTTTTTTGGCAAAAACAAGCTTTATTACAACCTGTTAGCGTTTCACGAAAGCGGCAACCACTCGACCGATACGCCCGAATTAAAAGAGAGTAGTCTCGCCATTACGGCACTCATTCTCGACATACTGAACCGCGCCAAAGCTGAAGGTAGCCTCGCCTCAACTGCCAATCCAATGGACTTGGCCTTCGTGATTTGGGGAACCGTCGTGGGTATGACTCAATTGATCGACGCAAAAAGTGCAATCATGGAAGCTGACCATGAGATCGAACAGACCCGGCTCTACAGCCACTTCGTTTCGATGATGATCAAAGGCGTTCAGTAAATTTTTGAACTATGTTTGACCACAAGTCGTTTCTTGACTGACGGTCAAATTTTAGATAATTTATATATGGCTCTCTCATCGCATCATTAACCCACTTATCCATTTCCTAGTCAGAATCTCTGTTTATGAATCACACTGCCGACGTACTTATCGTGGGCGCAGGCCCTACCGGTCTAGCCCTCGCCAATGCTCTTGCCCACCATGGCGTTTCGTTCTCCCTAATCGAGCGCAAACCGCACCTCTCGACCCACACCAAAGCCACTAACCTCATGCAAGGCATTCAGGAGAAACTGGCCATTTATAACCTACTCGACCCAATGCTAGTCAAGGCCGGGAGCCTCGAACGCCTTGGCATGTACGGCTATGGCCAAAACCTCGGCCCGGTCTCGTATTGGCGAAACGATTCGCCGTTTCACAGCGTGCTACTGTTGGGGCAACACAACATTGAACAAGGCTTCAACCAATCACTGACGGAACAAGGCGTAGCCGTACGATTCGATAGTGCGCTGGTCGATCTCAAGCAGGATCAGCAGGGCGTTACGGTTACGATAAACGAAGATGGCATCGAACGGCTCGAACGGTACAAGTACGTGATCGGTGCCGACGGCCCGCGCTCAATCGTGCGCACCTTCACGAATCTCGATTTCACGCCTACCAAAACTGGCGTTACGGTACGGCAGGTAGATGCCCGCTTGACCTGGAAACGCCCGACATCAATGAAGCAGATGTGGCTATTCTACTATGACGGCGGCTTTGGCGTGGTGATCTCGCTGCCCGATGGTATCACCAAAATCATGAGCTTCGATGATTCCCATGTCATCCCTGACCGCACCCCTACACTCCCCGAGATGCAAACAGCCCTGCGGCAGTTCAGCGGCGACGACTCGGCCACGCTCGAAGACCCAATCTGGTTCAGCTACGGCGAACTGCTCACGGGCTTGGCCCCGGCTCTCATCGACGAACGAGTGATTCTGGCGGGCGATTCGGGCAATCCCATCCTGCCCAACGGGGGGCAGGGGTTGAACACAGGCATTCAGGACGCGGTGAACCTAGCTTGGAAGCTGACCGACGTTCTCAAGTTCGGGGCCAACAAAAGTCTGCTCAAAACCTATGAGATCGAACGGCTGGGCTTTAGAACCGAACTCGAAAAAGGGCAGAATTCGTCGCTGAAATACATCGTTCATCCGCCGAAGTTGGTGCAATGGGCCGTTAAAAAATTTGGCCGGTACGGTCTTAAAAAAGGTGGCGATGCGATGATCCGGTTCTTCAGTCAGTTAGGTGTCGAGTACCTCAAATCGCCCCTTACGGTCGAAAAAGTGGGTACCAAGGGCATCCGGGCTGGGCAAAACATTCAGGATGGCGACCTGCTGGAGGCCAAAACCCGCCGGGAGGTGTCGCTGTTCGGTCTGCTGGCTCAACCTAACTGGAAGCTGCTTTATTTCGACAAGGGAGTGGGTATCTCGGCTGAGCAAGCACGCTCTGTTAACGCGCTTCCCTACCCGTATCTGGACACGTACCTGATCTCGTCGTCGGTGAAAACCGCCGCTACGCTTGACAACTTGTTTTTCGACCTGGAGGCCATTGTGCATCGGACATACATTATTTCGCAGCCCATGTTCTACCTGGTTCGACCCGATAACCATGTGGCCCTGCGCACGACTTCGCTGGTTGACGTACCGATCTATCTCAACAATCTTTACCCACAGGCAGCGACTCAGTCAGCCGTTGTTTTATAAAAGTTTAAATGCAATATGGCGGAGTAAAGTAAAGCCGAGCTGTAAGCAGCTACTTTGCTCGCTGACTATGCCGTGAGTTTTCTCGGCAAACTGAGAGGCATCCTGGCAATTGGGGTTTGTCAGGATAGCCTTTCGGTAACTTTCATAATTAGACAGATGCGCTATGGCCAATCAAGTACGAATACGAAATAGAGGTGATGCGGCGGCTTAAAGGTGGTTGAGTAAAGAGTCGGCTTAAATTTGGTCAAAACGATTTAGTGGGCGTATCCGCATGGCTATCGGTTAACTACGGTTAAGGTATAGCAACGGTTAGGTGTTGAACAAACACTTCCATGAAGTGAATAGCTTGTATTGGTCCATTCTAAAAGTCGAATGATATAAAGCAAAGCGTGAACACTGACAACTCAACCTTTACGAGCGTCCAGGTAGGCTTTGATTGCTTCCTGCACAATGTCGCGGATGTCTTTGTCCTCATCGAGTGATACTTGGCGAACGGCCTTGGCCATCGCCTTAGGAACCTTTACGTTGAACTGGACCAGATCGTCAATCACTGAGTTATTGGTACTTTCTCGCTGGGGTGTTTTATCAGGCTCCGCTACTGGGTTTACTTCCTGGATGGGCGCTTTGTGCGGTTCGGTTTTGAGTTTCTCGGCCAGCCTTGCCTGGCGTTCCTTTAGCGATTCTGCCATGGTATCGGTTGATTAAATTTGATTGATAATTTCGTCGGCCAGATCCGCCATTTCCTCATGGGCTTTGCCGTCTTCTAACTGGACGATTCCTCCCGCTATTACGGAACGGATATAGCTTACTCGCTCGTGAATCCGCGTGTTGAGCGTTGGAATTGGGTACGCGTCTAAGATGTCCTTGATCTCCCGGTTCATCGACGTGCGTGGCTTCACCATGTTCAGTACAATGCCGGCTTTCAGATCAGGTCGCTCGGCCTGGCATTGCTGTAGCAAGGCCATCGTGGCCTTCAGTGCCATCGCATCGAGGTAGCTAACTTTGGTGGGCACGAGTACAAAGTCAGATACCGAAAACAGGTCATTGAGTCGGTTGGTCAGGTACGGGGGTGTATCGATGATGATAATGTCCAACTCCGGGTATGACCCTTCCAACAAGGCTTCATAGCTGACCAGCGTAATGCCGTCGAGCAGCGTTTCGAGGCCTTGTACACTACCCTGCAAATCGGTGTCGACAATGCCAACGCGCTTGATGTCCTTGAGGTAGAAAGCCAGATTCAGGGCCAGTGTCGTTTTGCCCACTCCACCTTTCTGATGAGCTACCGTAATTATTTTCATGGTCGGTTTAGCGTCTAAAATCGGTGGTAAGTAGGCGAAAAAAGCGGGCGAATCAAATAGTTGGCTATCTAATTTATAGGTTTATAGTTAACTAGTCAACTATCCAATTCATTTACAGACTATTGGCAATTTGAGTTATTTTAATTGGTCAGTTAGCTAACTACTAGTTTGCTAGCGTTACCGTTCGCTCGAAGGCGAAAATGGCAAGTGTCCGTTGCGTTGTCGTGAAAATGTCGGACGCTTTCACGGGGGAAAATTGCCCTGCTCTGGGCGTACCGACAACATACTGATAAACCGTAATGGGAAGTGAGTAGACGACCTGCCTACTAGACGTACCAGCAATTGCCCGGTCAATGACACTGACAGCAACATAATCCTTCAGTAGGTCTTTCTTTACGGTAAAATAGCCTCCATTACTACTGCCGTTGGGAGTATAAGTGACGGCATACGTACCTAAATCGAGACGGTCGTATGTTCCAGCCGTACCGGCACCGGAGAGGTTGATTTGTACAGAATCGCCTTTGGCCGTCACATCCAGTGAGTACGCGTTCGCCTTGTCACGACCTTCTGCATAGTTATTATCTAGCTGAAGTCGAATGCCCATGTACTTCCCACTGACCCGGATAGCGGCGTTGGTAGATTGTTCGTTCCGCTGCTCAATTGACAGAGGAACGTCAGCATTTTTGGTCGAGCAGCCCGTGAATACAGACAGACTTCCTGCGAGGCTGATGGTTGCTAGTGTACGAGTTACTATAGTATGCATAGCGATAAGAGAGGATAAAGTATGGACAAAAGTAGGACTGTGCCCTGTGATTGAAAAGCATTGTTTGCTATCGAAACAGGGCGACTAGTCCTTCACCAATTGAGGATAGATTCTATATCTTTGACAATCAGTCAATTAATTAATTATTTGATAGTATTCCAATAATTTTTTACTCTAAAATATTTAATTTATTAAACATTATTCTAATCTTTGTCCTGTCATCTGGCCGGAGACATAACGCTTTTTCAACTAATCCATGAAACGAATAACTACCGTTTGGCGGGGGCTGTTGCTGCTTGCGCTAACGACCAGTTCAACTTTTGCCCAGGTCGTCAACCAGACCAAAGGCATTGGGGCCGGTGTGCAGGTACTCACGCAGACGACCAAAGATTTACAGGACTATTTCCGACCAATGACCACGGTTATGTACGTAATCGCAGCCATCGTCGGGATTTTCGGGGCCTTCCGCATTTATTCCAAAATGCAGGCGGGCGATCAGGACGTCCAAAAATCAGCCGTCAACTGGGGTGGGTCAGTGCTGTTCCTACTGGCGTTCGCCGCCATCCTGGAGGCAGTCTTCTTCCAAACGCCCTAACCGTATCCCAATGATGTTCAAACTAAAAACGCTCCTGCTGATGGGGTGCTTAACGCTGGCTTTTGCGGCCAGTGGTCAGAACGTAGACTTGTCGGGGAACCCAGTTGCATCAGTCGGCATCGACGGGCAGTTTACCAATCCAATCTTAAGCCGGATGCCTACCTTTTTGAGCTTTGTCTGGGCTGTCTGTGGGCTGATAGCCTTGCTGGGTGGCCTGCGGATTTATGCCCGTGTGCAAGCCGGAACGGGTGATTTCGCCGTAGAGAGTTGGCGGCTAGGATCAGCCGTGATCGGCTTAGCCATCATCGCATCCTTTTTGCAAGGGTGGGTTAGTTACCGGATGCCCAGCGTCACCTCAGCCCGGTTCGGAACCGATAAGCTGATCTACCGAGGCGGTGACGACAACTCTGAGATCGCTAATCCGGCAACCGGCTCAGTAGGGGCAACACCGTACCAACCCGGCACTGATGCCGGTGTAGACTCCATCCGGAATTATTACCGCAACACGTCTGACTCGCTCAGACCCTATACGCAGATGCCAAAGTGATCCTGCTCTTCGACGAATTTCAGGCCTACGGGCTGGTGAAATCAATTGGGTTATGGCTGTGCGCGCTGGCGGCGATCATTGCCGGGTACCGGATCTATCAACAGTGGAACCGGGGCGAAGACGTGGAAGGGCCGCTGGTGCTGTGGCTAACCAGCATTGCCTTTTGTGGCGGCGTGGTCTTTCTGGTGGACCGGTTTATACTAAGTGGTGCCTTTTCGTCGTCCTTTGGCGGGAGCGATTACATGGCCCAGGTCTACACGCAGTCGATGGTTGTGGAGAGTAGTCGGGCGGCGTTGCTACTGGGCATCGTGGTGGCTATTATCGGTCTGATTCGCGTGTTTCAGAAATTTCGGCGGGGTGACGACGACCTCTATGACTTCATGTTTAAATGGTTTGGCTCATTGGCCTTCCTCTTCCTGATGAGTTCCATTATCTCCACTATGCTATGAAATCCTTTCCCATCTACCGGGGTGCCGACAATGAAATTGAGTTTCGGGGACTACGGGGTATTTACTTCTACTATGCAGCCGGGGGCCTGATTACATCCGTCTTCACGACCCTGTTCGGCTACATTCTGGGCGCACCAATTTTACTGGCTATGCTATGCTTATTGGTGGGCGGATCAGGTACGTTGTTTTGGTGCTATTCCCGGAACAACCGCTATGGCCGGTGGGGGGCCGTAAAGCAACCCATCCGGCAAGCGAAGCCCTCGTTTGTCTGTCAGCACCAGTCGTTCAACCGGCTCATTCCCGTCCGCAACACCTTTACTCGTAAAACCCGATGAAAAAAAGTAGATCGCTAGCTGATCTCTTCCCAATCCTCTGTATCGACGAGGTTACCCACTTCATCGTTTCTAAAAACGCCGACATCACGGCGGCATTTGAGTTGACGTCGCCGGAAATTTTTGCGGTGGCTGACGGGGAATACGATACGCTGCACGACATTCTGGTCAGGGCGACCAAGGTGTTACCGGTTGGCTACATGGTGCATAAACAAGACTTCTTCATTGAAGACGTATATACACCTACGTTCGGAAGCGACTTTTTGCGTACGTCGAATTACGTAGCCTGGGAAAACGAACGTCATTTCACGGATCGGCCCTACCTGCGGCACCGGTGCTACCTCTACGTGACACGCCCAGCAACGCCGCCACTGAAGCGAACAAGTAGCCAGTCCTCGCTCCTGCGGCGGCATTTAGTGCCTAAACACATGCTTGACGCCAAAACTTGGGCTGAGTTTACGGACGTGGTCAATCAGTTTGCCGCCATTTACCAGGATTCGGGTAAGTTGAAATTGAAGCGACTTGGGCCGGGTGACTTGCTGGATAACAAAGAGCAAACCGGTCTATACCAGCGGTACTTTTCGCTGTCTCTGGATGACCCGACGTTGTATGATGTTGATCTGACAGACGGCCTGCATGTTGCTGGTCAGAAGACGTATACTTACGCCATCTCGGAACTGGGCGACTACCCAAACGAGGTGTACAACTCGGCCCGGCTGGAGCAGTTTTCGACCGACAGCAGCCACTTCCCCATTTCGACCGGCTCGGCACTGGGTATGTTGCTGCCGTTCAACCACATCTATAACCAGGTGATTCTGATTGAGGATGGCAACGCCCTGACCAACCAACTGGTGAAAGAAGTGAAACGGCACCATTCGTTTGCAACCTGGTCGAAGGAGAATGAGGTCAGTATTCGCTCGAAGGACGCGTTTATGGAAGAGGTGAAGGATCGGAACCGGCGGGTGGTACGGTCGCACTACAACGTGCTGGTTTTTCATCACGATCCCGACGTGGCCGATACGTACCGGTCGCAAACGGCAGCCGCCATCTCGAAACTCGGCTTCAAACCCAAATTAGCCAATTACGACGCGGAGACGCTGTTTTGGTCGTGTATTCCCGGCAACATCGCCGAGATTGGGGCCGATAATCTGGCCACCTGTTTTCTGGAAGAGGCCACGGCTCTTTGGAATATGGAGACGAACTACCGGGATGATTTTTTCTGCAAGAATGGGCTGCTGCTGACGGACCGCTTCGGCAGGCCCTGCATGGTCGATCCGTTTTTCGGGCCGATGGAACGGGGCATCATCGCCAACCGCAACTTCATGGTGATTGGGCCGTCAGGATCGGGTAAGTCGTTCACGATGAACAACATGGTCTACTACCTGCTGAGTCACGGGGTTCATATCAGCCTGGTTGACGTTGGGGGATCGTACAAACGACTCTGCGCGATGATGGGCGGTCGTTATATTACCTACGAACCCGATAACCCGATTGAGTTCAACCCGTTCTACAGTGCCGATCTGGACCCGGACGAAGAAACAAAAGACGCCCTGGCCAACCTGCTGATGGCACTGTGGAAGAAAGACGGTGAACCTGCTACTAAAGCCGAGGAGGTAACCATCGCCAATATTGTGCATGAATATTACGGGACCATGCGCCGGGCGCGGCAGTCAGGTGATGACGCCTTCACATGTTTCGACAGTTTTTACGAGTTTACGCGCGATACATACCCGGCCATTTTCGAGCAGAACATGGGATCAGTCAAGGAGTTTGATCTAAACAATTTTCTCTATGTACTCCGGCCTTTCCACGCCGACAATCAATACGGTTACCTGTTGAATTCGCGCCGGAATATCGACCTGATGGAGTTGCCGTTCGTGATTTATGAACTGGACAACATCAAGGATCACCCCGTACTGTTTCCGATCACGACCATTATGATCATGAATACGTACGTGCGTAAGCTGTTCAGTGTCAAGGGTGTTTTGAAGATGTTGATCATCGAGGAAGCCTGGAAGGCACTGGCGAAAGAGAACTTTGCCCAGTTTCTCAAGTGGTGCTCCAAGACGGTTCGGAAACATTACGGGTCGCTGGGCGTGGTCACGCAGGAAGTAGATGACCTGGTTGGTAATGCAATCGTGAAGGATGCCATTATCAATAACTCGCCGATCAAGTTTCTGCTCGACCAGCACAACTACGAAAAGCGGTTTTCGGAAGTGATGCAAACGCTGTCGCTGTCGGAAAAGCAGGCCAACATTATTCTGAGCATCAACAAAGGCAAAGACGCGAACCGACCAGCGTACAACGATATGGCCCTGCTGCTGGGTGATTACTGCAAAGTGTACGGTGTGGAGGTGAGCAGCACGGCCTACGGCACCTTCACCACGGAACGCTCAGAGGTAGAGGCGATTAATGACCTTGCCAGCCAACACTACGGCAATGACCTCGAAGCGGCCGTGAAGGGCTGGGCACGGGGTGAGCGGGCCGACGGCTAACCAAGTTAAACCATTCATTTTTATGCAAACCACACGCATTTTTCGGGTGGCCGGGCTACTGCTTTGCCTCGTGCTTGCGTCACCCAACCTCCACGCTCAGTTCGTGGTCTCTGATCCCATTCATACGGCGGTATCGAACCTGATGCAGCTCATTCAAAAGCCCTCGTTTAAAACGATGGTTGGGGCTATCGAAAAGCTCCAGAAGGTAAAGGGAGCCGTGCAGAGCTACCACCGGGGGCAACAACTGATCTCGACCGTACAGCAGACGACCCGCACGTTACAAAGCATCTCGACCGTCGTGAGCAAAGATGGCCACATCTACCCCGCCGAATATTCGCTCATTGCGGATGACCTCAGTGCTATGGGTACCCAAGCCAACGATATCCTGAAAGATATGCGGCAGGGTACGTCGCAAAACCTGTTTGAGATAAATGACCAAGGCCGTATTGAGTGGATTTTCCGGGCTTACGAAAGTGCCAAGAAATTTCAGGGGCTGGTCAACAACTACTATTACAAGGTGCGTACGCTGTCGTTGCGCCGGGTACGTTCGCAGAAGGACTGGCAAATGACCAGCCGCCTGTATGCGATGGCTGAACCCACCCTGAATATGACCGGCAGTTATGGCGAAGTACAGGTGATGCTGGGCGAAAAAGGGTATGATGATGACTACACCGACCGGACCAAATCGGTGCTTGACGAGGAAACGATTGCAAAGCAGCAACAGCAGAAACAGGCCGAGTTGGACCGCAAGTCAGCGTTGATGCAGGAATGCCAGGACCGCCTACAGATTGCCGATTTGCAGGGAGAACAACAGGCTTTAGCCGAGTTGAAAATTATTTATCCGCCTTACTTAGACCCGGAGCAAAAGAAGTTTAACGGGTACGTTGACCCCCGTGACGGGCATGTCGTATCGGACGAAGAGTTCGGGATTCTGGTACGCATTCGGGGTCGGCAAATCGCCGCAGAGAAACGGGCCGCTATCCAGCGCGAGTGCCAGGAGAAAATGAACAGTGGCGGCTAAGTAGCTTACCCACAGCCTGTAATCGTACCAAATCACTTACACCCTATGTTATTCGACGCGTACAAAACGCTGCTTGGTCTCTACGCTGACATGACGGCTTCGACCATGGACATCACGGCCCTAATCGAATCCAAGATTCGGGCCGTAGCCGGCATCGGGGCACTGGTCTACATATTCTCCCGGCTGGTTGGCCAAGTTATGCGGAACGAAGCCATTGATTTCTTTCCCTATCTGCGTCCGTTCATGCTGATGGTGTTGATTGGCCTGTCGCCCCGCATTTGTAACGGCATCGACAAGCTGGGGGAAAGTATCCGCACGGCCGTGGAACGGCAAAACGGAACGCTCTACCAGAAGATTGGGGAACAGACAAAACTGCTCCAGCAAACCGTCGATGCCAAGTGGCAGGAGATTGGGGAACATCCCGAATTATTCCGACAAGTAGACCCGTCGTTCAACCCGGATGCCTTTGGGTCGAGCCTGAAGCTGAGCTTTGCGGAGTACTCGGAGAAGTTTAAATACGAACTGCTCTCCTACACCCAGGATATTCTGCTGGCTCTAATGCAGCTCGCCGAATGCATGCTGTTTTTGATCTCATTCACCTACCGGCTCGTGCTGCGCATGGGTGCTCCAATTGCCCTAGCGCTGGCTGTTTTCCCGGGCATGACGGGCAACATTGCTGAGTGGTTTGGCAAGTATATCAACTACACGTTGCTCCCGACCGTTGCGGCGGTGTATTCGTCCATTGCGTTCAAAGTCACGCTTAAGTACCTCAGCTATTATGATCCCAAGACGATTGTACTGGGCAACGCGGGGGGAGCCGAAGCGCACACGCCAGAATACATGGGTTTGGCGTTCATCGGCATTCTGGTCATGTGCCTCATCGGCTACTGCCAAGTGCCCTCCATGACTAACATGCTCGTCACGGTTGGCGGTGTCGGGGCCATGGTGCAGGGGGCCACCAGTCTGGCGAAATCTGGGGCGGGACGTGTATCGGCACCCGTTGCCAGGCCACTCAGCGCAGCCGGTCATTCCGTGGCTTCCCGCATAGGCGGCGGCATCACCAACGTGGCCCGATTAGGTGGGAATGTGGCGGGAGGGGTTGCCAAAGCTCCCTTTACGATGGCTGCTCACGTAGCGGGGGGCGCGGCCAGAGGCGCACGAGCCGGTGCGTCGTCGGGCGGCAGTGTCTTCAGTCGGGGCGTGAAAGGCGTAGCGGGCGGAGTTGTCGGCGCGGTGGTAGGCACCGGAGCTGGAGCGGTCGCAGCAGCAGAAGGAGCCACGCGCGGTGCTTATCGTAAGACTTTCCCCGGCAAGAAAAACCGACTCTAATAGCTTGCCTTTTCGACTCTGATATCTTGCCTTTCGCTCTATGAACACTACCAATTATTACCGTAAACACTTGACAAACAGCTACAAACAGCTGATGATGTTAGGCGTTTACAGTTTACTCTTTTTAACACTGTTTGTGATCGGCACCATCGTCTGGAGCTTTAGCCGATACCGTCACGCCACACAGCACACCTACGTTTTTCACCCTAAAGGTGCAGCGATTGCCATCTATGATGAGCGAACCAACTCAGCAACAACCAAAGCGAAAACTGCTACCATTTCCCTGCCAAAGCGATGAAGGAATTACTGCAACTGGAAACCGATTTTCAGCGTGGACGTTGGCTACTGATTGCCGCGTTCAGTTTCAGTCTGATTGTCGCCCTGACGGCTGTAGGGCTGGCATTCAAATACAGCAACGAGTTCAGCAAGCGAATCTACCTCGTCAACCGGGGCGAAGCCATTCAGGTAACTTGCGGCAACGTGACCGATAATCGCCCGGCTGAACTGCGCCACCACGTTGGCCGCTTCCACGAACTGTTTTTTACCGTATCACCCGATCCCAAATCCATCGACGACAATATTCGGCGGGCTATGTTTCTCTGTGATGAATCAGCCAAACGGCTGTATAACAATTTATCAGAACAGAATTTCTACCGCGATATGGTGCAGGGAAACGTGACGCAACGCGTACAAATCGATTCCGTTGTGGCCGATCTGCGGCACTATCCATACAGAGCCATAACCTACGCCCGGCTCGTGCAGGAACGGGCCTCGGCCATTGTGCATCGAAGCCTGGTTACGGAAACATCGCTGGTCGATGTCAACCGGTCGGATAACACGCCAAATGGTCTTCTCATGCGGGATTTTCACATCCTCTCTTCACGCGTTACGCAAGAATACAGTAAATAAGATGAGCCTATTTAGACAAACAAAAACGGACTATCCGCCCATCGCCGATGGACATCCCGCTTTCAGGTTAGGCACAGTCATAGCCACCAAACTAACTGACTATGAACGCACAGTGGCTACGCTGCTCAATCGCAGCCAACATCAACTAGGCTTCCGCTTTCGAAACTGTTTGTTGGCCCTGATCGGCCTTGGATTCCTACTCTATTTCATTGCCTTACTGACGTAACCATGCACCAAAATCAACCACACAAAGCCGCTGTTTCCGAAAGCTCGGAACCTGAATTGTCGGCACCAGGTAGCGAAACCGTCCAGAAAGGAAAGGCAGACAAGAAGCAACTACTACTCCTGCTGGGTGGGTTTGCGTTTCTGCTGGGCATCGCCATTTTCGGCTTTTTGGGCGGGTTTATTTCGTCGGATCAGCAGCCCAAAACAACCGAAGGCACAGATGGAGGTGCCTCATCTCTGGCCCCCCCTGAAGCGCGACCGCACGGCCTTGACCAGCACGATAAATACGACAAGTACGGCTACGATGGCACGTTAACAACACCGGGTTCACCATCGGCCATGGACCGGCAGTCAGCAGCAAGTACGCATTTGCTGATCGGTAAAGACCCTGCTGCGGCCAGAGGGTCTAACGAGACAATTACCGACGCTGAGCTGGCCACAATCAATCGTCAGGCGAAGCAGGCAACAGCACCGTATCAGACTGCCACTGAACGAAAATCGACGCGGCGGAACGAGCTAAAACGGCAGTTCGATCATCAACAAGCCGAACGGGACGCTATCTACCGAACCATGCATCGTTCACCAAAAGGGCGCGAACAAGTGGCCGAAGAGCAAACCGCCCAACGGGAACGTGAGCTCGACCGAAAAACGGCGGATGCACTGCTCCGTCAGATGGAAACCGCCAACCAACGTTTAGCTGGCAGTTCAACGGAAGGAGGTCCGAGTAGTCCAGCGTCGCTGAACATGGCCGAGTATGAGCAGTTGAAAAAACTGCATAATGGTGAGTTGCCCCCCTCCTACCGACCGTATTTCAAGCGCGAAATCGACGCTGAGACCGCAGCAGGGTTAGACAGTAACGAGGGTCGCATAGCTTATTCTTCAGGCGGTACGTCAGCTTCACCTGCCCAAAAGGCAATGAATTTAAGTAGTACTGGATTTTATGGATTGGCTGAGCAGCATGGTGTCACTAGTATTAAAGACCCTGTGCAAAGTCAATCCATACCGGCGGTAATCCACGGCGATGGCGATGCGGTAACGGTGCAGACTGGAAGCACGGTTAAGATTCGGCTACTTGAAGACACCCAGTTTACCATTGGTGGAAAACAAGTAACAGTCCCCGCGCACACGTTGCTTGCGGGGATCTGTACCATCGGACCAGATCGGGTGAACATTGCTGTGTCTACGTTGCGAATTGAATCAGACATCTATCCTATTTCGCTTAGCGTTTTCGACTTGGACGGCCACGCTGGACTCGCTGTGCCTAAACTAGCCGACAAGAACAGGGTAGCTCAAAGTGCCGCCAGCTCGGCAGGTCAGGCGGTGTCATCCCCCTATTATTTCGTCCCCCAGGGGACGTTTGGGCAGCAGGTAGGCAGTCAATTGGCCATGCAGGTAACGAATACAGCTTTTCAGGGAGTACGTTCCCTACTGCAATCAAAACTGGCTGCCGTGCATGTCACGGTAAAACCCAATTACCGGATTTTGCTTCGGCCAACTCAACAGGCGACCAGGCTCACGAATTAACGACTTTCCCTTCTTCAATAATGACACGCTTCATTCTATTTTATTCCCTTGTATTTAGTTGGTTAAGTTCTCAAGCTCAAGCGGTTAAGCCGAAACTGAGGCACTCCTCGACATTGTCCGCAGGTAAACAAAATACCAAACCGCCGATACTGATAGCTGCTCTTACACCGATGACAGTCAAGCCAGTTCAGCCTATTCGACCAACACCCCCTTTACATGCTCAAACAACTCCATCAACTATAGGTACTAAACCCTTCCACACTGAAACAAAGGCAGAGCAAGCTAGTGCTCCACCAGTCTGGGTAGCTAACCCAGCCCTGGTTGCGTCAATTCACACAAAACCGTATCTCTTGCCCATCGACCGATCAGCGGTCAAAGGGTCATACCCGTTGGGCATTTCGGATCGTAAAACGACGCACATCATTTTTCCGGCAACGATCAAAGAGTTCGACGCTGGTACAGATTACGTGCTGGCCCAAGTACCGCAGACAATCACGAATGTGCTACGCGTCAAGGCGAATCCGAAGGCCAGTGCATTTTGCCGGGCTGATTCAGGCCGGGAAACCAACATGACGGTTATCACGGAAGATGGCGGCTTCTATTCGTTTCTGGTCCGTTACCAGGAAGAGCCGGAGATCCTGAATATTAACATCGCCAACAACCTCACTGCCGATGATCAAACGAGCCGGGCGTTGGGCATTAACAGGTCGGCTGCCATCACGTTTACGTTGTCGGGCACGACTAACGAAGGAACGGGTCTAGTCAAGAGTGATGTGGCTTATCGTTGCGAACGCATTATTGATCGAAAGCCATTCATCCGCAATATAGGCGCATCGAAAATGCGCGTGACCAACTTATTGACAGGTATTTATGTGGCCGACAAAGTGATATATATGCAATTCGCCGTGCGTAACGACAGCCAGATTGATTACGAGGTAGACTTTTTCAAGTTCTATGTGCGTGATAAAGAGGTGATGAAGCGGATGGCCGCCCAGGATGTGGAGTTGAAACCCTACGCGCAATATCCCGAAACGCTGAGGATGCTTCGTGCCAAAACAGAACGGAGTTGTGTATACGCCCTACCGTTGACCACACTTACCGAAGACCGTATAATCGAGGTCGAACTGTATGAAAAAAACAGCGGACGACACCTTCGATTCCAGATTGAAGCAGATGTACTTCTCTTAGCTAAGCCACTATAAACAATGAAACAATTGATCTGTCTTCTGTTTTTTTGCGGCCTCACGTACACCCCACTAATAGCACAGGTTCATCTGAAGGGTCAACGATTTTATGACCTGCAAGTCGGGTTAACTGACGGTTTCCAGTTCGCCGATAATCAATTGGGCATAAACCTGCTGGTTAGCACAGGTGTTTACAACCGAAAATACAATGCTTGGAAGACCACCCTTGGCGTGTTGCAAAAACCCCTCCCTATTACCGGTTCTGAATCGCTCCATCATCTCTGCCAGTTTGGCGTTGGGTATGGCTACGAATTCAACCTATGTCGAAATCCCCTCCGCACCCGGTTTATTCGAGGCTTTATTCAACCTGTCCTTTTATACGAATCAGTTAGAACTGGGCAAACTACGCTTGATTCAACCAAAGCCCCTCAAGGCAACTCGCGTTTATTGCTTGGTGGCGACGTCGGCTTTGATATTGAACTATCGCCATTAGAGGTTAGCATTAGGCAACGATGGCAACCTAACTCAGGTATCCAACCTTTTCACACACTATTTTCAATTGGGTGGCGGTTCCACAGGTGAACTGTACCGAAATAATCACCCTAACCAAAAGCCGCACTAGCAGAGTCTGGATGCGGCTTTTTCACGGCTTTGAGTGTACTGGAGGAATTACCCTTTTCAGCAGGACACATCAGAAATACAATTCGGCCTTGTCGCTTGCACTGGCTGCTTGGCTCGTTCTTGAGCATTTTGGCGCAGTTGCTGGTAAAAATTCGACTGATTCACGAGAACTAAGCGACAGCCGTAGAGTCACTGCCGATCAAAAATAGACAGGGCAATCACCATCTGGTAAATTCTACTTGTGATTGGCTCTGACAATGAGGCTTCGCATCTTTGTGACAAAGCCCTACTCCATTAACTGTTGCGTGACCACCTGAAAGTAAAATAATGCATCCCTCACTTCACAAAGACCTAGAACGAGATATCAATCAACTGATAAGCTTTCTCGCTACTCGCTCTACCAGGTCAATTGTCAGTTCATGCGCGACCATGTTTTACTTGGATAAGGATGAGGAAATAGACGCAAAAACGCTAGCGGCTAAGGTCAAGCAAATCCCTTATCTCTTGGGGTTGATGCTGACTACAACTGAACCCAAGCACGCTGTTGAGTTTAGTCAGCAAGACTGGCGTAAGGCTAAGAAGCTACTCGAATCCATTGTATTCGCTTACGGAAAGATGTTCTTTCCTACCAAGGAGGAAATAGGTCAGTTGTCCAGTCAATGGCACAAGGTTCGGGAGGTGGCCATGCCCGTTTTCTTACAATATTTCACCGCTGGACTGTACGCTTCAGTAGAGCAAGTATCGAACCGGATTCAACATTACCTGACTCCTTTCGATGGGCAATTGCTCGATGCGATGGGGATCAGTGCCACTGATGTGCTTGCTATCACCAAATGGGTCTCCGCAAAGCTACAAACCCAGACCGACGAATTATTCGAATCAATGAGAGGCGTTCAGCAAATCCATGCTGATTTTGTCAAGTTTATGGATGAGAACGAAGGCCGTCTCGATATCGACGACGAAGTCATGCGCCGACGAGTTCAGACGCCGGAAGCGACGGCACTAGTTAGTGCAATGCAACGGGGCTTCAATCAGTATTTCAGCATCTCTCTGCAAGGGATAACTGAGGTTTTCGGCTTGACGAAAGCCAGGGCCTTCTGGAAAGCGTTCGTCGTGAAGCGAGGTGAGGCGAAAGGCTACTTCTACCTGACCGAGCGCAACCCTATGGAGGAAAAGCCACTGATCGAACTGACACCGGACGTAGCGATGTGTCCGTTGGCTAATCTGCTTTATATCGCTGTTGAACAAACGGGCTCTCGCCTTTTATTGGACAGTCAGTACAAAGAGGCTTTCTTAACCAGACGAGACGCTGTTTTGGAAAAAGAGGTTGAGAAATCGCTAGTCGCTTTTTTCACAGCTGATACGCAGGTGTTTTCCGCCGTCTATGAGACGCCTACCTCGCATTATGAACATGACCTAATCCTGCTTTGGAACAAGAAGCTGTTGATTGTCGAGGCCAAAGCCACTCCTCCAGCGGAGCCTTTTCGTGATCCCGAGAAAGCCTATGAACGCGTCAAGCGAGCTTTTAAGAGCAAAACGGGTATACAGAAAGCCTACGACCAGGCAGACAGGATCAGAAAGCAACTCGCCGAGGGTTCTCGCGTACCCCTATACGACAAGAAAGGTAATCTACTGTTAACGTTAGATCCCGCCCATATTGACGAACAGTATGCTGTTTGTGTGACCAGAGATAGTTATGGTATTGTAGCCACCAATCTCACTTTACTATTAGAGAAGGAAGAAGATGCCCCTTACCCCTGGGTGACGAACATATATGACCTCGACAATCTACTCGATGCTTGGCGTTACCTGGGTTGGGGACCGGATCGCTTATTCGATTATATACGGCAACGTATCGCATTGAGTGGAAAAGTATTCGCACTCGATGAACTGGAAATTGCGGGTTTCTACATTAGACACGATTCCCTAACACAGATAGCTGATTCTGATTACGATATAGTCACCTTAAATCACCTGTATTCTGACGTATTCGATGAAATCTATATCGCTAAACGCACAGGAGAAACTTACACAAGAGAGGTGATAGATCAACCGGTTTATACAAATATGAAGGACATGTTCGATTCATTTGCGCAGGAAAACGAGCGCTCGAATAACGCTATCAAACGACGAAAGCAGCGGCCCAATGACCGTTGCGCGTGTAATTCTGGTAAAAAGTATAAAAAATGTTGTGGTAGTTGATGAGTCGCTCTCAGGTCGACTAAGGGGCCAGAAAAGCCTTGATCGATTACACTCGTCAAGGGTAAACGTGAAAAATTACGCCCTTTTGAGCTTCGACCGGGGGTTACGGTGTGGCAACGGCTTTGTGACTTGGCAAACACAGATTTGGCCTAACTCTCAATATTATTACGCGCTAAAATATTACAATCAATGAATAGTCGTGAACTATTACTGAAGACCATTTCAAATGAATTTGCAAAGTGGCAAGTTCAAATCGCAAACCTGAATTCGTTAAATTTATATGACGCTAATATTTTCTCCGAGTACACCTTATGTGAAATGCTTAATCTAATATTTGACTACAAGTTGGTCAATGCTAATCTATTAGCAGCAAATTACCCAGCAGCGGATTTAATTGATAAAGAAAATAAAATTGCTATTCAAGTCACTTCAACTGCGCAAAAGAATAAAATACAGGCCACATTAAACAAATTTATAGAATACAATCTGCACCTGGATTATGATCAAGTATTCATTGTAATACTAGGTGATAAACAAAAAAGCTATTCGACATTAGTGATACCATCCGAAATTACTTTTGATAAGTCAGAGCAAATTCTTGATTTCAAGGATGTGTTGAATATTATAGCTAGACTACCACTTCACAGAATAGAGAAGATTGCTAAGCTCCTAAGTCGAGAGAGTATCCGTACGATGCACAAGAGGCCAAATAGTAGTGCTATAGCCCTGAAAAAGAAACTTTCGCTAAAGAAACGTATTCAAAAAGACCTTCTTAGGACAGTTAGTAAAGAGCAATGGGAATGCTTATGGTATGAACCTTGGGTTAAGTTTCGTTATCATAACGTAATCATTCGTTCCGTGAATGACAAAACTTGGCCTGAAGTGGACTACCCGCCTAAAACAAAGATTAGTACCTGGTTTAAGGGTGAATTCTGGAATTTTTATGAAAATGGGATAGAGTTAATCTCACACGGTGATCAAGCGATCTTTGATGAAAATGGCTATTGGGACCTCCTGGATTTGAGGGGCGATGCACGAGAAAATGATAAAAAATTCAGAGTAGCTAACTATCATACATTCTTGAGAATACCGTATGAGTATATAGTCGAGTATGACATGGAACCAGATGATTACTACGGTGTCCCAACAATTTATGTGGAATACGCAAATGACGATACACCTTATGAAAAGGTGTTATATGGACGTATGGGGCATTATGACAAGAAAAATCCCAGCAACTCGCACCACACATATTATTTCGAGGAAGAAAAGAGGCGAGATTTAAAGTAATTTTCTTGCCGTTTACTAAAATATGTTTGATCTGGCTACTGAATTAATAATTGGGCTAGATGATTTTCAGTTTTACTGATTTTGTGTTTTCAGTCCGCTTAATGATAATGCAACTCTTGAGCAGCATTCTCTCGAAGTGTTAATTGATATCCCAACCACCAAAAAGTGTCTAGGCGCAATCCTACCACCGGAAAGTTAAACCGGTTAAAATATGACATTGGAGCGAGTTGTAAGTTTGTACCCTAGGCACCAACCTCAATGACTCCGACGCTCTGTTCATCTATAGCTTCAAGGTCGTTTTTGGTAATGAGCGAAACAAGCTGATCCTGCATCGGTCTTTGCAAGTGCTCATACGAACCAAGTGGTTGGCCTTCCTATCGACTTAACCCGTAAGACCCACATCTCCAACTGATGGATCCTAACCGGTACCGGTTAGGCTTCGTTTTTTATTACTCGCACTGTCCTGAAACAAGAATTGATTTTAGCAGGACAATCGCCTTGAAAAGTGGTCAAGGTCGTTACGAAACGCCCAACTTTTTGCAGGGCTGTCGCAATCACCACTTTTTACTTGCTCTTTTGCTCACCAGAAGAGCTATTCTGAATTACTACTATCGTAAGAACTATTGGTCGATTCGTGACTATCTGATGAAGATGTGTCAGAACCCCAATTAGAGGAACTGCTCGACGAATCCGAACCCCAACTTGAAGAGTTCCCTGATGAATCTGAATCCCAGCTGGAAGAACTGTGAGAGGAATCTGACTGCCAGTTGGAAGGAGTATTGCTATAGCTATCATTCTCGTAGGAACTGGACGAATTATATGAACTGCCTCCCGAGTCATAGGAGGCTTCATTACCCGTCAGGTCAGCGTACTGTGGTTCAGTAGGCTGAAAGCCGTTGCCTGTTAGATCAGCGTACTGTGGTTCAGTAGGAGTTAGGTCAGTAGGTTGAAAGCCATTACCCGTCAGGTCAGCGTACTGTGGTTCAGTAGGCTGAAAGCCATTACCCGTCAGGTCAGCG
>NZ_JAFMYU010000008.1 GCF_017353255.1 Fibrella aquatilis | reverse complement strand
GGCTACGCCAGCGTCAGCAAAAATCGTAACCGCGGCGGCGGACCGCTCGTAAATCATTACAGTCTCACTGACACGTTTTCCTGGGTGAAGGCGGGGGTGTCTTCCTGGGTTTTGAGGTACTCTTCGCGCTGTTTGAGCTGGGCTTTTAGGGAAGCTATTTCGGCGGTGAGGCGCTGCCATTCAGTGTCTTGCGTGAAATCGTAGGTGGTGCGTTTGGTGATCTGGACGCTGGCGGTGCTGTAGTTGATGGTGTTTTGTCGCACAATGGGGTTATCCGCGTCGGCGTCGTCGGCATCATCGAGTGAGGTGGCCGAGGTGGTGGGCACGGGCAGGTAGGCGGCGTTGGCAAACGAATCGACAACGCCTTCGCCTGATTCAGCAGCGGGGCCAACGGGGGCCACGGTGGGCTGCTGCGTAATGGCCCGCAACTCCTGCGCCTGGGCTACACTGTGGTTTTTCAGCTGGGCAATGATCGTCTTGATATAGACCTCATACCGCTTCATTTCAACGTAGGTCTTCAGCAAATCATACTGCCCACTGTCGATGATCTGCTTGGCATGGTCGGCGGCGAGGCGCACAATACCAGGCTTCGATAAGGTCTTTTCGAGGGTGCCAATTGGCTTGATGAGTCCCATAACTTTACGCTGTTTATCTGTTAGGTTGTTTGTCTGTTTGATCGTTCGTTCGCCTATGCAAACAACAAACAAACAACCTAACACACAAACGGCTTTGGCAGGGTCAAAAATCGCCCGTTTCTTCTTTGGTTAGTACCATGTACCTACGCGCCCTCATCTGCTTTATTAGCCTTACCCTGGTGGCCTGCCACTCCAACGCGCCGTCTGATGCCCGCTTCACCCGGATCGCCACCGACGAGTCGGGGATGGCGTTTAACAACGAGATGCAGCGGTTTGAGAGCGATTCGCTCAACGCGCATACCTACGACCCTATGTATAACGGCGCGGGCGTGGGCATCGGCGATTTCAACCGCGACGGGCTTCAGGACGTGTTTTTCGCCGCCAATAACGTCAGCTCACGGCTGTACCTGAACCGGATTAAACCAGGCAGTAACGCCTTCACGTTCGAAGACGTCACCGACCGCGCCCACGTACAAACCCACCAATGGTGCACGGGTGTGAGCATTGCCGACGTGAATCAGGACGGCTGGCCGGACATTTACATCTGCGTGTCGGGGCCGGGGGTGGACAAGTGGGAAAGCAACCCCGACAAGTTTCGTAACCTCTTGTTTATCAACCAACAATGCAAGCCCGGCGGTGTGCCCACGTTCCGCGAGGAAGCCAAACAATACGGCCTCGACGTGGCGGGCATGAACACCCAGGCCGCCTTCTTCGACTACGACCGCGACGGTGACCTGGACTGCTACGTGCTGCGCAACGCCCTCGAACGCCAGGGCCGCAACAGCATCCGCCCAAAAAAAACCGACGGCACCGGACCAAGTAATGATGTGCTGTTGGCCAATACGAACAGGCATTTTACGGCAGTCTCTTCGCACGAAGGCATCACCACCGAAGGCTACGGGCTGGGGCTGACCATTGCCGACATCAACCGCGACGGGTGGCCGGATATCTACTGCGCCAACGACTTCGTTTCCAACGACCTGGTCTGGATCAATCAGCACGAAAACGGCAAACACACGGGCTTCCGCGATGAGGCCGCGAGTCTGTTCAAACATACGTCGTTCAACAGCATGGGTGTTGATATTCAAGATGTTAATAACGATGCTCTGCCCGACGTGATGGTAGTGGATATGCTGCCCGATGCCAACGAACGGCAGAAAATGATGCTCATGAAAACGAGTTGGGACTACTTCCGCCTCGCCCGCCAGCAGGGCTATCAGGATGAGTATGTCAGGAACGTGCTGCAATTAAATATGGGGAAAAAGGGAGGAGAGGGAGGAAAGGGGATCACCAGCAGTTCTTCTTCCCCCTCCTCCCCTTCCTCCCCTTCCTCCCCTTCCTCCCTTTCCTCCTTCCTCCCTTCCTTCTCCGAAATTGGTCAGCTGGCGGGCGTGTTTCGGACCGACTGGAGTTGGGCACCGCTGTTGGCCGATTACGACAACGACGGGCGGAAAGACCTGTTTATTACCAACGGCTACCGCCGCGACATCACCAACTTGGACTACGTGATGTACCTCAACGAGCAGTTTCAGGGGTTCGGCATCAAAAACGCCAATATCCGGCGCGAGACGCTGAAGAAGCTGTACGGCCTGCCCGACGTGAAGCTGCACAACTATTTCTTCCAAAACACCAACGCCGACCCCGCCACCCCACCCATCTTTGCCGACGTGTCGGAGGCCTGGGGGCTGGGCGAAGCCAACTTCTCGAACGGCGCCGCCTACGCCGATTTCGACAATGACGGCGATTTCGATCTGGTAATCAACAACATGGATTCGCCCGCCGGGCTGTACCGCAATGAGACTATCGGGGCAAAGCAATCCGTCGAGACGACGGGCCGCGCTAATCATTCGCTGCGGCTGCGGTTGCCTGCCGACGCCCACGGGTTGGGGGCCACCGTACTGGTTTCGGGCGAAAACGGAGTTATACGGACCGTGGAGGCCCATCCGGTGCGAGGCTATATGTCGTCGGTAGATCCCACGGTGCTGGTGGGCATGGGTACACAAACCGTGGCCGACGTGATCATTCGCTGGGCCAACGGCACCGAGCAACGCCTCCCCCACCTCCCCACCGACCAACTCCACAGCATTACGTACAACCCCAACGCGCCAACAACACCGCAGCCCCCAACCCCTACGCCCACTACGCTTTTCACCACGGCTGATGCCGCTACTATTGGTCTGACGTTCAGACACGTAGAGACGGTGTACAACGATTTTCAGGACACGCCCATGCTGCCGCAGCAGTACTCACGCAATAGCCCGGCGGTGGCCGTGGGCGACGTGAACGGCGATGGGCTGGCCGACGTGTTTGTGGGGGCCGATCCGGGGCAGGCGCGCAAAGTGTACCTCCAAAAACCGGGCGGGCAGTTTACCGAACTCGTGCAGGGGGCCAACAACCTGGAAGACATGGGCTGCACCTTTTTCGATGCCGATGGCGACGGCGACCAGGACCTCTACGTCGTGAGCGGCGGCAGCGGCCACCCCAACGGCGACGCGGCCTACCAGGACCGGCTCTACCTCAACGATGGGGCCGGGCACTTCACGCGCTCACCCGGTGCGCTGCCCGTTACGCGCTCGTCGGGCGGGTGCGTGGTGGTGGGTGATGTCGATAAAGACGGCGATCTGGATCTCTTCCGGTCGGGGCGGGTTTGCGTGGGCGAGTACCCCAAAGCCCCCGCCAACTACCTATTGCGCAACGACAGCCAACCGGGGCAATCCCCCCGCTTCACCGACGTCACCGACCAACTCGCGCCGGGCCTGCGGCTGGTGGGCATGACCTGCGCCGCCCTCTTCACCGACGCCAACAACGACACTTGGCCCGACCTGCTGCTGGCGGGTGAATTTATGCCCATCACCTTATTTCTGAACCAGAAAGGGCGTTTTGCCAAACCAACCGACCCAGACAAACCCCTCGCCGCCGGGCTGTGGTCGTCGCTGGCCCAGGCCGATCTGGACCGCGACGGTGATCTGGACTACATAGCGGGCAACTTGGGGTTGAACAGCCGGTTCAAGGTATCGTTGGCGGAACCGCTGCGTGTATATGGGGCCGATTTCGACAAAAACGGCAAAACCGACCCCATGCTCACCTATTATTTGCAGGGCAAAGAACACATGGCCAGTATCCGCGACGCGCTGAACGAACAAATGACGACCCTCTCGCGGAAACGCTTCCCCACCTACCAGTCCTACGCCGCCAAATCCGTTGCCGAGGCGTTTGAAAAAGACGAACTAGCCAGCGCTATCAGACTGGAAGCAAGCGAGTTGCGTAGCTGCTGGCTAGAGAACCTGGGCGGTGGCAAGCTGGTCATGCACCCGCTTCCTGTGGCCGCGCAACTATCGCCGGTGATGGGCAGCCAACCTACCGACGTCGACCATGACGGTTACCCCGACCTGCTGTTGGTGGGTAATTTCTACGGCCCCGAAACCTACACCGGCCGCTACGATGCCGGGCGGGGCGGGGTGCTGCTGAACACGGGCAAAGGGGGATCGTCGGCCAACCGATTCCGGGCGGTGGCTCCCACCCAAACGGGCCTCGTCATCGACGGCGATGCCAAAGCCATTGCGCCCCTGCCCGTGGGTAGGGCAACCTGGTTTCTGGTCACCAACACCGACGGCCCCGTGCAGTTGATTCGACCGGGGAAGTAATCGTCTCACTTATTCACCAGAAAACGCCCCGTTTGCCAGGTGTTGGCGGCATCGAAGCGAAACAGGTAAGTGCCCGTGGGGTAAGGCTGCATGTCAATACGGACGGTGGGCTGTGCGGGGGTTTCGCGCATGAGCAGCTTGCCGGTGATGTCCATCACATACAGCTCGCGGATATTGTCTGGGTTTTCGATGGTCAGGAAATCGCGGGTGGGGTTAGGGAAAAACCGGAATTTGGTCTCTCTGGAGGGTGCCTTCACGGCCAGCGAATCGGTGGGCGTACCCTGCTCGGTGTAGCGTTCGGTGGCGTTGGCCACGGGGCGGCAGTCGGGCGTTTGGGTGAACTTGCTGATGAGCCGCACCAACAGCGCGTTCAGCTTCTCCACGGTATACTGGTCGGTGGTGGGTTTGATGTGGCCATCGCCGATGCCGCTGTCGTCGGTGAGGAACACATAGGTGCCGTTGGTGGCGAGGGCCATGGCACGAAGCAGGTATTCGGTACTTTTGTTGATGCCGCTGGCCGCAATCGGGATAATGCGGATACCCATGGCGGCGGCCTTCGCCACCGTCCGTTGCAGCGACGCTTTCGAGGCAGCATCATCGTGCGGGGGGGCGTCGAGCACCAGAAACAGCAGCCGCGTTTTAGCCACTTTGCTCCATGATAACTGCGTCAGGGCCACCGCCAGGGCCGTATCCACGGCTTCGGGGAAGTCGCCGCCGCCGTCGGCCGCTTGTTGTTTAATGAACGAAACCGTCGAGTCGGGCTGCTCGGAAAAATCGCGGGTGCGGGTGAGGTAGTCGTCTTCCTTGTCGCGGTAGAACACCGTACCCAGCCGCAGCTTACTCCCCGGCGCGGCCTGGGCGGCACGGGTAATCACGTCGGTCAGCTCAGCTTTTAGGTAGGCAATTTCGTCACCCATCGAGCCGGTGGCATCTACCACAAACGCCACGTCGACCAGCAGCGAGGTTCCCTGGCAGGGTTGCTCTACGGTGAGCGTGTTGCTGCCCCGGCCAAACAACGCCGGTTTTTTGAGCGTAAACGATTTGCCCGCCACGGTGGCTTCTACGGTATATTTTCCCTTGCCAATGGTGGTCGAATCGAGGTCGGCCTGAAACATATTCGCCCACAACTCCCCCCGCCCGGTATTGTCGGTGCGGGTTTGCCAGACAGCTTGCCCCTGACTGTCGAGCAGGCGCATAGGCGCGTCGGTGACGGGAAAACCGTCAGTTGTGACAAGTTGCACCGAATACCGTTCGGCGGGCGACTGCTGCCAGAGCTGCCGGTACTGGCTCAGGTCGCGTTTGGTGATGTCCTGCCAGAGCGTCCATTTGCTGTAGTCATAAATTTCGCCTGCCGTAAGCTGCCCGGCCTGCTGCGTTTCGGTACCGGGCGTGTAGCGCACCGTGCGCGTTGTGGAGGCTGTACCGGGCATGGGCGCGGCAGATTCCCTTTTTCTGGTGCTGCCAAAAGCCGCACTCGATTCGGCCGCCGAAATCACCGCCGCACTACCCGTCACCTCGCGCTTATGCACTGTCCCATAGCCCGTTACAACTACCTCGTTAAGCGCCTGAGCAAACAGGCGCAGGCGGATGGTGAGCGTATCCTGTCGCGGTTTCACCCTGACCGTCTGCCAGGCATAGCCAATGAACCCTACCCGCAAGGTGGCCTCTCCCGGCGGGCAGCTAATGCGAAATGTACCGTTGGCCCCCGACGTGACCCCGTAAGCCGGTTTTTTCAGTTCAATGGTAACGCCCGGCAGCGGCTCACCCGAATCATCGTCGATGACGCGGCCACGGATTGTGCGGTTTTGGGCAGTTAGGGACAGGCCCGAGAGCAGGCAAAGCGAGAAAAGTAACAGGCGGCGCATAGACGTTAAATCAGGTTTAGTAAAAGTAACGAGGCCTAATAACCTCAATATCGGTACTTTTTGCGTTAATGCATCAACACACTACGGGGTCTAGGACAGGCACGGTTTTTGAACCCGTTCGTTTTACTTACCCCATAAAGAAAATCCATGAAACGCATTGCACTCTTTCTGCTCCTTCTGGCAGGCGTTGCTTTATCCTGCAAAAAATCGGGCGGTACCGATAATGTCACTCCGGTTGACCCTCGCGACCGTATGGTAGGTAGCTACACCGTTGGTGGGCAAATTAGCATTACATCTGGGTCACGTACGCTTACGCCAACCAGTTTCAGCGGTACAGTGGGCGTCACTAAAAGCACACAGCCAACCGAATTGTACCTCGACTTTGACTTACAAAGCGGAAAAGAACGACTTACGGCTTCACTTAAAGACAGTTCGTTTACGGTGCTTGACAAAAAAACCGAGCCAATTATTTTGAATGGAACCTCGTTTGTCGGCCAATACACGGCTACTGGCCAATTTCTCAGAGAGGGGAAAGATCAAAAATTTACGTTTGTGTCTGTTTCGCAGGATGTGGACTTGAAAAAGCTGACGGCTATAACCGGCACAAAAAAGTAGCTGTCATCCGCCTTAAAACCGTAATTTTGGCCATTCGGGTTGGTCAGGCATCTTTTGCTAAACCAGCCCTTGTGGTTCGTAATTACGGTTTTTTGTGCCGCTACCACGCTCTTACCAACATGACCCACAGGGTCGTCCGTGCGTTGGAATGGCCAGCCGATCAGTTTGACAATTCATTTCGTACATGAACTTAGTTGCCGGAAAAGTCGCCCTCATCACCGGGGCATCGCGCGGAATTGGACGGGCCATCGCCCTCCGGTTCGCTCAGGAAGGTGCCCACGTGGCCTTCACCTATCTCTCCAGCGTTGAAAAAGGCGAGGCCCTCACCGCCGAACTCGCCGCCCACGGCATCACGGCCAAAGGCTACCGCTCTGATGCCTCCGATTATAAAGCCGCCGAAGACCTTGTAGCTCAGGTACTTGTCGATTTTGGTAAACTCGATATCCTGATCAACAACGCCGGTATCACCCGCGACGGCCTTCTGATGCGGATGTCGGAAGAACAGTGGGACACGGTGATCACGGTCAACCTCAAGTCGGTGTTTAACCTGACCAAGGCGATTATCAAGCCCATGATGAAAGCCAAAGCGGGGTCTATTATCAACCTGACGTCGGTGGTGGGTATCCGGGGCAACGCGGGGCAGGCCAACTATGCGGCCTCCAAGGCGGGTATCATTGGCTTCACCAAGTCGGTGGCGCTGGAACTGGGATCACGCAACATCCGCTCGAACGCCGTTGCGCCGGGCTTCATCGAAACCGAAATGACGGGCGACCTCAACGAAAAAGCCGTGGAGGAGTGGAAGCAGACCATTCCGCTCAAGCGCGGTGGCCAACCCGACGAGGTAGCCGACGCCTGCCTGTTCCTCGCCTCCGACCTCTCGCGCTACATCACCGGTCAGGTGCTGCAAGTAGATGGGGGGATGTTAACGTAAGGATTTACGAATTACGATGTACGAATTACGATTTGTGGCTAACGCAAGCGTAATCTAGCGTCAGCAAAAATCGTAATTCGTACATCGTAATTCGTAAATCACAACATGTCTCTAATCTTCCAAACGTCGCCCTGGTGGGTGCTGGTGTGTTTGTTGGCGGGGGTGGGCTATGCGGCGTTGCTGTATCAGCCACTGCCGGGGAAAGCCGTGGCCGAAGGCTGGGGACGGGGGTTGAACTATGGCCTGGCGGCGCTGCGGTTTCTGGCCGTTACGCTGCTGGCCCTCTTGCTGCTAAACCCGCTTATCCGCAGCCTGCAAACCCGCACCGAGGCCCCCAAAGTGGTGCTGGCTATTGATAACTCCGAGTCGATGGTGGCCGCTGGTCGGCCTGCGCTGAATCAGACGCTGACGATGCTGCAAACCGTGCGGCAGCAACTCACCGACAAAGGCTACGACGTGTCGGTGAGGACCTTGTCTGATACCACAGCCCCCACCGAACTGGGCCAATTGGCCTTCCGTCAGCGCACCACCGATCTTTCCAAACTGCTCAACGCCATCCGGTCGGACTACGAAGGGCGGCACTTGACCGACGTTATTTTGTTGACGGATGGCCTTAGTAATCAGGGACTTTCACCAACGTTTGGCACCTACCCGTTTGCCGTGCGAGCGGTGGGCGTGGGCGACACCGTACCCAAAAAAGACGTGCTTTTGAAGGCCGTAGTAGCCAACCGCGTAGCCTACCTCAACAACTCGTTTCCCGTAAAGGCCGAGATCACCAGCAACGGTTTTGCCGGACGGAGTGCGGTGGTGGTGCTGCGGCAGGGCACCCGCGAAGTGGGTCGGCAGACGGTGCGTTTCGACAAAAACGATACGTTCTCGTCGATCGAATTCAAGACCACGGCCACGCAGAAAGGCGTACAGCGGTTCACGGTCGATGTGTTGCCGCAGGAGGGAGAATTCAGCCGGGTCAACAACCGGCAGGACGTGTACATTGAGGTGATCGACGGGCGCGAAAAAGTACTGCTGCTGGGTCTGGCCCCCCACCCCGACCTGAAGGCGTTTCGGGCCATTCTGGAGAAAAACCAGAACTACGACGTCGACGTGCGTACGCTCAGCACCGCCGAAGGCACAAGCATCCCGATTGACAAGACCTACGACCTGCTGATTCTGCACCAACTGCCCGACATTACCAACATTGGCAACGCGGCGGTGGCCAAGCTACTGGCCAAAAACACGCCCACGCTGTTTGTGGTGGGGGTGCAATCGTCGGTGGCGGGGCTGAATCCGCTCAACCCGGTCATCAGCGTACTGGGGCCACCCAACCAAACCGACAAAGCTGCCGCTTATTTCAACCCCGATTTCAAGCAGCTCAATCTCGACCAAACCCGCCTCGATTTGCTCGACAAGCTGCCCCCGCTCACCACCCCCTACGGCGAATACAAGTTGCTGCCGGGATCAGAAACGGTGCTTTGGCAACAGATTGGCACCGTGCGCACCACCAAGCCCCTGCTGGCGATCAATACCATCGGTGCCCGCAAAACGGCGGTGCTGCTGGGCGAAGGCCTCTGGCAGTGGCGGCTGGAAGAATACGACCTCACCAACAAGCAGGAGGTGGTTGATGAGCTGATTCAGAAGGTGTTGCAACTGATTTCGGTGAAAGAAGACCGCCGCAAACTGCGCGTATACCCCGTGCGCAACGAGTTTCTGGCGGGCGAGGCCGTTTCGTTCGAGACCGAACTCTACAACGACATTTACGAACGGCAATACGGCCTGCCCATCCGCCTCGACCTGATCGACGAGCGCGACGTGACCCGTACTTACAATTACACACCCACCGAGGCCAACAGCCGGTTCGACGTGAGCCGCCTGCCCGAAGGGGTCTACCGGTTCAAGGCTACGACCACGCTCAACAACCGCGCTGAGCAGTCGCTGGGGCAGTTTATTGTCCGCGACATTCAGTTGGAGGCCATCAACACCACCGCCGATTTTGGGGTGTTGCGGCAGTTGGCGGCCCAAAGCGGCGGCACGTTCTACACCGGAGCCAACGCTGGGGCCATCACAAACGACCTGACCAAACGCGCCACTCCTGCCCGCCTCAGCAGCACCGAATCGCTCAACGAGATCATCAACTGGCGCTGGATTTTCTTCCTCATCCTCACCCTCACCGGCACCGAATGGGCACTGCGGAAGTATAATGGGGGGTATTAGGGAGGGAGTTCAATGTTTAAAGTCCAAGCGGTCCGCCGCCGCGGGTCTAAAGTTGGCTGACGCAAGCGCATTCTCGCGTCAGCCAACTTTAGACCCGCGGCGGCGGACCGCTTGGACTTTAAACATTGAACCCCCTTTAGTTCGGCCGCTGCTTCGTCAGGTTTTGCTGGAAGAGGATTTCGACGGCTGAGCCGCTGGGCATGGGGTAGGTCAAATTCAGGAAGGCGGCGTCTTTGCTCTTGGGCAAGTACACATAGCCCCGCACCGACTGCCCCGGCTGCACCACCGACCGTTTCAGGGCCAGGTTGCGCCAGCGGTAGGCCTCAAAGTCGAGCCGCTGCATCCGGTCGGCGAAGGAGGTGTGGTCAATTACGCGCTTCACTTGCAGGGCGTTGTAGGCTAGCGCCAGGTTGTTTTGGGTGTTGATGTAATTAGCCACCTCGCGTCCGTTCCGGCTGCGGGGCGACGACGACGTGGCCGCTGCCACTGAGGCCGCTACTACGGCCACCGCCAGTACCGTATTCATGATTTTGGCGCGTTTCAGGCGGTTTTCTTCGCGCTGAATCTTGTAGCCCATCTTGCCCGACTCATAGTCTGGGTCGGCGGCCTGTCTGAAATCGACCATGCCGGGTGTTACGATGGGTTGTTTGTTGGCATCGAGGCTGACCATGCGGAAATTCGACGGGTCGATGTCGAGAGCGTGGTCGGTGCGGTTTTTGAGTTCCACATCGAGGGCCATGTATTCCATGTCTTCGCGCTCAAACGAGGCTACCACTTCCAGGCTGTCGGCGGCGGCCTTTGTCACAGCCCGGCCGTCGATCTGGGCTACCTCGCCCGACACCGGCCTGAGCTGGTAATACTGCGTGGCGCAACTACTCAGCAACAGCAGCAGCGCGAGGGGCAAGAAGCCGAAGCGAATAAATAAAGTAGAGTTCTGCATAGCAACGCGATTTAGTTGGCCTTTAGACCAGGTAGACAGCTGGGGGTTTAATAGTAGACATTGGATGTCCAACATCCAATGTCCAGCATCCCGACTATCTGAGCACAAAATTGATAAGAAGGTTGTATTCAGCGCATTAAAAAGTGACGATAGGGCAACGGCCAGGCCGGTGGCTCATTTATATGTATCAAACGGTTATATCATTTTGACTTCCGTTGCAGTTTATTGGCTAAAAACAAGCTATTTCGGGTTAACCCAACGTTAACTGGTAAGCCCGTAAATTCCACTATGCTCTCTATTGTTCTCCTTCTTTTCGTTGGCTTTGTGGTGGTGCAACATTTCCGGAACCTGCCCCGGTGAGCCATGAACAGTACCTTATGACCGAATTACAACTAGCCGGCCGTACCGACGTGGGGCGGCAACGGCGCGACAATCAGGATGCGTTCATTTGCCAGCCAATCTGGTCGGGAGAAATAGAGCAAACTACTGACAGTCAAATTGATAAGTTACCCGGAAATCCTTCGGCGCTGCTTGTGGTAATCGACGGTGTGGGCGGTTACGCCGGGGGAGAGCGGGCGGCGACCATTGCCCATGATGCCATTTTGCGCTACATGGAAACCCCCACTGGCGACACCCTGACCATGCTGCGCGAGGCCGTGGTATACGCCAACAACCAGATTGACCAGGAACGCCGAACGGTGCCGGGATTCTCAATGATGTGCTGCGTACTTACCGCCGCCGTGACGGACAGCCAGGCCAACAAGGTCTATTTTGTCCATGTCGGCGATACACGGCTGTACCGTTTTCGACAGCAGGCAACTGGCGAAACGACCCAGAACAATACGTCAGCCCGGGGGGGTGTAACCCTCGAAAAGCTCACCAGCGACCATTCGGTGGTGGGTATTCGGGAAGATGCCAACCAGCTGACTGAGGCAGAAGCTATGCAGCACCCGCGCCGCAACGAGGTGCTCCGCACGGTGGGTTCGGCCCCGCACCGGATCGATGATACGGGTTTTCTGGAGTCGGGGGAGGCCGATTTCGGGCCGGGTGACGGGCTGCTGCTGTGCAGCGATGGCCTGACTGATATGCTGCCCCGCGCCACGATAGAGGCCGTGCTCAGCGAGTCCAGTTTGGGTCCGTCGCTGGATGAAGCGCTGGATGAGCTGATCCGGCAGGCCAACGAAGCAGGGGGGCAGGATAATATCACGGTGGTGCTGGCGTTGTCGAAAACAGCTGTGAGTCAACCCCCAACGGTGAATATTCCCACGCCTGAACCGATGTCGGAAACAATAGCCGACGAAACACCCCTGGCCACCACGGTTGCCCCCACCGCCGCGCCGGTTTCTTCCGATAAAAAGGAGACAGGTAACTGGTGGCTGATCGGCGCGTTGCTGGCATTTATGGCCGTTCTCACTTATTTTTTCCTCATTCGATGATCCACTCCTACTCAACGTTACGCTGTTACCATGGCCACTGTCAGTTTTAACACGCATTTTCCGGGCTACACGGTGCTGGGCGAGTTGGGCCGGGGCAACGCGCGGGTGCTGAAAGCCCGGCACGATGCCAGCGGCGAACTGGTGGCTATTAAGCACTTTGCCCTCAACACCGACGAAGGTACCCTCCAGCGGTTCCAGCAGGAATCAGAGATCATGACCCGCCTGATTCACCCCAACATTGTACGGGTGCGGGAGGTAAGGCTCGATGCCGCCCTGCCCTATATCGTGATGGAACTTGTCGAAGGCGGGAGCGTTCGGCAGTTGCTCGACGAACAGCAATCGCTGCCCGTGGCTACTACCGTGCGCCTGGGCTTGCAGGTGATCGAAGCCTTCAAAGTCATTCATGGTCAGGGCATTGTGCACCGTGATATCAAGCCCGAAAACATTTTGTACCGCCAGCTACCCAGCGGCGAACTGCACTTTTTGCTGACCGATTTTGGCATTGCCCGCCTCCGCGAACAGCCCGCCACCGTGACGGGACAGTCGCTGATGACCTACGAATACGCCTCGCCGGAGCAGTTTGAAGACCCCAAAAACGTTAGCGCCGCCACCGACTATTATTCGCTGGGTGTGGTACTGTTTGAATGCCTCACCGGCCACGTGCCCTTTGCCATGACCGAAGGCGTGGGCATTGTGACGTTCATGAACCGGGTGCTCACCGAAACGCCCCTGTTGCCCCCCAATCAGGCGGTGCCCGGCAGTCTGAAAACGCTGCTTCAGGGCCTGCTGAAAAAGCGGGCCGCCGAGCGGATTCATCAGCCCGACACGGTGAAAGTAGCCCTGAAACAGGCTGAGATAGAGCAGCTTCTGGCCGAACAACAACAGGATGCCAGTAGCGTATACCTCACCGAAGCCCCCGCCGGACCCCGCCGCGAGTCGCCGGTGATCGTGCCCGAACCAGGCCCCCCGGCCCCACCAACGCGGCGGCAAACGGCCGCACGCCCGGCTAGCCAGGTAGAGACTGAACCGGTTGATTCACAAGTCATTACTACCTCAAGAACAGGCGTTAACCGGCGGGTAGTGGTGGCCACGGTGTTGCTAACGCTGGCGCTGGCTGGGGGTTATGTGACCTATGACCGCCTGAAAAAATCGGCCTCCATCAAGCGTACAAACCCAACCGCCAGCACCCCGGCAGCAAGCGGATTGAGCGCCCTGTTTACCACCGATGAGCCCGCCGATGAAGACACGGTGGCCGTGGCTCCTGTTAAGCCCGTTAAACCCGATTCGACGGCAGCCGAAAAGCGGGCCGCAGCCGAGGCGCGGGCCTTGGCGCTACGGCTGGAAAATGCCCGCCTGGCCAAGCTGGTGTCGGTGCAGGTGGTGGGCTTTAAAACCGGCCTGCTGGGGGGCATCAGCAACCTGCGCATTCGGGTAGAAAACCCCACCCGGCTCACCTTCACGCGCATCCGGGTGCGGGTGTCGTATCTCAAGCCAAGCGGCGATGTGTTTACCACCCAGACCATGTATTTCGCCGACATTGGGCCTAACGACAAACTCACCCGCACGGCCCCCGAAAGCCGACGCGGCACCAGCGTACGGGCGCAAATTGTGGCCTACGATTCACCCGATATTCCAGACTTACACCCCCCCGACCCAACGACCAATGCCGACCGTCAGTTTTAACGTTAACTTCCCTGACTACGAGATAATTAGCGAACTGGGCCGGGGCAATGCACGGGTGCTCAAAGCCCGACATCGCACCACCGGCGACCTGGTGGCTATTAAGCAGTTTGCCCTTAACACCGACCCCGACACGCTGCGCCGGTTCAGCCGCGAATCGGAGATCATGACGGGCATTGAACACCCCAACGTGGTGAAGGTGCGCGAGATACAGCTCGAAGCCGCCATGCCCTACATGGTCCTGGATTTTGTGGAAGGCGGCGACGTACGTTCGCTCCTGAAAACCGAAGGCCACCTGCCCCTCTCGACCGTTATTCGGCTGGGGTTGCAGATGGCTGAAGCGTTTAAGGCCATTCATCAGCGGGGCATCGTACACCGCGACATCAAGCCCGAAAACATCCTCTACCGGCGGCTCATCAGCGGCGAACTGCACTTTCTGCTCACCGATTTCGGCATTGCCAAGATAGAGGCCAACGACAGCACCCGTACCCGCACCGGGCAGTCGCTGATGACCTACGAATATGCCGCCCCGGAGCAGTTCGACGACCCCCGGCAGGTGAACGTCTCCTCTGATTTTTATGCGCTGGGTGTGGTGCTCTACGAAGCCCTCACGGGGCAGGTACCCTTTGTGCTGCACAACGACGCGGGCCTGGCCACGTTTATGAAACAGGTGCTGACGGCGCAACCTTCGCCGCCACAACTAGCTGACAATCAGTTTCTACCGCCCAGCTTATCGGAAGCACTCCGTCAGATGTTGCTGAAAGACCCAGGGCAGCGGCTGCAAAGCGCCAACGTGCTGGAGCTGCTGCTGGAACAGGCCAAAGTAGAATTACTCCGCGCCAGTCAGTCGGGCAGTGGTGCGCAGGCCGACGCCCGCGTGGCGGTGATGGACTGGGTACTGGAAGCCCCGGCAGCGCCCGAACCCGCCTACGAGCAACCCGTTTACAGCGCGCCGGCGTACACCGAACCAACGTACGCTGAACCCACCTATGCCGAACCCGCCCCGGACCGGAGCCTGTGGTGGTTTTTGGGTGGCGTGGGCGTGGTGGCCGTGCTGGTGCTGCTATTTGTGTTCCTCAACCAGCGCCGCCCCACCGAGGGTTTGTACCCCGCTGCTGATTCAACGGCTACGGCTACACCCATTGATTCGAGCATGTTATACCAGCCCGCAACACCGCAGTCTGAGACAACCACGGCACCTACCGAAGATACCCCGCCCGCCAGCGAAACGGTGACGGAAGAACCTGCCCAAAAACAACCCGACCCCGCCCCCGTCATGACTCCCGAACTGGATTCTGCCGAGACCATGTCGCGGGATACGACGTTTTAGTTAGTGGTCTTTTGCCCTAATTGCTCTCTATGAAAAATGCCCTTTTCCACCACGAACGCATCTACCTGCTGGGCGCAACGGCCCTACTGCTGGTGTTGTTTGTGCAGTTGTTTTTTAACCTTGAACCCATCCTAGACCGGGCCGATGAAGCCTACGCCAACGGCACGGCGGTAAACCTGCGGGCGGGTATCCGGCCCAACGCGCTGCGTAATCTGCTGACCAAAGGCACCTACTACGCCGACCCGCGCGACATTGACTTGGTTGTCGATTCGCTGCCCGCCCGACTCAACCGGGCCAAAAAAGAGGGCACAGACCGCCTCGATAACGTGGGGGCGATCAACAAGCGCGGCTTGGGCATTGCCGTACCCGCCGACTGGCAACCCGCCATTGGCGGCACCGATTTCAGCAGTCGACTCCGGCTGTCGCGCTTTCAGATGGGCTTTGACTCGCTACTGTATATCAGCGAGTTACGTCGACCAAAACCCTACCCGGCTACCGTGGGGTCGGGCGGACTGACCATTTCCGGCACGGTGCAGGACGCCGCCGACGAAGCCCGTCCACTCGCCGGCGTGCTGGTGCAACTGCGGCAACACAAACCCCAGCCCGAAAACTCCGACCCGACCGAAACACCCACTGATCCCGACCGACTTACCTACGCCCGCACCGATGCGGCGGGGCATTTTGCCTTCGCAGGCCTCAGTGCCGACGCAGGCTACAGCGTTATTCCGCTGCGCCCCGGCATGGAGTTTGGCACCCGGCGCGGCACCGCCAAACTAAGCCGGGCGCTGGAGTACACCTTTACGGGTCGCCCACACACGTTGCGGCCCATTGGGTCGGTGGTGTATGGGCAGTTGAAGCAGGACCACGCCTTCACGGTGCGCACCCCCGGCGAATTCCGGCTGGCGTTCTGGGGTGTAGCAATGGGTTTTCTGCTGGCGTTCTGGGCCGTGCATATTTTCTGGAGTTTCCGCCGGTTCCACCCCGACGCACTGCTTCTGCCTGTGCTCATGCTGCTCACAGGCCTGTCGGTGCTGACGTTGCTGGCTATTCAGGACCCCTTGCAGGACACGTTTTATGGCGCCGAAGCCGTGCAGGGCGTGGCAATTGGACTAGCGGGCATGGCCCTGATTTCGCAGATCAACATTGGCCGCTGGTATACCAAATGGTGGTTCGATCCACTGGCGAACATAGCCAGTCGCAATACATTCAAGCTCACGGGCTGGACGTGGCTGTTGATGGCCGTGGGCCTGGCCATAGTTGTGCTATTCATCGGAACGGGGCCGGAGGGCAGCGGCGTACGGGTGAACCTGCGCATTGGCGGGCTGCTGTTTCAACCTTCAGAACTGATCAAATACCTCATTATTCTGTTCCTGGCAGGTTTTTTCGCGGCCAACGAAGAACAGCTCCGCAACCTGCCCGACCTGCGCTGGCGGTGGCGGGTAAGCGCTGGAGCCTTCGTGGCAACGGGCCTGCTGATGGGCATTTACCTGCTCCTGGGCGACATGGGTCCGGCGCTGGTAGTGGGGTTCACCTTCCTCCTGTTTTATACCATTGCCCGCAACACACTGGGCATCACCCTGCTTACGGGGCTGGCCTATGGTGTGGCGCTGGCTTTTTTGCCCGGCACCCTGGCCACGCTGGTGGGCCTGCTGGTGGCGGTGGCCCTGCTGCTGGGCACGGGTCGCGCCAAATCGACCACGGCCCTGGGCTGGCTGGCCCTGCTAGCCGAAGGGCCAATGCTGCTCTTGCTGGTGATTGCCGCCTTTGCCTTTGGTGATCAAATTCCGGTTGTAGGGGATCGCCTCGCCGACCGCAAAGCCATGTGGCTCAGTCCCTGGAACAACGACGTGTATGGCGGTGACCACCTGGCGCACAGCTTCTGGACGATGGCCTCTGGTGGCTGGACGGGGCAGGGACTGGGCAAGGGGTTCGCCAACGCCATGCCCGCCTCCCACACCGACATGATTCTGCCCAGCCTGGCCGAAGAACTGGGTTGGGCGGGGCTTATTTCCGTGTTTTTGCTCTTGTTTGTCTTGCTTCACCGCACCCTGCTCCATGCGCGGCGGGCGGGACAGCCGTTTAGCTTCTACCTCGGCGCGGGCATTGCCCTGGCTACGGGGGTGCAGTTTCTGCTCATTGCGGGTGGGTCGCTGGGGTTATTGCCCCTGACGGGTATTTCGGTGCCGTTTCTGAGCTACGGTAAGGTATCGATGATTATCAATCTGGCGGCCATGGGCGTGGTGTTTGCCATTGCCAGCCGCCCCGGTCTGGCCCTGCAACACGCCTACATTGAGCAGCATTACGACCCCGTTTTGGCTACGGGCATCATGGGTTTTCTGGCGGGAACGCTCATCTTGGCGGGCAAATCGGCCGATGTGGCCCTGCTTCGCTGGGATAATTTCATTGTCCGTCCGGCGCGGGTGGTGGGGCGTAATGGGCTGCCCGTCTACAGCTACAATCCGCGCATTGGCCGCATTACCGACGCCCTCGCGGCGGGCACGATCTACGACCGCGCCGGACGGGTGCTGGCTACCAGTTCGTCCGACACCGTGCGGCGGAATATGCCTCAGCTAAAGCAGGTTGGACTAGATACGAAGAGCGTACTGACCACTTCGAGCCGGCGAGCGGAACGGTACTATCCCTTTGGTAATCAGCTGTTTTTCTGGGTGGGCGATGCCAACACCAAACTATTCTGGGGGCAGCAAAACGGCTATTTTGCCGAAGCCAGCCACCTCAGCGACCTGCGCGGTTTCGACAATAAGCCGCGTAAGATGCCCCTGCTCACCACCGAATACCGCGCCGACCGGTTTACCGCGCCGGTGCAGCGACAAATCACCCTGCCAGTTTATGATTACTCCGAACTGGCCCCGGCCCTGCGCGGTGGGCTGGAAAGTGAGGCCATAGCCGAACGCCGCCGCCGCAACCGCGACATTCGGCTGAGCGTAGACGCTGGCTTGCAGGTGGAGTTGCAGAAAGCCCTGGCCGAATCGAAGTACAACGAACACCGGATTTCGGTGGTAGTCATGGATGCCAAGTCGGGCGAAGTGCTGACATCGGCTATGCATCCGCTGCCTAACCTGAACCGCCCCGAAGAGATGCTGCTGGGCGACCGCGAACGGCTGCAACTGCCTTACCTTGTTACCGAGCGCGACCTAGCCATGACCTACCCCACGGCCCCCGGTTCGACCGCCAAAATCATCACGGCCACGGCGGGCATGAACCGGCTCGGCATCGACGGGATCAAGACGAAATACAACATCAGCTGCGGCGAGATCATCCGGCGGGGCGTGGCCGAAAGCGAACCCTGCGGTGGCTACGTCGACATGCGCACGGCCATTGTGCGGTCCAGCAACGTCTATTTCATCCGACTTGCCAACGAGCTTGGGTTAGATAACGAGCTGTCGGCTTTGTACTTAGCCACCGGCATGAACGTCGATTACGTGGGTGGCTACTCCTTCACCGACCCCCATACCCCCGCCGACCGCAAGGCCATTGTGCAGCACTGGCGCGACTCGTCGTTTGTGGTGCGGCGGAAGCTGTACAAAGACCTGCGCTACCCCCGCCGCTACCGAGGCGAGTTTTCGGGCCTGGCCTGGGGGCAGGGGCAGCTGTCGGCCACACCCATGTCGATGGCCCGGATGGCGGGTTCGGTGGCCAACGCCGGGCTGATGCAACCCTCGCGCTACGTAGTGCGGCGGGCGGGCAAACCCGTGCCGCTGGAGAAAGGCGTAGCCGTGGCCAACGATTCAGCCTATGCCAACACCCTCCGCGATTTCATGATCGAACAATCCAACGCCAACGGCCGGGCGAAGATCAGCGTCAGCAAGGTGGCGGGCAAAACGGGCACGCCGGAACGGATTTTGCTGGGTGAAAAAATCAACGACGGCTGGTACGTCTTCTTTGCCCCCACCCCCGACGGCCGGTCGCATACCGTAACTTGCGTACGCATTGAAATCACGAAATCATCGGCCAACGCTGTCGAACTTGCCAACACCGTTATTGCCCCAATTCTGAAAGCAAGGGGGTATTTGGGAAGTTTTTAGTCATTGGTTAATGAGTCTGTACTCTAGATTGGCTTCACTAGCTAGGCCCCTCGACTGCGCTCGGGGTGACACCGGGCTAGCGTACCAGGCAACTATATTCAAGCTATTGAGTTGATTCAAGTTTGATGTCACCCCGAGCGCAGTCGAGGGGCCTAGCTAGTGAAGCCAATCTAGAGTACAGACTCATCAACCAATACAAGCTGTCATTGGTAGCTGGATACGACTAATGACAGCATAGAGAAATGACCAATAACCACACAAATCAACCACTTCCATGCCCTTCTCCGACACGTTGAAACGCTTTTTCGGCATGGGTACGCCGCCAGCCGAAATACCAAAACCAGCAGCACCAGAACCAGTCCAATCTGTACCAGTTTCGGCCCAAAGCAATAGCCCGAAACCGCCGCCTGCACCCAGGAAGCGCGACGAGTTGTTCCGCTTTTTGGTGGAAAAGCTTACCCCCTACGCCAACGAAAAAGAGAATGCGCCGCTGGGCCTGCGCCTGTGGGTGCGCTGCCCCACCCCCGACGACGAGCAGCTGATGAACGTGGTGCTTTACGCCCATCAGCCCGGTCAATTTCAGGCCGAACTGAACCGCCACCTGGCCAACCATTACATCGCCCTGCCGCCCAATTGGCCTTTCGAGTGGCAGTATGTGCCGGATGTGCTACCAATTGAGGCCACTTACCAACGAGGCGACTTTGGGCTAAGTCCTATTTTCAAGCCCGTAGCCGCCACCATCAACCCCGCACAAATCGGGCTTCGGGCGCTGGTGGGGCAAACCGCCGAAGCCAGTTACCTGCTCGATTCGACCCAAAAAACGGAGTTCACCATCGGGCGCGGACAGACTGTAGAGACCGCCTCAGGCCGGATTCGGACCAACGACATTGTCTTTCTGGATGGTGACGACGTGGGGTTCGACGCAAGCCGGGGCGAGGCCAACCTCGTGGTAAGCCGACAGCACGCCACCATTAAATATGATGCCACCAACCGCCGTTTTCGTCTCTACGCCGACCCCGGTGGGCTGCCCGCCAGCGGTAACAAAACCAAGATTCTCCATACCGACGACACCATTGAACGCGCCGACATGCCCGGCATGGGCTACGCACTCTCCCCCGGCGATCAGATCGAGTTCGGCGGCGAGGCGAAGTTGTTAGTAGAGGGGGTAGCGTAGGGGTTAGTTATTCCTCGTGGTTAATACGGCCATCAGTTTCAGCTTATCAGCGATCATGAGCAGTAATAAAGCCAGGACACACAGCCCAATCAACGCGAACACCAGCAGCGCGAAGTACTCGATAGTCCATTCCAGGGCTACTTTGATGCGGTGAACGACGCTGATGTTTTTCTCCGTCGCCCCTTCATACACCGAAAGCCGGACGGTGCAGAACTCATTTTCAGTGTCGAAGTTGCCCAGCTCGACGCCCAGGTCCTGAAGCTTGGTTTCCATCTCCAGGATCTTGTCGTTGAGGGTCACAAAATCAGCAATCTCCCCACCCTTCGACTTGAGTTCGTTAAGCGACTGAAGCGATTTTTCGACGGAAATCTTCTCGGCGTTCAATTTCCTGAACTCATTTGTCTTGTCAACTTTGGTGACGGAAATAGCCTTGAGGCTACCAATTTTCTGCACCTCCAGACAGAATTTATCGAACTGCGCCGGGTCGACGCCAATGAGCAGGTGGATTTCGCGGTTGCCGCGCTGCCCTTCGTTTTGTTCGTACTGAATAACGGCGTTGTAAGCTTTGGTTTGGGCCTTAACGCGCTTTTCGTCATCCTCAAAAGACGACGTCTTGAGCTTGACCGAAGCCGTCTTTTCAAATTTCTGGCTGGACGCCATAGCCGACTGCGCGGGCACGTCGCCGCTTAACTTCATGCTTTTTTCTGACGCGTAATTCTTTCGCACATTTTCCAGTGAACTGAAGAAGTTAGCTCCGTCGTCGCTAGCCTGAGCGGTATCGGTAGCCAGATAGCCATAGAGCAGCCGGAAACAGAATAAGGCCAGAAACACCATACCAGACCACCGTAGAAGCATCCCAAACCGGGCTTTGAACGTGCTTATCATCAGGAAAGAGTTTAGGGTATAATTAAATAATCGTACAAAAAATGACATGGAGGCAAGCGGAAAGCGTGTCAGGTTACTTGAGCTATTTATGAAAAATCGTATAGAAACCGTCACCTGCAACCAGATTCATTAGTACGCTTACTAAGCTATATCGGCTGTACCGAAATAATCATCCCTCAAAAAAGCCGCGCCAGTTGAGTCTGAGCGCGGCTTTTTGATGCCAAGTAGCGTCCTGCTACAATCACCTGATTTTTTGAGTAATTGCTTGAGCCTGATGAACTACACAAGATGTAATTATTAAAGCACAAGCGCAAACCGAGAAAGTCTATTCGCTCCAGATATATCTCCAATTTGTATTCATTTCTCCAGTATTTCTGGATTTTCCGTTGAGCTAAGCCTGATTATTTTCAGATAGCTTAATTGTGGCTAAAGCTAGTCTGAAGGGCTATTTTGACTCTTTCTTAAGTATTGAGCGTCGTTTTCTGCTTTGGGCATAGAGTTTGGAATAAGCGCCTGTAGTGTTTACAAAAAGGCTTTGAGTATGCAAATCATATGGAACCTGTAACCCTTATTCCCAACAATAGTCTACTGACAGCTACACCCGAAGAAGGTCGTCAGTTGGCCATTAAAATGGCCCGACTCATTATCAAAACGACACAACCTGACGCTCAGGTTCGAGAAACACTGCGCGGGGTATACGCCAGTGATGCCATGATGCTGATTGCTATTGGGCAAACCGTAGCGACTGAGTTCTCAACAATTGCTGCCGCGAATAATTACTGGCACGACGTCCGGCCCTGATCTGTTAATTCTTAATTGGCTCTTGCATCATGTATTTCTATCAACAAATTCTATCGTTCTTTCTACGCATCGCTCTGGGAATTACATTATTGATCCCAGTAGCTGACCGACTAGGCTGGATAGGAATGCCTGGCGAGAAAAATATTAGCTGGGGTAACTGGGCAATTTTTGTTCTCTACACTCACAAGCTGAACCCATCTGTTTCCGAGGAAGTGGCCGGTGTACTGGCCATTCTGGCTACCCTCGGCGAAGCAAGTTTCGGCATCCTGCTCGTCTTTGGTCTATTTACGCGTTGGGCCGCGTTAGGTGCTGGACTGCTTACCGGCGCGTTTGCTCTGGCGATGACCATTGAGTTAGGATACAAGGCACCAATCAACTACTCGGTATGGGTTGATAGTGCAGCCGGACTACTATTGGCTACATTCTACGCTCACGCCTATAGTATTGATAATTTGATCTTTGAGCGACGTTCTACCATCTTTTTCTAATACAAACCACGCACAAGTATGGCAAAGCGAATTAAAATCGGCCTCCTCGAACCCAAATTTTATGAGATGCTTTCGGCTATTGATAAACATATTGCCGAATCGGAACTCAACCCTGCACAAATCGACCTGCTGAAAATTAGGGCATCGCAGATCAATGGTTGTGCCTACTGCATTCAGTCGCATACCAAAGACGCGCGGGCACGTGGCGAAACCGAAAAGCGTATTTATGCCCTCGATGCCTGGGAGGAAAGTCCTTACTTCACCGACGAGGAGCGCGCTCTTCTGGCCCTAACGGAAGAGGTGACCCTGATTCACAATAAACGAGTATCCGACGAAACCTACGACCGGGTATTAGCTGTGTTTGGTGAAAAGCGGACCGCAAATCTCATCATGGCTATCATCAGTATCAATGCCTGGAACCGGATTGGTATCGCCACGCGCATGACACCTGTCTGATTTAAGAATACCTCTTTATGGGACGTATGATTTAGGTCATAAACAGGGGCAATCTGCAAGCGGGACTTTTGTAGTGGTCAATCAAATAGCCCTGAAGCTCACGCAATCGCATACGGATATAACCACACGCGCCGATATTGAAAACTTAGTCGAAACCTTCTACGACCAGGTTTTCGCCGATAAACTGCTTGCCCCCCTCTTTACGGTCGTGGCGCATGTAACGCTCGCGACGCATTTCCCGTTGATGGCCGATTTCTGGGAAACCATACTATTCGCCAAAAATCGCTACCACAGCAACGTAATTCTTAAACACATCGAACTGCATTCAAAGCAGTTGCTGGAACCAGTTCATTTCGAGCAGTGGAATAGTCTGTTTTGTCTAACAGTCAATGCCCTCTTCACCAGACCAATAGCCGAAGCTGCTAAAACCCGTGCCCGGACTATGTCGATGGTTTTACAAGCTAAGCTACACACGCTCGCCAACACCCACTAATCTTAAACATCATGGAAAAGGGAAGTCTGCCCATTTGTATGAACACCACGGCTAATCAGACAAGCACAGTTTCGCTGGCTAATCTCGACGGTAAAAAGATTATTCACAAGACCTTCCGTACGGGCGATTCCATGCCCCCGCATCAGGCGCCCGTTGACGTGTTTGTGCTGGTACTCGCCGGGCAGATGATTATTACGCTCGATGAGCAGCACGACCAATTTAGCGCAGGCAATTTCGTCGTTTTCCCGGCTGGACATACCCACGCACTCACTTGTCTGCAAGATGCTGAACTCTTGATTTATCGCTAAGCCACTGTCTGAACATGGCTAGCCGTTTACCACGTTACTGTCTTCTTCTGATGAAACGGCAATCACTTAAGCTCTTATTGACCAAAATTATAGTGGTCGTTGGACTGCTGGCCTGTTCAGCAGATGCAGCGTTTGCTCAACCCGGTTCCATTGATGCCCTGCTGAATCAACCTGGCATTATCGGCACCATCGGGCTACTATTGTTAGTGGTTGTCTTCGTTGCCTTTATTGCAATCATCCGGCTGGGGCGCGTCGTTCAGCAGCTCAACATGCCTCAGCCCAATTCACAGGAACGAAATCTTGACGAAGCACTAATCAATCTATCGCCTGCTCAATTGGGCAAACTTGTCGAACGGCACCAGTCACTCGTTTACCAACTGGTGGGGAATGAACTGGCAGGCGATGAAGAACCCCGCGACGAGCGTGGACTCATAAGCCATTTATCGACTGATGTACATTCACCATTAGTAGCTGAAAAAAAGAAAACGTTCCGCAATGGTGAAGTAGACCCACGCCTGATTACGCTGGTCGGGGCGTTTCTGCTGAGTGCGACCTTCTGGCTGGTGTTCGGTACAGTAGTGGGCTGGTACGTTGGCATCAAGTTCGTACGACCCGACATTGACCATATAGCCTGGCTATCGTTTGGGCGTCTGCGGCCCGTACACACCAATGTTGTTTTCTGGGGCTGGGCCTCGCTGGCCATGCTGGGACTAGGCCATTTTGTCGTGATCCGCACCGGTAATACCCGCCTGTACAGCTACGGGCTAGGCTGGTTCTCACTCGGGTTGATTAACATCTGCGTGGGCATCGGCTCTGTCTGCCTGATGGCTGGGATCAATAATGGTGGTGGAGAATATCGAGAATTTATCTGGCCTGTTATGGGCTTGTTCGTAGCTGGCGTAGGCGTTGCCTTTATCAATTTCTACCAGACGGTGGCCAGCCGCAAAACAGGCGAAATGTATATCTCAAACTGGTACATGCTGGCTGCCTTGGTCTGGACGCTTATCCTAACGGTGATTGGTTATATACCGCTTTACCAGAATGGTATGGGTGAAACGATCATTCAGGGCTACTATATGCATCAGGCCGTTGGCATGTGGTTCATGACATTCACGCTAGGGCTGGTCTATTATTTCCTACCGATGTCGCTCAATAAGCCGATTTATTCGTACTCGCTGGGGGTGTTGGCTTTCTGGACCCAACTGTTGTTTTACACCCTCATCGGTACGCACCATTATGTGTTTAGCCCGCTGCCTTGGTCCTTGCAAACGGTGGCTATTGTGTTTAGCGCAGGTATGTTTATTCCGGTGCTGGCTGGAACGACTAACTTTCTGCTGACCATCCGGGGCAGTTACAAACACATCGCCGACAGTTATTCGCTGCCTTTTTTGCTGATTGGTATCCTATTCTACTTTGTCGGGTCCGTGCAGGGATCCTTACAGGCGTTTCGGTTTACCAATGTAATCTGGCACTTCACCGACTTCAACGTCGCTCACTCCCACATCACGATGTACGGCATTATTTCCTTTATGCTTTGGGGGTGTATCTATGCTCTTGTACCACGATTTCTAGGCCGGGAGCCGAAGCAACTTTTGGTAGGCGTTCATTTTTGGTTCGCCCTAATTGGGCTGCTGGCCTATATCATTTCGCTGATGGTAGGGGGCACACTCAAAGGTATTGGGTGGCTGGAGGGTAAACCCTTTATTGACGGAGTGGTGCTGATGATGCCGTTTTGGCTCTGGCGTGCCATTGGCGGCACAATGATGTTGGTATCTCACTTCGTTTTTGCCTACAACCTCTACGATATGCTGTTGCATAAAAGCCTGATTTCCGATAGTGCTTTACCCATGCCTCAAGCTCATGCCATTTAACCTATACAAAAACCACCGGCTGTTTGTCGGTATCATCGTGCTGATTTATTTATCGCTCAGTGTGCTAATTGCAGTGCAACCCGCTTGGTCGGTGCAGGAAAACAATGCTCTACTTCCTGGTAGCGAACCGCAAACCGGCGAAGTTGAAGCAGGCTTACGAGTGTTTGTAGCCGAGGGATGCGTTGGCTGCCATACCCAGCAGGTGCGCAACATCGACATGGACGAAACCTGGGGTGGCCGACCGGGCATTCCGGCGGATTATGCCTGGCGTACCCGTCTAGATAACCTGCGTGCTCCGGCCTCCGTGCTAGGGACCGAACGAACGGGGCCCGACCTGACCGAAATTGGCGAACGTCAGCCAAGTGAGGCCTGGCATTACCTCCATCTGTATAATCCGCGCTCGGTAGTCACAGCATCAATTATGCCCGCTTATCCCTGGTTATTTGCGGAAGTGGCAATAGCAGGCCAATATGATACCCAGGTCAACGTACCGGATGAGTTCCGGACTGGCCGAGGGGGGCATATCGTCCCGACCGAAAAGGCCCGTCAGTTAGTCGCCTATTTACTATCGTTGAAACAGGTCAACTTACCCGATGGGGCCGCACCCGTATTTATTCAGTATAAAAAGCCCGGCGTAGCGGTGGCAACAGGTGATCCGGCACCAACAGCGGCTTTAGACGGTGCTTCCCTGTACATCCAACAATGTCAGGCATGTCACCAGGCCAACGGCGAAGGGCTCAGAGGGGCTTTCCCGCCTCTGAAAGGCAGTCCGGTGGTGAATCACGCCAACGCTGAATTGATGGTTCGCATTATTTTACAGGGCTACAACGCCCGGGAAGAATACGCCGTTATGCCCGCTTTTGCCGCCAAACTGACCGATGCCGAAATTGCTGCCATCATGACTCACGAGCGAGGTGCCTGGGGTAATAAAGCGGCTGCCGTAACGCCCAATTTTGTGAAGCAGATCCGGGAAACTATAAAAACTGAACTAGCCCCATGAACCCGTACATCCTCTTCCTGTTTGGCTGGCTTAGGGCCGGTCTGCTATCCGCCTGCCCGGTTTGCGAAAAACGGCAACCCAAAGGGTTTGCGGGCATCACTCACGGCACCGGCCCCGAAAGTCCGCTCGACTACTGGATTTTATATGGCGCTATCGCTATCGTTATGCTGACGTTCATTCTGTTCATCTGGTATGTAATCAAACCCAAAACCAGGGAAACTTGCTGCCCGCATCACACCTTCTAACTGGATAGCCCTATGAGTAAGCAACTTCAGAAGGTGATTCTGTTCATGGATGACAACACGGTTCCCTTCGCGGAATATGCACCACCGATCAAAATCGACATCGATACGACCCGATTGGTAGACGGCGAACATATGTTGAAAGTAGTGGCCCTGTCTTCAGATGGTAAAGAGGGGATTCAGCAGGTTGCCTTTACAGTACGAAACGGCCCGGCAATTTCGGTAATCGGATTACAGTCCGGCGACACCGTTTCAGATGTGATTCCGATCACGATCAATGCGTACGGGAGCGAGACAAATGAATCCTTTGTTATTTCGGCTTCTGAAACCCCCAAACCCATTTCGGCCTGGGTGTGGAGTGTCGTTTTAGTGTTTATTGCCTGGGGGACTTATTACTTAATCAGCTATTTTCACTAACACCACCCGCCCATTTTAGCTTATGATTGCCGACTTCTTACTGGAACAGTATGGGGCTGTCAGGCTTCACCTACCCAAAGCAACGATACTTTTTAGTGAGGAAGAACCGGCCCTGTTCTACTATCAGGGGTGGAGACTGTTATTCGGGCCGTAAAACGGCTGGAGCAGCACGGTAAGGTCGCTATCCGCGAGGGAAAAATCTGGCGGTAGATACCACAGATAGTCATCGCAGCAGGTTTCACGCAATTAGTCGCGTGCGAATGAGCAGGCTTACCCAGAAAATAGTAAATGTCAGGCCAACACGCAGCAAGGCTGGATTAACTACCAATACCCCCAAAAACAAAACGGTAGAAAGGGTGGCGAAATAATCCTGAAAATTTATATCATGGCTATTAAGTGTTTCGGAATTAGTCAAGATACTCTCTGTATGTCGGTCGTAAGCCGGCTAAATAAGCCAGTAAAGCCAACAGGGTTAATACCGTTTTTTGGAGTACGAATGGCCAGCGTGGCAGCCGAAACACATGCGAAAAAGCGTGAGCAATCAGCGCTGTCTGCAATAGGTGCAAAACTCCTTTAACCCTACCTGTTTGGTTAGCGGCCAGGCCCGTCATCGTCTCCAGCAAATATTCAGTGTCAAGAGCCGGCCGCAGCCGACAGTTGATCCGAACCGGCTGAGTTGACTTGTTCCAGAAAGCATACTGTTGATAAGCAGGTATATGCAGGGTCGCCCCGATAGCCAATTGTCGCTGTTCGCCGTTAAGCAGCACCGTTAGTTCGCCACACAATACGTCAAGATCTATTGTCTGGTGCGGATGATAGTATGGAGCAGGAGGCTGCCCCTGCGGCTGAAACGTGATGATCAGGCCGAGAAACTGGCCATTGGTATTTTTGGCTGTATATAAAAACAGGATTTCCTGACCTGCTTTGGGGTTGCGAATGAGTTTATTCCGATACGCCATGATGGATTATGTTGAAGTCCGAAACCTGAGCGGCCGTCTGATAGTATGCCAGTCTGCGGCTGCTCTTGCTGTATTGACAAAAGCAGTGCCGGAACCGGCCTACAAATAGTTATTGGCTCTCGCTAGTATTTCTGGCCCATTAGCTACTCGACAGCTAGGTTTCAAGCTCCAGATAATCCGTACTTATCCATATTGGCGCTCTGCAACTACGAAATTATTGGGGTGAGTCTATCGTCAGCAAAGAGCGCAAACCGCCTAAATCAGTCCGTATTGACCTATATGAGTTATTCTCCTGTAGCCGTAGATCAGCATTAGGCGGCGGCACAGGGTTTGGTATAGGATGGCAAAACGAACCATAACGAACCAGGTCTATGCAATCTTTTCTCAGTTACTCAATCAGCAGTCGGCCACTTTTGCCGACAGACCAAAAAGAATCAAGCCGTTCTTTATGCTTTTTGGTGGCCTTTGCCATAGGGCTTTTTAGCGTAGCTTTTCCGCTTAGCATCAAGGCGCAGGACGGCAACGCGGGTATCCAGTCTAAGACCCGTGTTACGCCCATTCAGGCGGTTGATATGCTACATTCGGCGTTCGGTAAACATGATGGACGTGCTGTTCATGCTAAAGGAATTATTCTGGAAGGTAGTTTTACACCCGCTCGTGGAGCGGCTAACCTGACTAAAGCCGCACATGTCCAGAAACAGACGCTGCCGGTTGTGGTACGCTTCTCCGACTTCACCGGCATTTTAGATATTCCTGACACAACAGGAGCGTCGCATCCGAGGGGTATGGCGATCAAGTTTCTGATGCCTGATAATCAGTCGGCAGACATTGTCGCCCACAGTTTCAATGGCTTTCCCGTTGCGACAACGGATGAGTTCAAAGTACTTCTGGAGGCCATAGGAGCCGCTACTCGAGGGGGCAACCCTGCTCCACTGAACCAGTTTTTGGCGACGCACCCTATCGCTAAAACGTTTCTGACGACTCAAAAGCCGCTGACCACCAGCTGGGCGACGTTGTCTTATTTCGGGGTCAACTCCTTTAAGTTTACGAATAAAGCTGGACAATCTCAGTTTGTACGGTATCAGTTCATACCTGAAGCGGGCGAACAGTTTTTAACCAAAGAACAGATCGCTGGGGCCGGACCGAATTACCTACAGGAGGAAATCAGACAGCACGTGGCCAAACAACCGATTGTCTTTAAGCTCTACGCGCAGCTTGCCCAGCCAGGTGATCAAATTGGAAACCCGTCCATCGCCTGGCCCGATAGCCGCAAGCGGGTTCTACTGGGTACTATTCGCATCACGAACATGGCTGCTAATACCATGGCCCAGGATAAGACGCTGTTCTTCAATCCAAATAATGTACCGGACGGCATCACCATCGCCGACCCGATGCTGCTGGACCGGGCCAGGGCGTATCCTATATCGGTGGGTCAGCGTCAAGGGTCGTTCGAGTCGAACTAACGGGTGATATCCTGATGGAATCATCCATGACGCTATCGGAAACGATGAGCCAGTTGAGCCAACAAGGTTATGTAACAGACTTCAACAACCTGTTGTCAGTCATCTACGTAGAGCCAGAAGCTTTTGTCATCGAGGCAATCTACCGTTTCGAGGGGCCAACTGATCCAGGCGATGAGCTTATTCTGTACGCACTTTCATCCGACAGACATTCGATGAAAGGTGTTCTGCTCAATGCATACGGTGTATATGCCGAATCGGTTACAGCCAACCTTGAGCAGCAATTGCATCTTCCTCTTGGCGGCTTAGATCGCAGAATTAGTTCTTAGTAATCTATTGCTCACCTTCTGTAAAATGAGCGATGACTGAAAAACAAGAACCGCCTCTAATGGGCGAGGAAATCATGTGGCATCAAAAGGAGAAAAAGGAAAAGCGGCTCAACTGAGCAAAGCCATGTCATTAAGATAAATCCCATCACATAGCAAACCGGCAACTGTTAGCTCCACAGACACGAATACAACAGTAATTCTTCTACCAAAACACGCAATCGTATGAAAATCTTATTTCTCTCTCTGCTCCTGACCAGTGCCATGCTGGTTACGCTCACGGCCTGCAACAAGAATGAAGGCCCATCACCGTCAACCACATTTGTACTCGTACATGGTGCTTGGCAGGCCCCTTATGCCTGGCAATTTGTCAAGAGCCAATTAGAGCAAAAAGGTCAGAAAGTGGTCGTTGTGGAACTGCCCGGCCACGGTGCCGACAAAACATCCCCAGCCACTTTAACCATAGATACTTACCGGGACAAAGTTATTTCCGCCATCAATAATATATCCGGGAATGTCATATTGGTCGGTCATAGTATGGGGGGAGTAGTGGTAACCGCAACGGCCGAGAAGATTCCGACCCGTATTAATAAGCTGGTCTATATTGGGGCGTTTCTTCCGGCCAGTGGACAGTCGCTGCTGACTTTGGCTCAGACAGATAGCACGTCACAGCTTGGTCCCGCTCTGGTGCCGTCGGCCGACAAGTTGACGCTGGGGATTAAAGCGGAAAGTTTAATCCCGATTTTTGTTCAGGATGGATCAGATGCGGTAAAAAAATTGGCTGTCGATAACTATCAGCCTGAACCAGCTATTCCTTTTACCAATTCTGTAACGCTTACCGCTACCAATTTCGGGAAAGTAGACAAGTACTACATACACACGGCGCTGGATCATGCCGTAGGCCTGCCCCTTCAAAAGCGTATGGTGGCAGCGGCAGGTATCAAAAAAACGTACACGTTGAATAGCAGCCACTGTCCATTTCTTTCGATACCTGATCAGGTAACAACTGTGCTCATGGACATTGCCAAGTAGGTTTCAAACATGACGTCAGTGCGCTACGTATATAGTGTAGCGTTAGTGGTGAATTGATTGCTGATTTTTTCTCTAAACAGATTTTTACTAACATGGAACTAAGCAAAAAGCGACCGATTCTATTTATCACAGGTGCCTTTGTCGGCAACAACTGTTGGGACGAATGGATCGCGTTCTTCTGCGCGAAAGGCTATGCCTGTAGCGCACCGCCCTGGCCCTATAAGGATGCTTCGCCAGCCGAACTCCGAAGCCGTCAACCCAACCCTGATATTGCCTCCATTCGGCTCGCCCAGCTAACGGCTTACTATGCCGAGATTGCCAAAAACTATACCGAAAAACCCATCCTGATTGGCCACTCGATTGGTGGCCTGATGGTCCAGCTCTTATTACAGCAGGATCTGGGAACCGCAGGCGTGGCCATTCACCCCGTGGCGCCACAGGGGCTGTTAACGTTTGAGCTATCTTTTTACAAATCCACATGGCACCCCTTAGGGTTGTTTACCGATTCGGATGAAAGCTATTTAATGTCGTTCGAGGACTGGCAGTACATCTTTACCAATGGGATGCCTTATGAGGCTCAGCGCGAAGCGTACGACAAATTTGTGGTGCCGGAGTCGAAGAAAGTATCGAGGGATGGCCTAACCGAAGCGGCTCATATTGATTTCGCCAAATACCACCCACCGCTATTGATTACCTCCGGGAGTACCGACCACATTATTCCTGCCTCACTAAATTATACCAATTACATGAAGTATAAAGACAGCCGCTCCATCACCGATTACAAAGAATTTGAGGGACGTAATCACTTTGTACTGGGCCAGCCGACCTGGCGGGAAGATGCTGAATGTATCCTGAATTGGCTGGAGACCACGACTGTTTAGTCGACTGGTTCGGTAATCCATCTGATAACAAAGGACCCAAAACAAGTTAAAATATGATTCGATATACAGGGTTAAACAGACAATTCATCAACGGCAACTGGACAGACGGCCGTGCTGAAGTGATGCTTGGTAATCTCAACCCTTTTACGGAGGAAGTCATTCATTCGTTGCCATCAGCCGCCACTAATGACGTCGACACCGCTTTCCAAGCAGCCCAAAACGCCTCGGCTGCTCGGGCGGGTACCAATCCACTGTTTCGACGAGATTTGTTGCTGAAAGCCGCCCGGCTTATTTCCGAACGGCAGGAAGAATTCATTGATTAGTTGACGCAAGAAGCAGGAAGTACCTTTACAAGAGGCGTTATTGAGGTACAACAGGCGCATGATATTCTGGTAGAAGCGGCCTCTTTTCCAACCCGGATGCACGGCCGAACTATGGCCTCAACCATTGATGGAAAAGAATCGTACGTGTATCGTAAGCCATTAGGTGTCGTAAGCCTGATAAGCCCCTGGAATTTTCCGCTATACCTCTCTGTGCGCACTATTGCACCCGCCCTAGCAGTTGGCAACACAATGGTCGTCAAACCCTCTGTGGAGTCGTTGGTTACCGGTGGAACGATCATTGCCAAGTTATTTGAAGAGGCGGGGTTCCCAGCCGGGGTTTTCAACGTAGTGGTAGGGGAGTCGAATTTGATTGGAGACTACTTCACCGGACATCCCGTATCTAAACTGGTTTCATTTACGGGTTCGACGCCAGTGGGTAAAGGTATAGGTCGAATTACCGGCGGATCTGTCAAGAAGTCGGCACTCGAACTGAGGGGTAATAATGTGTTCATTGTGCTCAACGATGCCGATGTCGATCAGGCTGTTGCTGGTGCCATATTCGGAAAGTTTCTCCATCAGGGGCAGGTTTGCATGGCCACAAACCGAATTCTGGTCCATCAGTCTATCTATGAAGAATTTAAGGCCAAGTTTGTGAACCATGCCCAAACGTTACTTTATGGCGATCCGGCCGACAAACAAACAGTTATTGGACCGGTGATAAATAGAAAAGCGGTTGAACATATTCTTAAACTTATTGACAAGTCGGTTAGGATGGGCGCTGTCGTAAAAACAGGAAATCAGGCAGAAGGCAACGTGGTGCAACCTACGGTACTGACCAACGTTACGGTCAGCATGCCCATCTTTAGAGATGAAATCTTCGGTCCTGCGGTAAGTATTATGCCGTTTGGAACTGACGAAGAAGCCATTTTGCTTGCTGATATCACCGAATACGGTTTAAGTGGTGCTGTACACACGCGCGACATATACCGGGGTATGAAGTTGGCCCGGCAGGTCGATACAGGCATGATCCACATTAACGACCAGTCAGATAATGACGAAATACATGTCGAGCCAGGGTGTACAATACTATATCACGAGTTGATTACAGGCTCGTGGTCTATCTTCTCTGCCGGAAATAGTAAGCTTATCTGTACACCGTCGTTGTTATCGATTTGTAAATTCCCACCCAATTGCTTGCTTAATCCCCGAATCAGGCTCATGCCTAACGTCCGACTACGGTTTGGGTTTATGTCATCGGGCAGGCCAATACCATTATCACTAACTGTAAGCTGGTAGGTTTGGCTGTCCAGTGTTACAAGGTCAACCCAAATAACGCCCGCCCGATTAAATGGAAAAGCGTGTTTTAGTGAGTTGGTCACGACCTCATTGATGATCAGCCCCAAGGGTACGGCAAGCGTCACATCCAGCTCAATGAGAACCAGTGAAATCTGCTTACGAACAGTATCTTCCCGGTCAAACGATTGGATCAGGTAATCGACGATCTCCGTCACATAACCGGCCATGGGAATAGCCGTCAACTGGTCAGACTGGTAGAGCTTCTGGTGAATCAGCGCCATAGCATGTACCCGATTCTGGCTTTCCCGGATGGCCGACTGGGCCGCTTCGTCTTTGAGAAATACGCCCTGCGAATGGAGCAGGCTGGTGATGATCTGAAGGTTATTTTTAACCCGGTGATGGATCTCTTTGAGCATCCATTCTTTCTCCGTCAGCAATTGTTGCTGTTCGGTCAGGAGTGTTTCGAGCGTCTGGTTTTTTCGATTTATCTCAAGCTGTTTGATTTCCAGCAGCTGATTGCTGCGTTGTTTGAGCCGATACCGGTTATAGCTCAGTGCCAATAAACAAAGCAAGAGCACCGAACAGATCAAGATCGTATTTCGGGTCGTTCGAGCCTGGCCTAATTCCGCTGCCTGTAAATTGCTCTGTTTCCTGAGCAGGGCAATGTTCTGTTGATTTTCTTTCGTCTCATATTGTATTTCCAACTGGGCAATCTGCTTCGCCTTGGTTTCGCTGAAAAGCGAATCATTCAACGCTTTATGTATCCGGAAGTGACGAATAGCGGATAGATACTTCCCCTGGGCTGAATCAACTTTAAAGAGCATGTAATGTATATCTTTCACAGTTGACAAAGCGTGTTTCTGAGGAAAAAGGGCCAGTGCTTTTTCCAAGAAGAGGCCCGCCTTTTTAACGTCCTGCTGCTCCAGATAAAACTGGCCAACTTCTGCCTGAACTTTCTGCGACATCTCCGTATTCTGATGCGATTTTTCGTACCAGTCAATCGCTTCCAGATAATAGCGTTCGGCCAATACAGACTGATGCAGGGATTTGTAACAATTGGCCAGACTTTGCGCGATGCAGCCTTTCTGAACTTTATTGATGGGTGGAATTTCGCGGACAATAGTCTTCAGCAAGTTGATGGCTTCTAACGCTTTATGGCGTGCTGTCATGTCACGGGCAATAATACTGGCTACGTTATACATAGTTAGTTCGGCCTGTTTTTCATGCTGCCATTTCATCAGCGCTTTTTTATACCAGCTAATGGCTTGTTCTTGCTTACCCAGCTCCCAGTAAACCTGGGCCACATCACCATAAAAAGTGGCCGCCAGTAAGGTGTCCCTGGTCCGGTTCATACTTTCAAGACACAGAAATGAATAGCCCAGGGCTTTACCATAGTTTCCTTTTAATCGGTTGATGTACGATAGCCAACTGTACGTATAATGGAGCTTGGGATAGCCAATCGCTTTGTACCGGTTCAACACATTAACGAATTCGTTATTACCCAAGTCCAGCTTTCCCTGATTGGTATGAAACGCGGCAATTTCACGAAGGATCATAATTTCTGACTCGTAATTTCCAAGTGCCTTGTAGATTGAAGCCGCTTGCGCATAACAAGCCACTACCTCTGGGAAATTCTTTGTAGTAAATACGGAGCAGGCACCAAATCTGCTCAGTGCATCGGCCTGCCCATTTCTGTCATTGGTTCGTTTACAGTCGTTGATAAGTTCGTTAAAAAGCAGTTTGCCCACTATTGTATCCCTTAACTCCATGTGAGCAACCACCAGCATCGTTTCGGCTGCGTGGCGTTTAGCAGGCAAATTAAGCTTGATACTTAGTGCCTTAGCTTGGTGTAAATACCCTTTTGCACTGTCTAAATCAGGTTTGACTTCTCCATACTTTAACACATGAAATTTTCCTAACTCAATCAACGCATTAATGCGGGTGGTGTCTGTCGGACTATTGGCCAACTGCTGCAAATAGTGATTAACCATTTGACGGTTTATATTCTGTCCCTGGCCAGGCAGACCGGTTAACAGTAGGCCAGTCACTAATATGTAGCTCCGTAATAGGTTCCTGAAAAGAAGCACGGCTCTATCAGACAAGGCAACCCCAGGTAGCCCTCTTGATAATTGCTGGTGATAGAACGTTGCGTCTGGCTTCATGAGCAACAACTTTAGTTACGTATTCCCGATGCAATTTCAGCCAAATTTGACTGATTATAGCGCAGTTAGCTACTCTCTGCCAATAGCCTCCTCCGAAAACTCAAGTCGTACTTCCACACCTTTATTGGCATGCTGACGAATTTGCAGGCTTCCTCCAATCTGCTTACTCAGTCCACGCATCAAACTCATGCCCAGCGTTCGGCTTTTCTGCGGGTTAAAGTCAGCGGGAAGACCTGTACCGTCATCGCTTATAACCAGCAAATAGTGATTTTCCTGAGTGGTCAGCTCAACGCAGATGATGCCCCGCTTACCATCTATAAAGGCATATTTGAGGGAGTTGGTCACCGCTTCGTTCAAAATTAAGCCTAGAGGAACCGCTAGGGTGACGTCCAGTTCGAGAGGCATTACGTTGATCCATTTGCGAATGGTATCTTCCCGATCAAAGGACTTAATCAAATAGTCGACGATCTCGGCCACATAACCGGCCATGGGAATAGCCGTCAACTGGTCAGACTGGTAGAGCTTCTGGTGAATCAGCGCCATAGCATGTACCCGATTCTGGCTTTCCCGGATGGCCGACTGGGCCGCTTCGTCTTTGAGAAATACGCCCTGCGAATGGAGCAGGCTGGTGATGATCTGAAGGTTATTTTTAACCCGGTGATGGATCTCTTTGAGCATCCATTCTTTCTCCGTCAGCAATTGTTGCTGTTCGGTCAGGAGTGTTTCGAGCGTCTGGTTTTTTCGATTTATCTCAAGCTGTTTGATTTCCAGCAGCTGATTGCTGCGTTGTTTGAGCCGATACCGGTTATAGCTCAGTGCCAATAAACAAAGCAAGAGAGCTGATCCACCCAGAATACCATTGCGGACAATTCGGGCCTGTTTTAACTCTCCATCCTGTAATATTTTTTGTTTGTTCAGAAGTACTATATTTTGTTTATTCTTTTGCGTTTCATACTGGATTTCTAACAGGTTAAACTGATTGTTTTTTGTTTCATTAAATATTGAATCATTCAACGATTTGTGAAGTCGAAAATGATAAATTGCCGATTTGTAATCGCCTGCTGCAGAGTCGATTTTAAACAGCATGAAATGAATGTCTTTCAGTAGGGAAAGCGAATTTTTCTTTGTCGAATCAATCAGTAGCGATCTTATATAAAAATTGGCCTTTTTAAACTGATTACGTTCCTGATAAAATCGACCAACTTCCATTTGGGCCTTACGCGACATTTCAAAATCGTGATTTGCCTTCATATACCACATCATGGCTTCCAGGTAGTATTTCTCAGCAAGTTTATCATCCTTCAGCGCATCATAACTATAAGCGAAACTCTGAGCGACCGATCCCTTTTGTATGTAATTTATTGTTGGGATCTGAGTGACCAGATCATTAATTAGTTTGAGCGCTTCTTTTGGTTTGTGCTGTTCAATTAAATCCCGGACAATGATGTTGGCCGCACTGTACATTCCGTAATTTGGCAACCCATCCTGCCGCCACTTAGCCAGCGTTTTTCTATACCATTCATTGCTCTGCCGATACCGTCCTAACTCAAAATACATCTGGGCCAGGTTGCCGTAAAAACTAGCCGCCGATACCGTGTCGCCAGTCCGGTTCATGCTTTCGATGCATCGCAGCGAGTAAAACAGGCTTTTATCAAAATCACCTTTTAGCCGGCTGATGGTCGATAGCCAGTTGTAGGTGTAATGAAGTTTTGTGTAGCCAATCGCTTTGTAGTGTCTCAGAATAGTCTGGAACTCCTTCTCGGCCAGGTCCAGTTGTCCCAAATTCGTATGCAGCCCCGCGATCTCGTGGCGAATCAGAAGTTCCTGCCTCTGGTTATGAAGTGCTCGGTAAATGGCGATGGCTTGGTTATAATTGTCAAAAATCTCGGGAAACTTCTTGGTGGTAAAGGAGATACAAAAGCCCAGTCGAAAGCGGGCGTTGGCTTCGGATGCCCGATCACCTGTTCGTCGGCAGTCAGCGATCAACCGGTCAAATAGCGAATAAGCCTGTTGGCTGTTGGCTCCCTCTAGGTAATTAGCCACACGTACCGCGTCTATTTCATGCTGCCATGTTAACAAGTGCAACGAATCGCTCAGTTGCTTGGCCTGGTTCAAGTAGGTCATGCTGCTATCCAGATCTGTTCTAACATTCCCAGGTTTAAAAAGCTGATACTTTCCCAGTTCAAACAGGATTCTTATCCGGCTGGTGTCTGCCTTGCTTTTGGGTAACTGAACCAGAAGTTGGTTCGCCATCTGCCGGTTTATGTTTTGCCCATGAGCAGATAGAACGTCTATAAGCAAACCAAAAAAGAAGTAGGTGTTTATCCGTACAAACGAAGAATACCAACGGCGGATAGCTACCTCTACTGACAGGATTGATCGTGTTGAGCCAATAGGCCTTACTGTTGACTGAATAAATGACAATACTGACCCTATCATAATCAATTGGCTACAACGCATTCGAAATGGCAGCGGTCAAGCATGACCACTTATTTCTACAAACTGTCTATGTGCATCCTACAAAAATGGCTCCGGGTTGGAATACCTTCAGTCACGTCAAACGACTTTGCTTACCTATTTGCCTAAGATCGCTAACTCTAGAGAAATTGGAGTTATAGGACAGATGCAACAGGTATTTCGGAGATTTCTCAGAATAGAACAAGTCTGTAAAGCAGACTTATACGCGAATTGCCGCGCTCTAAGCCTTGTGTTAGCCCTTTTCTGGAATGTAGGGCCACTAACCGTTTCGTGGCATAGGAGTTGACCTGCTCTGCGTAGGAATCGCTCTGTATTTCACCCAAATCCAATCTCCATGAAACGGCTGGTTCGCTTCTTTCGCTGGCTCCTTAGCCCATCCATAACTCCCCTCATGGAGATCATTCATAGTCGTCTACTCGACAACTGGATCCGGGCACCGACTCTTTCCTTCATCCATCCCCACTGCGTTTGGAAGCTGGCCGAGGGGCAGATCTGCCCGGGGATTCATCAAGGGTGTGATTTCCACGGATATTACCAACGGCAGATTGACAGCACCTATCCGGAATGGCACGAAATCGTTAGTGAAGTTATCGGCTCTCGCATTGGGGATATTGTGGTTGGCAAATACCAGTTTAAGCGCCAAAGAAATGGGCTATGGTACAACGCTCCATTTGCCCGTTTCTACCGGATTCAGGGAGGACAAATTGTTAGCGTCCACTACTACATGGGCGCAGTGAGTACGCAGCTAAGCCCTTTCCTATGCACCACCGATTCTTCCACATACGTCGTCCTCCATTCACTCAACTGACGCATAGTCTTCTATACAGAAACTCTGTTTTTGGTCGATTTTTTTCTTTTTGGCATTTATGAATTCGATAGCTACCAATTTCCCAGCTGATACGGGGGGGGCGACTCCTTCCGTCGAGTTGATTGAGTTTGGCGACTTCACCTGTACTCAGTGCCGCCGGAGCCGACCTTTACTCGATTCGATACTAATGGCGTTCGCTGGCCAGGTACGGTATACCTATCGCCACTTTCCTGTTGACCGGTGCGAAGCCTCCAGAATGGCCGCGGTAGCGGCCGAAGCTGCAGGTCGGCAAGGTCAATTCTGGCCTATGTATTACGCCTTGTTTACTCAGCCGGCTATCACCCGGGCAACACTCTCAATGCTTGCCATTTCGCTTGGCTTGCAATACCATCAGTTTCTAGACGATCTGGATGATGAAGAACTGCATCATCGAATTGAAGCAAACCGTTGCGAAGGACGCCGGCTTGGCATAATGACGACGCCTACATTTTTTGTGGGCGGACAACGATTTTATGGGAAGCTAACGCAGTCCCGTTTAGCTCCAATCGTTCGCTCTCAATTGAGTCAGTATGCTCAACCCGTGCTTAGTAAAGTGGATATTGCCAATGGTATGATCTACTGGGGACGGGGCGAATGAAGAGTGGATGAATCAGCGAAAGGTTGACAATATATTCAGGATAAATCCGTCAATCAGGATCAGCCAAGGGAGAATTAGGCTCAACGGAAAGGGTTTTGCGAATGCCAAGTTTGTCCATCCGGTACTCCAGTGTTGTTGGTTTCAGGTTGAGTAGTTCAGCTGCTCCATTGCTGCCCCGAATGCGACCATTAGTGCGCTGGAGCACCGCCAGAATGTATTCCCGTTCGGTTTGCTGCTGAATTTGTTTTACGTCGTGAAGGTCTTTAGGCGGGGGAATAATTGACTGGTTATTGTCACGAATACCGCTCTCCGGAGGTAAAGCAGATTTGCTGGACATGAATAGATTATTCACTAACGGTCTGCCTAATTCGAGCGGTGTCTGTCCATTATTGAGAATTACCGCCTGCTCCATGACGTTTTCCAATTCCCGAATGTTACCCGGCCAGGCGTAGTTAACCAGTTCGGCGAGTACCTGAGGATTGATACCGCGAAACGTCTTGCCCATTTTTCGGGCTGATTTTTGGGCGAAAAAGTGAGCTAATAAAGGAATATCCTCTTGTCGTTCACGCAAGGCAGGTAAGGAAATGGGGAAGGTCGCGAGCCGGAAATAAAGATCCATCCGGAAGCGTCCTTCAGCTACTTCTTTTTCCAGATTACGGTTTGTAGCAGCGATGATCCGCACATCGGTTTTTATAGGCGTTTTTCCACCAATGCGCTCGATTTCCTTTTCCTGTAACACCCGCAAAAGCTTAGCCTGTAACTCCAGGGGTAACTCGCCAATCTCATCCAGAAAAATGGTTCCCTCCTGGGCTAGTTCAAACTTACCAATCCGTTTCTCAAAAGCCCCAGTGAAAGCCCCTTTCTCATGGCCGAACAGCTCCGATTCAATAAGCGTTGCAGGCAGTGCGGCACAATTAATCTTGACTAAAATTTTGCCCTTCCTGGGAGATAGGTCGTGAATAGCCCTGGCTATCAGCTCTTTACCTGTCCCACTTTCTCCCAGAATGAGTACCGTTGTATCGGTATAAGCAACCTGATTAACCTGCTCAAAGACACGCAGTAATGACTGGCTGCGGCCGATAATTTCTTCGAAGTTAGCCGTTGTTTTAACCTCTTCCTGAAGATAATTCTTCTCACGCTGAAGCTGTTCGCTGAGCCGGGCCACCTCCTCGAAAGCCAGTACTCGCTCCAGCATCAGGACGATGGGCTGCTCTAACCGTTCCAACAAGGTTAGGTGCGACGTACGATACACATCTGCTTTGCGGCTCAGAAAGAGAATCACAAACGAATCGTTGCCCTTCATTTGTAGCGGCATAGCTAACCCTGACTGGAGCCGGAATGACTTTGCCAAGACATGCCCATACCGATGGAGTTTACAAAACTCAATGAAAGCCTCGTCATTATAGCGAACAGGTTCTGTAAGCTGCATTCCAGTTTGCATCGCTAAAAGTTGTTCCGCTGTACTTCCCGTCATCGGCTGCAGATCGCTCAGAGTAAGGGTTTTAAATTCGTCAAATCCGATCTGATAGAAGTTATAACTCTGATTAATATCGTTTTTCTGATACTGAATTGTCAGAAAATCAAACGGCACATAGGGTTGCAACAGCTTGGCTGCGTTTAATAACTTCTGCTCCCAATTTTCGGGCGCTGATAAGGCATCAGTCAGACCAATCTGTAGCGCTTTTTCCTCCCGTAATCGCATCTCAACGCTGTGCGCGTGACGATACCGGCTGATTTCCAGTGTTGTTAATATATCTTTTTCGCGAAACGGCTTCACAATGTAACCACTAGGCTGCGTAGCTTTTACCTGTTCTAATACGCTTTTATTGTCATTAGCCGAGATATAAATAAATGGAATGCCCTTGTCTTCCAACTGTTTGGCTAAATCGATGCCGGTCTCTTTTCCCTTCAGGTAAATATCAAGCAACACCATATCAGGCCTATGCTGCGCAATAAGTGTCAGGGCTTCGGCCACGGAATCGGCTACACCCAGAACGGGATACCCGGCAACGTGTAGAATCAACTCCAGATCATTGGCGATGATGTATTCATCTTCCACGATCAGTATTTGACAGGATGAGTTGGAGGATAGGGCAGGCTTGAGGTGATGCTGCATAATCTGGTAACAATCGAGAAAGATTAAATACTGGATGCATATCTATTAACCTTACAAGAATTGCGCCCCTACCAGGGCAGTAACTAAAGGTACTTAGTTTATCACTGTGCAGTTGCTTTCTGAAGGTAAACTACCTAATGCCCAATCATGGTAGCCGAAAACATGATCTTTTTTATGCTAAAAAAAAAGCTATCACTGTGTTTGGCCCAGCATATAAAGGCAGTCTCCAGCTCTTATAACTCCAGACAAGTAGTAGAAAACCCCAGATTTATTGGAGAACTCCAGTTTGCTCTGATCTTTTTAGCAGCCTTCGACGGAAAAGCGGATCGGGGCGGAAAGTGATAATGCGAGGTCTGTTGTTGACCATCAATGATCCTGTACTTCTTTTAGGCTATAGTTAATCCAGAAATAATGGAGTAGTCTACTAAAAGTTCGAATTGTCTGGATGTTTGGCCCCCTTCTATCGCTTACTCTTTTAGGTACAAACAGACTTCAATCCCCCAAATAGGCCTCTTTGTGAAATTCCTGACTGGAAACATGATACTGGCACAAAAGCGGATAAAGAAGCTATTGGAGCTAACATTTAACTTATTACAAACAGCTCCTGAGCGAACACATCTTCAAACTCATGGCTACTCTATTCATAACTGGTGCTTCTGGTGGCTTAGGCCATGTAGTCACCCAAACCCTGCTCAACGAGGGGCATGTCGTCATTGCTACGCGACAATACAGCGATAATCCACAAAATCTTATTTATGGCTTTTCAGACTTGCTGTATACGTATGAAACAGACCTGTTCGATGAAGCCCAGGTTCAAACGTTAATTCAACGGGTTATTCTCAAACACGGCCCTATCGACGCAGCGATTCTATTGGCGGGAGGATATCGGGGTGGTTCGCTGGCAGAGACAAATGGAGAGTTACTCGACAGCATGATGACCTTAAATTTTAAAACGGCTTATCATGTTGTCCAGCCCCTGTTTGCTCAGATGAGAAGCCAACCCAACGGAGGCAGATTTGTGCTCATTGGTGCCAGGCAAGCCCTGAATGCCCAATTGGGTCGGCAAGCTGTAGCATACACCTTATCCAAATCACTGTTATTCGAATTGTCGGACCTGATCAATGCATCGGGCAAGGAGCACGATATTGTCTCTACAGTTATTGCCCCCAGCGTTATTGATACCGATGCGAACCGTCGTGCTATGCCGGATGCCAATTTTACCGACTGGGTGAATCCACAAACACTGGCAGACACGATTGCCTTTGTGCTCTTCGGAGCGGGCATCGCCTTACGAGAACCTATACTTAAGATGTACAATAAATCCTGACTGCTGCTGTCTGGCAATTCACTTGTAAACTAATTCACCGATGGATATTAACATTCCCGATTCCAGTTTACCCCGCGTTGTTATTGTTGGCAGTGGGTTTGGCTGTATACAACTGGCGAAGTCCTTAAGAGGAAAAGCTTTTGAGGTAGTACTACTCGATAAGAATAATTATCACACGTTTTTACCATTGCTTTACCAGGTGGCAACTGCTGGGCTGGAGCCAGACGCCATTGCCGAACCTGTTCGTGAAATTTTTAACGGACAACCCCATTTCCATTTTCGAATGGCGGAAGTTCTCCGGATTGAACCACAGCATAATCAACTGAACACATCAATTGGTTCGTTGCACTATGATTACCTCGTGCTGGCGTGCGGCTCACAAGCCAATTTTTACCGGAATGACGAGTTGACGCGCTACGCCTTACCCATGAAGACAGTGAGAAATGCTCTGGCCTTGCGGAGCCGCCTACTGGAAAACAGTGAACGAGCGCTGGAACTACCCGATAAGCAACAACAACTCGAACAGGTAAACATCGTTATCGCCGGTGGTGGCCCAACGGGCGTTGAACTGGCCGGTGCTATCGCCGAACTGCGCGATATTGTACTGGCCAAAGACTATCCCGAGCTGCCCCTTAAACACATGAAGATTCACCTGATTGAGGGTAACAGTCGTTTATTAAAAAGCATGGGAGAAGAATCCTCCCGTAAAGCCTATCACTTTTTGAATCAGATGGGTGTAACCGTACATTTAAATGTCCTGGTTCAATCCTATAATGGCACTGTCGTTACACTTAGTAATGGGGATACACATGCCGCCAAGACCTTGTTCTGGACGGCTGGAGTGGAGGGAGTAGTCATTCCGGGTTTATCCCCAGTCAGTATTGGAAAAGGAAATCGCTATATCGTCAATGAATTTAATCAGGTGGAAGGTTATATAAATGTATTTGCCATTGGTGATAATGCACTGCAAGTGCTTCGTGATTATCCACAGGGTCTTCCGGGATTAGCCCCCCCATCCATTCAGCAAGGGCATTGGCTGGCAAAGAATTTGGTTTCCCTGCGCCAGAAACAACCGTTACAAGCGTTTAGCTACGTAAACAAAGGTGTAATGGCGGTCATTGGCCGGAATCGGGCGGTCGTTGAACTACCCTTCTGGTATACGCAGGGTTTCATGGCCTGGGTACTATGGATGGGCGTACACCTACTTTTATTGGTTGGTTTTCGCAATAAAGCATCCACTGTTTTGAATTGGGCGGTCAATTATTTTAGCTATAGCCGGGCATCGCGTCTAATTACTCAATTTCAGAATATCCCCGTTGAAGCCGTGACCAGCGTATCAGGTGCTTCTCTGCCGCTTTAACTGACTTGTCCTGAGAAATTGACCCGTCCTGAAATATGGTACGATCTAATTAGGGTGGCAGGCCAAGCAACACCTGTATCGTTGCCGAAAGTAGCAGTTAAGCTTCATTTTTAGCCAAATGTGTGTCCCGAAACATCGACTGATTGTGGCAGGACAAGCCACTCAAAAAGTTGTCAAAATCTCCTCGAAACGCCTGTTTTTTGCTGAGCTGGAGGAATCACCTGGTAAAGATTGCCGTACTCCGTCTTCTATTGTTTTCCTTGCGGGCGTTGTCAACGATGAGATTGGTCAGCGACAGCGTGTGCTTAGGGTGGTTATAGGCCACGCGCTGGGCAATCATACCGCCCATCGACGCGCCAACGATGTGCGCCTTCTTGATACCCAGCACATCGAGTAGGCCCACGGCATCGGCGGCCATATCATCGAGCGTATAGGGCAAGGGCGGAGTTTTCCGCTCAGCCAGTGCTTTGCCGATGGCCGCCCAATCGGCTAGACCCGCCTGATCAAGCTTGGTGGAAAGGCCGATGTCCCGGTTATCGAACCGAACGACCCGGTAACCCCGCCTGACCAACTGCCGACAAAACGTGGCAGGCCAGGCAGTTAGCTGCATATTAGCACCGGCAATGAGCAGAATGGCCGGAGCCTGGTGCGCCCCCTGGCTTTCATAGGCCATCGTTACATTGCCGACCTTAACCTGCCCTTTTTCGACTGCCGGGTCAATTTGCGCTACGCTCTTGTACGCAACCAGTACGTTGCTGAGGAGCATCAACCCGATGCGCTTCTGATAACTTACGTTCATAACGTTCGGATCGGTGGGTTTGCTTACGCCTGATACTCGCGGAGCAGAGCCTGAAGGTGCTGGAGTGGTCCAACAAAGCTTTTTTGGTTTTCGGCGCGAATAGCCCCATAGCAGGAGAGCAGCGTAACGGCGTAAGTGAGGATTGCACCAACCGGAAACGCCTGTACGCCACCCGGTACGTATACCTTGAACGTTAGAAAAACCCCGATGGCTGCACTAACCGGAATTAGCCCCCATTCGTACCGCTTCTTAAACGTGAAAAAGCTGTTCAGTAACTCATACTGCTCCGACAGGTAGGTACGTATTGGGGCCGGTTCTTTTCCTGCCAGCCGCCCCGTCGCGACCCGCTTGAACTTGCTCATCAACATACTGGTGAAGGGCAGGTACAACAGTATTCCCAGCAAGCTCATCAGGCGAATCTCCGGCTGCGGCCAGTACCGGATGAGCAGGTGGCTACACATCGCATATACCAGTAGTTGCAGGGTAAATGAAGCCCAGAAATAGCGGAAACTGGCCTTTGTGTGCGTCCGTACCCGCGTCGTAACGAGGCTGCGAAGCGAGGCTTCATCTAGCGATGGTTGCCCGTCGGCAACAGAAACCTTGTTGGATGGCTCCCAGTGTTTTTTGAATTGCTCAAGAGTTGACATTGTTGGAGTAGTTTGCTTGTTTATTGAGTTGTGCTTCCAGTTGTTTTTTGATCCGTACCAGCCGTACGCTGACGTTGGCTTTGGTCAGGCCGGTGATGCCCGCGATCTCGTCGTAGCTCAGTTCGTCCAGGTACAGCAGCACAATGGCCTTGTTCAGCGGGGACAACGTGGCAATAGCCTGATAGAGAATCTGCCGGTGCTCTTCGCCCGCATCCGTCATCGGTTCTGGTATCTGCTGATGGCTGAGCGAGAGGCTTTCCCAGTTGTTGCGTTTCGACTTCCTATACCCGGTCAGGGCCGTGTTCAGGCAGACGCGGTACATCCAGGTGGTGAAGCTGGAGCGTTCGCCAAACGCGGGGTATGCTTTCCAAAGCTGATACAGCATCTCCTGCATCAGATCGGCCCGCTCGTCGGGGTCCTGGCAGTACAGCCGACAGACCTTGTGAGCAATGCCGAGGTGGTCATTGATCTGATCAAGAAAGGATTGGGCTAACGGATCGGCCATCGCTCAGGTACATTGTGGGGTTGCCTTGCCACTTTACCAGTTAGTAGCCGATGCGGCCGAAAAACTACAGCCAGGCCAAAAAAAGATACGCCGGTGTCCCGAATGGCTATCTTAATGAGTGACTACCAGCCGCTTGCCTACGCCATTTTTTGGCGGTATGCAGGTACGCGCTGGCACTGGAATAACCCAGCACATAGGCGATGTCCTGAGTACGTAGCGAACGGCCCTGCTCCAAATACTGCGCCAACTGCCGTTTGATGTCGTCGGCAATGGCCCGGAACGACGTATTTTCCTCGGTGAGCTTGCGCTGAAACGTTCGGTGGCTCAAGGCGAACTGGGCCACGACCTGATCCAGCCCTGGCAATTCGGGTGAACAAAGATTGAGTGTCATCTTCTTTACCTGATCCGAGAAGGGTGTATGCAGGGGCGAGGGCTGATTGACCAACTGAAGAAAAGCGGGAAGCAGCAGTTCAACATTCTTCAACCGTCGGCGATTGATCGATCCCGCCACCTGCCGGGTGTCTATGATCAACCCATGTGTATTGGCTTGTACTACTAAACTACTACATAGTCGCCGGTACTCATCGAGGGTATCATAGGGAAGTTGCACCTCCGCAATGTCGCCCTCAATCATCAGGCTAATTTCCCGGTACATCAGAAACAGCACCGAGTCCAGGACCTGTTTCCTGACAAGGTCATTCTGTACATCGCTTTGCAGCTTAATGACGAACTGGTCTTTACCAACTTTAGTCGATATGGTAACTAATGGGAACGTACTGGCCAAGTACCCATCCAGCAAGCCCAGAGCCTGTTCGATACTGGAGCAGGCCAGCGAAATCTGGTACATCATTCCCAGTGCTTTCAAATTGAGGAAGTAGCCGTAATGCAGTCCGAGGTGCGGGTCCTGAATTCGTTGCAGTAGCCGTTCCCAGACCCGGCCATATTCGTCCATACTCACCCTGCCCTGCTCATCGTGTAACTCTGATTCGGGGGTGTCTAATAAGGCTTGCAGACTGCTTTTACTAACTCCTCTACAGTCTGCGTAGTCCAGCAGCATAAGTAGATGCAGGGATGACAGGGTCGTGTTCATGGCTGGCGTAAAATAGCAATAAGTTGGCGTAAATTATCAATACCCCTACCAGGGGTACCTCTACTTTTGTCTCGTTGGTTTTACAGAAACAAATCGGCGCGTCGGTTTTAGTCTGTTTCCTAACGTGGGGGTGTCTATCGTTTGCGCCCTGTTTAAGTAGGTTACTGTTTCATCAAATCGTTTAACTGTCAGTATTATGCTACCGGTTCTTCCGCTAAAATCAGTTTTGCTGGTGAACGCCATCAGCTCCGCAGCCACCGGGGTGCTGCTCGTCTTTCTGGCTAATCCAATAGCCGACTTGTTTGGGGTACCCCAAACCAACCCGTTCAATCAGGCAGGCATATTCCTCCTTGTTTTTGCTGGTCTCGTATTCATCACCAGCCTACAGCAACCCATCAATGTGAACGCCCTGCGTTTCATCATCCTGCTCGATGCGTTATGGGTGATCGCCAGCCTTGTTCTGCTTCTTTTTCTTGGGTCGTCCATCAGCACCATCGGCATCGTGGCGATACTGGCTGTAGCTGCGTGGGTAGCCATGATGGCCCTCTTACAACGTATTGGTTTACGCTCGCTATGAAAAACATCCCGACTACCACCGCTTCGCTGACCATCGCACTGGTCGTAACCGTCATGACATCAAACCAATCCACTGCTCAAACAACGGCGCAGCCCGCCGTTCAGCAGGCGTCTGCCGGTACGTTGGATAACTCACCGGCCCAACTAGCCAAAGCGTTTCTGACGGCTGTGCAGCAGGGCGACCATACGGTTCCGAAGGCCCTGCTGCACCCAAACGTAAAGTGGCATCAGCCGGGCAAGCATCGCTTCGCGGGCCTCAAAGTGTCAAGTGCGGCTGTTTTTCAGATGGTGGGGGCCATGAGCGAAGCATCCACAAAAACGCTACGGTTAGCCGAGGTCAAATCGATTACAGTTCATGGAAATCAAGTCGCCTGTTTGATCAATTGGAAAGCCGTTATGGAAGGGGGCGGCGGCGTGCTGGACGTCGATAACATTGACGTCTACACCATCCAGGACGGTAAAATAGTCGAGGCACGAATTTTCTCAGCTGATCTGGCGCAGGAAGACAACTTCTGGGGCTGGTGAACATGGAACCTGAATACCTCATAGTTGCCTTGGTGGATCGTTTTTTAGTGATGAGCACTGAACAACTCGCCAACGAGACCCGACGGCGCCAACACAACAGCAGCCCGCGACTATATTTGCATTTCACGCAACTCGCTTTGCCCATGCCCCGCGCCCTACGCTCTTTGCCCTTCGCCCTCCGCTCGCTGCTCTTCTTTCTCATCACCGCCCACGCTTTTGGCCAGCCCAACGCGGTGAAGGAAGTATATCAGAAGTACGAGTACAAAGTTCCTATGCGCGACGGCACCAAGCTCCACACCACCGTCTACGTGCCCCGTGACGCCTCAGCGACGACGAAATACCCGTTTTTGATGCAGCGTACCTGCTATAGCGTGGCCCCCTACGGCCCGGATGCCTACGCCCGGCAGGTGGGGCCGTCGGCCACGGCCATGCGCGACAAGTACATTGTGGTGTATCAGGATGTGCGGGGCCGGTGGATGAGCGAAGGCACCTGGACCAACATGACCCCTACCGTGACGGACGTAGCACCGGTGGTTCTAGCCAAAAAAGGGAGAGCAAAAGCCACCGCCCCGATTAATACCACCTTGGTTGATGAAAGCTCGGACACCTACGACACCATTGAGTGGCTGCTGAAAAACGTGCCGAATAACAACGGGCGCGTAGGTATGTGGGGCATCAGCTACCCCGGCTTTTATACCGCCGCCGCCCTGCCCAACGCCCACCCGGCCCTGAAAGCCTCGTCGCCGCAGGCCCCCGTTAGCGATTTTTTCTTCGACGATTTCCATCACAACGGCGCCTTCATTCAGGCCTATATCTTCACGTTCCCTGTCTTCGGCATTCAGCACCCCGGCCCGGTATCCTCGGCTCGCGAGTGGTATGAAAACAAGCTCATCCAGCCGCGCACGCAAGACGGCTTTCAGTGGCAACTAGACCTGGGGCCGCTGAAGAACGCTGACAAATATTACAAAGACAATTTCTACTGGCAGGAAACCGTAGCCCACCCCAACTACGACGCCTTTTGGCAGAAACGGAGCATTTTGCCCCACCTGAAGGGCGTGAAACATGCCGTGATGACCGTGGGCGGCTGGTTCGATGCCGAAGACCTCTACGGCCCGCTCAACATCTATAAAACCCTCGAAAAAAATAACCCCGACATGGCCGCCAACACGCTGGTGATGGGGCCATTCGGTCACGGTCGGTGGGCGCACGAGACGGGTCATGCGCTGCACAGCAACGTCTATTTCGGCGACAGCATTGCCACGTTCTACCAGCGGAATATTGAGGCCAAATTCTTCAACGCCCACCTCAAAGGCGACGGCAAGTCGGGCCTGCCGGAGGCGTATTTGTTCGACACGGGCAAGAAAGCGTGGCGTGAATTCGCCAAATGGCCCGCCGCCGAAGCCCAGACACAGACCTATTTCTTGACCAAAACGGGTGAACTGACAACGGGAAGCGCACCCACCGACAATTCCTTTTCTGAGTTTGTCAGCGACCCCGCCAAGCCGGTGCCTTATACCGAAGATAACACGACCACTACGGGCTTTACGCCGTTCAACTATATGTCAGAAGATCAGCGCTTTGCCGGTCGCCGCCCCGACGTGCTGGTGTTCCAGACCGAACCCCTCACCGACGACCTGACCCTGGGCGGCGAGATCACGGCCAAGCTCAACGTGAGCACCACCGGCACCGACGCCGATTGGGTGGTAAAGCTGATTGACGTGTACCCGCCCAACGAGCCAAACCACCCCTACATGCCCAACAAGAACATTGAGTTGGGCGGCTATCAGCAGATGGTACGCTCGGAGGTAATGCGCGGGCGGTTCCGCAACTCATTCGAGAAGCCAGAGCCGTTCAAGCCCGGCGAGGTCACGCCCGTGACATTCCGCTTGCAGGACGTGCTGCACACGCTCAAGAAAGGCCACCGGCTCATGATTCAGGTACAGAGCACGTGGTTCCCCCTCATCGACCGCAATCCGCAGACCTTCGTACCCAACATTTTCGAGGCAAACGCGGCTGATTTCCAGAAAGCCACGCACCGCGTCTATGGCAATTCAGCCATTGAGGTGCAGGTGGTGAAGTAAGGCGGCAGTGTCTGTCACGCCTTGCTTTTGTAACGGATCACATCTTTCACCACCAGTTTGTCGGTAGGGTTAAACGCTTTCAGTTGTACCAAAATACCGGGTTTGTGGGGCAGTTCGGCAGCGATCAGTTCATAGGCTATATCGCGGATGCGGGTGCTGAACTCAGTCTGTTTACTAAACTCGTGCCGCATCACGGTCAGGAACGCTTCGCGGTTTTCGAGCGACACATCATGGGCATAGACCGACTCGATAGCAGCCCGCCACTGCGGTTCATCAGCAATGCTGGCGAAGTAATTGGTAAGGCAGTTGACCGAGTCGTGCCTGTCACGCCAGCCGTTTAGTAGCATGGCTTGTGCAGCAGTGGCATCACCCATTTTGTTACGGCACAACAGCGATGCCTTTACGTACTGATGCCGCTGCGCATAGTCCGTCACCACCTGTTGGTAATGGATCATTCCCTTTTGGCGCTGGTTGATGGCGCAGTAGAGATCACCCACTTTTTCATGCTGCTGCAACTCGATATATAGCGCAATGGCCTCGTGGGTCATCTGTCCATTTTCATAACATTCCGCAGCTTTCGCCTTGTTTTTCAGCGACTTAAGGTAAATCGCGGCGGCTTCGGCATACAGTTTACCAGCCTCCAGTGTCTGAGCAGCATGCAGGGGTTCTTTCAGCAGTTTCAGGTAAACGAAGGCCGCTTTCCGGTAGTCCTGCTGCCTGATAAACGCTTCGGCAGTTTGGCTGTACTGCGCCTGTAGCGCCGCAAACTGCGCTTCGGCCAGGGTAGGGCCACCACCCCGCCCACGACCCGACGAGTTGCTACCCGACAACGAAAAATCGAGCCACCGCACCGACCAGTTAAATAATGCCCCGCCCGTGTTGCCACCCCGGCTGGTGCCTTCACTGTCGAGCGGCAAGGCATATTTCAGGGCTAGTTCGGGGTTGTCGCGCAGGAGTTTCAGCAGCTTGTCGAGCTGTTTTTGGTTGCGTTCGTCCAGTTTATCGAAGTCCTGTTGCAGCCTGTTCATTACCTCACTGCCGGGCGAAAACAGTCGCTCAAACCAGTTGGCCAGGCCTGTAGGCCGGGAGGTTGACCCAGCCGATTTGGCGGTCTCTTCCCGACGAAAAAGGGTGCGTAATAGGCCCAGTTTGACTTTTTCAGGCAGGCTCAGCGGCTTGTCGATGGGGTCACTGGCGGCACTGCCAAAGCCATCGGCAAGTCCGGCCAGGGCTGTTTCGGGCGCTACGGGCACCACTCGAAAGCTATGTACCCGTGCCGGTTCAGCCACTGATTGTGCGGGGCGCAGCACAGTCATGGGCCGTTCGGCGGGCAGGTTGAGCAGTTGGCTCCAGTTTACCACGTCGACCAATTCCACCAGGCCCAGTTCGGGGTGCAGCAGGTGAGGCACCTGACGCAGCAGGCGGGGTAGTTCATCAGCGGCCAGGGCGGGATACAGCGCGGCCCGTTCGGGCAGGTAGAGCAGCCCTTCGGCCAGTTGGCAGGCGGCATTTGGGCCAGGGTCGGCTACCGTGATTCCCAGGGGTAGGTCTACCAGACAACCCCAAACCGAGTTGGGCACAGCCCCCGGCAAGGCATACACTACGCACTGTTGCAGCGACAGGCCCATGCGCTGCACCTCGGCCACCCACCCGCCCGGCTGCGCCCCCCGAATCAGCAACCCACCTATCGGATAAACATTGCGCGGAGATGGATCAATCCGTAACTGCATGATTCAGAATGGTTTGAACAAATGGGGCTACAAAACGATGCCAAAAATTAGTTGGTGGTGATTCTAAATCACTCGTTTCCATACCCTCAGGCTGGTAGTATTTATTACCTGAAAAGAAACCCTTTACACACATACCCAACGCCCCGTCGAGCACCAATGGCACGTAAAAAGGAAACGAATTAAGGTCGGTACTCGTCAGGATCAACATACCGTTTCGGTTTACCTGTACGGTGCTTCCGTCGGGAAACGTAAACAGTGTTTTGCCTCGATTCGGCTCTGCCACAACCTTTGCTTTCAGAAACGACGTCACATCCAGTTTAAATACCCCGCCCGTGTTCAGGCGTAGCTCATGCTGATTGATGACCAGGTTATTCTGTACATTGATGAATATACTGTTTACGTTTTTCAACACATTCACCTGGGGCACTTTCAGCAACAATTCATCTAGCGTTTTTTTTCGATTGAGGTGCCAATCGTGTAGATCGGTTAGTGGGTCTTGGTCATACCTACTGATCGCAGCACTACGCGGGTCAATTATCCAATAGACCGATGTGGTTTTCCAGAAAAAATAATCGTTGCTGAATACAAACCGCTCGTAACCCGACTGTTTCCAGTCCAAAAAATCAATACTTAGTTGGTCGCCGGTTTCGATGGTCAGCAGGTAAATGATTTTCTTTGACGGGTCAAACTGCAACAACACGTGTTTGCCATTGCTCAGCGCACCAATCTCGCAGAATTTACCCTTCGTGGGCAGGTTTTCATACAGCAGCGTCCAGCCTTTGCGGGCGATATCTGGTCTTGAGACAAACTCCTTGTTAAGCTGTCTGCGCAGCAAACTGCGCCCGGCGGTAATATAGTACAGCACTGTCTCATGGGCCGTCGACAATAATTGCCCACCGCCGCTGTATGGAAACAGGATGGGGTAAGTGCCCCGACTTAGCGCGTCATCGGCTGGATCGTCTTCGTTTATCCTTTCTTTTTTGGCCTTACCCACCTGCGCCTGCCAAAGTTTGTCGATGGGCAAAATCAGCGTTTGCAGGTGCTTACGGGCTTTTTTCTGCTGTTTATAGACCACAATCGCACCGTCGGGCTGGGTGGTCATCAGGTAGGTCAGATCGGTCTGGTAGTCGGCCAGCCAGCGTTGCAGGGCGGGGGTTTGCAGATTGTCGGGCGTGGTGATCAGCACGAGTTCGGGGGTGGCGCGGCGGTCGTATTGCTGGGTCATAAACTGGGTTAGCCCGTCGGCGGGGTGCAGGCTACCATCCAGGTGCAATAAGCTATCAATCAGCTCCTCGACGGTGGCGAAGGCAATCGGCACGGCCCGTTTTCCCACCACATATGCCCTACTGCCAATGTCGGTTTTAGGGTGTTTGGCCAGCGCCAGCAACAGGGCAAAGGCCAGTGTGCGGGGCGTTCCCCACGTTTTCAGCGACACGTCAAGCAGAAAGATACGTTCGGCATCGTTGGCGGCGGGGGGCAGTTCGCGGTTCAGAAACAGGGCCTCGTTGTTGGCCAGCCGCGACAGAAACAGCAGGTCGTCCTGGGCAAATTCGGTCAGCAGCAGCCGATCATACGCCCCTTTGTTGGTCAGGTCCGAGACGCCGCCCAGCGGTTGTTGACTCGGTTGCGCCCGGTGCAGGGGCATGGCCAGCCCTGCCCACAGCGGCTTGAGCAACGCGCCCACATGCACCGTTTTTTCGTTCGCTAACAGCGCCTCTACCAGCGCCTCCGGGGTCATAGGCGGGGTGAGCAGCAGGTCGGCATCGGGGAGGTCAGGCACGGCAGCCACTGCTTCCATCAGCGCAGCCACAGTCGGATACCGGCGACTGGCGATGGTCAGCGTTTTCAGGTCGCGAAACAACACCGACTTGGCGAACGGTTGTGGCTGAAGAAAGTCCGACCCGGCAGCCGATTCGGGATTAATCAAGTCGTTCAGCACCGCCTTCGACCGCACCGGCGACAGGCCATTGTGCGCCCCATCGAAGAGCGTTTGCAGCAGTAACAGCCGCTTCCTGCCCTGCCGATGCTGGTCGGGCACGGTGGTCAACTGATGCAGCAACGCGATGGCCTGATCGATCTCCTGCTGCATGAATCCCTGTGCAGATAATGAAGGCAAAGCTCTGATAATCAATTCGTTGATAAGGCGCACATCCTGCTTACCGCTGAGGTTGGTGGCGGCCAGAGCCATTAATAGCGAACCAAATGGTGGCAGCCCCTGCGGGGCCAATTGGTTCAGCAAATCGACCAATAGTTGGCGGTAGGCAATGGTGGTGCCGCCGGGAATAGCCACCACCGCGCCGTTGTCTTCCCACTGCCAGACGTAGTCGCTGATAGACTGGAAATACTGATCGTTGGTCATGAGGCAGTGAGGCGAAACGAGCGAATCGACAGGGACATCAGGTCGGCTTTGGGCACCCGAAAAAAGGCGGCTCCCATCTCACCGCCGCCAGTAGTGGTGGCTTGCCAAATGAGCCAGTCGGTGCCGTCAGGATTCAATTTGGCGTTCAGGGTTTCGTCTAAAACGGGCCATTTCGTGTCGAAGCCGACGGGTAGCAGCCAATCCAGTTTTTGCCAGAATGGCTCACCAGGCACGGGCAGCAGCGGCACACCCAGCACCAGCACTTTGTCCTGGTCTAGCACCGTCCATTGCACTGCCCGCAACCGCACAGCCGGGGCCGTTAGCACATAGCGGGCCAGCATGGGTAAGGTGGTCATCATGGCCACGGCAGGTTGCTCATTGTCAGCGGGTTGAAGACTGATATCCAGTGATTCGGCAAGGCCGAAAAAGTGGTGGTTATAGCCGGGTAACTCCACCGGCAACGCCCGCGCAATGGGCGTCCAGAGTTGCCCTGAAAAGGGCCGGGCGGGCAGCAGGCTACCACGCGGAAACAGTTGCCCGCCGCGCTGGTAATACAGCCACTTGTGCGGAATTGCCTGCACCGCTACCGAGTCGATGTCGGCGGCGGTGAAACCCGTGACCCACACCTGCTCGTCGGCAAAAGCCACCTGTAGGTTGGGCCACGCCCGCAGGCCGCACAGGTGGTTGATCTTGGCTCGGTCGATGGCCAAAAACCAGCTTACATGGTCTGTATGATCTGCTGCCATAGTCCGTCCAGTTCGGTCTGGATATGCTGTTTGTGGCCGATGTGTTGCACCCAGTTTACGCGGGTTTGCACGTAGCGCAGTTTGTCTTTCAGCACACTTTGCTCGGGCAACGTCAGACCCGTGGTCCAGCGGTCGCGCAGGAGAATTACCTCAGCCATGAGGTCTTCGGCGTTGGGCTGCTTAGTACCAATGGCCTGTGGGTGAGCTACTTGCCCTTGCTCCGGGGCTATATCCTGCTCAATGACGGCATCGACTAGTCCGGCCAGAATCTCAATCTGCTCTTCGGTATCCCAGATGTATTTTAGCACCCACAAGTCAGATAGGATGGCCTCTGAACGGCCACAAAGCAACGCACTCGCCGCTATGAGACTCTGCAACTTCACCGCGCGCCGGTCAGACACGTTGATGCCCGTATTACGCAGCGTATGCACCAGATCGACGTAGGCTTTGCGGATGGGCGCCAGGTCAACGGTGCGGCTTTTGGCCTGTAGCTGCCGCACGGTGTCGGCAGCAATGGTGGGGCGGGTGGTGGGGTCGGCGTTTTCCAATTGCCAGCCCACCACCAGCACCTCATCGAGCCGGTCGGGGTCAACATAATCGCACTTCACGCGAATCAGAAATCGGTCGAGTAGCGCGGCCAGGGCATCGTCGTCGGGCAGGGCGTTGCTGGCTCCTACAAACATGAGTGCGGGCAGGGCACGCGTCTCTTTCCCCCGCCGAAATACCTTTTCGTTCAAGGCCAGAAGCAGGCTGTTCAGAATGGCGCTGTTGGCATTGAAAATCTCGTCGAGAAACACCAGCGCCGCTTCGGGCAGCATGCCGTCGGTGTTGGTAACGAGTTCCCCCTCCTTCAGCTTCCGAATGTCGAAGGGGCCAAACAGCTCGTTCGGTTCGGTGAAACGGGTGAGCAGGTAGTCGAAATTTCGCCCCCCGTCGATGCACGTGGCCAGGCGCTGCACAATGGCACTTTTGGCCGTACCGGGTGGACCGAAAAGGAACGCATTTTCCCGCGCCAGCAAGCCAATAGCCAGTAAATCAATGAGTTCGTCTTTACCAACAAACGAACGTTTCAGGTACGTGACTACCTGATTAAGGGTATCAATAGGGGTCATAGTTGGTGAAAGTAGCCCGGCGTTTGGGTTAGTTGCCTGGCATGGTCGCCCAGGGCAGCGTTGATGCTATTCCACAACAAAGTCGCTGTCGGGGCGGGCTGTTTGTTATGGGCCAGCAACCGGTCGATGTAGCGCTGGCACAGGCACGGGTCTTGTGTTAGGGGAGTAAGATCAAGATCATCCCAGATAACGGGGTAGGCGATAGCCGAAAAATGCCAGGTGTGCAGGTGTTTTTCCAGCAAAGGTATCAGTGGATCATCGGCATCAATCTGGGTAAGGAACAACACCAGGTCGGGCAAAAACCGGAGCATCAGGTCGGCAGAGAGCATGGCCGCTGCCGAAACAGGGTTGGCACAGGGTGGCAACAGGGCGGGCAGGTCGTCGGGTTTGTGCTGGCGAAACAGCCCCAGTTGGGCGGCAGTATACACCGTTCGGGCACCCCAACAGGCGGCCGCTTCATCAAAAGCTGGCGGCACAAACGGATAATCGAGCGCTTCTCTCCGGTATTCGTCGGCCAAAAACCCCGCTACTTCGCCCTCATCGCTTTGCGAAATAACCAGTCCATTGTCCCACAAGATGACCTCCTCGTGCCTACGCACCCGCTGAATTGTTTGCAGAAAATGATTTGTCATGCAGCAAGTTAACCTCCTTAAATAAAGTCCCTTCCACTAAATAAACAGTCGATTGCATAGGGCAATCGCTAGGTTTAACAAGGCCCAACGTGTCTATGGTCGTTGGGGAGGTTGTTTGTCCACAACGTTCGGATATAACGTGCCGAATTTACTACCTCATCAGTGCATCCTATCCACAGTTCAATCCTGACACAATGAAGAACCTGCCGATTAATGACGTTACCTATTGGCTACCCGAAAGCGTAGCCGAGCTGATGACGCTGGTGCAACAGGCCAAAGACAATAACCAGACGATAGCCGTGCGGGGGGCGGCCCACTCGTTTCCGATGGTTAAACAGGCAGAGCAGGCCAACATGGCTCACCCCAATACGTCGCTGTATATCATGCTCTCTCACCTCAACAGCGTCACCTTCGACCGGCCCAATTACCGGGTTACGGTGCAGGCAGGGTGCCACCTGGGCTACGACCCCTTTGACCCAACGGGCGTATCCAAACTCGAAAACTCGCTGCTGTATCAACTGGACCCTTTTTATCTGGACGGTATGCGGCCCGACCTAACCGGCTGGTGCTTACCCGATTTAGGGGGCATTTCGCACCAAACGGTGGGCGGGTTCATCGCCACGGGTTCGTCGGGGGGGTCCACAAAATTCGCGTTTGAAAATGCCATCGTGGCCGTAGACCTGGTGTATTACGGCCACCAGAATCCCGACGACCCCGGCAGCCCGGTGGGGGTGTACCAGAAAACCGTGCAGCGACCCGCCCCGGCGAATCTCGACGATGATTTCTTTGGGCTTGCCTTTGCCAATCTGGGTATGATGGGCATCATAACCGCCGTTACCTTCGACTGTAGTCCGGTGGCCTTCACCGACCCGCAGGGCAACACCTACCGCACCTTCGACATTGCGGGACAGGAGGCGATCACCACCATCGACACCTGCGCCGTAAACCTGTTCAGCACCCACGCCCCCGGCCCCACCGCCCGCCCCGACTTGCAGACGTTTCTTCAGCAGACCGACTACACGCGCCTGATCTGGTGGCCTCAGACAGACCTAGAAGCCACACCGCCCAACCCCGGACGAGTGGTGGTGTGGCAGGCCAAACGAACCGTGCCCCAGTCCAGCGGTACCAATCCCTACGTACCCTACAGCCCCTACCAGGAACTCACCTACACGCCTGGCGGTGCCGTGCCGGTACCAGGTTCCATGCCGCCAGGCCTCCTGCCCTTAGCCATGTTGGCCGACCTGCTCTTTACGGCCATTGGCCAATGGCCCATCTGGCTGGAAAATGTCCTGGGGCCTAATAACCCGCTGACCACTATCATCGAAAAGGGAGTAGCGGACAATAGACAGACCATTTTTCAGGATTTGCTGAATGTATTTGTGAAACTAGACCCGCTCGGTCAGCATCAGCAGTTCAGCGACAGTTGGTGGCGCGGGTTGCCCATGGACAATCAGATGAGCGACAAGCTGTTTCCGGTCTGGTTTACCGAACTCTGGATTCCCATTGAGCAGACTACCGCCCTGATGAATGAGCTTCACGCTTTTTACAAGAGCGACCCCAACCATGCCAGTACATTCTGCGTGGAGATCTACGCCGCTGGCCGTACCGATTTCTGGCTTAGCCCCGCCTACCAGCACGACGTGATCCGTATCGACATTTTCTGGTTTGCCAACAACACCGGCGACCCGATAGCCTATTATTCGCTGTTCTGGAACCTGCTACGGAAATACAAGTTCCGGCCTCACTGGGGTAAGTACATGCCCAACCCCGCGCAGGACCCAGCCTGGAAAGGCTACCTGGCCGCCAATTACCCCAAATGGGATCAATGGCACGCCTTACGACAAAAAATGGACCCCTATCAGCTACTCGTGTCCGACTACTGGCGGGACCGCCTGGAGATTCTCCAGCCACACTAGCGTTACTTCTGTCTCTCCACCCATTTTTTTCCCACCACGCCTATGCTACCCGCTGATTTACAAGCCCTTTACGATACAAAAAACAAGCTGTATCATCCCCATACCGAAGAACAGGTGGGTGCGCTGGTCAGGTATGCCGCTGCCAACCACCTACAGGTACGCGTACGGGGGGCGGCCCAATCGGTAGACGAGTCGGTGTTTACTGATGGCTTCCCCGACGATGATACCGCCGTTGGGCCAAACATCAACCTGCAACTGGACCAGCTGCGGTCAGCTAGTTTCGACGACGAACGCCTCGAAGTAACGGTGGGGGCAGGCTGGAATCTTGCCTACGACCCCTTCGATCCGTCGGCGGTGTCTACGGCCACCAATGGGCTGTTTCAGTTGCTGGCCACCAAAGGCTGGGTGCTGCCCAACGTGCCTGCCGTGGCTCACCAGACCATTGCGGGTTTTATGGCCACGGGGTCGGAAGGATGCTCGGTCACTCATTCCTTTGGCGACCAGGTGTGCGCCATCCGGCTGGTAGACGGCACCGGGCAGGCCACCACGTTTCGCCGCTGCGCTGACCTCGACGATCCGTTTTATGCCGTGGGGGTGTCATTGGGGTTACTGGGCGTGGTGGTGTCGGTGACGCTGGCCTGCCTGCCCGGTTTCACCGTCGACGGTTATCAGTCGGTGAACATAGTGGGCACCGAAATCACCACCACACAAGACACCGCGCCCTACGCGTTTGGGGCAACGATTGACCCTGAAAAACCGACGCTGGAGAGCCTGTTGCGCACCACTTCCCACATGCGGTTGCTCTGGTGGCCGTATAGCGAATTGCAATGGCTCATTACCTGGCAGGCTCACCCCATGACCAGGGCCGACGAACCGTTTGTAGGCCAGGGACCCAACCCCTACGACCCACCGTTTCCGGCCATTACGTTACCTGGCATGCCCCTGTCTGCCCCGCCCAAAGCACCTAAGGCACCCATCATGCCCATTACGCCTACGCCCATAACCACCCGACTGCCTGCCGAGATGATGGCTTCGCTCTGTTTCTGGCTGATCAACAACTGGCCAAACTGGTATAAGCAGCTGACCCTGAACCTGTTCAGCGAAGCCCCCTCGTCGCCGTTCTGGAGCGACATAGAGCAGGCAATCGAGGCAAATTTTCCAGCAATTTATAAATCGCTGATGAGCCTTTATTTCAGCCCCGAAAAACCAGAACAGCATTTCTGGGATGTCTGGTGGGAGGCCTTAGCCATGGACACGTTCGAGTTTAGCACGAAGATCTTCAACCTCAATTACACCGAATTATGGGTGCCACTTGACCAGGCGCAGCAAGTCATTGCCCTCATGGATACGCACTACAAAACGGGTGGTTATGCCGCCACCGAGGCTTACACGGTCGAGATTTCGGGGGCCAGGCAAAGTCCGTTCTGGTTAAGCCCCGGCTACCAGACCGATACGGTGCGCCTGAACATTATGCACTTCGCCGACAGCGCCGACACGTCAGCGGCTTATTTCACTCAGTTTTGGGCCTTATTGCAGGCCAATAAAATCCCGTTCCGCCCACATTGGGGCAAAATGTTGCCACCCGCCGCCGATCCCGCAACGGGTGCTGCTTATTTAAGCCAGCAATACCCTAAATTAGACCATTTTAAGGCATTACGGTCTAAAATGGACCCTGGCAATGTGTTCCTGACCAGCTATTGGCGGGAACACATTGCTATCTAATTCGACTCCCATGCAGGCATCTGTTGCTACAGCCCGTTCATCGTATAAGGCGTATTTAGCGTTGCCGCTGGCAGCCATCCTAAAGGCCTGGTCCTGGGTAATCAACATCGGCGTGGTCGACCCGATGGATGGCTGGCTACGTAAACGCACCCGGCTGGTGAATGGCATTAGCGTGGTGCCTGCGCTGGTATATCTGGGCTTTGTGCTCTGCTACACCGATGAACCGCACCGCGTCACCTTCTGGGAGTGTGTACCCGCCAGTATTTTGTCGTGCGGGCCGGTAGTGCTCAACCATTACCGGAGGTACACGGCGGCCTGCTATTTCTTCGTGATCTTCAACCTGATCAACTACTCCTACTCGTCTATTTCGCACGGCGAAGTCGATGCCGCCGAATACCTCCTTGTTACGGCCGGGGTGCTGCCTATGCTGTTCTTTCGGCAATTCTCGACCGTTTTTCTGCTGTTCCTGCTACACCTGATCTGCTTCTTTCTGTGCAAGTACTCCTTCACGGTGCTGAAGCCACTGTGGGTCATGCCCAACGGCGAAAACCTGTATTACCTCAATCACTTTTTCATGTTCTCGATACTTTTCCTGAACGTTTACTACTTTAAATCGGAAAATACGCGCCAGGAAGAAGACCTGAAACGGTCGTTGCTTGAGTTGAAGGCTACGCAAAATCAGTTGATTCAGCGTGAAAAACTTGCCTCACTGGGGGAGCTAACCGCTGGTATTGCCCACGAGATTCAGAACCCACTCAACTTTGTCACCAACTTCTCTGACATATCGGCCGAACTGGTTGCTGAACTGGAAGATGAGCAGCAGCGACCCGCCCGCGACCACAACCTGGAGGTGGAACTGCTGGGTGATTTAAAACAAAACCTCAAAAAAATCGCCCATCACGGCGGGCGGGCGTCGGCCATCATTAAGGGCATGCTTGAACACGCCAACGTGAGCACCGGCGATAGGCAGGCCACCGACCTTAACAAACTGGCCGACGAATATTTGCACCTAGCGTATCACGGTCAGCGGCTACGCCATCATAGTTTTTCCTGTCAGCTTGTTCAGCATCTCGACCCTGGGTTACTACCCATCCACGTTGTTCCGCAGGATATTGGCCGGGTGCTGCTGAATCTGTATCATAATGCTTTTTATGCGGTGCAGGAAAAGCAAAAAACAGCCCCGGCCAGCTACCAGCCCATCATTACGGTCAGCACCACCCAGACCAACAAAGCACTTGAGGTTCGCATCCATGACAACGGCACAGGTATGGATGATGCGGTGAAAGCCAAAATCTTCCAGCCTTTCTACACCACCAAACCCACCGGCGAGGGCACCGGACTGGGCCTGTCGCTGAGCTACGACATCGTGACCAAAGGCCACAACGGCACCCTTGCCGTAAACTCGGTGGCAGGTGAGTTCAGTGAGTTTTGTATTTCGCTGCCCTTAGTCTGAGTGTCCTCTACGTCAATACAGCACCCACGTGTCCTTGCCGCCGCCGCCTTGCGAGGAGTTGACGACCAAAGAGCCTTTACGCATGGCTACACGGGTGAGGCCGCCGGGGATTACGTTAATCTGTTCGCCGTATAGGATGTAGGGACGCAGGTCTACGTGGCGGCCTTCGGCGTGGCCATCGATGAGGCAGGGCACCCGCGAAAGCGAGATTGTGGGCTGCGCGATGTAGTTGCGGGGGTTATCCTGAATCTTTTTGCGAAATAAGTCGTGGTCTTTTTTGGTGGCTTTCGGTCCAATGAGCATTCCGTAGCCACCCGCCTCATTAGCCTCTTTCACCACTAGTTCGGCAATGTTGTCGAGCACGTACTGCCGGTCGTCGTCTTCGCCGCAGATGTAGGTGCGCACGTTCTGAATCAGGGGTTTTTCGTGCAAATAATACTCGATGATACGGGGTACGTAGGCATACACCACCTTGTCGTCGGCTACGCCGGTGCCGGGGGCGTTGGCCAGGGCGACGCGGCCTTTTTTGAACACCTCGAAAATGCCCGGCACGCCAATGAGCGAATCAGGATTAAAGGTCTGGGGGTCCAGAAACGTATCGTCAATGCGGCGGTAGATCACGTCGACGATGCGGAAGCCTTTGGTCGTACGCATTTTCACGTACCCACCCGACACCACCAGGTCGCGGGCATCTACCAGGTCGACGCCCATTTGCTGCGCCAGGTACGAGTGCTCGAAATAGGCCGAATTGTAAATTCCTGGCGTGAGCACCACCACCGTAGGGTCGGGGCGGTCGGCAATGTGTTGCAGCATTTGCAGCAACCGTGTGGGGTAGTCGCTCACGGGCCGCACGCCCGTGTAGGCCAGCACTTCGGGAAAAGTCTGCTTGGTTAACTCTCTGTTCTCCAGCATATATGACACCCCCGACGGGCAGCGCAGGTTGTCTTCCAGCACCATATACTGCCCGTCGTCGCCCCGGATCAGGTCAGTGCCGGTGATATGACACCAAATGTCTTTGGGTGGTCGTACCCCCAAACAAGGCTCCAGAAAACACTTGCTCGACTCGATCAAATCACGTGGCACGACGCCGTCGCTCAGGATCTTCTGGTCGTTGTAGACATCGTGGATAAACATATTCAGCGCCTTGATCCGCTGCACTAACCCCTGCTCCATCTGGTGCCATTCGGCCGCTTCGATGATGCGCGGGATGATATCGATAGGCATAATCCGCTCAGTCCCCTCCCCTTCCGAATACACGTTGAAGGTGATGCCCATGCTCATCAGCGTACGCTCGGCAGCCTGTTGGCGGCTCAGCATTTCGTCGCGGGTGAGTTGCTCCACGCGCTGCCGGAAGGGCACATACCCTGCACGCACCTGCCCATCGGCCCCAAACATTTCGTCGAAGAAATTATCGGCCTTATAACTGGCAAACGAGAATTTGCGGGGATGCTGGCTCTGAGACTGCTTTTGGCCGTTGAGGGATTGCGACTGCTTCATGGGTAACAAGATAAGGAAAAACCTTATCTCGGCCCACGACCGCCACCACCAGCGGGTGCAGCGGGGGCGGCGGGTTGTTGACCACCGTTGCCGCCATTATCGCCGTCTTTCACGTCGTCATTGTTCACCGATTTCTTGCGTTTGCCGAAGCCGCCGCCATCGAAGCTCATTTTACCAAAACGGTAGCTGAACGTGGCCCGCACACCCGCATTATACAGGTTCTGCACCTGCATCTGCGAGAACACCGGCGAACTTGACTCTGACCGTATCGTGAAGGGGTGGTTGAAGAAGTTCTCGGCGGCTACCCCAAAGCTGCCGCGCTTTTCAGCAAACTCTTTGCGGATACCCAGGCTGTAGAAGGCAAAGCTGCCCTGGTAGCCCTGGAGCTGAATTTGCCTGCCCCGGGCAAAACCAAAGCCCTGAATACCCCAGCCTTTCTTCATCTGGTACGAAGCAAACAGGCGCCCCGTAACTACCACGCCCGTGTTGCGGGCCTGCAAAGCCGGGTTGGGGCTGTTGTTGCTCAACACGGCATAATACACGTCGCCGCCGCCGCCGAGTTGCAATTTCGAAAACAATGTGGCGTTGCCGAAAAGGTTAATACCGTACGCGTTTTCCTGCCCAATATTGGCATACGACGTTTGCAGTACCCGTTGCAAAACCGGATTGGTGGGATCAAATGACAGTTGCACGGTGTCGCGTACCGTCGAAATCGAGTTATTCGTCAACCGGGCAAACAACGACCCGTTGATGTATACCTGCTTGACGTAGGTGCTGGTGCTAAACTCGAAATTATCGGTCAGCTCAGCACGAAGCAGCGGATTGCCCACCGTAATGTTCTGCGGGTTAGCGGCGTTTACGTTCGGGTTAAGAAACTGTATACCAGGACGTTGCAGGCGACGGTTGTAGGCCAGTTTGATGGTCTTACCCCCCTTCAGGCTCTTCGACAGGTTGATACTTGGCACCAGATTACCGTAGCTGGGGATGCTGGCTACGTTCGAGGTCAGCGCATCGCCGGTAGCGCTCAGGAAGCGGGCGTCGATGAACGTGTATTCGTAACGGGCACCAGCCTTCACGGTAAACTTGCTCTTAGCCGAATAGGTGTATGACAGGTAGCCAGCCGCCACGTTCTGGTTGTAATCGAGGCCGTTGGGCTTGCGGGCGGGGTTGGTGCTAAAAGCGCCGTTATCGCCGGGAGCAATCAGGTACGTGTAGTCGCTGTTTACCTGCCGGAAAATGCCTTTAGCGCCCGTTTCCAGCAGTTGGTTGGTTTTTATGGGCGTCTGGTAGTCCAGTTGAAACGTGGTTTCCTGGTTGCGGCTGTTGTTGTCATTCCGCTCGCGGCTCAGGATACTCAAGGCCGAGGGACTGTCGTAGATGCTGGCAATGAAGTTGTTGGTCCGGTTATTCTGGCTAAATAACGTCAGGATGCTCAACTCCTGCTGCGGTTTGTAGGTCTTCGTAAAATCGACGTTGGCATCAAACGTGCCTGACAAATCTTTCACGTCTACGTCGCGCACCCCAATCTGGGTGGTGGTGGGCAGGTAGGAGGTGGTCGTCAGCTTATCCTGGTAATTATACTGGTTGCGGGCACCGTAGCGGATGCTGGTGGTGAGCGACGTGGTTTTGTTAATGTCATAATCCCAGCCTAACTGGTACTGCCCAAACAGGCCGTTGTTGTGGGTGTTGGCCCGCTGGGTGGTCAATACGGTACCGGCGGTCTGGCGGTTCTCAAAGTCACCAACCACGTTATAATTGGCCCGACCGAAGCCGTTGAGCGAGAAACCCATTTTACCGGTCCGCAAATTACCCTGCACACCCAGGTTAGCCCCCCGGTTGCCCACCCCCGAATCAAGATTGAGCGTAAGGCCCTGCAAGGTGTTTTTCTTGGTCACGATATTGATAATACCGGCCGAACCTTCGGCATCATACTTGGCCGAGGGGCTGGTAATCACTTCCACCGTTTTAATCATATCGGCGGGAATCTGCTTGAGGGCGTCGGCTACACTACTGGCTACAATAGTGCTGGGCTTGTTGTTGATCAACACCCGCACGTTGCTGCTGCCGCGCAGGCTTACGTTGCCGTCCAAGTCCACGGAGAGCATGGGCACTTTACGCATCACGTCGGTAGCATCGCCGCCTTTAGCCGTCAGGTCTTTTTCGGCGTTGTAGACCAGGCGGTCCACTTTTTCTTCCACCATAGCCTGCTGCCCTACCACGGTCACCTCTTTCAGGTTGCGCACTTCGGGGGCCAGCAGAATGGTGCCCAGGTTCACATTATTACCCCTGGCCTCGACCGTAACGCGGGGAATTATCTGGTTGCGGTAGCCAACAAATGATACCAACAGTCGGAATGTTCCGGTCAGCACCCGGTTCATGCTGAACTTGCCCTGTGCGTCGCAAACGGCCCCGTCTACCGGGCGGTTGGTCTGGGTGTTGATCAGCGCCACCGAGGCAAATTCAACGGGCTTATTGGTCAGCGAGTCTATAACAACACCAGTGATTTTCCCATTGCCACGCGGAATATCTTCGGCCCCACCCGTAGTCTGGTTGGCTGGTGAGGGTTGCCCCTGCCCCATTGGCGGTGTTCCCGTGGCAGGCATCCCTGTGGCAGGTGTTGCGCTGGCGGGCGTTTCGGTACCGCTAGCCGGGCTGGCTATTGTTGGCACCTGTTTTGTGCTATCGACCACCGTCGTGTCGATGACGGGGGGAACTGCCGTACTACTGGTGGGTGATGAAGGAGCAGACGGCGGGTTACCACCCGGAAGGGCTGGTGTTTGTGCCTGAGCGTCTTGGGAGTGACCGGCAAGGAAACACACGCCAAGCAAGGCAACAAGTAATCTCTTTTTCATGAATGTAGGTTGTATCGCTGAGTAAGTGCAACGAATTAATAATCACACAACTAAAGAGACGACAAAATGTCTTCACTGTTGCATGTAATATAGCCAACAACAAATGTAAGGCGTATCATGCCTGATGGACAACCAAGTTGACGACCTGTAGAAAAACCGACGGAACGGTCTGCTTAGGGGGGAGGGGTTGGCAGTTTGTAGTTAGTAGCTTGTGGTTGCTGTCGCGCGACAGCAACCACAAGCTACTAACTACGAACCGCCAACCCCTCTCCTAAAACACCCCCATTGGCCCGGATCCGGTGTCTTTGGGAATGCGGAACGTCTTTAGCCAAGCCTTCATAATGGAAGGGTCGGTCAGGGATTTTAGGTCGCTTTTCAACGTTTTGATATCGGCTTTGATGGCCTTGACGTCGTTGTTAATGGCATAGTCGAGGCCCACGGCGGTGCTGAACCCAAACATACCCCCACCCGTGATGGCCCGCAGTTCATTCTGGATCTGGAACAACTGCGCGTCCAGTTCATCGGCCTGCTGTTTCAGGATCTTGTTATAATACAACAGCTGGTTGTCGGCGAGTTTTTCCAGGTGCGCCTGATCGATGCGTTCGAATTCCAGTTGCAGCCGGAATAGGCCCATGAGGTCGCTTTTTTCGTAAGCTTCCGTCACCCGCTGAATGATGCCCGTTTTGCGGGATTTTTCGGCCTCGTCGGGTTCGCGGTCGGGGTGAAACGCCTTCACTAAGTCCATATACAACGCCCGTACGGCTTTGGTCACGTTGAGTGCCTCGGCCTGTTTTTTGGCTTCGCGGGCTTGTTGCTTTTCCGTTTTGGGTTTACTGGCCCGTTTGGCTTCGGCTTCCTGTTGGCGCTGCGCATCGACTTCGGCCCGCTGATGCAATTGTTCGCCGATGTATTCACGCAGTTTTTCGGGGTCGCTCAGATCCACCGCCGGGTCGAATTGAATACCGAACATCATTTCGGCCATGATCCGCATCGAGGCGGCATCCTGCTCTTCGGCCTCGGCCATGGCCGCTTCAAAGCCACCTTCGTCATAGCGGTCATGAATTTCGGTAAGGTCTTCGTGGCCCTTCTGAATCAGTTCATACGAGATGTCGGTGATCAGGTACGTGAGTTTTTTGCGTTCGGGCTTGGTGAACATATGGTGGGTGTTCATCCGGTCGAACAGCCGCACCATATCGGCCCGCAGTTGATCGAACTGTTTGCGGAGCGGCAGTAAATCGGCCTGGATACGCTGACGGCCTTTGTCAATGGCGGCGCGGAGTTCGGCAATCAGTTTCTCCTGTTCAGCAATGCGTTTGGTGTAGCGGTTAAACGCTTTTTGCTGCTTCGACAGCGGAACGGCCGTGTTCGTTGCAATTCGCACCACCTGCTGCTCTAGCTGTTTGCTCATGCGTACAAATTTACGACGCGTAGTGATTTACGACTTACGAGCGGTCCGCCGCTGCGGCGGACCGCTCGTAAGTCGTAAATCACTGATGCCGCTCCACGCCTACTTGAGCACAGTAGGCCAACACGGGGCAGGTAGAACAGTGTGGTAATGGACCCGTGCAGATGTGTTTGCCGAAGGGCATCAGCAACCGGTTGATGTTGATCCACTGCGCCACGGGAACCTGCTTTTCTAGCACGGCTAGGGTTTGTTCGGGTGTTTTGGTGTGAACAAACCCCCAGCGGTTCGTTACGCGGTGCACGTGAATATCGACACTAATGGCCGCCTGCCCCGTTGCCACACCCAGGGCGAGATTGGCGCACTTCGGCCCTACCCCTTTCAACGACGTCAGCACATCGAAATCGGCGGGAAGCTCACCGCCAAATTCAGTCATGATACGCTGGGCAATGCCAATCATGGTCTGCGCTTTCTGCTCCGGGTACGAGGTGCCGTAAAGCAGTGGCGTCAGTTCTTCGGGCGAGAGTGCGGCGAGTTCAGCGGGCGTACGGGCCACGTCAAACAGCCGCAACGAGACGGGAATGGTGGTTTCGTCGAGGGTGCGGATGGAGATGATACACGAAATAAGCTGCTCAAACAGGCTGTTGTACCCCCGCTCAAACAAATCGAACATGGCCGCTTTGGGGTAAGGCGCAATAGCCGGTTCAATAGCGGCAAGGACGGTGTCGAGGGGAAAGGGAGGCATGAGTTTAATGTTTAAAGTCTACTGTTTAAGGTTAGCTGACGCGTTCGCAATGCTCGCGTCAGCTAACCTTAAACAGTAGACTTTAAACATTAAACTTTTGTTATCACCATCTCCACTCGCCTGTTTTCGGGGTGGGGGGTGCCGCGGGTGCTGTTGATGGGGCGCGAGTGGCCGTAGCCTACCGCCTCTACGCGGGTTGTGGCAATACCTTTGCTCAGGAGGTAGCGTTTCACGGCGAAAACCCGATTGCGCGACAGTTCCAGGTTAGCATCGAAATCGCCGATAATGTCGGTATGGCCTTCCAGTTTAATGGTCATGGTGGGGTTTTGTCGCATCACCGTTACCAGGCGGTCCAATTCAGGAAACGACTCTGCCTGCAACTCATATTTTGACTGGGCGAAGTAAATGTTTTTGAGCGTAATCTTAGCCCCTGCCACAATAGGGACCAGTTCAAAATTGACCGTTTTTTCAGCGCGGGCAATGGCAACGGTGTCACGCTGCCCGAAATAGCCTTTTGCTGATACCGTCACGTCCCAAACCGTCAACGCGTTGCCCGGTATGCGGTAGGCTCCATCGCCAGCCTGGGCGCGCACGGAGTCGGCAGCCTCGTCGCCACCCGATTCGGGGCCCGACAGTAGCCGGTAGGTAAGTGTGGCCGGTACGGCTTTGCCCGTTTTGGCGTCACGTACGGTACCCTTAATGGCCAGCACGTCGGTGGGGGGCGTGGGCTTGACCTCCGGCACGGGCGTAGGTTTGGGGGCGGGCGGCGGCGTAGGTTTCGGTTTGACGGGCGGGGTGGCGGGCGGCGTAGTGCGCTTTAGTGGGTTGATAACGTGCACACCCCAAAAGTTGAAACAGGTTTCGCCGGGTCGGTTGCGATCTGAACACTCAAAGAGGTCAAAGACTTCAATGCCAGGGTCCAGCCGCTCGAAGTAAGCCACAAAGTCTACCTTCTCGCCAGGGCGCACCTTCCGCCGTTTGTCGGTCGGAATATTATCGGCCTTAAGGAATTTGAACGACCGCGCCCCGCCGTTGGCATAGAGCCGCGCCGTGGGCACAAAGTGAATCGTCCGCGAATCGTCCGCCTCAATACGGTCGGGAATGGGATATGGAATACCGGGAAAGCGAAACGGAGGCCGCTTTGGGGCAGGTTTGGACTTTTCTTTACGCGGTACATCCTGCTCCTCCTCATCAGCTTGGGTCAGATTACGATCCCGAAACCGCATATAGATGATCGTGTATTTAGCCGTCAGGTCAATGCGGTTGATCACCACATCGGGATCATTGACGTCATCTACGCGGGGTTTAGGCGTCGAGTAGTCGACAGACTGCGCCACCGCCGAGAGGGTTAAAAGCCAGCCAAGAAGAAGGATAATCAAACGTAGTTGCATGTGAGCGTAGCCGAGGTAAGGACCATAAACAAAACGTTAGATTGCCTGGGGTAGTTTACGTTTAATGCCCGAATTACGGTACCGGTTTAATTGGTATCGCAGGAGCAGTCTGGGTGATTTTGTAGCCATAAAAAACGCCCGGCTGTTGGGCCGGGCGTTTTGATTAAGGGCAGGAATTGGGTGCAAATTATTTTGGGTTCTTGGTAGGCGCACTCCCCGTTGCGGCGGGGTTGTAGGCCAGTTCGTTGTCTGGTACGTCCCAGTAATCCAAGAAGTTATACGTAATCGTGGCTTTGGTGTTCAGCTTACCGGCTTTGTCAATCACTACGGCGTTGGTGCGGCCATTGCTGATCACCTCCCAGCGGCGGGCATCGTAGAAAGCTAATCCACGGAGGGCCAGGGCTACCCGGCGCTCTTTGCGGAGTTCTTCCTGTGCCTGCGCCTGCGTCAGGCTCGTGCCGGCTACGGCCGTGAGACCAGCGCCCTGCGACACGCGCACGGCATCTACTGACTTCAGACCGTCTTCAATCTTGCCCGTGTTAATCAGGGCCTCGGCTTTCATCAGTTCGTTTTCTTCATAGGTGCTGGCCAGATACAGTTCGTGGGCGCCCACGTCCTGGTTGCTTAGCGTCACTACGCCAGCCATGCCTTTGCCTTTGTTCACCAACTGCCAGCGCGTATTGAATGAGTTGCCCCGGTCGGTGTTGAATAGCGCAGGGGCGGCCAGTTGAGTGAAGTTATTTGCCAACCGCTTGTCGCCTGCGGGGAAATCCTGAATCAGGCGCTCGCTGATTTTGTAAGTAGTTGTCGTGGGTGGTCCTGTCGATTTCAAGGCGAGGGTTCCGTTCAACCGGTTGATAAAGTCACCGTTGTCATTCGACCGACCCGTGAATACATTGTCCGAGGCCGTAACGCCGTCGTTGGCCAGGGCTAATATTTGGCCCCATTGCGCTGCCGACATGGCTTTCAGCGTGGTGTTCACCAGAATGTTTCGCGCCTTCATCGTGTTGATGTTGCGCTTCCACATGGCAGGCGTCAAAATAACGCCTTTACCCACGCGGTTAAACTCAGGAACAAGTCCTTTCATCACCTCCGTATAGCTGGCATCGCCGGCACCCAAGGCTGTGAGGGCGGTACTAGCCAAATCGAAGTTCTTGCTAGCTTCTTCAATGATCTTCTCCTTCGTTACGTAGTTACCATTGGTCACACCCACCTGATCGTTGATCAGCGCAGCGTAATAAATCGAGCCGAGGCGCGAGTAGGCGTAGCCTTTCCACCAATAAGCCCAGGCTTTCAGCGTGTTCAGCTTTGATGCCTGCGCGGTGGCGTCGCCCGAAAACTTGGTAGCCCCTGCAATCTCCAGCACCGAATTCATGCCGTTGTTGAGGTTGTACATATAGGCCCACTCGTAATACAGCGGGTTCGATGCCCCCTGGGCGTTTACGTTCACTGTGCGCAGCAAAGCATTTTGCGTAGGAATCGAACTGGGGTTGGTCACCTTCGTACCATCGTCGAGGGTAACGAGGTCGGGCATACCGATCTGGTTACCAAATTGGTTGGCGGCCTCTTCACCGATTTCGTCACCCATGAGGGCATGGAAGCCGGTAGCACCGGTCCAAAAACCACCGGGAACGCCGTCGTTGTATTTGATACCGTTGCTGCTGTTGCCCATACCGTTGATGTAAACGGTACCCTGGCCCAGCGAAATAACCCCAATTTCGGTAGCGGCGCTGGCTGGCGTCGGCTGGTTTGGGTTTTTAACGTCCAGTTGATCTTTGCAGGCAAACAGCATACCCGTTGCCGCCAGAACCAGACCCGATTTTATAAGAAATGTCTTCATTGATTTGATTCGGTAGGTTGTTAGAAACCAAGATTTAAGCCAATCTGATAAGAACGCAGGTTTGGCATGGTGTTGTGGTCGGTACCCCGGTCCCAGGCTGAGCTTTCGTTACCGGTGGTTTGACCTGAGCTAACTTCGGGGTCCATGCCCGTGTATTTAGTCCAGGTCATCAGGTTGCGGCCGCTCAGTTGCAGTTGCAGGTTACGCACGGGCAGGCGGCTGAAAATCTTGTCGAGGTTGATGCTCAGGGCTACGTTCCGCAGACGCACAAACGAGGCATCTTCGTAGAAATAGTCTTTCGTACCGTTGTTGGCACCGGCCTGATACACACCGCGGTAGAAGGCGGTCCAGGCACCCGTGTTACCGTTGATGGTAATTGGGTTGGTGTATTCCGAACTGATACCGTCACGATACATCCACGACTTGGTTTGGTTGTAGATGTGGCTACCCTGCGTCCAGTCGAACTGGAAGTTCAGCGACACCATGTTGCGGAACGACACATTGTTGATAAACGACGACGTAAACGTGGGGTTTGGGTCGCCCATGCTGTATTGTTTCGAGCTAAACAGGGGCTGCTTGGTGGTTTTGTTCACCACGTAGCCGTTGCTGGCCACTTCATACAGGCCTTTGTTTGCTTCGGCTATGGCTGGCTTGCCGTCGGGTAAAATTTGGTTTAGGTCGCGGATGGCGATAAAGCCGAACAACTGGCCAATTTTCTCACCAGCCCGCAGCACATAGTTGGTGCTACCAGCCGACGACGTCACCGTTATTTCGGCGTTGCCTTTCACAGCCGTAATCTCTGATGTCTGCCGACCAAAGTTGGTGGTGAAATCCCAGGTGAAGTCGCGACCGCGGTACAGCGTAGTGTTCAACGAGAACTGAAGACCACGTGAGGCCAGCGAGAACGAGTTGTCTTTCAGCTTACCCACGCCCGACGATGGGGCCACGTCAACGTTATAAATAGCGTTGTCGGTGCTCCGCTTCCAGTAGCTGAACGAGAAATTGAGCTTACGCAGCCAGTCACCGTTACCACCTTTCACCGAGAAGTCAGTACCGATTTCGGTTTCTTTCGACACCTCCACGTTCAGGTCAGGGTTATTGAGCGTAGAGCTGTAATAGAATACGTTGCTTGTGCCCAACGTTTGGGTGCTCAGCGTGGGGTAGCGGTCGAACGGTTGTGGCTGAATACCGGCCTCACCGTAGGCAGCCCGGATCTTAAACTCAGGCACAATCTGGCCCAGCGGGCTGTTTTGCCAGAAGCTAAACGTCGACGGACGGATGTAGGTGTTTACAGCAGGGAAGCCAAAGGGCGTTGACCCCCGACCAAACGCCGACGAATAATCACTCCGATATGAGGCCGTTACGCCACCAAAATCACCGTATTCGATGTTCTGGCTTACCAGATAGCCATACGTTACGAAGGGAGTTACGTTGTCGCGGGTGATCCGGTAGGTACCAGCTTGTGCTGCCGTAACGGGGCTGTAGAGGGGTAAACCCGAGCCATACGAGAAGTACTCGCTATATACGTTTTTGCGGTAATCAAAACCAACCAGTGTAGAAGTGCGGATAGGCAGGTTGATTTTGAAATCTTCCTGAAAATCCGTTTTAAACGTAGCACTGGCGAAGGCATTCTGGAATACCGTTTTGTAGTCGTAATTGCTGATCTCGCCTTTTTCATCGGAGGCGTTGATGCCTGTATACCTTGTACGGTCAACCGCAATATTACGGTTCAACGATTGGTTACCATACGTGTAGTTATCACCTTCGGTCTGGTAGTTCAGTCCGTAGCGGGCGTTTAAGTCCAGAAACTTAACTGGCTTGTAGTTCAGCGTAAAGCTTTGCAACAAGTCGATCTTGTTATCGGTGCGGTTACGGTACTGCGTGCGATAATTCGGGTTGTAAGCGTTTACACCCGATGCAGGCCCATAGAATGCTCCGTAATTGCCATCAGGGTCTATGTAATCGTAGTCGGCGAATGGGCGAGTATTATTCAGTGAATAGATCAGTGACTGATCAAATATTTTAAGTGTGTTCTTGGTGTACGCCAGTTGCGTAACGCTCCGGAAAGTCAAGTTCTTGGCCAGTGTAAACCCAACGTTGCTTACCAGGTTAGTACGGTTAAAATCACCGTTGTTTTTTAAGTTACTAGACTGGTAGTTGTTTGAAAGCGTCAGACTGAAATCCGATTTGGCATTACCACCTGATACGTTCACCGAGTTGTTGATGGTCTCCGACGGGCGGAAGAACATGGCAAAGTGATCGTAATACTTCAGGTTCTGGTCGTACGCCTTATTCGCATTGCTGTTTACGTCGAGCGCGTTGTACTGCACGTTCTCTGTCCAGTAGGTCGTAGCGGGGTCGAGCGTAATGGGCTTGCCCGATACGCCAATGACGTTATTGCTGGCATCAGTCACAAAAGCGTGCTTATCGGCCTTGCGCACATTACCAATGTTCAGGTATTCGTTGGTGGCGTAGCTGTTGTTAATGTTCACACGGATGGGGCCGTCCTGTCCTTTTTTGGTGAACAGCTGAATAACGCCGTTGGCACCCTGGGCACCGTAGAGCGTTGAGGCAGCCGCGCCCTGAATCACTTCCACGCGGTCAATGCTGCTCAGATCCAGCGTGTTCAGGTCGGTAGCACCTACCTGGATACCATCCATGAGTACGATAGGAGCCGTACCCCGGTTTACGGTGTTGATACCGCGCAGCAGGATGTTGGCTTTAGCACCGGGCGTACCGTTGGCGCTCACAATCTGAGCACCAGCAATCTTACCAACCAGTGCCTGATCGATAGAGGCGGTGGGCGCAGCTGGCAGGTCTTTGGCTGATACTGATTCAACGGCAATACCCAGCTTGGCTTTCGTAGTGGCAATACCCACACCCGTTACCACTACTTCCGTCAGTTGACGAGAATCGGTGGTCATGGTAATATTAACAACCGTGCGGTTGCCTACCGCGACTTCCTGGGTAACGGTGCCCACAAAACTGACAACCAGTTTGTCGGTTGCAGCAGCTTCAATGGCGTAACGCCCCTCGGCGTCGGTAGTGGCACCACGGGTGGTCCCTTTCACCACAACCGACACGCCGGGCATGGCACTTTTGTCATCGGCAGAGAGTACCTGACCCGTAATTTTCTGCGCCTGAGCCAATGCAACGGTCCAGGCTGAGCACACCAATAAGATGCTCAATAGTAGCAGTCTTCTCATGTGAAGTGTTTTTATTTAAGTAGTAGTACGAAGATATACGCTACAAACTTATCAAACGGAAACTTACTAACCAACGTATTGAGAAACATTCTTGATCGTTTGAATCTTATCCTTAACCAAATGCAAAATAAAATTTTGCTTTAATGACAATTCGCAATATATAATTATACTTAAGTACTATGGGTCACACAAACAATATATTAATAAACGATAAGTATGTTCTACCGACGTATCTATATCAGAATGAGCAGTTTATCTGAGTGCTCAGTAAGATAACACCCTAAATGACTGCTTGCTAACTTGAGTAATAAAACTTATACCGGGTCAACTTTACAAAAAAGGGCTATACCGCTGTGATGCCGTATAGCCCTCCGGGTAATTTCTTTGAAACGCGTTAGTCTAACTTGATCGGGGCGCTGCCTGCACTGGGTTCGTTAAACTCAATCTCGTTACCTGGCACATCGAAGTAGCTCAGGTAGTTGTAGTTAATCGTGGCTTTGGTTTGAAACTCGATCTTGCCTGACTTGGCAAAGCTGGCGGGAACTACTACCACGGCGTTTTTGCGACCGCCTCCTTTGCTCACGTCGTCGATAACACCCATCCGGCGGGCGTCATAGAAGGCCAGTCCACGCAAAAACAAGGCAATGCGCCGCTCCGAACGAATTTCTTCAGCCGCTTTATCTGCCGTTAGGGTAGCCGACAACGGAGCCATGCCGGCACCCTGATACGTACGTACGGCGTCGATCAGCTTAACACCGTCGCTTATTTTGCCGCTACGGATCAGGGCTTCGGCTTGCAGCAACTGGTTTTCTTCATACGAACCCGCCAGGTAAATGTCGTCCTTACCATAATCGGCCAAGTGTACGTAGGTGTTTACGTTGGCCAGACCCGCGCCGCCATCCAGCAACTGCCAGCGGGTGCCAAACCCAAGTCCGCGACCACGGCGGTTCACCTCCGGCGATTCGAGCAGGTCGAAGTTCTGCGCCAGGCGTTTGTCGCCAGTGCGGAAATCCTGAATCAGGCGCTCACTAATGTAAAACGTCTGACCACCGTCGGTAGCGCTGTAGGCCCCTACCCAGCCGTAATCCTTATCAATGGCCGACTTGTTGTTATCGCTGTAGGTCTTCATCAGGAAAACCGGATCGCCCGACTGAATACCTGCTTTAGTGAGGTCACTAACGCTCTGCCAGTCGGCAGCGGTCATGTCTTTTACACGCTTATTAGCCACCAGGTTACGGGCTTTGTACGTATTGATGCTCCGAATCCAGGCTTCAGGCGAGGGTACCACGCCCTTGCCGCTTTGCACAAACCCCGGAATCAGTAATGACATCACGTCGGTGTAGGCCCCACCAATTTTCAACCCTTTCAGGATCTCAGCGGCCTTGTCGAAATTTTTGTTTCCTTCGGCCACCATTTGCACGTTAGTCAAAAACTTCGAGTTTGTCTCGTTGGGCTTATCGGTAACGATGCCAGCGGCATAGAGTGAGCCTATGCGTGAGTAGGCATAGCCTTTCCACCAGTATGACCAGGCTTGCAGCGTTTTGCGCTTCGTGTCGGCGTCTCCAGTGAAAGTAGTAGTACCCACTTTGTCCAGAATCACGTTGGTGGCGTTGTTGAGGAAGTACATGTACGTCCACTCCAGCAACATCGTGTTTGAGGCACCGTATCCCCGGCTGTTACGGGTGCGCAGTTCGTTGGGCTGCGTAGTGCCAATGGGCATGTTTACTACTTTACCATCTTCAAGCGTGATCGAGGTGGGGTTATCGGCGTATTTGAAATTGAAATTGCCCCAGGGAATGTAGATCACGTCGCCCATGGCTTCGTGCATACCATAGCCGTTGGCCAGAAAATTGCCACCCAGTCCGTCATCGACGGATGAATAGAGGTTGGCAAAGCCGTTTTGGTAGATGCCCCCCTTGGCCAGTTGCACAATGGCTACTTCGCTCGACAGCACGTCAACGCTGGGCTGGTTGGTATTAACAATTTTTTCGAGGTCGTTCTGGCAGGCCTGCGACGCTAGCAGCAGGGTACTCATCGCCAGTACGGTATATGATTTTTTCAACATGATTGCTGTTCCGTTAAGAAATGACGATTAGAAGCCGAAGCTGATGCCGATTTGGTGCGTTTTTACGTTCGGGAATGACCAGAAGTCGAGGCCACGCTGTGCCGCCACCTGACCAGCGGCCGAACCCGTGCCACCACCCGATACGTTCTGGTTGGCTTCGGGGTCGAGGCCTGTATACTTGGTCAGTGTCAGCAGGTTACGACCCGTGTAGGACAACTGAAGCCGCCGCAGAAACTTGATGTCGAACAGTTGGGCGAAGTCAACGGCGACGCTGGCATTGCGCAGGCGGAGGAACGACGAGTTTTCGAGGAAATAGTCTTTCGTGCCGTTGCTTTCCGAAGCGTCGTAGAAGCTACGGTAATAAGCTACCCAGTTGCCCGACTGCCCGCCGATGGTTACGGGCTTGTCGAAGTCGTTGTGCAAACCTTCCGAATACATCCATTCTTTGGTTTGGTTGTAGGTGCTCTGCCCGGCCGTCCAGTCAATCTGGAACGACACGTCGAGCCAGCGCTTAAAGTTAAAGCGGTTGGTGAACGACATATTGAACTTGGGGGCTGTTACGCCCAGCGAATATTTGTCGCTGGTAAACTGCACCTGCTTGCTGGCGGTGTTGACGATTCGGCCATCTACGAGTTCATACTTGGCGGCGTCGCTGGCCGGAATATACCGGTTGCCACTGGGGTCGGTCTGGTCAACGCTCGTGATAGCTTTGTAGCCGTAGATTGTGCCAATCTGCTCGCCCGGACGGAGCGTGTAGGTAGCGGCACTCCCCCACGTTAGCGGAATGGCTTTGCCGTCGGCGGTCTGATCGAGGTATGATTTCTGGGTACCAAACGTGGTTACCAGATCCCAGGTCAGGGCCGTGCCATGGTACACCTGCGCATCGACCGTAGCCTGCACCCCGCTCGACGACAGCCCTACGATGTAGTTGTCGTATTTCGACTGGATACCCGTGGTGGGGGCCTGCGCTGATGGCCAGATGATGTCTTGTCCCTTCCGGTTCCAGACGGTCACGTTGGCATTGATGTAGGGCAGAATGGTACCACCTTTGTTGGGCTGAATGCCCAGATCAAAACCAAACTCCAATTCTTTCGACACCTCCACTTTCAAAGCCGGGTTGGAAGCCACGGCGTTGAGCGACAGGTAGGCCCCGTTGTCGTAGTTACCCGTACCAAGCGTGGTGGTACGGATGTAGTGGTTGGGGAATGAACCATAGAAACCGCCGATGCCACCAAAGTACGTAACTGGCTGAATACCAGCTTCTCCGTAGGCAGCACGAAGCTTAAATTCGGGCAGCACGTCGGCAAGGGCACCGTTCCAGAAGCCCAGTTTCGAGAGGCGGATGTAGCCATCGCCGCGGGGGAACACATTGGCTTTGCGACCTTCGTTAAACACCGATGAGTAGTCAGCGCGGAAACCGCCCGTTACACCCAGAATTTCGCTGTATTCAATACGCTGGTTTACCAGGTAACCATAGGTCAGGAACTGGTCGCGCCAGGTGCTGATATTGTTCGACTGCGCCTGCGCGCCGTTTACCGGCTGGTAGCGGGGTAAGCCCGTGTAGTTAATAAAGTCACGGTTGAAGTCGTACCGGCGCCAGTCGAAGGCCAACTGCGTCGACGTGGTGATGGGTATGTTCAGACCAAAATCTTTCTGGAAATCAGTGCGAATAAACGCCGACACCAGCGAGTTCTGGTTGGTGCGGTTGGTGTTACGCTGGGCAATGCCACCCGTGAGTCCTTCGCCCACGTACCAGTTTTTGGCTACCGACGACGGGTTGCTTTCCTGGTTTTGCGAGAACCGCTCAAAATCGATCCGCGAGTGGTTAACCCCATACTTATAGTCAAGCTCCAGGAACTTCGACACCTTATAGTTCAGGTTCAGGCTGGGAATTACGTCCAGCACTTTGGTCGAATAGTTCTGGTAATATGTCTGGTAGAATGGGTTGCTGGAGTTGGTACCTGCACCGCCATACTTATAGGTAGGGTTACCGTCTTTGTCTTTGTTGTTCAAATCGGCGAAGGGCCAGGTGTATAACGCCGACGACAGAAAGCCACCTGCATCGGCCCCAAAGCTGGTCGAGTTGGTATAGGCAAACTGAGTGGTGCTGCGCAGGGTGAAATTCTTGAACAGCTCGATACCGATGTTGGCCGAGAAGTTTGACCGGTTCAGATTACCGTCTGAATTGATGACGCTCTGCTGGTTGATGTTGGTCATCGTGAACGAATAGTCCGTTTTGCCGGTAGCCCCCGAAATATTCAGCGAGTTATTGAGCGTCGAGGCGCTACGAAACATCTGCGCAAAATGGTCGTAATAGGGTGTCTTGTCGTTGTAAGGCTTGTTATTCTGCGAGTTAGCTTCCCGCTCCCAGGTTACCTGCCCCCACAGACCAAGATCGTTTTTGGTCAGCAACTTACCCGTGTTGTCGAGGATATTGCCCTGGGCGTCGGTGGCAAACGAGTGGTTGAAGGGCTTGTGTACGTCGGCCACGTTGATGTATGAATCCTGGCTCACCCGCGACGAGAAATCAATCCGGGTGGCACCCTGCTTACCGCGTTTGGTAAAGATCTGGATAACGCCATTGGCACCCTGCGCGCCGTAGATCGTGGCCGAAGCCGCGCCTTGCACCACTTCTACGCGCTCTACGTTGCTCAGATCAAGGGCATTAAGCGCCGTTGAGGTCACTTCAACCCCGTCTATCAGGATCAGCGGCTGCGTGCCGCCGCCCAGGGTGTTGATACCCCGCAGCTGAATGCTGACCGGTGCACCCGGCGCACCCGACGACGACGAGATTTGCGCCCCGGCAATCTTACCCACCAACGCCTGGTCGATGGTGGCGTTGGAAATGGCCGGTAGTCGCGCCGCCGTGATCGACTCTACGCTGATGCCTAGCTTTTTCTTATCGGTAGCCACGCCTGTACCCGTCACCACCACCTCGCTCAGTTGCCGTGAGTCTGATTTCAGTTGCACGTCGACCACCGACTGGTTACCAATGGTGATCTCTTGGGTGGCGATACCAACAAAGCTGAATACCAGCTTACTACCATTGGATGGTATTGAAATTGAATAATTACCGTTGCCATCGGTGTTGGTGCCGCGGGTGCTTCCCTTTAGCGCCACCGATACGCCCGGCATTATCGAGCCGTCGTCGCTGAGCGTTACCCTGCCCGTGATAGTTCGATCCTGGGCAAACGCTGTCGTACAGCTCAGGCCTGCCAGTAGCAGTCCTACCCATAGAGATTTCCTCATAGTTCCTGTTTAAGTTAAGTCAAGAATGGTTTCTTTCCTACAAACTTATCTTTCTGACTAGACTAAAACAATGGTACCTATAAAAACAGTTTAACAGAATAAACAGTTGACAATCGTCACTATATCAAAATTTTATATGGAAATGGATTATTTACATACTCAAGTATTGCTACGCATGATTTTGCAATCATTAGAACCTAATCAGAACCAATCAATTAAGCAGTTATCTGCCCCCAGCTGCCAGACGCAAAAAAGCCCACCCTTATAAGGGCAGGCTTGATAACAGGACCAGCAATCTATCTTGCCTGTTAAGCTGTTGCGAAGGCGTTTAAAGCTTCGGCCACCCGAACAGTGCGGGCAAACCGGTAACCTACCTGAAATATTTCGCGGGCATACCGAATGTCGCTCACACTAAACCGGGCCAGTTCGGGTGGCTCAATAACCAGGTTGCACTGCGCCAGTTTTTCCCTCGTTTTACTCTGCACCGACAACACCAGGCTCCGCTCAATAACCCCCCGCGCTGTGCGAATAGGCTTATGCGCGGGAAACGGGTTGCAGTGCGACCCAATGATGAAATCCACCTGGTCGGCGATCGTTTCTACAGGCAGGTTATTCAGAATCCCGCCGTCGACGTACTGTTTTTTGTTAATCAGCAGCGGCTCGAAAATACCCGGCAGGCAGCACGAGGCCAGCACCGGCCTGATCAGTTCGCCTTTGTCGAAAATGACTAGTTGGCCCTCGGTGAGGTCAACGGCAGCTACGTGGAGGGGTATGGAAAGCGCCTCAAAGCTGTCTTTGGGCATGTATTTCCGGTACAGGTCAATAGCCGTATCAATACGGAGCAGGCCCATGCGCGTCCAGGCCGGGCGCAGATGCCGCACAAACGACGACGACTCGATGATCTTCAGCGACTCGTCGGGGGTGTAGCCCGTAGCTGTGAGCGCTCCCGTGATAGCCCCGGCGCTGGTACCGGCCAGTTGATGTACCACAACGCCCTGCTCTTGCAGCGCTTTGATCACGCCGAGGTGAGCAATACCCCGTGCCCCGCCCCCCGATAAAGCCAACCCAATTTTCATACGTCTTATTCTGTCAATACGTGAGTAGCGGCCACAGTTGGTCCAACTATAAAACGCCTTTACCAATTCTATAGTTTGCTGGATAGTGAACGTTAGATGTTGGACACTGGACGTTGGATGGTAGTCTGAGGGAACTGCACCGATAAGTCCAACATCTAAAATCCAACGTCCAGTGTCCAGCCGCAGGATCTGTTAACTACAAAAAATCGGCTAGTTTTCCTGTATGCGCTAATCGAATTCCCCGGTCAGTCTGTGCTACCGTTGCCGCTTCGATCACTGGGTCATGCTCAAAAACCAGTATCCAACCTTCAGCAGCAGCCTGCACGAGCAACCGCTCTTTTTCCTGCATCGTCAGCAGTGGCCGTACGTCGTAGCTCATCACATAGGGTAGTGGCACATGCCCCGCCGACGGAATCAAATCGGCGCAGTAGAGTATGGTTTTGTTGCCCACGGTTAGTTTGGGTAAGGCCATTTTCTCGGTATGCCCGTCTACGTAAATGAGTTCAAGGCCAGACAGATTTATATACTGTTCGCCAAAAAAATGGAGTTGTCCGCTTTCCTGAAGTGGCAGGATATTTTCCGTCAGAAAAGACGCTTTTTCTCGTGGGTTGGGGTTAACGGCCCAGTCCCAATGACCGGGGTGCGACCAATAGGTGGCATTGGGAAAGGCAGGTCGTAGGGCTTCTCCCTCTCGCTTTATAGCCCCGCCCACATGGTCGAAGTGCAGGTGTGTGAGCAGCACGTCGGTGACGTCGGCGGCATCATACCCTAGCTGACGGGTTGAGTTGAGCAACTGATTCTTAGGCCACTGCGGTAAGACATAATGACTAAAGAATTTGTCGTCCTGCTTATCGCCCAGCCCCGTATCGACCAGAACCAGCCGATTACCAGCTTCAATGAGTAAGCAGCGCATGGCCCAGGTGCATTTGTTTTGGTCATCGGGAGGGTTGAGCTTCTGCCAGAGCGGTTTCGGCACTACACCAAACATGGCCCCGCCATCGAGGAGTAGCGAACCGGTATCAAGGGTGTGTATTGTCATTGAGTTCGTTGACATATGAGGCGACGAACTTACGCAAATTCGGCCTTCAGCCGTCAACAGGTGGGCTGTGGCGCGGCTAGTTCAGGTGTTCACTCACGGCGGCGGTGTTGAGCAGGTCGACCATGTTGCGGGCGTTGGTTTTCCGAAACAGGTTGCTACGGTGATTACGCACCGTATTGATGCTAATAAATAGCCGCCCGGCAATTTCCTTGCTGCTCAGTCCCTCTTTGATGAGATCGATGATTTCTACTTCCCGCGAGGTCAGGCTCTGCTCAGCCTGCGTGGGTACGTAGGTGTTGAGTTTCCGGTAGCCCAACTCATTGACCAGGTACGTCTCCAACTGCACCCGCACAAACGATTTGTCGGCCGAGAGGTCGCGAAACAGGCTGATAATTTCCAGTTTGCCATAGCGGTTCTGGTAGAGTTGCTTCTCGTCGTGCAGACAGAAGTAGCTGCCGGCACCCCGCCGCACGCGGTAATGCAGTACAAAGCGGTATCGTTCCAATTCGTGCGGATCAGTGATTCGGGCAATGTCATCGACTTTCCGACGGAGCCGTTCGTAGCTTTCGCGGTCATCGGGGTGAACCAGGTCGTTAAATTGACTGAGCGTTTTACGGTTTAGTTCCTGTATAGGACACCCGAAGAGGGCGGCTCCGTTGCCGCTAATAAACTGATGGCTCCGGCCTTCATCGAAGCAGTGGTGAACCACCCAGCCAGGAAACAGCCGCTCAATCAGTTGGGTGTTGGGTTGTTGGTCAAATACGTCTTTCATAATCGCTTTCACAGTTACGGCGGCACCCAATTAAGCACACAACCATAAATTTTTTCCTTACGTAATTTACGAGTACGTACACACAAATGATGAAGCAATAGTAGGTATGTATGTTGCCAAAAGCCAGGTTAAAATCGCTAAACGGTTGTTTAGAATTAGTTATCGGTCCAGGTGCCGCACCAAATATGTGTGTATGTACTCATAAATTGACACTGAATAGCTTCGCACTTCGCAGCTTTCGACAGGTTCCTCAACCCACGCCATTCGGCGGTGTTCGGATCTTATCAAGCAGCAGATTGAGCAGGATCAATTCACTGGGTTCCAGGTGAGACAGCATGTTGTTGATCTCGTGAACGCGGGTTTCCACGCTGCCAAGTAAGTCTAGCCCTTTCTGAGTGATCGTAATGTCGACAGCGCGCTTGTCGGCCTCGGAAGGACGGCAGTCGATAAGCTCCTTCTTCTGTAGCTTCTCCGTAATCCGCGATACGTTGGACGACTTGTCCATCATACGCTCTTTGATGGCGTTTACGTTAACAGGATTTCCTTTTTGGCCCCGCAAAATCCGCAACAGGTTATGCTGCGGCCAGGTTATGCCGAACGATTTGAAGAAATCACTGTGGGCTGTTTTGAGCCACGTACCTGTGTAAATCAGGTTGATTCCGGCCTTGGAGAGTTCATTGCGAAACGTGGCCTGCTGAATATCATCTTCAATACGGTGGTATTGTGTGGGGGTGCTCATCGCTCTCAGATCGCAGTGAATCAGTTCGTTGGTGCCATTCAACTAAGGCAAACTTACTACATAACGCGACGTTGAGCGAATTTGGTAGCTGCTCCGCATCAACTGAACCCGATCGGTTTGGGCAAACATCTTCCGGCCCATTAGCACCGCCCCCGTATGTCTTGACGCTGTCAAGGAAATCCTGGATGTAAGCACCTGACGGCAGGAAGCCGTCTGCCGACCCGTCGGGATAGGCAATGAAGTTGCCGAGCGACGATGCAACCTGATAAACAAGGTTTCGCATAGTCGTCAGGTTCGGGCAAGTTAGGCGAACTACGGGCATAAAACTCGCCCACACGCCTATCCTCAGCAATAGTCTTTTTGTACTATTTCTTGTATAATCGACTGTCAATCAGCATTTAGTACAAAAGGACTATTTACCCGTCGCGCCACCGTCCGATACCTTTGTTGCCGAAATCACTGAGTCGTAAACACACCATTTTCGACATGTACTCATGACAACGAATGACCTACGAGCGCCTATGAACGATTGCTACCCGCACAAGGCGTGCAACCATAGTTCCATCTTTTAATCGAAACAATCATGACGGTTGACCAAGTAACAAGCGAACAAATACTGCCCGACCACATGGGTTTGGGCGGTCTTGCTCCGACAAAAGCGAAGGCAAATAACGGCCTGGCTGCCGCTGCCGACCCGGAAGTGCTGATTAACGGCGACAAACTCTTCCATATCCAGAGCTACGATATAGGTGGGGGTCAACGACGCTACGACGGCATCTGGAGTCCAGGCAACGATGGCCGCCCCGTCGTGTACGGCTGGGCGTTAGCCGATTTGCAGAAAAAAAATGGCGAACTGTGGCAACAGGGGTTCCGCATGGCGCACCAGTACAGCTATGATATTGGCGGGGGTCAACGCCGCTACGATGCCATCTGGCAGCCGGGCAACGACGGTCGACCCATTGTGTGGGGCTACACCCTGGCCGATCTGGAAAAGAAAAATGGGGAGTTCTGGGCGCAGGGCTTTCGCCTGACGCAGCAACAGGCCTACGACATTGGCGGGGGGCAGTGGCGGTACGATGCCATCTGGACGCCCGGTAACGATGGACGACCCGTGGTCTGGGGCTGGTCGCTAGCCGACCTGCAAAAAAAGAACGGCGAGCTCTGGGCGCAGGGCTTCCGCATGGTACATCAGTACAGCTACGAAGTGAGTCCGGGGCAACGCCGCTACGACGCCATCTGGATGCCAGGCAACGATAGTAGGCCTATTGCGTGGGGCTACACCCTCACTGATTTTCAAAAGAAAAACGGCGAACACTACGGCCAGGGCTATCGACTGGCGCATCAGCACAGCTACGATATAGGTGGGGGTCAACGACGCTACGATGGCATCTGGATGCCGGGCAATGATGGCCGGGGGATTGTCTGGGGCTGGTCGCTCGATGACTTTCAGGTACGGCTTGGCGAACTCTATAACAAACGCATCGCCGTGGGCAACCAGGCCCTGTCGTTGCCGAAACTGCTGAGTGGCATCCGCCAAAAACTGGACAGTAACTGCGTGGGCTATGGTGTGGTGATTTCATACCGGGGCAACCCTGAATTCCGCTTTGATGCCGGGTTGGCCCGCACGGCGACGAACCCACCACAACGCGATTTCTCGGTCTATGACCGGACCAATCTGGCCAGCGTCAGCAAAACGCTCACGGCAATAGGCGTAGTTAAGTTACTCACAGCCAAAGGCATAACCATCGACACGACCATCGGCACGTACCTGCCCGCCGACTGGCAACGTGGCCCAAATGTAGCCGCCATCACGTTTAAGCAACTGCTGACTCACACCAGTGGCATTCGGGAGCAGGACGGCAACGGAGTCGACTACGACTACCTGAAAAACATGATTGCGAAGGGCGTCAGCACCGACAAATCCTATACGTATCAAAACCAGAATTTCGCCCTGTTTCGCATCATCATACCGTACCTGAACGGCTTCAGTGACCCAGGCGTAGCCAACCGGCCAATGGCCCTGGCGACGGCCTACCTGGCTTACATGAACGCCAACGTCTTTGCACCGGCGGGCATCAAAAACGTCACGGCCAAACCCGCTGCCACCAACCCGACGCTGTTCTACCCATTTCCGGCGGGCAACGTAAGCGGTACGGACTTCGGCGATTCAACGCTGTATTCGGCGGGCAGCGGGATTCACCTGTCGATGAACGAGCTGAATCAACTCCTAGGCAAGCTGCGGTTCACCGACACCGTCCTGAACGCACAACAACGCAAGCTAATGGACGACCATCAATTGGGCTGGTATCGGGGCAACGTCACCAACGGTACGCAGGTATCGCACGGGGGCTTCTTGTGGTTTCCATCGCCCAACGGCAGCGGTACGCTCAATACGTCGTTCTACGACTTTTCCATTGGCGTGCAGGTAACCTTGATCCACAATTCACCCGTACTGCCCAATCCCGGCAACTTCGTCATCGACGCGTTCAACGGAGCGTGGGGTCCGCGCTAAGGCAACACCAATGGCACAGCCCGCCGCGTCCTCTGGGGTGTTGCGGGCTGCCATTAACCTTCTTCTTGTTATGAACACCCCTATTTTAGACGTTATCGTCATCGGAGCGGGTCATGCTGGGCTTAGTGCCAGTTATTACCTAAAACAGGCTGGATTAGCTCATCTGGTGCTCGAACGCGGTCGCGTTGGCGAATCGTGGCGGTCGCAGCGATGGGCCAGCTTCGTCGTCAATTCACCAAATCAATTCAATCGGTTACCAGACACAATACCCACCGAAGACGATCCGGGTGGATTTAGCTCCGCCCACACGTTTGTCGCTACGCTGACCGATTACGCATTGGCGCATGAACTACCCATTATCGAAGACACGACCGTCCTTTCCATCGAAAAATCGGTGGGCGACGATGCGTTCACAATTGCCGTATCCCGCCATGACCAGTTTCATACGTACCGAAGTCGGCAGGTAATTGTGGCCTCTGGTGCCATGAATACGCCACAGATACCGACGTTGGCAGGTCAGCTGTTACCGGCTATTCAGCAACGCCACGTAGCCACATATCGTCAGGCCGACCAGTTACCGGACGGGGGTGTGCTGGTGGTTGGCAGTGGGCAATCGGGCTGTCAGGTAGCCGAGGATTTGGCCGAAGCTGGCCGCGCGGTTTACCTGGCCACCAGCCCCGTGGCCAGACTACCCCGGCGCTACCGGGGCAAAGACATCATGGAGTGGCTTGTGCAGATGGGCTTCTTCAATGCACGGGCCGAAGACGTGCCCGACCCGGCTATGCTACACCTGAAAACGCCGCTGCTAACGGGGCGCGACGGGGGGCAGCGCACCCTCAGCCTTCAGTCGCTGGCCCGCAAAGGCGTGACCCTACTGGGTAGCATGACAGATGCCGACGATACTATGGTGGCTTTCGCAGCCAACGCGGCCATGCACGTACAGTTTGCCGACGAATTTTCCGCTCAGGTCAAGGGCATGGTCGACGCGTTTATTCAGGAGACTGGGCTGACGGCCCCCGCACCAACCCCCGACCCCGACGATGCGCCTGACCCCGATGTCAATTGTGTGGATCCCATCACGTCGCTTAACCTGACCGGGCATGGTGTCACGTCCGTCATTTGGGCAACTGGTTTTGGGGCTGACTTCAGCTACCTCCACCTGCCAGTCTTTGACAGCACCGGGCAACCAGAGCACCACAACGGGATAACCAGTACAGGTGGGCTGTACTTCTTGGGCCTCCACTGGCTACGCAGTCGCAAATCGACCACGCTGCTTGGTCTTGGCGAAGACGCCCGGTTTATCGTAGATGCCGCCTGCGCCTATCATCAGCAGTGTTCCGAACTGGCTTAGTAGCCTGTTAATCGGAACCGCAACTCAACGTCTTCCTCTTTTTAAATCCACTTAATCTTTCAGAACAAATGAACGACAACAGAAAACCTGTTGCCAGGTACGTTGTTGCCCTGTTTTTCACCGGGGTGTTGCTCACTCACCAAATCGGGTATACTCAGCCAACTCCCCTCCCCGCAGCCCCCATCCGCCCGGTCGTGGATGATTATTTCGGGACCAAAATCACCGACCCATACCGGTGGATGGAGGATATGAAAAACCCCGAACTGCTGAACTGGATGAAGGCGCAGGCCGACTACACCCGCCTCGTGCTTGACAACGTACCGGGTCGGCAGGCGGTGTTGGCGCGGCTTACGGAACTCAGCAACGCCGTGCCTGCCCGCGTCAGTAACGTGATGCGGTTGCCCGGCGAGCGGTACGTGTACCTGAAAATCAACGCCAACGAAAATGGGGCATCGCTTTGCATCCGGCAGGGGCTGGGGGGCACCGAAACGCGCCTGGTTGATCCCGCTCAACTCAAACCCAGCAACGGGCAGCCGGTATCGATTAGCTATTTCCAACCCTCGTGGGACGGGAAACTGATCGCTGTGGGGTTGGCAGCGGGCGGGTCGGAGAACACATACATCCGCATCATTGACGTACTAACCGGCTACGAAACCGGGGAAACCATTGACCGGGCACGCTACGGCGGCGTGGCGTGGTTGCCCGACAGCCGCTCGTTTTTCTACACCCGTCTACAACAACTCCCACCCGATGCGCCCAACACCGAACGGCAGCAGAAGTCCCGCGTGTATCAGCACGTGGTAGGTACGTCGGCGGAGCAGGATAGGATTGTTTTCGGGCACGGCGTAGACCCGGCTGTCGACGTACCCCCGACGCTGATTCCCCGGCTGCATACGTACCCCAACACTGATTACGTACTAGCATCGGTCATTTCGGGCGTTGGCGGCGCAAAGACTGGGTACGTTGTTTCGCTGTCAGCGGTGGGTAAAACGGGTGTCGATACGCCCTGGCGCAAGCTGTTTGGCCCAGCCGATGATATTACGGACGCGGCCCCGCACGGCGACGACCTGTATCTGGTCACGCACAAAAACACGCCCCGTTACAAGGTCATCCGCACCAGCCTGCAACACCCGGATTTGGCAATGGCCACCGACGTACTGCCCGCCGGCAAAGCCGTCATCAGCGGCGGCTACGTCGCCGGAGAAGGCGCGCTACACCTGGCGCAGGACGCGCTCTACGTGCAGCAACTGGATGGCGGGCTAGGCCGGATTCGGCGCATCCCATTCCAAAAAACGGAATCGCCTTCCGACGTACCGCTTCCTTTCGAGGGCACTCTGTTCGACGTGCGGGCCGACTCGCGGCTACCGGGGCTGCTTCTCTCGCTTACCTCCTGGACCAAGACCGCGCGCCCACTCGCTTACGACCCCGCCCGGCAACGTACCCACGAAGTAGGGTTGCAGCCCAACGACCCGCACGACAAACTCACCAGTACGATGGCCGTTCGCGAGGTGAATGTCCCGGCAACTGATGGTACGTTGATTCCGCTGTCGATCATGTTCAAGAAAGGGCTGACGCTCGACGGTACCCACCCGACCTGGCTCAACGGCTACGGTGCCTATGGCATCCCGTCGCTATCGGGCACCAGCCCCATGATTACGGCCTGGGTGGAGCAGGGCGGCATTTACGCCGTGGCTCACGTGCGCGGCGGCGGCGAGTACGGCGAAGAATGGCACAAGGGCGGCTACAAGGCTACCAAGCCCAACACCTGGCGCGATTTTATCGCCTGCGCCGAATACCTGATCGCTCAACAATACACGTCGTCGAAACACCTCGGCGGCCTGGGTATCAGCGCGGGGGGTATCCTGATGGGCCGGGCCATGACCGAGCGGCCCGACCTGTTCCGCGCCGTAGGGATCGCCGTGGGCCTGACGGACATGCTGCGCTACGAAACCACGGCCAACGGCGTGCCGAACATCCCGGAGTTTGGCAGCGTAAAAACCGAGGAAGGCTTCAAAATTTTGCACGAGATGAGTGCCTACCACCACGTCAGCGACAGCACCAACTACCCGGCGGTGATGCTGGGTACGGGCATTAACGACCCGCGCGTGGACCCGTGGCTGATGGCGAAAATGACGGCCCGCCTCCAAGCCGCCAGCCGCAGTGGTCACCCCGTGATGCTCCGCGTCGATTACCAGAGTGGACACGGCCCCGGCGTCACGAAACAGCAACGACTGACCACCTTCGCGGATGCCATCGCTTTCCTGTTCTGGCAACTGGGCCACCCCGGTTTCCAGCCCGTGCAAGCCACAAAACACACCGACTAACTCTTTTTTGCGATGAAAACAGTCCTGACATGGCTCAAGCGAGGCGTTATTGGCCTGCTGTGCCTGATTCTACTAGCCGTAGCCACCATTTACGGCCTGAGCAGCCACCGCCTCAACCGCCGACACAACGTAGTTGCACTGCCAAAGTTGCCCATCACCACCAATGCCGACACGGTAGCCTGGGGCGGGCACATTGCCACTAGCTTCGGGCTGTGTACGCAGTGTCACGGGGTCGATCTGGGGGGGCAGCTCTACCTCGACGGGGGACCGCTCGGCATGGTTTATGGCCCGAATCTAACACGGGGCAGAGGCGGAATCGGCGGCTTCCTGACCAATGAGGATTGGGTGCGGGCCATTCGGTACGGGGTCAAGCGCAACGGCACGTCGATGTTAGTGATGCCCAGCGAAAAGCTGGCGTACCTGGCTGATGACGACCTTTCGGCACTGGTGTCGTACCTCAAACAGCTAACGCCCGTCGACCGGGAAGTTCCTCCAACAGAACTCCGGTTGTTAGGGCGCACCTTACTGGTGCTGGGAGAGCTACCCTTGCTGGCAGCTGAAAAAGTACCCAATCACGTACCAGCCAAAACGATTGACCGACGTTCCTCCGCAACCTACGGCCTTTATCTGGCCAACGTCGGCAGTTGCCGGGGTTGCCACCGGCCCGACCTGGCGGGCGGCCCTATGCAGGCACCCGGTGCACCACCCGCACCAAACCTAACCCCCACCCACATAGGCACCTGGAGCGAAGCCGATTTTGTACGCATCATGCGAACGGGCATTCGACCAAACGGCACAGCACTTCACGCCATTATGCCCTGGCCAATTTACCGCAACCTAACTGACAACGAGTTGCACGCTATCTGGCTTTACCTGAAAAGCGTACCGCCCAAACCGATTGTGGTTCGGCCCTCGTAATGCAAAAACGCCCCGCAAACGGATCGTCGGCGGGGCGTTTTGTGTGGGCCAGCTTGGGCTCGAACCAAGGACTTACTGATTATGAGTCAGTTACTCTAACCAACTGAGTTACAAGCCCTTGTCTCAATTTTTTACTATTGAAGACAGTACAAAAATAGGGCATTTTGTTGAATCTACGTCCTTTCTGCCGAAATTTCCCCTTAAATCAGTTTACAGTAATCAGTAACCAGTTATCAATGTATCCATCTTCCCAATCTTACGATTGATAACTGGAAATCGGTCCGCTGGTGCGGGCAAACTGTAAACTGCAAACTCTCTTTATGACGAACCGGAAGAAGATTCTCAACGACCCCGTTTACGGCTTCATCAGTATCTCGTCGCCGCTGCTGTTCGACCTCATCGAGCATCCTTATTTTCAGCGGCTGCGGCGCATTAAGCAGTTGGGGTTGTCGGAATACGTGTATCCGGGGGCGTTGCATACGCGGTTCCACCATGCGCTGGGAGCCATGCACCTGATGGGTCAGGCCACGGCCACGCTGTGCAACAAAGGCAACCAACTCTCTGAGGCTGAGTGCGAAGCGGCGCAAATTGCCATCCTGCTCCACGACGTTGGCCACGGCCCGTTCTCGCATGTGCTGGAGTGCTGCATTCTGGAAGACGTGCCCCACGAGGAAATCTCGCTCATGCTCATGCGCGATCTGAACGAGCAGTTTGGCGGGGCACTCACCCTGGCTATCGCCATGTTTGAGGGCACCTACCACCGGCCATTTTTTCATCAGCTTATCTCCAGTCAACTCGACATGGACCGGATGGATTACCTCAACCGCGACTGCTTCTATACGGGCGTTGCCGAGGGGACTATCGGGGCTGAACGGATTATTAAGATGCTCGATCTTCACGACGATCAACTGGTGGTGGAAGACAAGGGCATCCTGAGCGTCGAAAATTTTCTGAACGCCCGGCGCATCATGTACTGGCAGGTGTATTTGCACAAAACGTCCATCTGCTGCGAGTCGATGATGATTCAGATACTGCGGCGGGCGCGGTTTCTCATTCGCCATACAGAGTCTGGCAACCGCCTCGATGGCCTGCCCGACTTCCTGCTGTTTCTGCGCGAAAGCATCTCGCTGGCCGATTTCCGGGCTAATCCGGCTTATTTACAGGCCTTTACGCGGCTGGACGATTACGACGTCTGGGCCTGCGTGAAAGCCTGGGCCACCCATCCCGACACTGTGCTGGCCACGCTTTGCCGGATGCTGCTGGACCGGCACCTGTACAAAATTATGCTCTCGAATGAGCCTTTTGCCCCTGAACTAATTGAGGAACTGGCTGGAACGTTGCGCGCCAAAGGCGTATCGGACGATGAACTGTCCTATTTTCTGGTGGAAGGGCAGGCATCCAACGCCGCCTATATGCCCACGGGCGACTCGATCCGGATTAAGTCGAAAACGGGCTTCGTGCGCGACATTGCCGATGCCTCTGAGCTAGCCAACATTGGTGCCTTGTCAACTATTGTGCGGCGGCATTATGTGTGCTGGGCGCGGGAGCTGAAAATGAATTCAAAGTTCAATGTATAACGTCTAAAGTTGCTTCGCACATTCGCCTTACATGGAGCAACTTTAGACGTTACACATTGAACTTTGAACTCATTTCACAATAAGTTGAATTAATCCCCCATTTATACGAATAGTGCAATCTGTTGGCTACCTTAGCCGCCCAAATGTCGTGGAAAACGACCCTCATTCACTGGCCTAAACAACGTTTATGGAGTTCACAGTCAGGCAAATAGCCGTTTTACTCAATGGTCACGTAGATGGTGACGACTCGCTGACTGTCAGCCAGTTAGCCAAAATTGAGGAAGCTAAGCCGGGCAGCATATCGTTTCTGGCCAACCCCAAATACGAAGCCTTTTTGTACGAAACACGCGCTTCGGCCGTGATTGTGGACCATTCGTTCATCCCTCGTGAACCAATAAATCCGACGTTGATACGGGTGGAAAATGCGTATTTGGCTTTTACCCAATTATTAGAAGAATACTATCGGCTCATCAGCCTTTCGCGGGTTGGTGTAGAGCAACCTTCGTTCATGCACGAGAGTACGCAGATGGGCGAAAACGCCTACCGTGGGGCGTTTTCATACATCGGCAAGAATTGCAAGATCGGGCAGCACGTCAAGCTGTATCCTCAGGCTTATATTGGTGATAATGTCTGCATCGGCGACTACACGGTGGTGCATTCGGGCGCTAAGCTCATGGATAATACCGTGGTGGGCAATCACTGCGTTATCCACCCCAATGCCGTAATCGGGGCTGATGGTTTTGGGTTTGCCCCGCAAGCCGACGGCACTTACAAACCCATTCCGCAACTGGGCAACGTGATCCTGGAAGACAACGTCAGCGTGGGGTCCAACACCACCATCGACTGTGCTACCATGGGGTCGACCATCATTAGGGCGGGGGCTAAGCTGGATAACCTGATTCAGATTGGCCACAACGTCGAGATTGGCAAAAACACCGTTATTGCCGCCCAGACGGGTGTTTCGGGGTCTACGCGCCTGGGCGACAACTGCGTCATTGCCGGACAGGTAGGCTTTGCCGGGCACTTAACTATTGCCAACGGAACCAAAATCGGCGCACAGTCGGGGGTGGGGAAAAGTGTCACCGAAGAAGGCACGTCGCTCAACGGATCAACTGCTTTTTCACTGCGCGACAACATGCGCTCACAAGCTATCTTCCGCCGCCTGCCCGACCTGGAACGGCGGCTTAATGAACTTGAAAAAAAGAGTCAATAGTCGGCAGTCGATAGTCAATAGTCGGCTGCCGCAGGAGTACACTTGCGGCAGCCGACTATTGACTGTCGACTTTTGACTTAGAAGAGATGAACATCAAACAGCAAACCATACAGAAAGCCGTATCGGTATCGGGCGTGGGCTTGCATACGGGCGTGTCGGCAACGATGACGTTTATGCCCGCCCCAGCCAACCACGGCTATAAATTTCAGCGTATCGACCTGCCCGGCCAACCCACCGTGGATGCCGACGTCGACTTTGTGGTGGACCTTTCGCGTGGTACTACATTGGAGCAAAATGGTGCCCGCGTCCATACTGTAGAGCATACCCTGGCAGCACTGGTTGGCCTGCAAATAGACAATGCCCTCATCCAACTCGACGGCCCCGAACCCCCCATTATGGACGGGTCGTCGATCAAGTTTGTGGAGGCACTGGAGTTTGCCGGGATTGACGAGCAAAACGCCGACAAGAAATACTTCGAGATCACCGAGTTTGTGCACCACCGCAACCCCGAAAAAGACATCGAGATTGCGGCCCTGCCCCTCAACGACTACCGCCTCACGGTGATGGTCGACTATAACTCGCAGGTAATCAACAGTCAGCATGCCTCGCTCAACGACCTGACCTTGTTTGCCAAAGAGATTGCCTCGTGCCGGACGTTCGTATTTTTGCACGAACTGGAAGCCCTCTACAAACAGAACCTGATCAAAGGCGGTGACCTAAGCAACGCCATCGTGATTGTTGACCGCGACGTATCGGACTCGGACCTGGACCACCTCGCCGATTTGCTCAACAAGCCAAAAGTGGGTGTAAACCGGCAGGCGGGCATTCTGAACAACCTGCAACTACACTACCCCAACGAGATGGCCCGCCACAAACTGCTCGACATGATTGGCGATTTGGCGCTTATTGGGCGGCCCATTAAGGCGCAGATTCTGGCGGCCCGGCCCGGTCATGCCGCCAACGTGGCTTTTGCCAAGAAGATCAAGAGCCTGATTCAGAAAAACGCTCAGAATCAAGTACCCCAATACGACCCGAAGCAGCCGCCGATTCTGGACATTAACCGCATCACGCAGCTATTACCCCACCGCTACCCGTTCCAGATGATCGACAAGATCATTGCGCTGGATGAAAGCAGCGTGGTGGGTATTAAGAACGTGACGATGAATGAACCGTATTTTCCGGGACACTTTCCCGGCAATCCGGTTATGCCTGGTGTATTGCAACTAGAGGCAATGGCGCAAACGGGTGGTATTCTGGTACTTAGCACCGTACCCGACCCCGAAAACTACTGGCCGTTTCTGGTGGGTATCGAGAACTGCCGGTTCCGCCGCAACGTATTGCCCGGCGATACCGTAATCTTCAGATGTGAGTTTACCTCGCCCATGAAGCGCGGTATTGTGAAAATGCAGGGCCGCGGTTACGTGAACAACCTCCTTGTTTGCGAAGCCGACATGATAGCGAGTTTAGTTAAGAAAAAATGATTCAACCATTAGCCTACGTCCACCCTGAAGCGAAGATTGCCCAAAACGTGGTGATCGAGCCTTTTGCCATCATTCACAAGGACGTTGAGATTAAAGAAGGCACCTGGATTGGCTCCCACGCGGTGATCAATTCGGGCGCCCGCATTGGCCGAAACTGCAAAATCTATTCGGGAGCCGTCATTGCCGGTGTGCCGCAGGACCTCAAATTCAACGGTGAGGTGACGCAGGCCATCATTGGCGACAATACCACCATCCGCGAATACGCCACCATCAGCCGGGGCACCGAAGAACACTGGCGCACCGAAATTGGCTCTAATTCGCTGGTGATGGCCTACGCCCACGTAGCGCACGACTGCCGCATTGGCAACCACTGCATCCTGACTAACAACGTACAGATGGCAGGCCACGTCCACATGGGCGACTGGGCCATCATTGGTGGGTCGAGTTCAGTACTTCAGTTCACCAAAATCGGTGCGCACGCCATGGTATCGGGGGGGTCATTGGTGCGGAAAGACGTGCCTCCGTTCACTAAAGCGGCTCGTGAACCACTCTCCTACGCCGGTATCAACTCGGTAGGGCTACGGCGGCGGGGCTTCACCAACGAACAAATCAACGAGATTCAGGAGATCTACCGGTACGTCTTTCTGCGCGGTTTCAATAACGCTGAGGCCCTCAACCGCATCGAACTCGACATCCCCGCCACCGCCGAACGCGATGAGGTGCTCAACTTCATTCGCAACTCAGAACGCGGCATCATGAAAGGACCGGGAAGCGGGAGTAGTGAATAACGATGAGTGCTGAGTGGTAAACGATGAGTTTGCTGCCGCCAGCGTATTATTCGTGCGGCAGCAAACTCACCGTTTACCACTCAGCACTCATCACTACACCATGACCATCACCGCTGACCAGATCGGGAAAAAGTACCGCCGGGAATGGATATTCCGGGGAGTTGACCTGACGTTGGTGGCGGGGAACAGCTATACGTTTGTGGGGCCTAACGGCAGTGGCAAATCGACGTTGTTGCAGGTGCTGGCCGGTATGCAACCAGCCTCAGCGGGCAAGCTGACATACTCACTGGATGGCGCAAAACCGCTGGATGAAGAGGCCTGGTACAAGTATATAGTACTGGCAGCTCCCTACCTGGAACTGATCGAGGAGCTGACCCTCAGCGAGTTACTGGCCTTTCACGTGCAGTTTAAGCCGCTAAGGCCGGGTGTCGATGCCACGGCCCTGATGGACCGGATGCAGCTGAGCCACGCTCGCAACAAGGAGATCAAATTCTTTTCGTCGGGGATGAAGCAGCGGGTGAAGCTGGGCCTCGCGCTTTTCTCCGATGCCCGCCTCGTACTTCTCGACGAACCCACCGCCAACCTCGACCGGCAGGGTGCCGCCTGGTACCGCGACGCCGTGAAAGAACTGCTCACCCGCCCCGACTGTCTGCTCCTGATTGGCTCGAACCAACCCGATGAGTACGATTTTTGCCCTAACGTGATCGACGTGACGCAGTGGAAACGGTAGCGTGCTTGCGCGGTAATGTGGTGTTTATAGGCCGTTTCAGGAACAATTTTTGTAGCTTGTACTACGCTAGTTCCTGACTCAAACCGTGATGCGTTTTTGGCTACTCTTTCTCTCTCTAGTTAGCTTTTTTAGTCCGGCCGTTGCCAAACAGCCTGGCCTTGTGTTTGTGGAAAACAAAGGCCAATGGCCCGACGACGTGCGCTTTCGGGCCGACCTGCCGGGCGGTTTTTTATTCCTGAAAACGTCGGGTTTTCACTACGCCTTCTACGATGCCCGCGAAACCGCCCGCCGCCATGCCGCCGCCCCCACCACCGAACCAGTTCTATCCACCGTACGGGCACATGGCGTAAGCGTCGATTTTGTGGGGGCTGGCGCCAAGCCGCAACTGGAGGCACTGCACCCCGTTGGCACGACCTACAGCTATTTTCTGGGCAACGACCCTACCCGCTGGGCGGGGGCCGTAGCGGGCTATTCGGAAGTGGTCTACCATAACCTTTACCCTGGCATCGACCTGCGCGTGTTTGCTTATTATCAGACACTTAAGTACGAATTTGTGGTACAGCCGGGGGCCAACCCCGACCAGATCAGGCTGGCCTACGAGGGGGCTGACGAACTGACGCTGGCCGACAACCGGCTGCGGGTTCTGACGTCGGTGAATGAGTTTCGGGAAAATGCCCCCTACAGCTACGTAAGCCGAACAGCAGCCACCGGCGAAGGCACCGCCGTGGAGGTGGCCACGCGCTGGGTGCTGGATGGCCATACCGCCCGGTTTAACTTTCCGAACGGATACGACAAAAGCCTGCCCCTGACCGTTGACCCGGAACTGGTTTTTGTGAGCTTCACCGGCTCCGTGGCCGACAACTTTGGCCACACCGCCACCTACGACGCCCAGGGCAACACCTACGTGGCGGGGTCTGTCTGGGGTGCCGACTTTCCGATTACGCGCGGTGCTTTCCAGGTCAGTTTTGCCGGGAAGACCAGCATTGGCATCATGAAGTTTTCGCCCGACGGGTCTACCATCCTTTTTTCGGCCACGCTTGGTGGCGACGAAGCCGACCTGCCCCATAGCATCATTGCCAACAGCAAGGGCGAGTTAATTATCATGGGCAGCACCGCTTCGACAGATTTTCCTACCACAGTTGGGGCGTATCAGCGCAAACTCACCGCCAAAGCAGGCGAAGGCGTTAGTGTCTACGGGGCCTACCTCCCTTACCGCAATGCCGCCGATCTGTTTATCACACGCCTTCAAGCTGACGGTAAATCACTGACTGGCAGCACGTTGCTGGGTGGTTCGTATAACGACGGACTAAACCTCTACACCGCCAACGCGGCAGCAATTCGGAATTATGCCGATGAGTTCAGGGGTGAAGTGATCGTTGGCCCCGACGACGACATCTACCTGGCCAGTACGTCGCAATCGCCCGATTTTCCGGTGACGGACGGCTCTGTGCAGGCGGGGTATTCCGACGGCGTTGTTTGCCGGTTATCAGCCGATCTGAAGCAGTTACGCTGGGCCGCCCGCATCAGCGGCGACCTGGCCGACGAGGCCTACAGCCTGCGCCTGGCCTCAGACGGGTCGCTCTACGTTTGCGGCAGCACCTACAGCACCAACCTGGGCACGGCGGGCGCGCTGCAACCCAAACTGGCGGGCCTCAATGACGGATTCATCGCCCGTTTCAATGAAGATAAGCTACTGGCTGTTAGCTATTTAGGCACCCCAAGTTCAGACATGGCCAACCTGCTCGACATCGGCCCCGGCGACGTGCCGCACGTATTGGGCCTCACGCGGGGCATCTACCCGGTGTCGGCGGGGGTATACAGCAACCCACGCAGCGGGCAGTTCATCCACGCCCTCTCGCCCGATTTGTCGAAGACCGTGTTTTCGACCACCTTTGGCTCGGCACGGGATCTGGCCAGCCCTACCACGGTGCAGGGACCCGACCTTGCCCCCACGGCGTTTTTGGTCAACACCTGCGGCAACATTTACCTAGCGGGCTGGGGCGGCATCGTCAATTCTAAGAAAGGCTACAACAGCTTCAGTTCCAGCTACGGCCTGCCCGTTACACTCGATGCCTACCAGCCCACCACCAACGGCAGCAATTTCTGGATTGGCGTACTGGAGCGAGGGGCCAAATCACTGCTCTACGGCACGTTCATGGGCGACGTCCGCCCGCTCATCAATGACGATGGCGACCACGTAGACGGCGGCACCAGCCGGTTCGACAAAAACGGAGTGATCTACCACGCCACCTGTAGCTGCCGGTCTAACAACTTCCCCGCCACGGCCACGGCCGCCGCCCAAAAACGAGGCAGTGACAACTGCAACAACGTGGCTTTCAAGTTCGACACCGACAAGCTGAAGGCCGCGTTTGATACTTACGAAGGCACCCGCAAAAATGTGGTAAAAGGCTGTACGCCACTGGCCCTGACCTTCAAAAACACCAGCATTGGCGGGCGGCGCTACGAATGGCTCATTGGCGGAAAAGTCATTGCTACCTCGCCCACCAGCGCCACGCAAACGTTCACTACGCCAGGCAGTTACACGGTAGTGCTCCGGGCCTACAACCCCCTGAATTGCCTGCTCGTGGATTCGACCAGTCAGGTGGTGGAGGTGGGCGCGGCCGATTTTCGCATCAGCAAAGACACCACCCTCTGCCCCGACAAACCGGTGGCCTTGACGGCATCGGGCGGGGTTCGGTATGGCTGGACGGGTAGCACCACGTTGGTAGATCCCACCTCAAGCAGCATATCAGTTATGAGCAGTGCCAGCGCGCTCACTTACCAGGTGTCCATGACCAATGCGGCGGGCTGCACAGCCACAAAAAGCGTGTCTGTACGCACGGATGACTCATTTCGACCAAAAGTTACTGCCGAATCGACACCCGATTGTAGCCAGCCCACACGACTTTCATTCACGAATCAACGGCCCGGTGCTGAGCGGTACGTCTGGGCCATGGGCAACGGCGACACCCTGCGTACCCCCCTGCCCGATCAGTTCCGCTATGCTCAGTCCGGCTCGTACACGGTAGTGGTAACGGCCTACAAAGGTGGGTGTTCGCTGAGTCAGAAACTGCCTATTATTTACGAAGACCTTTCGCGCCTGCCCAACGCCATCACGGCCAACAACGACGGCAAAAATGACCTCTTCGACCTGGGCCTCAAGGGCGCGAAGCTGGAGATCTACAACCGCTGGGGCCGCGAACTGTTCCGCGCTGACGACTACGCCAACGACTGGGGCAAAAACATACCCCACGGCGTCTATTTCTACCTGCTCACCACCCGCTCCGGCACCCAGTGCAAAGGCTGGATTGAGGTGCTGGAGTAGGGGTAGTTTAAACTTTAAACTACTTTTGTACTAGCAAACAAACAAGCGTATGAAACTCATTATCACCACCGCCCTGCTGTTGGGCCTTGCGTACGGAGCCGTAGCCCAGGACTCGTTCCACGGCAAAAAGATCACCGAACAGGGTGCTTTGCCTGTTTCACAACTGGTTGCTAAAATGGGCACCAAGACCGAAATGCCCGCCAAAGTGGAAGGCACCGTAGAGTCGGTTTGCAAAGTGAAAGGCTGCTGGATGCAGGTCCGCACGGCCGATAATCAGACGATGCGGGTGAGCTTTAAGGACTACGGCTTCTTTGTACCAAAGGACATTGAAGGCAAAAAAGTGGTGATGGAAGGCCTTGCCAAACAGACCACCACGCCCGTAGCCGAACTGCGCCACTACGCTGAAGATGCGGGTAAGAGCAAAGCCGAGATTGACAAAATCACCGAACCCGAAAAAGCCCTCACCTTCGTGGCTGATGGGGTTATCGTGAAAAAGTAGGCATTCGATTCCAACGGCCTAAACACGGCCAGGGTCATTAAAGCGTTGTTGATACACCAGTGGTAGTATCGACAACGCTTTTTTATCACCAAGCCGCTCGTGTTATGAACAACGCACAAAAATCAATTGCCGGACTGTTTATTACTGCCCTTCCGTTGGCTTATGCCTGCAAATCACCGGAAGTGGTTTATCCAATTCCGGCCAACCACGTTGTTTTGGAAAGGGGTAAGTCAATAGCAACATCGACGGGCATTATCGTTTTTGTCGATACGGTCAATATATCGATCTGCCCTAAGCAAGCTGCTTGTTTTGCACCCGATAATCTGTTTGCCTCTGTACGATTGGTTCGCAATCAGGAAAGCAGAGCAGTACGATTATTTGCTTGGTTTGGAAGTGAGTCTAGTGATCGATCTGCCAATCGAAGCGATTCAACAAGCGTTCAGTTTAATGGTCAGCTGTACAAGGTTATTTTGAAAGGAGAATACGTTGGTGAAACAGATTTGAGTCGTGTAGGTCGGGCACTTCTCCAGGTTTCCCCGCTTTAGGACACTTTGAGCTTTCTCTGTTCTCTCTGGCCGGATGATTGGAACCTAATCAGGTTACTGCCTGAGGTGGCTGGCCCAGATCGCAACTTTTTTTATATTGCCGTTGCGTAACTAAACCACCCTGTACTTTCCATGTTTTTAGAACAACAAGTTGAACAGCTTACTCAAAGAGTTGACATGCACGATCAGCAGATCGAAATCTTGTCTAAAGGACTTGCTGACCTGACAACCGACGTCAGGGCCATCAGGCATGACCAGAATGAAGGGTTTAAAGCTATTAAAGAGCAATTCGCTCAGTTTCAGCAAACTCAGGAGAATCTGCAACGAACCCAAGAAAGCATGCAACGAACACAAGAAAGCATGCACCAAACACAAGTAAGCATGCAGGAAAAGCTTTCGTTGATCGTGAAGCTGTTGACTGATCGGGTTTAGACTACGCTTTCTCTACTGCTTTGCCCTTTTTCGTATTTTGAGGCCGCAGCTGTCTGGTTGCGGCTTTTTCGTACTCACTTGTCTTTATTTATGCGCAAACTGTACTTCCCGCTGCTTCTTAGCGCGTGCTTTATTACCTCGCCCCTGCTGGCTCAACCGTCGGCAACAGGCCCCCAACGTACCCTACTCCACTGCGGCAATCTCTTCGCCGGAACGGGCAACGACCTGCAACCCCAAATGACGGTGGTAGTAGAGGGCAACAAAATCACCGCCGTACAAAAAGGCTACACCAGCCCCGCCGGTACCGACCGAGTAATAGACCTAAAAAACAAGACCGTGCTGCCCGGCCTCATTGACATGCATGTGCACCTGGAAACCGAAACCCGGCGCGGTGGTGGGATCGATCAGTTTACGCAAAACATTCCTGATGTAACGTTCAAGTCGGCTAAATATGCCAAAACAACGCTGCTGGCCGGGTTTACCACCGTGCGTGACCTTGGTGGCAGTGGCATCAACATTGCCCTACGCAACGCCGTGAACCGGGGCATCACCGACGGGCCACGCATTATGACGGTAGGCAAATCCATTGCCACCACCGGCGGCCACGCCGACCCCACCAATGGCTACCGCCGCGACCTGATGGGTGATCCTGGCCCGCTGGAAGGAGTCATCAACGGCCCCGACGAAGCCCGCAAGGCCGTGCGGCAACGGTATAAGGAAGGGGCAGATCTGATCAAGATTACGGCCACGGGCGGGGTGCTCAGCAACGCCAAAGACGGGCAGGGTCCGCAGTTTACCGACGACGAACTGAAGGCCATTATTGAAACGGCCAAAGACTACGGCTTTGCGGTAGCTGCCCACGCCCACGGGGCTGAAGGCATCAAACGGGCCATTCGGGCAGGGGTACAGACTATTGAGCACGGCACGTTTATGGACGACGAAGCCATTGAACTCTTCAAGAAGCACGGCACCTATTATGTGGCCACTATCATTGCAGGCAAAACCGTGGCCGACTCCGCCCGGATGTTTGGCTACTACCCGGCCCTGGTAACACCCAAAGCCCTGGCCGTGGGGCCGAAAATTCAGGCCACGTTTGGGCGGGCCTACAAAGCGGGCGTCAAGATTGCCTTCGGCACCGACGCGGGCGTGTATATCCACGGCTATAACGCCAAAGAGTTTGAGTATATGGTAGAAGCCGGCATGCCAGCTGTAGAGGCCATCCGGTCGGCGCTGATGACCAACGCGAAGCTGCTGGGCATGGATACGCAGATTGGCTCTATCGAACCCGGCAAATTCGCCGACATCATTGCCGTAGACGAAAACCCGATCCAGAACATCAAGACCCTGCAAGCAGTGAAGTTCGTGATGAAAGATGGCAGGCAGTATAAGTGAGTTCAACGTCTAAGGTTTAACGTTGCGGTCCCGCGTCCGGGCTAACGCCAGAGTATGCCTCCCGCACCGGCGGACCGGTCAGCCAACCTTATACGTTAGACCTTAGACTTTAGACCTTAAACCTTGAATTCCATCACCCCCACCCCCCTAGAACCCCACGAGCAGGATAAACTGCGGGAACTGACTGCCCAGAGCTGGAACCTTGAACTGGCCATTTCGGGCGTGGCCATGTTTGCCATTCTGCAACTACCCGACCTGCTCGATTCGGCCTTCAGTTACCTCCAGCATAACTTTACGCTAAGCACTGAGGGGCTTGCGAACCTGCTTCCGCCGTTGGCCTACAGCATGATCCGAACGGCGCTCAACATCCTGTTTGTCGCGTTTCTGGTCAACTTCGTCATGCGGGCGTTTTGGGTAGGGATGGTCGGGTTGTTGGCCGTGTATCCGTCGGGCATTCATTACGACCGTATCCCGTTCAGCACCCCCCACGCTCAGCAGAAGATGGCCGAAGAGTTTGGGCCGCTTGACCGCTACATTCTCTGGCTCGACAAGCGGTGCAACATTGTGTTTGCCCTTGCCTTCCAGTTTGTATTTTTCCTGATCGTGGTCAGCCAACTCTATGTGCTGACCCTGGTGGTGTATCTGGTGATAAAGCCGAATGTACCTGCCGATGTGTGGCATTACATCAAAATCGGGATGGGCGCACTGGTGGTGGTGGCCTATACCGCGCTGATTGTGCTGAGCCTGAAGAAGGTAAAAGAGACCCCTGCGGGAATCCGGTGGCATTACCAGCTCACTAAAGCTACCCAACTCGCCATGAAGATTATTATGGTGGGTATGTTTCGGCATTCAACCTTCGTTACAAACACCTTCTACAGCCATATTCCGCAACAACGCTTTGCCCGTACAGCCTTGATCTTCATGACGGTGTTTATGGTGTGTTTTTTTATTGAGTACACCAGCGATATGGCACGAAACGACCGGCGTACCTCCTTCTTTAACAGCCGCCATCTGTATTCGGCCCGTGAGGATAGCCTGTTTGTAAACCCCAATGCCTATGACAACCAACGGTCTGAGGATGAGTACATTGACGTAGCGTCTATTCAGGCCGACGTAATCCGCGAACCCTACCTGCGCCTGTTTATTGCCTACCCCAAATCCCTTGATACACTGCTGACGCGCCTGGCACCAGAACCAGCCTGGCCCGATTCGCTGTCGAATCCGGAACGTCGCCACCAACGCGCTGGGTGGATGAACCGGCAAATCAACGGGCTTATCCGGCTTACGGTTAACGATTCGGTCATTAACCACCCCCGACTGTTGTTTGCGCAGGCCGGGACAGTGCAACAGCGCGGCTGGCAAACGGTACTGGTGCCGGGCAACCTCGTCACGGGCCGCAACCTGCTCCGGGTAGGCATCAACCGCCCCGGCAAGCCCACCCCCGAAGACCTCATTGCCATTCCGTTCTGGTACGTACCAGAACCGTAGAGATCAAGTAAACACCCCCGTCTCCCGTCCTTTACCAGCCATGATTTCTACTTCTCCAGGTACGTTCCGCTGGCGTATTGTAGCGTTGTTGTTTATTGCCACCACCATCAACTACATAGACCGGCAGGTGCTCTCGTTCACCATGACCGACGAGTTGTTTCGGAAAGAGATGCTGGGCCTTTCGGTGTCGGAGGTGCTCAACCAGGAACGGGTCGATCAGTTTCGGGTGGAATACAGCAAGGTCGATTCGGCGTTTAAGTTTGCCTATGCCATCGGGTTTCTGTTGCTGGGCTGGGTAATTGACCGGATCGGGACGCGGCGGGGGTTTTCGCTCGGTATTCTGGTCTGGAGCATTGCCGCCGTGGGCACCACGTTTGTACAGGGCCTCACAGGTCTGAAGCTCATGCGCGTCATGCTGGGCCTGGGCGAAGCGGCCAATTTTCCGGCGGCTATCAAGACCGTCTCCGAGTGGTTTCCGCGCCGCGAACGATCCTTTGCCAACGGCCTTTTCAACGCCGGCACCAACGTAGGCATCATTCTCACGGCCCTGGTGGTACCCTACATAATCCTGCATTTCGGCTGGCGAAGCTCATTTCTCATTACGGGACTGCTGGGGTTTGCGCTGCTGATTTTCTGGTGGTTTACCTATAGCAAACCCGAACGCAACCGGCTGGTGTCGGCGGGGGAACTGGCCTATATTCGGAGCGAGGCTCCCCAGGAACCCGCCGAGCGGGTGTCGTGGCTGCGGCTGCTGGCCTACAAACAGACCTGGGCCTACGCCATTGGCAAGTTCCTCACTGACCCCATCTGGTGGTTTTACATGGCCTGGCTACCCGATTTTTTCAATTCCAACGAAGCCCTCGACCAGAAGCTGGACCTGAAGTCGTTCGGCATTCCGTTTCTCATTATTTATGTCGTCTCCGACGCGGGCAGCATCTTTTTCGGTTGGCTTAGCACCCAGCTCATGCTTCGCGGCTGGTCGGCTAACCGGGCGCGCAAAAGCACCATGCTGCTATGCGCCCTGTGCGTAGTACCCATCATGTATGCCGCCAAAACCAACAGCCTTACCGTGGCCATCGCGCTTATTTCACTGGCCACGGCCGCGCATCAGGGCTGGTCGGCCAATATGTACACCTTCGCGTCGGACCTTTTCCCGAAAACCGTGACGGCCTCCGTCGCCAGCATCGGCGGCATGTTTGGGGCCGTGGGGGGCATTTTGCTGGCCCGTTATTCGGGCGATATCATCAACGCTACCGGCTACTATCCCCTCTTCATTATGGCAGGCGGGGTTTATTTGCTGGCCTTGCTACTGATTCACATTGTGTTGCCCCGCCTCGAACCCGTTACCCTGGAAGAATTGCGCTAAAGTCGGTACTTGTGTAGGTAGTAGCCGTGGTTATTATCGTCTTATCCATACCACTACCTCGTTATCCAGGCAGGCAGAATACGCTTTATGGCCTGCCTGCCCTAACTTGCCGGTTATACTGGTCTATCCTTTCGTCCATGAATCAATTGTCTGCTTCGCTAAGCCGCGAACTGTCTCCTGCCGTAGCTGATTTACCCGAACGCGTATTGCAATTTGGTACCGGTGTCCTCTTGCGCGGCCTGCCCGATTATCTCATTCAGCGGGCCAACGAGCAGGGTGTTTTCAACGGTTCGGTGGTGGTGGTGAAGTCTACCGGCAGCGACGTGAGCGAATTTTCAGCGCAGGACAATCATTATACGGTCTGGTCGCGGGGTGTTGAAAACGGAGAGACCGTTGACCAAAAAACGGTGGTGACGGCCATCAGCCGCGTGCTGGCAGCCCCCACTCAATGGGCCGACGTGCTGGCGCTGGCCCGGAAGCCCTCCTTGCAGGTGATCGTGTCGAACACCACCGAAGTAGGGTTGAACTACGTGGAAGAAAGCGTTTTCGAGATGCCGCCGCGCTCATTTCCCGCTAAGCTGACAGCCTTTTTGTACGAACGATTCAAGAGCGCCGGTGGCTCCAAAAAGATGGGGCTGGTGGTAATTCCCACTGAGCTTCTGCCAGACAATGGCCTACGCCTGCGCGATGCCGTAGAGCGCGTGGCCAAGCATAACGAGTTGGGCAAGCTGTTTACCAAATGGCTAAAATTTCACGTTCGGTTTTGCAACTCGCTGGTAGATAGAATAGTAACAGGCCACCCCGACGAAGAAACGATGGACCGGTTTGCCGCCGAAATGGGCTACACCGACCAGTTGCTCATTGCCACCGAGCCGTATCACCTCTGGGCCATTGAGGGTGACGACCGGGTACGATCTATCCTGTCGTTTGCCACGGTCAGCCCCAATCAGGTGGTTATCGACGAAGACATCAACTTCTACCGCGAGCGCAAACTCCGGCTCCTCAACGGGGGGCATACGTTTATGACCCCACTCGCCTACCTGCTGGGCAACGTGACCGTAGCCGAGGCCATGAACCACCCACTGATGGGGCCATTCGTAGCCCAACTACTCCTCGACGACCTGGTGCCCATTGTGCCTTCCGACTCATTGGGCGACGAGGGGCCCGCTGCCGTGAAAGCCTTTGCCCATGAAGTGCTCGACCGGTTTAAAAACCCCTTCAACGAGCATTTCCTGCTCAATATCACCCTGCAACAGACCGCCAAAATGGCGCTGCGTAACGTGCCCAATTTGCAGCGTGCGGTAGCTCACTTCGGCCACGTGCCCGACCGGATGGCTATCTGTTTTGCGGCTTGCCTGCTGTTCATGCGCGTGCATCGCCAAACCGACGAAGGCGAATACCTGGGCGAAATCAAGCTGCAAAAAGGCGACCTGGTCTACCCCATCCGCGACGAGCAGGCGGCCTACTTTATGGCCCAATGGCTTCACGTAGACCCCACTAAAGCAGGGTCAGTTACGGCGCTGGTCACGGCAGTATTGTCGAATACGACGCTCTGGCAAACAGACCTCACCACCCTCCCCGGCTTCAGCAAGCAGGTGGCCAGCAATCTGTTCAAAATGCTAAACGAAGGCGTGGAAAGAAGTCTTCAGTTTTAAGTTTACAGTTTACTGTTTGCTGTCTTCAGTTGCTTCGCGCTCCAGGCTTCGCGCTCTAGGCCGGTCCGGCGTTCCGGCCTAGAGCGCGAAGCCAACGCTAAACTGAAAACGCTAAACTGAAAACGCTAAACTGAATAACTCCCTTCTCCGGCACATTCTGCCCGTTTGCCGAGATTACCGGCTGAACTGCCTCAACCTGCGTAATTTCCCGTTTCACGACTATGAGCCGGACTGTTGCCCTCGTTTTTATGCACCTGCTGGGTTGCGTTATCTTCCTGGCGCTGCCCTATTTGTTTGTCGATGATGGGCTGGCCAAGCTGCGCGAGTTGTCTACTAATCCGCATGAGCAGCGTAATCTGGCCTCGTATCTGTTCACGATTGCCTTTTTCTACACCAACTACTTTGTATTGATTCCGCGGCTATTTTTTGGCCGTAAGTTCCTGCTTTACGGCATCTGTGTGCTGGGTTGTTTCATCGTTATTAATCAACTCGTGGTGGCCATCAACGCCCGAGCCAACGGACCGGGTCGCCCCGGTTTGGGTCAGGCACCACCCCCACCGCCCGCTGGAGCGTATAGCCCACCGCCCCGCAATACGTTACCACCAGGTGGACCTCCGCCAGACGGACCGCCCCCGAACACACCGCCCCGCCCACGATCCGGCGCGTCAGATCAGCCGGGTTTGCCGCCCGAAATAAGCCAGACGTTTTTTCTGTTTCTGGCCGGTTTGCTGCTGTCACTGGCCATCCGAATCAACAACCGCTGGCGCGAAACGGAACGCGAACGCCTCAACGCCGAACTGTCGTACCTGAAGGCACAGATCAACCCGCATTTTCTGTTTAACACCCTCAACAGCATCTATTCGCTGGCCATTATCGAGTCGCCCGGCACGGCCAGCGCCATTGTGCAACTGTCGTCTTTTCTGCGATACGTCATTGCCGAGGCCCACAAAGATCGGGTAGCTCTCAGCCACGAACTGGCCTATATCAGTCAGTATATAGCCCTGCAAAAGCTACGGCTGGCCGACACCATACCTGTTCAGTATAGTACCAGGGGCGATGCCAACGGCCTCCAGATTGCCCCGCTGATCCTGATTTCGTTTATCGAAAATGCCTTTAAATACGGAGCTAGCCCGGAAGATCCCTCGCCAATTGCTATTGCTATCGACATAACGGCGCAGGGGTTGCACTGCCGGGTGTTCAACAAAAAAGTACAGCTATTTACCCCGGCCACCGTGGCGAATGGCATTGGCCTGACCAACACCAAAAACCGCCTGAACCTACTCTATCCGTCTCGTCATCAGCTTATTATCAACGACGAGCCAACCAGTTATACCGTCGATTTAATCCTTACCCTGTCATGATCCGCGCCATTGCCCTCGACGATGAACCGCCTGCCCTGCGAGTGATCGACCATTTTTGTCAGCAGGTGGATTTCGTCTCGCTGCAACAGACGTTCACGCGTACCGATGAGGCGCAGCAATACCTGGCGACCAACCCCGTTGATCTGCTGTTTCTGGACATCAACATGCCAAAAATGTCGGGCATCGATTTCTACAAAGCCATTCCGCAGCCCACCCTGGTCATTTTCACCACCGCCTACGCCGAATACGCCGTGGAAGGGTTTACACTCAACGCCGTCGACTACCTGCTTAAACCGTTTACGTACGAGCGGTTTTTGCAGGCCGTAACCAAAGCCAACGACTACTTACGCTGGCAGCAGGACACCGCCAAGCCCACCGAAACCGCCTATGTCTACGTCCGGGCCGACTACACGCTTTATAAGATTGCCCTGGCCGACATTCTGTACGTCGAAGGGCTGGACGACTACCTGAAAATTCACCTGCAACCGGGGGCAAATCAGGCGGGCGGAACGAGCGGCAGCCGACCGGTGGTGGCGCGGATGACGATGAAAGCCATGCTGGAAAAACTGCCCGATAACCAGTTCATTCGCGTCCACCGGTCGTTTATCGTGCCCTTCAGCCGCATCGAGGCGGTACGCAACAAAACCCTTTCGGTGGCCGGGCGCGAGATTCCTATCGGGGCCAGCTACGAGGCCGGTCTGCTCAGCCGATTTCAGCCCTAACGGCCAATTTTATGCGCGGACACAACGGCGGAGGCATGGTTGGCGTAGAGGGAAGTAGACACATTCGCCGACACATTTAACCGCTTTACCGCTAAGTAGGCGGGCCACGCAACGATGGGCCATGCTGGCGGCGTTAAGAGGGTATAGCACAGCAATTATCATCCATTTTTCAGTCACAGTCAACTGTATGGAACGCAAGGATTTTTTGAAACGGGGCTTCGGTAGCCTCCTCGGTATAGCCGCCATAGCCGCCTGCAAAGACACCTCGTCTGTAGACCCCGTTACAACCACTACGGGCGGTGGCACCACTACAGGTTCGGGATCGACCAACGGCAGTTCGGCCAGCGACTGTACGGTGACGCCCTCCGAAACCGAAGGGCCATTCCCCACCAAAGTGCCCGCCAATTTTGTGCGGCAGGACATCCGCGCCGACCGCACGGGCGTAGCCATGACAATGGCCATTACCATTAAAAACAAGAATGCCAGTTGCGCCGCCCTGGCCGGGGCCATTGTTGACGTGTGGCACTGCGACAAAGACGGCTACTACTCGGAGTATGGCGGGTCGGGAATGCAGAGCGTGAACTTCCAGAAGGTCGATTTTTTGCGCGGTCGGCAAACAACGGATGTGAATGGGCTGGTGAATTTTACGACCATTTTTCCGGGCTGGTACTCAGGCCGGGCACCACACGTACACGTACATATCTACAATTCGGTGGGTAAATCATTGCTGGTCACGCAGATTGCTTTTCCCTACGATATCACCAACCTCGTGTATACCACGGCGCAGGCACAGGGATATACCAAGGGTAAGCAGGACACCACCAACGAGCGCGACAACGTGTTCAGCGACGGTTTCACCACCGAACTAGCCACGGTATCGGGCAGTGTGTCAGCCGGTTATGCCCTAACGCACACCATCGTGGTGAGTGCCTAGCATGAAAGGCCTGATTCGGTTGACGTATTACAAAATCATCGACGCCACATCGGTGAAGGCGTGGGACAAGGTCGTTTTTGATGAAACGTACCAAGAATTTTTTATGCAGGCTCAACGCTACGATCAGGCGGGGCAGTACCCCACGTTTGCGGCACTGCTAGCCAACGTACCCAGAGCCGCCGAACTGCATTACCTCAGCAGCCGGGCGGCCATGGGGTATTTACAGCAACTCAATCAGGTGATTCCCGACGTGGTCAACGCCGTTGGGAAGTCCTGTTTGCCGTTCACGCAATTCAAATTCGAAGTGCTGGCGTCGGACGTGACACAGAAAGCCGCGCACCGCATTGCCATCAGTTTTTATAGCGACCCACTCACCTGGATCGACACCGTAGGCGACCGCTTGCTGGTTGCCTATGGCGATCAGCGCCCGGTGTTGCAGGCGGGCAGCGAGGTACCCACCGACCTTATTGCGATGCAGCCGTACCTTAGCATCAGCAGCTTTCAAGGCACTTTTCAGCCCTAATTAACCACTGCCCAGCCCTATGGACACGCAGACGCAGGCTCAAATCTACCTGGCCGACCGGCGGGGCGTTTCAGGAAACGCCGTTTTACGCAGCCTTCATACCTTCCATTTTGGAGCTTACCGGGCCGAGGGTCGCGAGCCGTTCGGGCCACTGTGCCTGCTCAACGACGATACCCTGACCGCCAGTGCCAGCCTGACTATGCAAGCGGAGGTGGTTACAACGGCGCTGCTGCTACCCATTATGGGCGGGCTGGAATACCAGGTGGGCACGGCGGCAAGTGATTTTCTGGAGCCGGGACAGGTTGGGATACTGTCGCTGATGGCGGGAGAAACCTACACGATCAGCAACCCCTACGAAACAGAGACGATCAATTGCCTGCAACTCTGGCTTGCTGGTGGTCAAGCTTCGTTTACCCCTTCCGTCATACAGACCCCCTTCGACCTGACGGACCAAAACAAGCTGTTGCCGCTGCTACACGGCGATTCAGCCAATCGCGTTTACATTGGTCGTTACGGTGGGCGGCAGGAAGGCCTCTATCAGCTAATCAATTCAGCTAACGGCCTGTTTATCCTTGTGTTGCAGGGCGTCTTTGAAGTAGCTAACCGGCTGTTGCACGAAAAAGACGGCCTGTCGTTGCTCGACCCACAGCATGGCGCTGTCGAGTTCGAGGCCTTGTCAGACGATGCGATCTTACTCGTTGTGGAGGTAGCGACGCCTGATGGCATTTAAAAAACAAACGGGGGTAGCTCACTTAATCGGCTACCCCCGTTTGCTCTTTGGCTATACTACCGTTTATCTTTTTTGCGCGTAACAAAGGCAAAAATGGCGGTAGTGATCAGCACCGTAGTGGCCACCTTGGTTACCAACCCCACGGGGTTGTATTTCCACTCGGCCTTCCAGCCTTTCTCAGCAAAAATGTTGGGGATGTGCCCCTGCTTCAGGTCATCAACCAGGCCTTCCACCATATTAACGCGGTCGGCCAGGAGTAAGGGAAGCCAGTGGCCGTAGTGCGATTCGCTGTACTTAAACGCATACCGGCGGATCTGCCCGCTGAGGCCCTGCGGCGCTACCGACGTGCCGAAAACGGCAGGCAGACTGGGGCGTTCAATAGACTGAAGCACCTCTACATCCTGCGACTGTTGCACTGGACGTTCCCAGTTGTAGCCATCGTGTTCGGTAGGCATGTGATACTTCAGGGGATACGTAGGGTCGTTGCTGGGGTCGGCGTCGATGCCCCATCCCTTTATGTGCGTGTATTTGGCTGCTAAGTTTTCCATGGGTGTTGGTATTACATACCGGCTGAGGGTGGAATGAGAACGGTCTTGATGCAGTTATCGAGCTTTTCGGAGAAAATGTGGTAAGCGTCAGCGATTTCTTCCAGCGGCACCCGGTGCGTAATGATGGCTTTGGGGCTTACCCGGCCACTCTGAATGTGGTCGATGAGCTTGGGCAGGTGGCGTTTCACGGCCGTCTGATTAGCCCGTAGCGTGATGCCTTTATTGACCACGTTGCCAATGGGCACCAGATTATCGGTTGGGCCATATACCCCCACCACCGACACCGTACCGCCTTTTCTGACTGAGTTGATGGCCCAGTGCAACACCGTGGCCGAGCCAGCCTGTAGCAGCGTTTTACGCCCGGTGATGGTCTGGAGGGCATTCCCGGTGGCTTCGGCACCAACAGCGTCGATGCACACGTCGGCCCCAAGCCAGTCTGTGAGTTTTTTGATGAACACCACGGGATCATCCATTTCCCGGAAATTATAGACCTCGCACTGGGCGTAGTCGCGCACAAATTCGAGGCGATAATTCACTTCATCGATCACGATAACCCGCCCTGCCCCAAAGAGCCATGAGCTTTTGGCTGCCATGATACCCACGGGGCCAGCGCCAAAAATCACGACCGTGTCGCCGGGTTGAATGCCCCCCATTTCGGCGGCCTGATAGCCTGTTGGAAACACGTCGGTGAGCAGAACAGCATCATCGGGGTCCATGTCGGGGGGTATTATTGTAGGGCCAAAGTTGGCGTAGGGAACCCGTACGTATTCGGCCTGCCCGCCATCGTAGCCACCGGCCGTGTGCGAGTAGCCAAAGATGCCGCCCACCGCCGTAGCCTGGGCATTCGACTCGTGGCAGTTACCAAACAGACCCTGCTGACAGAAAATACATTTGCCACAGGCCACATTGAAGGGTACCAGCACGTGGTCGCCCACTTTTACTTTCTCTACAGCCGGGCCTACTTCTTCAATGATACCCACAAACTCGTGTCCAAATGTGGAGCCTACGCGGGTGTCGGGCACGTTGCCATTGTAGAGGTGCAGGTCTGACCCGCAGATGCAGGAACGAGTCACGCGCACAATGGCATCTTCAGGGTGTTTAATTTCGGGATAGGGCTTCTGGTCAACCCGGACCCGCCGGGGGCCCCTGTAATTCATAGCAAGCATGGTATGCGTTGTTCGTTCATATACAATACCTATGCTCTATGGATTTAGTTATATAAATACCAACATTTGTGAGCTAATGGCTTTGGGCCAACCATTCGCATCCTCAGGGATGCCGCGACGTTAAAGAAACCGGCTTTTCAGTTCAGGCGTAGGAATCATGCAGGCATCCTGCTTGCCAAAGACACGGTACCGGTTGCGAGCCACCAACCGGTAAATAGCGTCGCGGATGAAGCGGGGGAAAATCATCAGCGCCCACAGCAGCGCCCACGCTCCTCCCATATCGCGCGCCACTCGCAACGCCGCCGTTGATTCAGTATAAAACTGCCCATCTTTCACATAAACGAACGAATCGAACTGTGTGGTGGAGAGGCCACACTGCTGCAATAATGCCTGCCCCGCCTCAGACTGCAACGCCGCAAACCGGAACCGCCCTGCCGGGTCATGCCGAATTACGAACTGCACCACCCCATTGCAGAGGTTGCACACACCATCGAAGAGAAGAACAGGGTTAGTCATTGGTCATTTCGCTTCGCTGTCATTCAATGGTCATTCGCTGCGCCCGCACCGGCGTACCGGTCATTCGGTGGTCATTCATTGTCTTTACAACTAATGACCATTGAATGACCGGTACGCCGGTGCGGGCGCAGCGAATGACCAATAACCCCTAATAATCCACTTCCAGCCCAAGGGCCTGCCGGAGTTGGTGGAGGGCGGGGTTCTTGTCGGCAAGGTGATTGTATTTGTCCTGGGGCGAGTAGAGCATCTTTTTCGTCTCCACCATTACCACTTCATGCTCAATTTGTAGCTGCCAGTTACTGAGCGTCTGCCGCAGGTAGGCCAGCATGTCGGGCAGCAGGCTGGTGAAGAGGTCGGCCTGGATATGGTTATCCAACTGGATCTTAACGGTGGTGCCCGTAAGGTCAAACCCACGGTTCAGGATGATCTGCTCACTGGCCATGTCGGTCTGTTTGTGGCGGAGCACGGCAAAATCGCGCCAGGCCTTTTGCAAATCCTCTAGCGTAAACGGACGGTTTACGCGCTCAACAGGCGCCACAACCGCCTCGATATCAGCCGCTAACGGGCGCGACCCAATCCCCACCGTCGAGCGGAGCTTGCTTGTTACAGGCTGCACAACACCCGGCGCGGGGGCCGTGGTGCGGGGTGGCAGGGGCGGAATAGCAGGCTTGGTGCCGGTGGCGGCAGGCCTTGCCGGGGCTACGGTGGCCACGAGGTCAGGCGGTGGGGTGGTCTGGTAGCTGCTCACCGGTTCGCTCGTGAAGGGCGGCGGGGGGGTAGGCGTATGCGATTCGTCGTCGTTTTCGCCCGCAGGGTTGGCCGCCACCGGCGCTGGAGCGGCCGTTACGGGGCCGTCAGGTGCTGGGTTGCCGTTTTTTTTTTCAGCCGCCCCATTCAACGCAACACCCTGGGTGGCAGGATTCGAACTTACCGCCCTTGTGGCAGCCGCTGGTTCGGGCAGGGTTTCCCAGTTGAGCAGGTCGCGGAGGCTGGCCAGCTTCATCAGCGACAGTTCGGTATGCAGCCGCTGGTCTTTGGCCTGCTTGAAATTCATGTCGCACTGCCCGCCAATACTTAGCGCCGATAGCAAAAACGACATCGGGGCCTGGGCCGACTGGGTTAGGTAAAGCTGCTGTACGCGCTCGGTCACCTGCAAGAGTTGCACCGTGGCGGGGTCTTTACACACCAGCAGATCGCGGAAGTGGCGGTTCAGGCCTACCACAAACTGGTGGGTGTCAAAGCCTTTGCGCAGGATTTCGTCCAGCACGAGCAGGCTCTGCGGCAAGTTGCCCTGCAAGAGCAGATCGGTGAGGCGGAAATAATAATCGTAATCGAGAATGTGCAGATTATCAAGCACTTCTCGGTAACGCAATGTCCGGTCGGCTGAGAATGTCACATTCAGATCGAACATCGACAGGGCATCGCGTAGGCCACCATCGGCTTTCTGGGCAATCAGTTCCAGCGATTCGGCATCGGTTGTCACGCCTTCTTTCTGGGCAATGCTGGCCAGGTGACCGGCCATGTCGGCGGTTTTGATCCGGTTGAAATCGAAGATCTGGCAGCGCGACAGAATCGTGGGCAGAATCTTGTGCTTCTCGGTAGTGGCCAGAATAAAGATGGCGTAGCTGGGCGGTTCTTCCAGCGTTTTCAGAAACGCGTTGAACGCCGCCGCCGACAGCATGTGCACCTCATCAATGATATAGATCTTGTACTTACCCGACTGGGGCGGGTAGCGCACCTGATCGATCAGATTCCGAATATCATCGACCGAGTTATTGGAAGCCGCGTCAAGCTCGTGAATGGTAAACGACGCGTTCTGATTAAAGCTCACGCACGACTCACACTTGTCGCAGGCTTCTACCTCGGCACTCAGATTCTGGCAGTTAATTGTCTTGGCCAGGATGCGGGCGCAAGTGGTTTTACCCACGCCGCGCGGCCCGCAAAACAAAAACGCCGATGCCAACTGGTTGGTCCTGATCGCGTTCTTAAGGGTGGTGGTGATATGGCCCTGCCCCACAACGGTGTCGAAGGTGGCAGGGCGGTATTTCCGGGCGGATACCACAAAATTATCCATACCCAAATATAAGGGATTGCGGATTGGGGATTGCGGATTTTGGATTGGCTGACGCAACAGGATTGGGGATTTCGGATTGTTGCTGACGCATGGGTTTGCGCTGGCGTCAGCAACAATCCGAAATCCCCAATCCTGTTGCGTCAGCCAATCCGCAATCCCTTCAAATGGGTAGGTACAGTTCAAACGTGGCGCCTTGGCCGGGGGTGCTGTGGGCACGGATGGCACCGCTGTGGTTGTCGATCACACGTTTGACAATGGCGAGGCCAATGCCGGTGCCGTCATACTGCGCCCTGGTATGTAGCCGCTGGAACACCTGGAAGATGCGGTCAGCATATTTCTGGTCGAAGCCAATGCCGTTATCGACAATAGTAATACACTGATAGACAGGCACTTTTCGCGGTGGCGAAATAGTCTGAGGCAGGTTTTCGAGCAGGACCTCCTGGCTATGGATGGTAATAACCGGAGCGATATCGACCTTCCTGAATTTCAGCGCGTTGGTGAGCAGGTTTTGAAACAGCTGCCTGAGTTGCGACTCGTCGCCGGGCAGGGTGGGCAGGTCTATGGCCTGAATGATGGCACCCGTTTCGCGGATGGTCAGGTCGAGGTCGTCGAGCACCCGCGCCACCACGTTGGTCAGCGCCACGGGCTTCAGATCACCCGGTTTGGCTGATAGCCGCGAGTAGGTCAGCAAGTCGTGAATCAGGCTCGACATCCGGGCCGATGCAATCTGCATCCGGCTGATCAGATCACTGCCCATCTCGCCTAGTTCCGGGCCGAAGCGTTGCTGAAGCACATCGCCGAAGGACTGAATTTTGCGCAGCGGCTCCTGCAAATCATGGCTGGCCACGTAGGCAAACTGTTGCAGGCTCTCGTTACTGCGGCGCAGGTCGATGATGGAGTGTTCGAGCTGGCGTTGCAGGCGTTTAAGGTTGGTATAGTCGGCAAAGGTGACCAGCACTTCGTTCCCCATTTTAGTGGCCATGATGTCGAGCCACACATCGATACCATCGGTATCGTAATGAAAATCAAACCGTTGCGTACGACCTGTAACATAGGCTTTCAGGTACGTATCGAACAGGCCATTGGTCTTGTAGCCTGGAAACCAGCGGCTACCCAACTCACCGATAACGGCGGCAGGTTCCTGTCCTACATAGGCGGCCAATTGGCGGTTGGCCAGCCTGAACCGAAAATCGACCACCTGATTATGGTCACCGAAAACGGGTTCAAAGAGGAAAATGCCCGCCTGCGCCGTGTCGATCACTGTGGTCAGTTCGGCCGCCGATGCTTCCACAGCCTTATTCGCCCGCTTGATGGGCGACACGTCGGTGAAGGTGACCACAAAGCCATCGCCCAGCTTTTGGGCAGAGATGTCGAGCCAGAAGTCCAGCCCGTCGTGGTTATAATACACCTCCGTACGCCCCGGCTGGCCTGTTTCGGTAGTCTGTTTGTAGAGGTCGAAGAGACCAGTTTCTACGTTGCCGGGAAAGATTGTCAGCAGCGTGTTGCCAACCATCTCGTCGATGGTTTTGCCCAGCAAGCCAATGCATGCCCGGTTAACCACCATAAAACGGAAGTCAATAATCTGCCCCTGTTGCGCCGGGCCGCGAATGGCATCAAACGCAATGATGCCGCTATCTGAACTGTCTAAAACACTGTTTATCAACTCGGCCTGATGCTGATTGTCAGCCGCTTGCAGCTCCAGTGCCTGCTGCGCCTGTTTCAGCAGCGTGTAATCAGTGAAGGTGACCAGCACGTCGTTGTCCACCCGGACGCTCTGCACGTCGAACCAGACGTCGAACCCATCTACGTTATAGTGAATGTCGAACCGTTGCATCTCGCCGGTGAGGTACGTATGGCGATAATAGTCGAATAGGCCCGTTTCGCGGTAGCTGATAAACCAGTCAGAAGCCACGGCACCGGTGATCACGTCGGGTGTTTGGCCTACCAGCGCGGCCACCATGCGGTTGATGGTTTTAAACCGAAAATCGACCAGTTGGCCTGCTTCATCAAGCACGGGACTAAATACAAAAATACCCACCTGCGACAGGTCGATGACGGTTTGCAGGTGCTTAGTGGCCAAAGTGGCAGTTTCGGTGGCTTTGTGGGCCTCGGTGGTGTTGGTGGTGGTCAGTACCAGGTGATTATCCTGCCGGGCAATAGACACTTCAAACCAGCCTGTCAGGCGCTCATCTTCGTAATAATACTCGCCGCGCCGGGGTTTTCCATCGTTTTGTGTCTGGCAGTATAAAGCAAAAAAACCACCCTCTTTGTAACCAGGATACACCCCTCCCATTGTTTGCCCAATAATGGCCTGCCCATCAATGCCCGTAATATCGCTCAGGGTCTGGTTGGTTGCCAGAATCCGGAAATCGTCTACCTGCCCGGCGCTGTCATACATGGCTTCGAGTAGTAGTACGCCACTGAGCGACCCGTCGAGCATGGTCTGCATCAGATCAGCCTGCCTGGTAATCAATTCATTAGCCTGCCGCAAGGTCGATTCGTCGCGCAGCACACTAAGTATACCGCCGTTTAGCTTGCTCCGCCGAACGGTAAACCAGCGATTGAGAAACGTATTTCGGTAACTAAACTCATGTGCCACGCCGGTAGTAAACACGCGGGCAATGGCGGCAAACCCCGATTCGTCGCTGGTTGTGGCCGGGTCGTGCACCTCCTGCACGGTCATACCAAGCCGCACGGTTTGGGCATTACTCGTCAGGCTTCGGACCCGTTCGTTGAGATAATCGATACTGAAGTCAACAAGCTGATGCTCAGCATCATAAACAGGTCGCATCCAGATTACACCGTCGGGGAGCGCATCCAGAATATCAGTCAACGAAACGTCGAGTAGTGAATCGGGCAACATGTGTGGGGTGGCGTTGAGGCAATCCTGACCGTACCGGATGAGTACAACGTCAGTAAGACGAAGTTAAAACGAGGGTTGGGCCTTTCCTATTGGCAACACAACATCCGGGCCAATTGTTAGGGCAGTTACGTTGTGTACCTTTGACTATCTTCTTATTTACTGACTCATGAGCAAGCAACGCTACCAACGTATTAGCCTACTTTTCTGGCTACTGACTATCAGCACATTAACGCCATCTGCGGCCCAGCTGGTTACCACCGTCCCCACGTTTCCTACGGCCGACAAGGAGGTAACCATCATTGTAGACCTGACCAAATCGGCAGATGGCCGGGCCAAAGCGCTATTAGGCAAAAAAGACGACGTCTACCTGTGGTCGGGGGCAGGCTCTACCGAAACGGGCGATGCCTTTCAGTTTCAGCCTGCCGGACAAAAAGATTTTGGGCTGCCTTTCGCCCCCGGCACCATGACTGCCCTGGGTGGCGACAGGTGGCAGATTAAGCTTGTACCCCGCACCTACTACGGCGTACCGGCCAACACGCCCATTCGGCGGCTGGGGCTGGTGGTGAAAAGCGGCGACGGCAAAGCCCAAACCGAAGATTTTTTCGTTAAAATCTACGACACCAAACTGACCGTGAGCTTTGCCCGCCCCACGGTTAAGCTGCTTTTTGTTGAAACCAACACCAACGTGTCGGTACGGGCCAATGCCTCCGACAAAGCCACACTCACGATGCTGGTAGACGGTAAGGTAGCCACCACGGTTGCCAACGCCGATTCGGTAGTAGCCACGGTGCCGTCGGGCGCCACGATCAACACCCTGCGCAAGGTGGTGGTGACGGCCAAAACCACCACGGAGACCGCCGCCGACTCGTTTTTGCTGTACGTGAAACCCACGCCCACCGTGGCGGCGGTACCGGCAGGACTGCGCGACGGTATCAATTATGGCACCGACCCTACCAGTGCCACGCTGGTGCTGTATGCCCCGCTGAAGACGTTTGTCAACGTGATCAGTGAGCAAAACGACTTCACGCCCACGCCCGCTTCGCTCATGAACCGCACCGCCGACGGAACCCGCTACTGGCTGGAGATCAAGGGGTTGACGGCCGGACAGGAACTCGCGTTTCAATACCTTATCGACGGGCAGATTGCCACCGGCGACCCCTACGGCGACAAGATTCTGGACCGCAACAACGACTCGTTTCTTTCTGCCACCTATGCCGGACTAAAAGCATTCCCCACCAAAGCGCAGGGGCAGATCGTGTCGGTGCTGCAAACGGGGCAGACGGCCTACCCCTGGAAGGTGGCCAGCTTCACGCGCCCCAACGCCAAAAACATGGTGGTGTATGAACTGCTGGTGCGCGATTTTACCGCCACGCGTCAGTACAAAACCGTGATCGACTCGCTGCCATACCTGAAAAAGCTGGGCATCAACGCCATCGAACTCATGCCGATTATGGAGTTTTCGGGCAACGACTCGTGGGGCTATAACCCCATCTACTACTTCGCCGCCGACAAGGCCTACGGGACCAAAAACGACCTGAAAGCGTTTATCGACAAGTGCCACGAAAACGGCATTGCCGTGATCCTCGATATGGTTCTGAACCAGGCCGACTACGAATTTCCCTACGTGAAAATGTACTGGGACGGCACCAAACCCAGCGCCGACAGCCCGTTTTTCAACCAGCAAGCCACCCACCCGTTCAGCGTCTTTTTCGATTTTAACCACGAAAGCAAAGCCACCCAGGCCTATGTGCAGCGGGTAAATCAGTACTGGTTGCAGGAATACAAATTCGACGGCTACCGGTTTGACCTTTCCAAGGGATTCACCCAAACCCCCAACCCCACCAACGTGGGGGCCTGGGGCAACTACGACGCCAGCCGCGTGGCCATCTGGAAACGCATTTACGACGAAATCAGGGCTTATGATAAGTCGGCCTACGTCATTCTGGAACACTTTGCCGATAACAGCGAGGAGAAAGAACTGGCCAACTACGGCATGTTGTTCTGGGGCAACCACAACTATAATTTCCGCTACTCGGCGCGGGGCGCGGTGAGCAATCCCAACGACATCAACACCAACTGGATTTCGTATAAAGAGCGCGGCTGGAACAACCCCAACGTAGTGGGTTATATGGAAAGCCACGACGAAGAGCGGCTGCTATATGACGTGCTGCAAAACGGGGCGTCGTCGGGCACCTACAACACCAAAGACCCCGCCACGGCCCAGGAACGGGCCAAACTGGCGGCGGCGCTGTTTTTGCCCGTGCCCGGTCCCAAGCTCATCTGGCAGTTTGGCGAATTTGGCTACGACGTCAGCATCGAAACCAACGGCCGCACCGGAGCCAAGCCCCTGAAGTGGGAATACCTCCGCGACGCCAACCGGACCAAACTGCTGCGCGTATACCAGGAGTTGATTAAGCTGAAGCTCTCGCAGCCTGCCTTCCAGACCACCGATTTTGTGTATCAGGGAGCTACGCCGGTGAAAAGCCTTACTCTCAACGACGCCACCAACCCCGTGGTGGTGATCGGCAACTTCGACGTGCAGGCTAATGTGGTGGCCCTAAGTTTACCCAAAGCTGGCACCTGGTACGACTACTTTTCAGGACAAACCATCGAATCCGGGGCGGCGCTGAACCTGCAACCTGGTCAATGGCATATCCTGACGGCCACCAAGCTGCCCACCCCCGAAGCAGGCCTTGTACCCTGGCTGGTTACGCCGCCCCCCGCCCCCATCCTGGCTACCGAACCCCTGCCCAACCTGACCATTTCACCCAATCCCACCACCGATTTGGCCACGATACATTGGCAGAGTGCCTATCGTGGTTCCGTTACGATTTCGGTTAACGGACTGACTGGCAGGTCATTGCAAACGCAGGTGGTCGACAAAACGGCGCAGGTGCTACACCATTCGGTGAGTATGCATACGCTGCCTGCGGGTCTGTACCTGCTTAAAGTGCAGACCAAAGAAGGCGTACACGTGCAGAAGGTGTTGAAAGAATAAAGCCAGCTATCTGGCAACAAAAAACCCCACTAGCCACTGGTTAGTGGGGTTTTTTGTTTTGGTAGATTATAAGTTTTCAAAATTAGTCACCTATCTGATAATCAACCGGTAGACTAAATCTCAGTCTCATAGTTCGCGTCAAATCACCATTGCCAGTGCAATGCTAATTTGACAACTGCGGAACAGCATTTTCCTTTCTGCCAATAATCTCCTGCCGGTGGGCAACACCCCATTCGCGGAGGGCACGGATAACCGGCTCGAGGCTGCGGCTGTGGGAGGTTGCTTCATATTCTACCGTGATAGGGCGGGTGTTGCAGACGGTGCGGGTAATCAGCTTATTGATCTCCAGTTCCTGCAATTCTTTTGAGAGAATGCGTGGCGAGATACCAATTTCCCGCACCAGCTCCTTGAATCGCCACTTGCGTTCAAGCATAATAGAGAGAATAACCAATTTCCATTTGCCGCCAATTACGTCGAGCGTGTCACGCATGGCCCGGTGAGCACCCTGGCACTCAGGAGACGAAAAATCCTTCATAACGGTATCCTTTTTGTAACTGGTATTCTTTAAGTAATGAGTCACAAATATGCCACTTTTTGCCCGCAGCTTTGTTCAGCTATTGTAGCAACGGTAGTACGTCCGGTCTGTTACGCCACGCGCTTTAGTCCAACTTACTTTTTACGATCAACGTCACATGAACATTTTGCACCTTATTTCCAGCCCACGCAAAGGGGCATCGGCCAGTATCCAACTCGGTAACGCGGTTGTTAACCAACTCCAAGCCGCTAACCCCGGCAGTACCGTTACGGTGCATGACCTCACGAACAAACCCTTCCCCCACCTGGAAGAAGTTCACCTGCAATCATTCTTTACGCCCGCCGAAAACCACAGCCCAGAGCAGCAGGAAGCCATTCGCCACTCAGATCAGGCCATTGCCGAACTCAAAGCCGCCGATGCCATCGTGATTGGCATACCGGTCTACAACTTTGGCGTCTCGTCGACGTTGAAAGCCTGGATTGACCACATTGCCCGCGCCGGCGTTACCTTCCGCTACACTGCCAATGGCCCCGTAGGGTTGATCGAACCAGGCAAAAAAGTGTATTTGGTCATAGCAAGTGGCGGTATTTATTCAGAAGGGCCAGGTGCTGCTATTGACTTTGTTGTGCCTTATCTGAAGACTTCGCTGGGCATGCTGGGCCTCACCGACGTGATTGTATTCCGGGTGGAAGGCACCAGCATTCCCGAATTGAAAGAAACGGCTATGAAAAAAGCCATTGCCAGTATCAGCATCGAACCAGCCATGGCGGCGTAAGTGTGAAAAATAGTCGTAAGTCGTAGGTCTGGAAAGTCGTAAGTGGCTTCGCTATGTAGGTTGCTGACGCCTGGCTCCGCGCCCCGGGCCCTCCAACAAGCTCAGGGTGACAGGGACATGGATTCAGGCTCTTGAGTTGATTCAAGCTCGTTGTCACCCTGAGCTTGTTGAAGGGCCCGGGGCGCGGAGCCGTGCGACAGCAACCTACCCACCAACATTAAAACCACCTCCCACACTTACGACTCTAACTCATATGGAAATAGGCATTGACAGTTTTGCTACGAACGTGCTCGACAACGGGTCTGGCACCATCATCAGCGGCGAGGTGGCCATGGGTCAGGTACTTGACCGCATCGAACGGGCCGATCAGGTAGGGCTGGACGTGTTTGGCATTGGCGAACACCACCGCTCGGAATTCCTCGACTCGGCCACGGCCGTGATTCTGGCGGCGGCAGCGGCCCGCACCAACCGCATCAGGCTCACCAGCGCCGTTACGGTGCTCAGCGCCGCCGACCCGGTACGGGTGTTCCAGGAATTTGCCACTCTCGACCTCATCTCGAAAGGGCGGGCCGAACTAGTAGTGGGGCGCGGGTCGTCTATCGAGGCATTTCCCCTCTTTGGGTTCGATCTGAACGATTATGATGCCCTCTTTGCCGAAAAACTGGACCTGCTGCTCACCGTCCGCGATAATGAGCAGGTGCGCTGGAAAGGCAAATTCCGGCCTGCATTGACGGGGCAGGGCATCTACCCCCGGCCCATGCAAAACCCCTTGCCCATCTGGCTGGGCGTAGGTGGCACGCCGGCTTCGTTTGTGCGGGCGGGTACCTTGGGCCTACCCCTGATGGTAGCGATCATTGGCGGCGACACCCACCGTTTCCGACCCCTCATTGATCTGTATCGCGAAGCTGGCCGCCGGGCGGGGCACGCGCCGGAGCAACTACAGGTGGGCCTGCACTCGCTGGGCTACGTAGCCGAAACGGGCGAAGAGGCCGTAGAATCGGCGTTTCCGGGCTATGCGCGTACCTTCAACAAACGCGCCCTTGAGCGCGGCGGGCCACCCGTTTCGCGAGCGGCCTTCAGTGCACAGTTGGGTCCGCTGGGGGCATTGCTGATTGGTAACCCGGAAGAAGTGGCCGAAAAAATAATCCGCCACAGCGAGGCCCTAGGGGGCATTTCGCGCGTGACGTTTCAACTCGACGTAGCCAGTCAGCCCCACGAAAAACTCATGCACGCTATCGACCTGCTGGGCACGCGGGTGGCGCCCTTGCTGCGCTGACGAGCGGCGGTGAGTTACGGTGGTGAAGGCCGGACGTAGTTGTCCAGTTTCGGACAGGTTAACAAAATAAAAACGCCCTCTAAAGCCCAGGAATGGGCTTTTTTTATGTCTGGCATGTGGCTTGTACTACACCACAGCAACCTATACGAACCGCCTACAACCATGCTGACTACTAATCTTAGAATCGCTTACCGGACGTTGGTGAACAACAAGGTGTTTTCGTTCATCAACATTGTCGGGCTGGCGGCGGGGCTGTCGTGCTGCCTGCTCATCTGCCTGTATTTGATCGACGAACTGAGCTACGACAAGCACCACCGCAACGTAGGGCAGCTGTACCAGATCGGGACGGTGTTTGTGCGGCCCGACGGCGAGAGCAAAACTGCCGCCACTCCCTACCCCGTAGCCGACGCGCTGAAGCTGGAGTACCCCGAGATAAAGGCCACTACGCAGCTGGTAGGCCTTTTCGTGGATGACAAGACGATGTTGCGCTACGACGCGCCCCCCGGCAAGTCGGCGGTTTTTTACGAAACCAATGGCTACCTGGCTGACCCTACGTTCTTCTCGTTCTTTACCTATGATTTTATTGAAGGCAGCGGCGAACAGGCCTTGAAGAATCCCAACGCCCTGGTGCTGTCGGAAGAAATTGCCCACAAGCTCTTTGGCACCCAACCGGCGCTGAACAAGGTCATCCACGTGGAGAGCAACACCAACGGTGACGGCAACTACACCGTTACGGGGGTGTTTCGGCCCGGCAAGGCACCGTCGCACATCGATGCCCGTTTTTTTATGTCGTTTGCCGGGGGTGGGCTAGCCAAGTATGTGCAGAGTCAGACGAGCATGGCGGGCAATAACATGTTTTTCACCTACCTGAAGCTGGCCCCCGGCACCGACCCTAAAAAGCTGGAAGCCAAGCTGCCCGCTTTCGTGGAAAAGTACATGCGCAAAGACCTTCGAGCGGCCTCGTTCGACAAGCGGCAGTTTCTGACCGCCGTACCCGACATCCACCTTAGTACCGAGTTAACCCACAACGTAACGCCCAACGGCAGCCTGACCTACCTCTACATTCTGGGGTCTATTGCCCTGTTTACGCTGCTCATTGCCTGCATCAACTTCATGAACCTCAGCACAGCGCGGTCGTCCAAACGGTCGGGCGAGGTGGGGGTCCGGAAGGTACTGGGCGCGGGGCAGGGGTCGCTCATTGGGCAGTTTCTGGCCGAATCGGTGTTGTTTAGCGTGGTGGCGTTTGTGCTGTCCCTGATTTTTGTGGCCTTGCTGCTGCCCACCTTCGGGCAGGTGTCGGGCAAAGTACTGTGGTTTTCGCCGGGACAGAATGGGCTGTTGCTGACCGCCTTTCTGGTCCTGAGCCTGCTGGTGGGGTTACTGGCGGGGAGTTATCCGGCCTTCTATCTGTCATCGTTCAGGCCTATTCTGGTGCTCAAGGGCAAAATCACCAACTCGTTGGCGGCAGTGTCGGTGCGGCGGGGGCTGGTGGTGTTTCAGTTCACGCTGTCGGTGGTACTCATCATTGCATCGCTCACCATTGGTCGGCAGATGAGATTCCTGCGGTCGGCCGATCTGGGTTTTGCCAAAGACCAGCAGATCATCCTGTCGCTACGGAGTGCTATGGCAAAAAAGAGCTACCCAGCCCTGAAAAATGCCCTGGCCGCCAACCCGCAAATTCAATCGGTGGGGGCGTCGGCCTACTATCCGGGCATTATGAACCCCGAAGACGGCAACTTCTACGGCGAAGGCCAAACCAGTACCGAAGGACAGCGGACGCGCACCAACCGGATCGACTACGACTACCTCAACACGTTATCGATCAGGCCCGTAGCTGGCCGATTGTTCTCGCGGGCCTTCCCCGCCGACAGCAACCGGCTGGTAGTTAACGAGCGGGCTGCCAAGGCCCTGGGCTACCCCTCTGCGCAGGCAGCCATTGGCAAACAAGCCTTTACCGACCGTAACGGGGGCCGCGTGGGGTTCACCATCATTGGCGTGGTCAACGACTTTCACTTTGAAGACCTGCACCTGCCCATTACACCCTACGCCTTTACCCTCAACGACAGCCCCAATTACAACTATGTCGTGGCCCACGTGGGGGCGGGGCAGCTTCAGCCAGTATTGCAGTCGCTGGAAGCCACCTGGAAAAAGCTTAACCCCAACGAGCCGTTCGAGTACAGCTTTTTGAACGACGAGTTTCAGAAGAACTACGTGGCCGAAACCCGCCTGGCTACTGTGGTGGGCTATTTCACGTTTGTCGCTATCCTGATTTCCTGCCTCGGCTTGTTCGGGCTGGCATCGTTCAACGTTGAACAGCGCACCAAAGAAATCGGCGTACGCAAGGTGCTGGGGGCCACCGTGGGCAGCGTGGTGGTCCTGCTGTCGACAGATTTTCTGCGGCTGGTGGTGGTCGGGGCGGTGTTGGCTACGCCCATTGCCTGGTACGCCATGCACCGTTGGCTCCAGGATTTCGCCTACAAAATCACCATCGACTGGTGGCTCTTTGCCGGTGCGGGCCTACTGGCCGTGGTCATTGCGCTGCTGACGGTGTCCTTCCAGAGCATCAAAGCCGCCCTGATGAACCCGGTGACGTCGTTGCGAAGCGAGTGAAGGGATTTACGAGCGGTCCGCCGCTGCGGTACGAATTACGATGTACGATTTTTGCTGACGCAGGGGTACGCTGGCGTCAGCAAAAATCGTACATCGTAATTCGTACCGCAGCGGCGGACCGCTCGTAAATCCCTACGCTTCATCCAGCACGGGCACGTGATTTAAATCCAGCTCGCCTTCCCATTTGGCTACTACGCTGGTCGCCACGGCGTTACCCATGACGGAGGTGGCCGAACGACCCATATCGAGAAAGGGGTCGATGCCCAGAATGAGGGCCAGGCCTTCTACCGGCAGGTTGAATTGCGAGAGGGTACCGGCAATGACCACGAGCGAGGCGCGGGGTACGCCCGCAATGCCTTTGGAGGTGATCATGAGCGTTAGCAGCATGAATATCTGCTGTTGCAATGTCAGCGGCACACCGTAGGCCTGGGCAATGAACCCCGTGGCAAAGGTCATGTACATCATCGACCCGTCGAGGTTGAACGAATAGCCCAGCGGCAGCACAAAGCCGATAATGCGGTTGGAGATGCCGAAGTTCTCCAACACCTTGATCTGCTGCGGCAGCGACGCCTCTGACGACGCCGTGCTGAACGACAGCAGCAGCGGAGCTTTCATAGCCTGCAACAGCTTGAAGAACGGGATGCGCATGACTGTGCAAATGGCAAACAGCACCACGAAAATGAAGAACAGCAGTCCGCCGTAGAAGCACAGCAGCAGGTAGGCATACGACACCAGAATGCTCAGACCCTTGCTGGCCACCACTGCCGCCATAGCACCTAACACCGCAAACGGAGCCAGTTGCATCACGTAGCCCACCATCTTGAACACCAATTCGCTTAGGGCGTCAAGCGCCTTTAAAATTGACTTGCCCTTGTCGCCGATGGCTCCCAGCGCCACGCCGAAAAACAACGAAAACACCACAATCTGGAGGATTTCGTTTTCAGACAGGGCGCGAAAGGCCGAGTCGGGGAAGATGTGGAGGATGAAGTCTTCAAGCGAGTTGAGCTTTTTGCCTTCGATGCCCAGCGCCGTGCCCGCCGCCGGACGGGGCCAGCTCTGGATACTGCCCGGCTTGGTAATGTTCACCACCACCAGCCCGATAATGAGCGACAGGATGGTGGCGAAATAAAAGTAGCCTAGGGTTTTGATGCCGATGCGGCCAACGACTTTGAAATCACCGAGTTTAGCAATGCCCACCACCAGCGTAGAGAACACCAGCGGCCCGATAATCATCTTGATAAGCTTCAGGAAAACCTTGCTGAACAGTTGCAGCTTGGCCCCGTAGGCGGTGGCTTCGTCGGGCGAAAAGCTGCTGTGGAGCACCTGCCCGATAAGTACGCCCAGCACAAAGCCGATAACGATTTTGGTAGTAATGGTGAGTTTCATGTGGGTAAATATAGCACCAGCCCTCTACTCCATTGCCTGATACACCGCCATGCGAAACTTGCGGACGAATTCGCTGTAGTGGGCGTAGGGGTGTACGTTGGTGAAAACCAGCATAATCACGTTTTCGGTGGGGTCAACGGTGTATTCCGAGCAGTACATGCCGCCCCAGGTGTAGGACCCCGGCGAAGCCTGATCGCCGTAGTGACTGCTGGACGTGATAAGCTGCAACCCCATCCCGAATTTATCCTGCCGGTCCCAGACGGTACCTTCGCCAATCTGGTTGCGCACCATCATCTCTACGGTCTTGCGGCCCAGGATGTGCTTACCGTTGAACTCGCCGCCGTTGAGCAGCATCTGGCAGAATTTGGCGTAATCTTCTACTGTGCTCACCAGCCCCGCCCCACCCGAAAAGTAGGTCTTCCCGCCTGCCACGGCAAACTTCCGGTACACGTCGTTGGTGTGCACCGTCAGCGGGCCGTCGGCTTCTTTGGAGTACAGTTCTACCAGGCGGGCGGCTTTGTTGGCGGGCAGGTAGAAGTAAGTGTCTTTCATGCCCAGCGGATCGAGCACACGCTTGCGCATGGCCACGTCGAGGGGGTCGCCGGAGAGGATTTCCACCAGCCGACCAATGATGTCGGTGTTAAGGCCGTAGACAAAGCCGTCGCCGGGGTCTTTCAGCAGTGGCCGTTTGGCTATTTTGTTCACCACGTCTTCCAGCCGGTCAGGTTCCAGCGACGCAAAAAACGGCACTTTAAACTCCGCCCGTGTCTCCAGCGGGTGTTCGTAGGGAATGCCCGCGCTATGCGACAGCAGTTCGCGGATGGTGATGCCCGTTTTGGCGGGGCGGGTTTCGTAGGAACCTTTGGCGGGGTCGTTTTTGTCGTAGCTGACCAGCACCGTGGGATTTTTAAACGCCGGAATGTACTTGGCAATGGGGTCGTCGAGGAGGAATTTCTGCTCCTCCAGCAGGGTCAGCAAGGTGGCCGTGGTGATGGCTTTGCTCTGCGAGGCAATCCGGTAAATGTCAGACGTGCGGGCGGGAATACGCTTGGCCAGGTTACTGTATCCGTAAGCCTTATGGTGCACCACCACGCCGTTTCGGGCCACAAACGCCACGGCATTGGGGGCAATGCCTTTGTCGACAAAGCCCTGCAACAGGCTGTCGATGCGTTGCAGCCGCTGCGCCGAAAACCCCTGCTTCGCCACCGACGACGTGGAATAGAACTGCTGCGGTTTGGCGCCCGTAGACGGAAAAGGCCCCGACTGAGCCAGCAACGACGACGACAACAAACAGAGGTAGAGGGTTTTATGCATAGTGGGGTGAAAAGCAATTACGGGCCAAAATCTACGCCTGCCAGTCCCAGACTACCACGGTCCAGGACTCGTTGGCGGCGGGTTCGTGGAAGGTGTGTACCGCCCGGAAGCCCACCCGTTCGTGCGCCCGCATCGACCGCGCATTCCGCGACGAAATATCGGTGATAAATAGGCGGTAGCGATCCTGAAACAGGTTTTTATGATGGGCATACATGGCATCGAAAACACCCTGCCCCCGATACCCCTCCCCCACGCACACCTGCCCCACCACGTAATACGAGTACTCGCCCAGCGGTTTTCCCTGGTAATCGATGGTGTCGATGAGTTGGAACAGGCTCTCCAGTTCAGGAATATCGGCGCGCACGTCGGGCAGGGTAGTAATGGCGTACCCTACCACTTCGTCGCCGTCTTTGGCAATGACGCTCGGCGCGGCCTCATGCATCCGCTTGATCTGCTCGAAGGTATACAGCAGGGTTACAAAGCCCTGCTCCTGCTGCACGTCAGGCGGCACGTTCCTCACCTGGTTACGCCGTTGCAGGGCCAGCAGCCCCCGCAGGTCATCGTCTGTTTTGGTAGTGGTAATGGTCATATAGTGAAAGAGTGAATGGTGAAAGAGTGAAAGGGCAAATGGTGGAAGAGCGAAAGCGTACTCCTGCGCTCTTTCACTCTTTCGCCATTCACTCTTTCACCCATTGCTTCTCACACCCCGCCAAAAACGGCGGGTCTATTTCGGCACCGATGCCGGGGGTGTCGGGGAGAGTGATCAAGTAACCGTCGTAGACGATGCCGCCCAGCACGGGGTCGGTGGCATGTTCAAAACAAGCGTCCAGATCGCAGAAACGCACATTTTGTTTGGCAGAGGCGAAATGGGCGTTGGCCGTGAGCGCCAGCCGCGATTCCGACATGCAGCCGATCATGCAGGCCATACCCGCCGCCTCGGCCACGGCGTTGATTTTGAGGGCTTCATAGATACCCCCACTTTTCGAGAGCTTGATGTTCAGATAATCCACCGCCTCGTCGCGCACCAGCCGCAGGGCATCGGTCGCGTCGAACACCGATTCGTCGGCCATGATGGGCACGTTGACCGACTGCCGCAGGCTACGTAGCCCGGCGATGTCATGGCGACGCAGGGGTTGTTCGCAATATTGTACGTTCCAATCGCCAATGGCCCCCAGCACAGCGCGGGCGGTGGGCACGTCCCAGCCTTGGTTGGCGTCGAGGCGGATGGGCGTTTCGTAGCGGATGGCCTGCCGGATCATGGCCAGCCGGTCAAGGTCGGCCTGGGCGGTGGTGCCTACTTTAATTTTGATGGCCTCGCCCCCGTTGGCTTCAATGCGGCGGGCATCGTCGGCCATACGTTCAGGGTCGTTGAGGTAGATGGTTTCGTCGGTGACGAGGGTGCGGTTGCCGCCGCCGAGGTACTGATACAGCGGCATGTTGGCCCGTTTGGCGGCAAGGTCGTAGAGGGCCATGTCAAACGCCGAGCGGGTGGTGGGGTGGCCGGGCAGATACCGCACGATGGCGGCCATGCACCCCTCAATATCCAGCGGATCTCTACCCAGCAGCAGCCGGGCCATGTCCTGCGCCGCCGCCAACCCCGACGCCTGCGTTTCGCCCACGATCATCCAAAACGGCGACCCTTCGCCCCAGCCCGCCAGCCCCTCGTCGGTATCAATCTGCACAAGCATATTCCGCGCCGCATCAATGGTGCCGAGCGAAATAGTGATGGGTGCCTTCAGCGGAATGTTGTACTGGTAGAGCGTAACGCCGGTAATTTTCATAGCCGCAAAATACGAAGGCTACGGCCAAACCTATAAGGTCTTAGGAGACCTTATAGGTTTAAATCGGCACACCACTCACAACTCATCCTGAAACGGGCCTACCTCGCAATCCATTCGATCAACTCCTTCACCTCCTTATCTGTCAGCGTTCCCCGCTCAGATTTGTCGTAAATAGAGAGCAGGTACACCTCTTGGTCTGCTGAATAAACGCAGGTAATTACTCTCGCGCCACCCGATTTCCCCTTGTTCTTGCTGGCAATCGACAACCGGATTTTATAGCAGTTATTGCCAAGCGGCGTACCTTGAAGCGGTGTCTTACTTAAACTGTCAATCAAGCTTAGAACTTCGTTTTTCAACGATGGGAATTTCTTGATAAGCCGCTTGGCCTGCCGTTGAAACGGCGAAATCGGGATGACCTCAAAGAGTACGGAGTTCATCCAGGAAGTTGTTAAGTGCAGGCTTGGGCCGTTTTCCGGCCTTAATTTCCTTCATCTCCTCAAACGCCTCAATCAATTCCTGACGGTGTTCCGTTTTCGACTCGTCGGGCAGACGCAGTTGCGTACGGATTTGCTCCCACTCCTGAATCGGAATGAAAACGCCCGTGACATTGCCCCGGTGATCAGCAAGATATTGCAGGTTCATACTATCGATTGACAACGTTTAGCTGGTTGGTCGTCTTTCCAAAGATAACGAATAGGTAGGCCAAAAAGGGTCATCAAAAATCATCCTCCTCATCCTTGAAGGCCCGGAAAGCGCGGTTTAGCTCGTCGAAGGTTTTTTCGTTGCTCTGCTGCTTGGCCAGCAGCAGGCCGAAGTCGTAGAGTTCGGCGGCTTTGGGGCGGTTGCCCAGATCGGCATAGAGTTGGGCGGCGTGGTAGTAGGTAGGCAGGTATTGCGGGTGTTCCGTCAGCAGCCGCTCGAAGTAGTGCTGCGCCTGGGCGGGGTTCTCGGCCAGGTATTCCATGCCGAGGGCATAAACATTAAAGGGTTCGCCCGGTTCTTGTTGGACAAAGTTGAGCAATTGTTGGATGCGTTCCTGATTCATGAGTCAATGAGAAAAATAGTATGCATGCATACTATTTAGATGAACATGTGTATTTTCGCGGCAAGAAGTTGTTTGTCTGTCTGCTTGTTTGTGCGTTTGTTAGTCGTCAAGACGATAAAGAGCAACACACAAACAGCCAAACAGACAAACTCACAAACAACCACATAGTCTATGAAAATCTTAGTGTGCGTGACGAGCGTGCCCGACACGACGACCAAAATTACCTTTACCGATAACAACACCAAGTTTAACAAAGCGGGTGTGCAGTTTATCACCGGCCCCTACGACGACTACGCCCTGGCGCGGGCCGTAGAGCTGAAAGAGAAGCTGGGTGCCTCGGTAACGGTATTCAATGTGGGTGAGGCCGATGCCGAACCTGTGATTCGTAAGTGCCTCGCCATCGGGGCCGACGATGCCATCCGGGTTAACGCCGAACCCATCGACGCCTATTTCGTGGCCGAACAAATTGCCGCTGTGGCCAAAGAAACGCCCTACGACCTTATTCTGATGGGCCGCGAATCCATCGACTACAATGGTGGGCAGGTGCACGGCATCGTGGGCGAAATGCTCGGCATCCCGTCAATTTCGCCGGTGATGAAGCTCGACGTAGAAGGCACCACGGCCAAGATGACCCGCGAAATTGAAGGCGGCAAAGAAGATATTGAAGCTCAACTGCCGCTGGTGCTGGGTTGCCAGGAACCCATCGCCGAATGGAAGATTCCGAACATGCGCGGCATCATGACGGCCCGCACCAAGCCCCTGAAAATTGTGCAACCCGCCGGGCAAGATTCGCTAACGGCCGTGGCCAACTACGAAATGCCCGCCCCCCGCGGTGCCGTAAAAATGATCCCCGCCGACGAAGCCGAAACGCTCATCAAGCTTCTCCGCACCGAAGCAAAAGTCATCTAGTATTTCGGATTGGGGATTGCGGATTTCGGATTGTTGCTAACGCATGGGTTTGCTCTGGCCGGACCACGGCGGACCGGTAAGCAACAATCCGAATTCCGCAATCCACAATCCACAATCCAAAACATATATGTCTGTCCTAATCTTTGCTGAACTCGACGAAGGGAAGCTCAAGAAGTCCTCACAGGAGGCAATATTCTACGGCTCGAAAGTAGCCGGTATGATGGGTACGTCGGCTACGGCCGTGGTCATTGGTGCTGCCGATCAGGGCGAACTCGCCACGGCGGGCCGGTTTGGTGCTACCAAGGTGCTCCACGCCGCCGACGGCAAACTAAACGAACCCAACGGCATGGCCTATGCTTCGGTAGTGGCCGCTGCCGCGCAGCAGGAAGGGGCCAAGGTGGTGGTGCTGGCCAAATCGTCATTGGGCGATGCCATGGCCGCACGGCTGGCGGGCAAGCTCAAAGCGGGCCTCGCGCCTAATGTGATCGAGCTGCCCGATATGAGCAGTGGCTTCCGCGTGAAGACCAGCATTTACACCGGTAAAGCTTTCGCATTCAACGAATTGAAAGCCGACGTAAAGATTCTGGCGATCAAGAAAAACACCATTGCCACGGAAGAAACCGACGCCACGGCCACGGTCGAAAATTTCGCACCCAGCCTGAACGACGCCGATTTTGCCCTGCGCGTGACCAACACCGAAAAAGCTACCGGCGACGTACTCCTGCCCGAAGCGGATCTGGTGGTGTCGGCTGGTCGTGGGTTGAAAGGCCCCGAAAACTGGGGTATCGTGGAAGATCTGGCAAAAGCCCTGCACGCAGCCACGGCCTGCTCGAAGCCCGTATCGGATCTGGACTGGCGGCCTCACCACGAACACGTGGGCCAGACGGGCATTAAAGTAAGCCCAAACCTCTACATCGCGGCGGGTATTTCGGGGGCTATTCAGCACCTGGCCGGTGTAAACTCATCGAAGGTGATCGTAGTTATCAATAAAGACCCGGATGCACCCTTCTTTAAGTCAGCCGATTACGGTATCGTCGGCGACGTGTTTGAGGTACTTCCCAAACTAACGAAGGCCGTGCAGGCACTGTAAGGGAGTTTACAGTTTGAAAAGCGGGCTACCACATGCTGTGATAGCCCGCTTTTTTGCGTGACTGGGCGAACAATAAATACCGACATCGGTTAATTTTGGGACGTGGAAAAAATTAAGTTAGAGATATTAGGCTTGTCGCCAAGTCAGTCGCAGCAGGGTTCGTTTGCGCTGGTGTTGGGGGAAGAATATGGCAACCGTCGGCTGCCCATTATTATTGGCATGTTTGAGGCCCAGGCTATTGCCATCGAGATCGAGAAAATTGTGCCCAACCGGCCCATGACCCACGATCTGTTCAAGCAGTTTGCCAAAAATTTCGGCTTTACCGTGCGCGAAATCGTCATTTCTGACCTTCGCGAAGGCATTTTCTTCGCTCGCATTGTCTGTTCAGACGGCGTTCAGGAAACAGTAGTGGATGCCCGCCCGTCAGACGCCATCGCCATTGGCATCCGGTTTGGCGTGTCTATCTTCACCTACGAAACCATCCTCTCCGAAGCCGGCATCACCGCCTCGGCCGACGATGATGAGGAAGACCAGGAGGAACTTGTTCGGAGCACGTCGGCAGGCAAGTCGCCCCGCGCCTTCGGCGAGCAACTCAAGGACATGACCGTCGACGAACTCCAACGAATGCTCGACGAAGCCCTCGGCAACGAAGAATACGAACGGGCAGCCAAGATTCGGGATGAGATTTCCAAAAGAAATTAGTGGTAAGTGCTAAACGGTAAGTGGTGAGTTTGCTGACGCAATAATAGACGCGTCAGCAAACTCACCACTTACCGTTTGGCACTTACCACTACTTAAACCACCTTCATCCCCACCGGGTCCCAGTTGATGGGTTTGCGCTGTTCGGCGGAGAGGTTGGCGGCCAGGGAGGGAGCGGCGGCGCGAAGACCGAACACAGCATCCTCCTTCACCATCGACGGTTTGTTTTCGCGGATGGCGTTGAAAAACACGATCATGTGGTCGAGGCGGTCATCGTAGCCTTCGGGGGCATTGTACACTACTTCCGGCTCCTGCTTCACCATCCGCTGATATTGGTCGGCGGGGTATTTCTGGTCGTAGTTTTTTACAAATGCCTCCTGCATGGCCTTGGGGTACGTAAACAGGGCGTCGTAGCCGGTGCTGTACATGGGCGCGTTGGGCCGTTTCAGGCGTTTCAGCACAAAGTCGTTCCAGCCAATTTCAATCACACCGTCGGTGCCCACCAGCCGGGTTTGGTTTAAGCCGCCGCGACCGTCGGCGAGGTTTACGCGGGTCATAAACTGAAACGACGGGTTGGTGGCCGTCTTGGGGTAGTCCATCAGCCCGGTCACGAGGTCGTAAGCATCGCGGCCATCTTTCCAGTAGTTCAGATCACCCAGCGAATAGATCCGAGTGGGTCCAATGGCCCCCGTAATGGTGTGGAGGCCCGTAATGAGGTGCACGAACAAGTCGCCTGCTACGCCGGTGCCGTAGTTTTTGTAGTTGCGCCACCGAAAAAATTCTTCAGCTTTGTACGGCTTCTTCTGGTCGGCCATCTGCATATAGCGGTCCCAGTCCAGCTCTTTGGGGTCAATGGTGGGCGGCATAGTGTACTGCCAGGCACCCAGCGCATCGGCCCGGTCTACGCAGGCGTCTACGTAGGTTAGTTCGCCAATCATGCCCTGCTCATAATACTTTTTGGCCTCCAGAATAGCTGACGCACTTGCCCGCTGACTACCCACCTGAAACACCTTACCCGATTTTTTCTGCGCCGCAATCACCGCCGCACCCTCTTCAATGTGGTGCACCATTGGCTTTTCGCAGTAGACGTGCTTGCCTGCGTTGAGCGCGTCGATAGCAATGCGGTCGTGCCAGAAATCGGGTACACAGATCAGCACGGCGTCAACGTCGGCGCGTTTCAGGATTTCGCGGTAGTCGCGAGTGGTCTGGATATCGTTGCCCCAGACTTCTTTGGCCCGCACCAGCCGGGGGTCGTACAGGTCGGAAACGGCCACGACTTTAGTACCAGGCACTTTTAGTGCGCAGTTGAGGTCGTAATGCCCAATGATGCCGGCACCAATCAGGGCCAGGTTCACCGTATCATTGGCCGACCGGGGCCGAATAGGCTCGATCAGGTACTTATCACCGGCATACAAGCCGTTGAACATGGAAGGGGCAACGGTGGCCAGGGCTGAGGTACCTGCCAGTTTTTGAAGAAAGTTGCGACGCGATGCGTACATAGTTTGGGGCTTTTTTTGCAATATAACCCCAAACTATGCGATTTTACTCAGTCTACGAAACTACTTTTCTATGGCTGCCACCACCCGCTTAATAAGTTCGTTGGGGCTACCGTCGTGCCAACGCCAGACAACCACGATATCGTGTTCGGGGTCAACCCAAACGGTGTTTGACCCTGCGCCAATGGCCGCAAAGCTGCTGGTGGGCGCGTCGGCCCAGGGGCGGGGCAGCTGCTGACTGTTGCCCGTATTCAGCCACCATAAATACCCATAGTCAGGCCCCACCGGGCCGCAGGTGGTAGCCTGTTTCACCCAATTGGCCGACACAATTTGCCGGTCCTGCCAACGCCCCTGCCGCCCGAATAAATACCCAAACCGAGCCAAATCGCGGGCGCTGATCCAAAGGCCACCGCCCCAGCGCGTACCACCACTGACAGAGGGTAGCTGCTTGCCATCTACCTCGGCCACAGCGTTGGGATAAGGGATGTATTTCCAGGTGTCCGATGCGCCAATGGGTGCCATTAGTTCGTCGCGGACCACATCGGGAAGGGGCTTTTTCCAGAGCTGCAGCAGCGACAGAGCCAGCCGGTTAACCCGCACGTCGTTGTATTCGTAGTAGGTGCCGGGGGCTTGCAGGGCGCGGGGTTTGCGTTCGCCCTTACCGAAGGCTTCCTTACCCACAAAATCGCTGCTTTTACCCCACAGACTCCCCTCCCACTCACTGCTTTGGCGCAGGTGTTGTTCCCAGGTGATGGTTTTGTTTTGGTCGGAATCGTAGCCGCCGTCGTGAATCAGGTTGGCCACGGGGTCGGTGAGTTTGGCGATCATGCCCCGTTCCAGCGTGATGCCCGTGATGGTGGAGAGCACACTTTTGGCCGCGCTGTAGGTAGGGTCAACGGCGCGGGTATCGCCCCATTCGGCCACGATATAACCGTGCCGCAACACCAGGCCGTTGGTTTTGGCGCGGCTCGTGGGCATGGGGCCGAGTAGCTTACCGAAGGTTTCCTCCTGCGTCGAAAAGTCGGGCGGCATTTGGGTAGTCTCTTTCGTCTGGGCAAAGGCTACGGCCTCAGCCAGTTTGGTGGCATTCATGCCCACCTGCGTGGGGTCACGGTGCGCCCACGCATCTCCCTTTGGCGGGAAATACGGTTTTGTCGACGTAACGGGCCGCTGACAGGCAACGGTCAGTGTAAGGAGTAAAGCAAAGGCGTAATGGAGACGTTGGTGCATGAGCAATAGCGGTTGTATGTCGTCAGCAATACGCTGATTCTGACATCCATAATTCACATTAGTTTATGTCACTTGAACGCCTTAGCCTCCCGGATCACGAATTTATATTCGGAGGTGTCGAGTACTTTTTTGTAATAGCTCTTAGCCAGGGCGCGGTTGTTGGCGCGGGCGGCAATGCGGGCTAGGCCAGCGTAGGCGAGGCCGTGGTACTCTTTGGTGTAAGCGACATTGACGGGTAGCTTCAGGGCCGCGTTATAGGCCGCCGCTGCTGCCGAATCGTCTTTGGCCACGCGCTCGGCTAGCATACCCTCGAAGGTGCTGATGGCAGCGGGGAGCATTTTGTGCTGCATGGTTTTCAGCTTTTTCAACGCCACCTGCCCGTCGGCGTAGCGGCCCGCCAGTAGCAGGGCTTCCACGTAGCGCATCTGGAATATGGGGTTCTTCGGGAAGTGATCCATCAGATAATCCATGTATTCTACCGCCTTCGGAAAGTTCGATTCGTGCTTGACGTAGATGTGGGCGAGGTAGAAATTAGCCTCAGGGCGGGTGAAAATGGCCCTTTTGGCCGACACATCCATTTGCTTCAGGCCCAGTGCAATGTCGCCGTCTTTGAAAAATACCATAAACGGCTTCACCACCGGGTGGTCGATGGGGTAGCGCTCCACGTAATAGTTGTAGAGGCCAGTCGAGAAATAAAACTCCACATTTTTGTCCATTAGCTTAAAGCCGTCTTTCATATACGCATAAGCCTTCCGCGACTCCGAAACGGCCTTCATGCTCTCATTGTCGAGGTTGTGTTTCATAGCCATGTAACCGTGGGCGGTTAGGCCCAGAAACACCGCTTCAGGGTCCTGATCGTTTTTGTCAATAAGTTGCTCCACCCCCCTGATGGCCTGCTCTACCTGGGCAACATACTGGTTGGTGGCGGTTCGGCTGTCGCTGATGGGCAGGTGTTGCCACTGAATCGTGAGCGCGCGCAGCACCGGAATGATGGGGCTTTGGGGGTATTTCGTTTGCAGTTGTTTGATGTAGGGAGCCGCCTCGGCAAACTCATAATTATAGATATGGTCCAGCGCCTTTACCACCGTCTGCTGCGCACCGGGATCGGTCAGGATCTGCGCCTGCGAAAAGAGAGGGGAAAAGAACAAGATGAAAAGAAGCAGGTGTTTCATTGCGAGAAATATAGAATTTTGGAATGGGGATTTCGGATTGGGGATTGTTGCTGACGCGGGCGATGTAGCGCAGGCTTCAGCCGGGGGCGCCCAGCCGGGGGCGCCCAGCCGGGGGCGCCCAGCCGGGGGCGCCCAGCCGGGGGCGCCCAGCCTGTCTCTTGATGCGTCAGCAACCAATCCGAAATCCAAAATCCCCAATCCTTTAGACGTACTTTTGTTACTAGGTTTAACCGCCCTGCTTCGCGAAACGTTTTGCAATGATTCAATACAACCAGTTTGTCTTAGATAACGGCCTGAAGGTGTTTGTGCACGAAGATGCCAGCACGCCCATGGCGGCCGTGAATATTTTATATAACGTCGGCTCACGCGATGAAGACCCCGCCCGCACCGGCTTTGCGCACTTGTTTGAACACCTGATGTTTGGTGGGTCGAAGCACATTCCGAGCTACGACGAGCCGTTGCAGCGTGTGGGGGGCGAAAACAACGCTTTCACCAGCCCCGATATCACCAACTACTACATCACGCTCCCCACGGCCAACCTGGAAACGGCGTTTTGGCTCGAATCGGACCGGATGCTCAGCCTGTCTTTTGACCAGACCGTGCTCGACGTGCAGCAGAAAGTGGTGATCGAAGAGTTTAACCAGCGCTACCTCAACCAGCCCTATGGCGACGTCTGGCTGAAGCTGCGGCCCCTCGCCTACCAGCAGCACCCCTACCGCTGGGCTACCATTGGCAAAGACATCAGCCACATTGAAAACGCTACGCTGGACGACGTGAAGGCCTTTTTCTTCAAATACTACCTGCCCAACAACGCCATTCTGGTGGTGGCCGGCAACGTGACCACCGAGCAGGTGAAGCAGCTTTGCAAAAAGTGGTTCGAGCCTATTCCGGCGGGCAACGAGTACATCCGCAGCCTCCCCGCCGAACCCCGCCAAACGCAGGCTCGCGCTCAGGATACCATTGCCGACGTACCCCTGAACGCGATTTACAAAGCCTACCACATGCCCGGTCGGTTTGAGGCCGATTTCCAGACCGTCGATCTACTGAGTGACCTGCTGGGCCGGAGCAAATCGAGCCGGTTGTACCAGCAATTGTTGAAAGATCAACAGTTGTTCAGCAACATCGGGGCCTACATGACCTCGTCGGTCGAGCCGGGTTTGCTGCTAGTGCAGGGCACACTCAATGAAGGCGTTACGCTGGAGGAAGCCGACGCGGCAATCAACGGGGTGTTGCAGGCCGTAGTTGATCAGACGGTGCCGGAAGATGAACTGACGAAGGTGAAAAACCAGGCCGAATCGACGCTGGCGTTTTCGGAGGTGGAACTGCTGAACCGAGCCATGAACCTGGCCTACGCCGCCAACGCTGGTGACCCCGAATTAGTGAACCAGGAAGCCACCAAAATCCAGGCCGTCACCCCCGATTCTATCCAGACCATGGCCCGCCAGATCCTCCGCCCCGAGAACAGTTCGACGTTGTATTACCGGCGGCGGGCCTAGTAAAATTAGGGGCATCTGGAGCAGACTAAAAAAATGCATTTTTTTAGTCTGCTCCAGTTTTGGCATAAATGAGTTACGTCTAGAACGGAGTAGACCTAAAAAATCCTGTTTTTTTGTATCTGCTACGGACCACTCTCATGAATAGTACATCGCTTAAACCACTGTCAGAAGCTGAGCTTGGGGCGCTATCGCAGCAACTCAAGCGGGCCTTGTTGTCGATTTACGGACCTCAATTAGATCGACTGATCTTATTTGGTTCTTACGCACGTGGCGACTTCAGGAGTGATTCGGACGTGGACTACCTCGTCGTGCTAAAACAGGATACCGTTCATTTTGGACCGGAGGTTGATAAAATCAGTATAGTAGCCAGTCAGTTGGGCCTCGACTATACTGTACATGTGTCTGCCAAACCAGTGTCTGCTACAGCGTATAATCAGTCAACTCGTTTATTTTATCAAGCTGTTCGTAGCGAGGGCATTGTTGTATGAATGAGGACGCGCTTGCTTACCTGCATAAAGCTGATGAGTGTCTGATTGACTGCCAGATACTGGTTCGGGAAGGCCGTTATGAAGCAGCCTGTAACAGAGCTTATTATGCTTTTTTCGATGCTATTCGTGCACTGCTGGCCACCAAGCTAATCAGTATCAATTCGCATAGTGCGGCACAATCACTCTTTGGTTTGCATTTTGTGAAGCCCGGTCTTTTCAACGCCAAGTACAGTCGTGACGTGAACCGTCTGATGGAAAAGCGACAAGGCGGCGATTATGAACTTGATATCGTGTTATCACAAGCTGACGCAGAAGACAGTCTTCAAACCGCATCGGAATTCAATGCAGTCGTGCGCCAGTATGTTAATTCATTGAGTGTATAACCTATGAAAATTCGCGTTGGGCAGGGATACGACGTCCACAAACTAGTGGAAGGCCATCCGTTTTGGTTGGGAGGCATCCAGATTCCGCACACGCATGGTGCCTATGGCCATTCTGACGCCGACATCATTTGCCACGTCATCTGCGACGCCCTTTTGGGTGCCGCCAACATGCGCAACATCGGCTACCATTTTTCCGACAAAGACCCCCGCTGGAAAGGCGTAGACAGCAAAGTGCTGCTGGCCGAAGTGCTGCGCATGATCCGCGAAGCCGGCTGGGAAGTAGGCAACCTCGATGTGACGGTGGTGCTCCAGGAACCCAAGCTGAACCCCCACATTCCGGCTATGAAAACCTGCCTCGCCGGGGTCATGGCCATCCCCGAAGACGACATCGCCATCAAAGCCACCACCTCCGAACACATGGGTTTCGTAGGCCGTCAGGAAGGTATCGCCGGGTTCTGCGTGGCGTTGATTGAGAAAACGTAAGGGCAGGCACGAGGGCCTGCCCCTACTTCTGCCCGTACTTAGTTTTGAACTTGTTGTAGAGGCGCTTGTGCTTGTCGTCGAGGTTAACTTGGCGGCCCTGGATGAATGCCTGTTCAATCACGTTGGTGCGCATGTCGAGGATGTCGCCTTTCGAGACCACGATGGTGGCTTGCTTACCGGTTTCGAGGGTACCCACCTGCCCGTCGATGCCCAGGATTTTGGCGGTATTAGCCGTGACCATCTTCAGGGCTTCTTCGCGGTCGGTTACGCCAAAGCCCACGGCAGTGCCCGCCAGGAAAGGCAGATTGCGCGTCCGCCACCATTCTTCGGCGTAGCTCAAGCCTACGGTCACGCCTGCTTTTTGCAGAATGCCCGGCAGCCGGTAGGGTAAATCCACAGGTTCGTCTTCGCGGTTGGGCAGGCGGTGCAATGGACTCAGGATCACCGGCACGTTATTCTCTTTCAGAAACGCAGCCACCTTGTCGCTGTCTTCGGCGCCTACAATCACCACCTTCGGCACGCCCGCCGCTTTGGCAAAACGCACCGCTTCGATGATGTCTTTGGCGTAGTCAGCGCGGACGTAGAGGTTCTGCTTCCCGGTGAAAAGGCCCCGCATAGCCTCGAATTTGAGATTTGCGGCAGCAAGCGTGGCACCCTCGGCGTAGGCTTTGGCTTCGGCGAAAACGAGCTGCACGGCCCGGATGGCCTCGTCGCGCTTATCGTTTTTCTTCACCGTCGACTGGAACGTGTCAAAGTCGAAATCGCGGGCGTAGTAGCCGGGCCAGTTGAGCCAGATACCATCGTCTTTGCGTAGCACGGCATCCTGCCAGTTCCAGCCGTCGGTGTGCATAATCGACGATGACCCCGACACGGTGCCGCCCACGGGCATGGCCTGCGTGATCAGGATGCCGTTGTTGCGGATGGTCGGGATGATTTCGGAGTCTGAATCGTAGGCAATGAGCGCCCGCACGTTGGGGTTCAGCACACCCACCTCCCGCGAGTCGATGGTGGCGCGGACGGAGGCAACCTCCTGCAACCCCACTAGCGAAGCGGGCGAGATCAGGCCGGGGTACACATGCCGCCCCGCCACATCGATGACCTGCACCTCGTTGGTATTCATGCGCACGGTGCTGGCATCGCCCACGCCCGTAATCACCCCTTTGTCGAACGTGATATAGCCGTTGGGAATCACCTGCCCGGTGCCGGTGTGGATGGTGCCGCCCATGAGGGCAATGGCCTTCTGCTGTGGCAGCCCCGGCGCAGGGTTCTGTGCCCACGCGCTCGTAAGCATCAGGCAGAGGAATATGGTATTTGTGATGTGTTTCATGATGTTGTGATTCGATAGATTTTTTTGACAGGATTATCAGGATTGCAGCGGTCCGCCGTCGCGGATGAACATGATTTTTGTTTGCTCAGAAGAGTGAGACATCCTGTTGATCCGCGACGGCGGACCGCTGCAATCCTGATAATCCTGTCAAAAAATCTGTACCTACTTATTTTCTCCTTCTGCCATGACGCCTTCGATGTCTTCGCAATGCCACATCCGCTGGCGGCGGGCGGTGGGGCGGGTGGTGGTTTGGCCACCAGCTTTGGCCTGTATCATCTTCTGAATCAGGCGGGCGCGTTCGGCCTGCATGGCGGTGCGGTTCTGCTCGTCGCTGGTTTGGCTGTAGTAGATCGCGCCGTCGATGATGGTGTAGTCGGGGCGGGCGTAGATGGAAAGGGGGTGGTTGTTCCAAAGCACCAGGTCGGCGTCTTTGCCGGGCCGGATGCTGCCCATGTGGCTATCCAGGTGCAGGAGTTTGGCGGGATTGAGCGTTACCATCTTCCAGGCATCTTCTTCCGAAATACCGCCATATTCCACCGTTTTGGCCGCTTCCTGGTTCAGGCGACGGGCCATTTCGGCATCATCCGAGTTGATCGACACCGTCACGCCTTCGCGGGCCATCAGGGCGGCGTTGTAGGGTATGGCATCTTTCACCTCCATTTTGTAGGCCCACCAGTCAGAAAACGTCGAGCCACCCACCCCGTGTTTGGCCATCTTATCGGCCACTTTGTAGCCCTCCAGAATATGGGTAAACGTGTTCACCTTGAAGCCCAGCGAGTCGGCCACGTGCATGAGCATGTTGATCTCCGACTGCACGTAAGAGTGGCAGGTGATGAACCGCTTCTTGTTCAGAATCTCGGCCAGCGCGTCCAGTTCCAGATCCCGGCGCGGAGCCACCAACGTACCGGCAGTCGTTGACTTTCCCTTGCTCTTCCCTCTCTGCTCTTCGCTCTTTGCTGTGTACTCCGCCCAGGCTTTGGCGTATTCTTTGGCACGGATGAAATGGTCCATATACACCTGCTCTACGCCCATGCGCGTTTGGGGGAAACGTACCCGATTGGCCTCGCCCCAGTTGGCCTGCTTCACGTTCTCACCCAGGGCGAATTTGATGAAGCCGTCGGCACCCTTAATCAGCAGCCCGTCAGCCGGTTCACCCCACTTCAGCTTCACCAGCGCCGACTGCCCGCCAATGGCGTTGGCCGACCCGTGCAGCAGTTGCGACGACGTAACACCACCCGCCAGCTGCCGGTAAATGTTTACGTCGTCGGGGTTGATGGCGTCAGCCATGCGTACCTCGGCGGTGCTGGATTGCGACCCTTCGTTGATCGAAAACAAGGCAATGTGCGAGTGCTCGTCGATGATGCCGTTGGTGAGGTGCTTGCCCGTCCCGTCGATGACCGAGGCTCCCGTTGGTGCCGTCAGGTTTTTGCCCACCTGCGCAATTTTTCCGTTCGTCACCAGCACGTCGGAGGTGGTCAGGATACCGTCTTTTTCGTTGGTCCAGACCGTGGCGTTACGAATGAGCATAGCCTGCGGCTGTGGTTTTTTGGCGTTGCCCATACCTACAAACGGGTACAGCAGCCCACCCATCGGGGTCTTTTTGGCCGTATCCGTTTTGGCCGTAGCGGCGGTACTAACAAACGGCTTGCTCAGCGTGGCTGACCAGGCAACAACCTGTCCACTAGCTAGTTGACCATCGCCTTGCAAGGTAGATCCGTTGCGGTAACCCGTGAGGCGGGTGAGGGCATTAGGCTGTTTTTTGTCCAGCGCTACCTGCATCGACACCAGGTTATTGTCAATGGCCACTTTGGGTGTCAGCTTGGTGGTGTCGTTGGCCATTATCTGGTAGTCTGGCTTATCGGGGTTAGTGCCCGTAATCAGCAGTTTCAGGGCTGCGGCGCCCGCTTGTGGCGTGATGTTCAGGTCGTAGGTACCCCGCAGATCGGCGATGCCGCGGTTGGCCAGGATGTATTGTTTCCCGCGAATCCAGTTCTCGTAGATCACGTTATCGGCCGCAAACAGGTTGCCCGACGTCACGATGAAATTGGCCAGTTTACCCACCGCCAAACTACCCAGCAAATCGTCGGCTCGGATGAGTTGGGCGGGGCGCGTGGTGAGAGCTTCCAGTGCCTGCGCTTCGGTGAGGCCGTTTTCGATGGCTTTGCGCACGTTGGCCATGAAGTCGGCGCGGGTTTTCAGGCCCGCACTAGTGAGGGCAAACGGAATACCCGCCTGCGCCAGCATAGCGGGGTTAGCGGGGGCCATTTCCCAATGCTTCATCTCGGCCAGCGACACATTATCCGCATCCCAGGCATCTTCTACGTCGTAGGCCTGCGGATAGCTCACGGGCAAAATCAGCGTAGCCCCGGTGGCCTTAATCTCGTCTATACGCTGATATTCGTCGCCACCGCCCCGAATAATGAACTGCCGCCCAAATTCGTCGCCAATGCGGTCGGCGCGGAGCACGCCGAACTTATCGCCTGCCTCGAAGAACGCGGGCAGGCCAGCAGCGCGGCTCAGGGCATCGAGCGACAGATTGGCCTGCTCGCCGGGGCCGGTTTTCTTGTACCAGTCGGCATCGTAAAATGCCTGCCGCAACACCGCCACCACACCCATGATCGAGTTGGGGTTGTTTTGCGTCGATGAGCCTTTGCTAAATGAAAAATGCTGGCTGAGACCATTGCGGAGGACCACGGTGTTTTCGCGGTCGTCGGCCAGGGTCACCAGCGTACCGTTGCCCCGCGCGATGCCGTCGTGGGCGTGGGTGAGCACCGCTCCGAAGCCCAGCTTGCGCAGTTCTTCGGCTTTGGCATTAACCACTTTAAACAGTTGCCCGGCATCGGTTTCGGGCTGAATGGCCTGATTCCAGTAATAGGGGCCTTTTTTGTTCGACTCCAGTTGGGGCGGGGCGTTGAACCCACCCGGTGCCCGCTTGGGCAGGTCGGGCATACCGTAGTCAGAGTCCAGGTCGATGAGGCCGGGGTAGATGCGCTTGCCCTGTAGGTTTATGACCACCGCCCCGGCCGGTACCGAAACGGCGTTACCAACGGCTTCGATCCGGCCATTACGAATCAGCAGCGTCGCGTTTTGGAGGGTAGTGCGAGGGTCGACCACAATGGTCGCGTTGGTAAAGGCGTACAGGTTTGGCCGTTCGTCATAGACACCGTTGCGCGGAAAAGTCGTTTGCGCCAGCGTTTGCGGTGCCCAACCCGTCAACATCGCCCAGGACAATAGCAGCCCGGTGATTAGTTGTTTTTTCATGAAAGAAGTGAGAATACATGTGAGCGAGAACCCAGCCCCAAATGTACTAAACCCACCAAACGGCGGGCTATACCCACGTTCTATAATTTATACGTGTCAGTGCGCTCTGTTCTCGCCACGGCCCAACTTATGACTACCGACGAAGCTAATCTGGCGGCTTGGCACACCTATTGTTAAGTATCCTTTTCGATCTCTCAACCACTACACGCTCTAGGGTAGGCAATCATTTGTGAGCCGATAATAGCCTTTCGACGGGTTATAATCGGGCATGTTTCAGTATGGCACATTAATTGTATACCTAAGAGAGTTACTTAGCCTTCTGTACATTTAATCCTTCTGCTATTATGCATATCTCTACGGTCAAAACGATTCGGGCACTGGCCTGGCTGGTAATCGGGTTGGTGTGTTGTACACTGCCTAGCTATGGACAGGCTATTTCTGGTACTGTTTTCCGGGATTTTAATGGCAATGGTATTTATGAAAGCATCCCGGCTTCGGGTACGTATGCCTATGGTGAACTAGGGGTGATGGGCGTCGTTGTTACGGCTTATCCAGCCACGGGTAACCCTGTTTCAGTTACCACCTCGGCTGTTGGTTCCTACACAATCACTGGTTTAAGCGGCCCGGTACGCCTTGAATTTACCAGTTTGTCTGTCGGCGATTTCGATGCGTTCGATGGTAGCAGTTCTAACACATCCGTTCAGTTTGTGACGGCAGGGGCTACGGCCAATTTCGGTGTAAACGCGCCAATTGATTACTGCCAGCCCGATCCTAAGCTGTTTATAAACTGCTATGTATCCGGTGCTTACGATGGCGCGGCCAAAGCAAACCACACGTTGGTCGGCCTCCAATACAGTTCAACAACAGACCCCGACGGTAACGTAAACGGCACAACAGCTGAGTCACCGACACCTTTTTCCGTAGGGCCTACTTACACACCTGCGAAGCCCACCCCGTCACCATTGGCTGATCATCAGTATATTGGTTCAACTTACGGACTCGCCTACAACCGACTATCTAAAAAGCTGTATGCGGCTTCGTACATCAAAGCGGGCACTAGCCTCGGGCCGGGTGAAAGCACGGGTGTGATCTATATCGTTGACCCTAATTCGGTTAACGCCACTGCATCCTACGTTGACCTGAACGCCGTATTTGGCGCGAACACAGCCGGTCCTAACCCCCACCCGAGTGCATCGACTGATTTCAAGGACCTCGGCGATTACAAGACCAACAAGGTCATTGGCTTGGTTGGCCTGGGCGACCTAAAGATTTCAAACGATTTCAGTACCCTGTATACGGTTAACCTCTATGACCGGTCACTGTATAGCATCCCAACCACGGGAGCCCTAACAACGAACACCATTCAGCGCTACGCCATCCCGACAACGGGCTTGTCGACCACCGCAGGTACGTGTCCAGTCGGCGACGTTCGCCCCTTTGGTCTGGGCATCGACAAAGCAGGTGTAGTATATGTGGGCGCGGTCTGTTCAGCTTCGTCCGTATCTACCGGGCAGGACCCCGTTACAAACCCAGGCTCTAACTATCTGACTGGTTACGTCTGGAAATTTCAGGCGGGTACGTTTACCCTAGTGATGAGTGGCGCGCTGAATTTTGATCGGAATAATGGTGGTTACACCACGTTCGACAACCACATTGATGCTAGTCCAGTATACGATTTGGACTGGGAACCATGGTCTGATTTAAGCACACCCGGCATTTACGATCAACCAACGGCCGCTCAAAATGAGCCTATGCTGTCAGGAATTGCGTTTGACGATAAAGGCGATATGATTCTTGGCTTCCGGGACCGTCTGGGCGACTGCGTCATTCTATACAAAGGTTTCACTTCAAGCGGTGATATTCTCAAAGCCTGTAAGAATGGAAGCGGCACCTGGACACTTGAGAACAACGCTACCTGTGGCTCAGAAACTACGGTTGGTCAAAACAACAAGCAGGGTCCGGGTGGCGGCGAATTCTTCTACGCCGACATTCAGGGTGATGGTCTGCCCAATAGTGGTACCGGTGGGGTGTTTGTTCTGCCAGGTCACACGTCGGTACTGTCTACAGCTACAGACCCCGTTTATTTAAACAGCAGTGGCGCCCCCATTTTTGCACCCAACGCGGGAGGTATTCAGAGCTACAACACAAGCACGGGCGCACTAACCGGTGCGTTGAATTTATATGAGACGCAAGAAGTAGCTACGTTTAGTAAGGCGGCGGGCGTTGGAGTTATTGCAGCCGCCTGCGACCTCGCTCCTATTCAAATTGGGAACCGGGTCTGGAAAGATCTTAACGACAATGGTGTTCAGGACCCCAGCGAACCACCCCTGGCAGGCATTGCTGTGACCCTAACCGGCCCCGGACTATCCGGCACCGGCGTTACCGTGACAACCAATGCCAACGGTGACTACTATTTCTCGAATGCAACCGGCACTAATGCTACTGGTTTCGTGTACAGCTTGACAGGGCTTATTAGCGGTGGTGCCTACACCCTCACCTTTCCAACCAGTGCCAGTGCCGGAGCATTATTACTCAGTAGCAAACCCAACACGGCCACAGGCCCCAATGCCGATGCCATCGACACCGATCCCAACGCAGCGGGCGTAGTTAGCTTTACGCTGGCACAAGCAGGCCAGAACAACTTTACTTACGATGCTGCCTATGCTGCTGTGCTACCCTGCTCACTAACTACCTCCGTAAGAAGCACGTCTTGCAACCCGGCCACGAACCAGTATTCATCTACGGTGAGCGTAACACTGACCAACCCTGTGGCTGGTACCATTACCCTTACCGATGGCCCCCGCAGCCTGACCCTCACGGTGGCGGCCAACACTAGCGGCGTAACGGGCACCTTCAACAACATTCCCTCTGACGGGACCACTCACATCGTATCGGCCTCGCTGGCAGGTTGCGGCTCGGCTACGGCTACCTACACAGCTCCTGCAGCCTGCTCGGCGGTAGCTTCTTGTTGCGTTAACATTCTTACCAATGGAGGGTTCGAGACAGGAACGTTCACCTCAAACACTACACTGGCCGGCTTACCAGCGGTGAGCACCAATGGGCTCATTTTACCCGAATGGCAGGGCTTTGACACCCCAGGCTACTGGTTTAAGTACCCAAACAATAATAAGGCGCTGTGGTTACAGGAGGCGGCCGCTAACAGCACGGCTGCTAACTGCGCTCGCTACGAAATACCTGTCAGCACTTGTTGGCAAGTAGGCCACACATATCAGGTTTGTCTGAAAGCCGCCGCCTTTAACCCAACCAACTCAGCAGGCGGTTCAACGGTCTTTACCGCCGAAATGGAAACTCCCTTCCGCTCTCTTTACAGTCAGACCCTAAGCACGAACGGAGCCACCAACAATGACATCAATAACCTAAACTGGACCAGTATATGCTTCAGTTTCACGCTACAGGCGGGTGATGACAAGTTTTATATTAGTGTAGCCAAAGGAACTAATGCCAATCCTACCATAGGAATTGTCATGGATGATGTTGTCATTATTGACAAAACGGTGTGTTCAACCTGCACGCTTGCGGCGACAGCTACGCCTACAATCTGTAACTCAGCCACTAATCAATATACGGTCAATGGCACCATAAGCCTGACCAGTACATCGGGTGGTACGGCTACCATCACCGACGGCGCCATAACCACAACGGTACCAGTAGCTGCGTCGGCTACGTCAGTGGCCTACTCACTCACAGGTCTGACAGCTGGCGTCGCCAGCCATACTGTTACAGTAAGTTTGCCTGGCTGTGGCTCGGCTACGGCTACCTACACGGCCCCGGCCTCCTGCTCGGTGGCCCCTCTCTGTTCGCTGAGTGCCCTGGCTACGGCTGGCACCTGCAACACGGCCACCAACCAATATTCGACCACCGTGGTCGTGACGGTGACCAACCCCGGTAATGGGTCGGTGAGTATTACCAACCAGGGCATCACCCAAATCTTATCGACCTCGGCGGGTTTTAGTCAGAACACGCTGACGGCCGTCTTCAACAACCTAACGTCCAACGGACAGCCCTACTCTATATTAGTTAGTTCAGCCACCTGCGGTTCAGCTACGGCCACCTACACAGCTCCCGCAGCCTGTAGTCAAACGGCTAGTTCACCCACATTTGCGTTGGCTAAAACGGTGGACCTCAAACAGGTGGAGAAGGGCGGTATTGTCACTTACACCATCTCCTTGACTAACACCTCTCCTACTACCGCTACTGGCCTGGCCCTAACCGACCAACTCAGCTCATCGGCCGTTACCCTCATTGGCAGTGCCACGGCCTCAGTGGGCAGCTTTGCTCCTGGTAGCAACGGCGGCACCTGGAACATCGCCAGCCTGGCAGGGGGCCAAGTAGCTACGCTTACCCTGCGGGTGCAGCTCAACGAAGAGGGCATCACCTACAACACCGTCACGCTGCCCGGTCAGCAGACAGCCACTACCTGCGTGAGTGTACCCGCTCATGTGTGTGCCAATGAGACCTTCCAGTTTGACCTGACGGCCCCCGCCAGCTACTCGACTTACCAGTGGACCAAAAACGGGGTTATTATTCCCGGAGCCACCAGCAGCACCTACAGCGTGACAGCCGTGGGTGAGTACAGCGTGCAGGCTACCAGCCTGGGCGGCTGCCCTGACGGCTCGTGCTGCCCCTTCATCGTGGTGGCTGACCCCGCCCCGAGCCTGACGGCCGTCGCTGTTTCGGCCCGATGCCTGGGGCAAACCCCGCAGGCCGATGCCGCCATTACGCTGGTGGGCAGCAGCAGTGCCGCCGTGAGCTACAACATCACCAAAGGAAGCAGCTTCACGGCCGCCACGCCCCTGTTTGCTCAGCCCCAAAACCTCTCAGCCGTGGTAGGTGGGGTACTCATCGGGGGGCAGGCTAACCCTGCCGTAGCCCAGGATTACACCATTCGGGTCTACTCGGCCAACGGCTGCTTCTCCGATTCGGTGGTGACCATTCTGCCTACGCTCTGCGCTTGCCCACCTGATCAATGCGCCCCGTTTGTGGTGAAGAAAACCAAGTCGCAGGGCAGGCCCGTAGCACCATAATTCAGAACCTGCCAAGCCGTCTGGGACGGTCACTGGCACATGTACAATACGCAACTACCCGGTCTATGTACCGGGCAGTTGTTATTAAGTAGCCTAGTGTCAACTGGGTGCTCTGCCTTTCTACTCCTTTACAGCCGACGACTAATTTGGGCGTGGCATGAAAGTTGCCCGTTTTTGGCACGTGCGCTACTTAACCAATTAGTACCTGACCACTTACCTAGTATGAAACGAAACGATATACCGTCATCCATTGCCAGTCAAGGTTTTTGGCACTGTGTCTTCCTGTTACTGCTGACACTACTTGCAGGCCTGGTTGGCATATCATCCATTCGGGCACAATCCATTTCCGGTACGGTCTTCCGCGACTACAACTCGGATGGAACGTATAAACCAACAGACGTTGCCAGCAACGCTTACCCAGCGTCTGTAACGTATACCTACGCTGAAATTGGCATTCCGGGGGTGGTCGTTACCGCCTACCCAGCCACTGGTGCTCCTATATCGGCAACCACCAACGCGGCGGGTGTCTATTCGCTGGCGGCACCGGCTGGCCCCTACCGGGTTGAGTTCAGTTTTCCGGCTTCGTCGGGTGATCGGAGTAGTTTCCACGGTACCAACAGCGGCACGTCGGTGCAGTTTGTGCAGAGTCCGGCCACTACCGTCGACTTTGCCCTGAACTACCCAACTGACTATTGCCAGGCCAACCCCGATCTGGCTACTAACTGCTACTTGTTTGGCGATCAGGTCAATGGCCTCAACAAGGACAGTGACGTACTGGTCTCGTTTCCCTACAACGCAGGCAGCCGGTCTATAGCCACCAACACAGGCATTTATGATTCACCCGCATCGCACTCGCTGGTAGTGTCGGCCAAAAAAATTGGGGCCACCTTCGGGCTGGCTTATGCACGGCTCACGCAACGCCTGTTTGTAGGGTCTTATTTCAAAAAACACGTGGGTTTTGGACCGGGTGCCGACGGCGTAGCCTCCACCACGGTGGCCCTCTCAGCCGATGACCCAGGGGCGGTGTATGTCGTTGACCCCGCCACAAGCAACGTGGTGCAGACCTTCACCGTACCCAACGCTACGAGCAACCAACACGACTACACAGGCTTCAACCGCGATAAGGGCGACGCTTCCTGGAACGCGGTCGGTAAATCGTCGTTGGGTGGTATCGCCATATCCGACGATGAAACCAGGCTGTTTGTGATGAACCTGGAAGATCGGAAGCTGTATGCGCTGAACACCACCACCGGGGCCGTGCTGGGCAGTCAGTCTGTGCCATTGGCCTTGCCGGGTTGCCCTACTGCCGGTGATGCCCGCCCCTTTGCCGTAGAAACCTACCGGGGCAAGGTCTATGTGGGCATCGTCTGTTCGGCAGAGAGTAGTTCGCTCACCTCCGATTTGCAGGCTTACGTCTACACCGCAGACCCTACCACGCTGGCATTCAGCAGCAGCCCCGTCTTTCAGTTCGACCTTGACTATACCCGCAACAAAGCCGCCAGCACCGGTACGGCCCTGTGGCAACCCTGGACGTCGAGCTTTATTAATATCGCCAACAGCGCTAACCGCCTGATCCACCCCATGCCGATGCTGACAAGTATTGCGTTTGACAATGGCGACATGGTCATTGGCCTCCGCGACCGCATCTCGGACATTGCCGGGAACAACGCGCTGGACAACCCGGCCAACGCAACCCTGTATCAGGCCCGAATTGCCGGCGACGTGTTGCGGGCCAGCGGTAACCCTGTTAGTGGCTGGACGTTGGAAAATGCGGGGCGCAGCAATGGTAATGGCACCTCAGTGACAGGCACCAACCAGGGGCCAGGCGGAGCCGAGTTTTATCACGGCGATTCGTACCCGATCTCATCCAGCGTTACCGGCACTACCACCTACACAGCCCTCAACGCTTTAGGCGTAGCCACCACCTACAACATCATTCAGGGGGCCAGCACCGTTGGTCCTACTTCCTTCACCAACAATCCGAGCGGCATTCAGGGATTCGGCCTGAACCACGACGAAGTGTCGCTGGGTACGGTCGTGCAGGTTCCCGGCTTTACCGACGTAGTCAACGCGGCGTATGACCCTGTGCTTGACAATGGCGGCGACGGTTTTCACGATGCCGGGGTGCGCTGGTATAACAACACCACCGGCCAGTGGGTACAGTCGTACCGGCTCTATGCCGGTGATGGAACCACCCAGGCGGGCGGCGAGGCGCAAACCAACTTTGGTAAAGGGGGCGGCCTTGGCGACCTGATTGCCCTGTGCGCCATGCCCCCCATTGAACTGGGCAACCGCATCTGGTTCGACAAAAACCGGGATGGTATTCAAAATCCAGACGAACAACCCATTGCCGGGGCTACCGTAACGCTCTACGATGCCACCGGCACCAATGCCCTCGGTACAGCCATTACCAACGCCAAGGGCGAGTATTATTTCTCGTCGGTAGCCCAGCCGGGTAGTACGCTCAGCACGTCGCTGACTTACAACACAAACTACAAACTGGTGGTCACCAACCTGGGTAGCAGCAGCGTGGTTACAAGCAATTCTCTGGCGCTGTCGTCGCTATCACCCGTTACTCCCGGCGAAAGCACGTCGGTTAATTCGGGCACCAGCGTACGTAACAACGATGCAACCCTTATTGGCGGCAAACCAACGATCAGTGCCCAAACCGCTGGCCCAGGGGCTTCGCCTGCCAACCATACCTACGACTTTGGCTTTGCCGAAGTACCACCCTCTTATGCGATCAGCAAAACAGTCAGTGCCAACCGTGTCGAGAAAGGCGGCACTGTTACCTACACCGTTTCGCTGACCAACACCAGCACCACGCAGGCCACCAGTGTAGTTGTGACTGATGCATTCAGCACCAGCAGTGGGCTGAGCATTATAGGAAGCTCAACAGCCTCGTCCGGCACGTTCGTTGCGGCTGCTACAGGAGGCACATGGACCATTCCGACCCTCAATGGCGGGCAGGTAGCTACACTTAGCTTCCAGGCCCAGGCCAATCAGGAAGGGATAGCCTACAACACCGCTACTGCCCCAGATGGCACCACGGCTACGGTATGTACCAGCATACCCGCCCACGTCTGCGCCAACACGACCTTCCAGTTTGACCTGACGGCACCGGCCTCCTACTCCACCTACCAATGGAGCCGCAACGGTGTGATCATTCCAGGAGCCACCAGCGCTACCTATAGTGCCACTGTTGCTGGTGAGTATACCGTAGCTGCTGTAAGCAACGGCGGTTGCCCCGACGGCTCGTGCTGCCCTTACATCATTGTTGAAGATCCCGCGCCGAGCCTAACGGCCGTTGCTGTCTCAGCCAGTTGCGTCGGTCAGACTCCACAGGCCAACGCAGCCATCACGCTGGTGGGTAGCAGCAGTGCCGCCGTGAGCTACAACATCACCAAAGGAAGCAGCTTCACAGCCGCCACACCTTTGTTTGCCACGCCCCAAAACCTCTCAGCTGTGGTAGGCGGGGTACTCATCGGTGGGCAAGCCAACCCCACCGTAGCGCAGGCCTACACCATCCGGGTCTACTCGGCCAACGGCTGCTTCTCTGATACGGTAGTGACGATTCTGCCCACCATCTGCGCCTGCCCACCGCCACAGTGCCTGCCGATTGTGGTCAAGAAAGTCCGCTCGCAGGTAGGTCCGTAGCCTCCTGAATGCTATTCGGCAAGGACTAAAAAAGCGTAGCCCCAGTACAACGTGTGAGTTGTGCCAGGGCTACGCTTTTTTAGTAGCAATGTTGGAAGTAAAACGGCGGCGGCTGACGCTTACTTAGAACGAATAGCAGGCACAGAAAACACCCCAACAGCCCCAAACCGTCAACTTTACTATGCACCACCAACTTACCCGCCTACTTGCCTGGGTTGGCCTTTTGGCCACCGTTGGCCAGCCAGTATTATCGCAACCTAAAGCCGTCGGTGTGTTCGATGGTCAAACAGACGTCGGTGCCGTGCTTCATGCGGGATCGGCGGCTTTTGCTCCCGCCGGGCAAACGTACACCCTTAGCGGTGCGGGCACCAACATTTGGGGCACTGCCGATGAGTTTCATTTTCTCTGGAAACGAATCAAGGGAGATTTCATAGTATACACGCGCGGTAACCTACTGGGCAAAGGCGTTGACCCCCACCGGAAGATCGGTTGGATGGCTCGTACCAGCCTCGACGCCAACTCGGCGCAGGTAAACGTCGCCGTGCACGGCGACGGCCTCACGTCGCTGCAATTCCGGCGCACTACCGGGGGCATTACGGAGGAAAACCGCGCCACCATGACCGGGGCCGACGTGATTCAGCTGGAACGGCAGGGCAACACCTTCACCATGCGGGTGGCCAAGTTCGGGCAACCGTTTGAGGTGCGCGAGGTGGCTAACATCGACTTGGGCGATGACGTGTACGTAGGCTTGTTTATCGGGTCGCACAACAAAGACGTAGTGGAGCAGGGGCTATTCCAAGACGTGCGCATCAGCGTGCCTGTGAAGCCCGACGTACCAGCCGGACAGATGAAACTGGGCAGCCGACTGGAGTTGATGAACATTGCCACCGGCAGCCGCGAAGTGGTCTTCACCGCCCCCAACTCCATCCAGGCACCTAACTGGACCTTAAACAATAAGTCTCTGATTTACAATAGCGAAGGACTTATTTACGCCTTCGATCTGCGCAGCCGGAAGGCCAATGTGGTGAACACAGGCGACGTAAAAAACAACAATAACGACCACGTATTGGCCGCCGACGGCAAGACTATTGGCCTGAGCAGTGGCGTTTCGGCGTTGGGCGGGTCCATTATTTATACCATGCCACTCACGGGCGGAACGCCCAAACAGGTCACGCCCAAAGGCCCGTCGTACCTACACGGCTGGTCGCCAGATGGCAGGGATCTGGTGTTTTGCGGGTCGCGCAATGACGAATATGACGTGTATAAAGTGCCCGCAGCGGGTGGCCCCGAAGTACGGCTGACCGATGCCAAAGGCCTGGACGACGGCCCGGAATATTCGCCCGATGGCAAGTACATCTACTTCAACTCAAATCGCACGGGCACCATGCAGATCTGGCGCATGAAACCCGATGGCACCAACCAGGAAGCCGTAACCAACGGCGATTTCCACGACTGGTTCGCGCACATTTCGCCCGATGGGAAGTGGATGGTGTTTCTCTCGTTTCTGAAAGATGAAGTGAAACCCGGCGACCACCCACCCTACAAGCACGTCTACATCCGGCTCATGCCCGTCACAGGCGGGCAGCCCAAAATAATTGCTTACCTCTACGGCGGGCAGGGGTCTATCAACACCCCGTCGTGGTCGCCCGACAGCAAGCGCATTGCCTTTGTGAGCAACACCGACGCCAGCGTGATCAGCCCGGTAGAAGTGGCGCGGAAATAAGAAGTCATTAGGCTTCGCCGTTATTCGCTTCGCTGTCATTAGGTCATTGGTGGCTGGATACAACCAATGACCTAATGACAGCGAAGCGAATAACGGCGAAGCCTAATGACTTCTTACTTAATCAATCTCGCGCCAGGTAGAGATGGGTGCCAGGTCAACGGCGGGCAGTGGTGCTTCGGCGGCGTGATCAATAGGCACACCAGCCGTGGCAGTACCAACGCCTTCGGGACGGGGGCCACGGTTGCGACGGCGGTTTTTGCGGCGCGGTTTAGTTGCCCCTTCGTCGGTGGTTTGGCCAGTCGGCACACCTGCCTCCGCACCATCGGCCAATGCCTCAATGGCTCCATTGGTGGTGGCTTCGGTTGGGTTAGCTGCCTCGCCTTCTGGGCGCGGACCACGACCCCGACGACGTTTATTCCGGCGACGGGTGCCTTCATGGCCCGGCTCAATAGACGTAACTACCTGACCTTCGGGCAGTGCAACGACGTCACTTGTTTCACCGTCAGCTAACGGGGTAGCTACCGAGGCAGGCTGAGCCAGCCGGGCGGGTGCATGGCGATCACGACCTCCTTCGCGGTGGTTGCCATCGCGGCCACCTTCCCGACGGCCACCCTTGCGGCTATCGCGCCCACCCCGACCATTACGGCCATTGTCGCGCCCCCGGCTGAACGGCCCAGGCTCATCTTTTTCACCCGCCACCGGCCCCGGACCAAAGCCCAGTTCTTCGGTAATCGATAGCCGGTCAAGCTTGCGTTCGATGAGTTTTTCAATCCGGCCCAGCTTGTTCATGTCGGCCTCGTTCACAAACGTGATGGCAATGCCGGTGGTGTTGGCACGGGCCGTACGACCAATGCGGTGTACGTAGTCTTCGGCGTCGCGCGGCACGTCGTAGTTCACTACGTGGGTGATGTTGTCTACGTCGATCCCCCGCGAGAGCACGTCGGTGGCCACCACAATCTGGAGTTGCTTGTTTTTGAATTCGCGCAGCACGGCCTCGCGCTCTTCCTGTTCCAGGTCTGAACTAACGCCCTTGGCCACGTAGCCCCGCTTGGCCAGCGCCCGCACAATGGCGTTTACTTCCGACTTCCGCGATGTAAACAGCACCATGCTCTCTACCTCCATCTGCCCCATCAGGTGCTCCAGCAGGGGTAGTTTCTGGTGGTCTTTGGCCAGGTAAATCCGCTGGTCGATCCCCGCCGCGGGCTTCGACACCGACAGCCGAATTTCTTCGGGCTGATTCAGAATCTGCGCCGCAAACGACCGGATTTTGGCGGGCATGGTGGCCGAAAACAACAGCGTTTGCCGATTCGTGGGAATCGTTTTCACGATCTTCAGAATATCGTCCGAAAAGCCCATGTCGAGCATCTTGTCGGCTTCGTCGAGCACCAGGTAGTTGAGCTTGTCGAAGTTGACGTAGCCCATCTGCATGTGCGCGATGAGGCGGCCCGGCGTGGCAATGATGATGTCGGCACCCGTTTCGAGGGCCTTACGCTGCTTGTCCCAGTCGTCGCCTTTGCCACCGCCGTAGATGGCGATGCTCGTGGCCGAGACGAAGTAGCTGAAGCCTTCTACCTGGTCGTCAATCTGTTTGGCCAGTTCGCGCGTGGGCACCAGCACCAGCGTACTGGTGTGGTCGTGTTCGGCGTGGGCAATCTTGTCGAGCAGGGGGATGAGGAACGCCGCCGTTTTGCCGGTGCCGGTCTGGGCGCAGGCGATGAGGTCTTTTCCGTCCTGAATGAGGGGGATGGCCTGCTCCTGAATGGGCGTGGCCTGTTTGTAATTCATGGCCTCGACACCCGCCCGGAGGTCATCGTGGAGGCTAAATTCCTGAAAAGTCAAGGTAACAGCTTGGTAAAGTGAATAGGATGCTGACCTTTTCTTCCCGGCCAGCTAACCGCTTGATTATGAAACAAAGGTAAGCCAAAAGCCGTTCCGGTGCCATTGCTGACTACTTACAAAGGCCGTAGCTTCGACTAATCAAGCGTGTCTATAGAATTTGGTAGTTTTAAACAGCGCTATTGCACAGAGTTAGGGTAAGCACGTATGGCATCTTTTTCGGCGTATTTGGAAGTGGGCGGCAACCGCTATCCACTAACGTACTACGACCTTTTTATTCACCAGCAAACTGACATGCTGGGCCGTCCCGCTTCGCTCACCCAGGGCGGCACCATCACGGTGGAATTACATTCGCCGCCCCAGACCGACACAGTCCTCATCGTCTGGATGCTCTCGCCCACGAAGCAGCACGATGGCTTTGTCCATCTTTACCGGGAAGATACTAAGGCGAAGTTCAAGACCATTTCGTTTTTTAACGCCTACTGCGTTGACATGGGTACGGTCCGCCGCTGCGGTGCATTTCTCGGCCACCGGGTCGGGACCCATGCTGATGACCATCGTCATTTCCCCTCAGCGGGTGGCTGTTGGGGCGGTAGTGCATGACAACAACTGGCCCGTCGAAAGCCACGGGGCAGGCATCACCCATACCCCGCCTACCCTGCCCAAGGAGCCGAGTGCGCTCAGCGAAGGCCTGCACTCGGTGCTCGATGTGGTGGGCATGATCCCCGTAGTAGGTGAACTAGCCGACGGGGCCAACGCCCTAATGTATGCCGCCGAAGGCAACTACGCCGAAGCAGCTATAGCCGCTGCCGCTATGATACCAGTTGTTGGTAATCTAGCGACAGGAGCTAAATTTATGAGGAAAGGGTCTAAGGCATTAAAAGCCTTTTTGAAAAACGCGGGATCTTTAACCAAAACAGACATTTTGCAGCATGTGCAAAAAAATGTTCCCTCGCTCAAACTAAAAGGAAAAAGTCCCGATGGTCGTTTTTTCGAATTTGTTGACTCGCGGGGAACCACTCGCCTAAAAATTCATCCACCAGACAAAGTAACACCGTACGATCACATCCATATATACAATCGAAGGGGTCAACCACTTGACGCCAATCTTCAAATTGGTGACGCTAAAAGTGCTGACGTACACATCAAAATTAATCCATGAAAACATTAACCGATTTAAACTTAATTAATTTCTCTGATTGTCCTGTTCACAACATGACTATCAGCTTACCAGGTAAAGAGCTACAAGTAGTTTTTGACTATCTATATATCAACACAAACAAGCAATGGGAAGCGGTTGATCAGTTGGCATTAACGATCTCAAACTGGCAGGAGTTAATTGTCGATCTATTTCAAGATAATGTTTGGAAAACATTAGACCTTGATCGTCCTGAGACTTTCAAGGAAATTCATGAAATAGTATACCAAGAAAACGGATTAATTGTTGAAGGTTTTTCAGCCCAAAGTGGCTATTGGTTGAGATATACATTCAAAGGCTATAGCATTCATATTGCTGTCAACACATACACGACAGTTAAAAGCTAGTTTTATTTGTTAACAACCTCATCGTAAAATTCCCGATTCGGTGGCGGTATAGCGAATAACCCTAGCAAACACGCTACCATCCTACCCCACATACCCCGCGTCGGTTTGGTGGAGCAGGGCCAAAGTAGTGAGCGTGTCGAGAAGGGACTGGAAGACAGTGGCTTTGATTCGGCCAAACCTACTGCTTCAAGACCTTAAACTGACTCAACCGCCCGTCTTGTTCGGCCGTCAGGATGTATAGCCCGTCGGGCTGCTGACTCAGATCCATTCGGTGATTGAGCTTGCCTTGCTGCACGCCCCCCACCGACGTCAGTATCAGCTTACCCAACTCCGTGTGCAGCGTAAAGGCCACGTCGCCCTGGCCTGCCATTTCGCCCTCAATCTGAAGGCCGCCAGCTGTGGGGTTGGGCCAGGCCCGCACCTGCAACGGTAAAGCAGGTTCGGTAGCCAGCAAAACCGAAACGGTGATAAGTGTAGAGCCAACTACATTCCCCCGACCACAATAAAGATCATAAACAGCCGTAAGCCGAAAGTCAGTTGTCGAATCCGGCTTTACTGTGAAAGTGGCAGGGCTTTGGTTGATGTTATATAGCATCGCTGTCTCGGTTTGCCCCGGATAAATTAGCCTCCAGGGCGGCGAACCCGTTAGGGCTACCGATAGACGAGCCGAGTCATTTTTAAAAACAGACACAGCGCCTGTGAGCGTAGCCGTGGATAGCTGCCTAAGCCGTAGACTCGCCGATTCCGATGATTTATCATTTAGTAAGGAAGCGCCCAGATGAGCAGGGCTGCTTGACCCAACCTGAAACACATAGTTGTCGCTATCGGGTAAATCGGTGGGCATAACGACATACCTGTTTGCAGCCGGTTTATCTGGCAGGATTATCAGTGGCAAGGTTCGCAGCCGTTGGCCCTGCGCATTGGCGACGTAAGCAGTAAAGACATTGCCGGTGCTAAACGTGCCCGTCGTTAATAGGCCAACGAGGTAGGTTTGCCCGGCGCAGAATATGCCTTCATAGGCCGCCATCCGGGGAAAGATGGTCACGTTTGACGTGGGCAGGATGGTAACGGAAGCCACTCCCGACGCCTGACCTGGCCCGCACTGGTTAGCTACCCCAACTAGCGAGTAATTACCCGACTGCGTGATGGGCACCGGAATGGTAGCTGGCCCGGTAACGAGCGGAAAGTCAGTAACATACGCTTTATCACCGGTGGGTGTGGCAATTGTATAAGATAGCGGCCCGTTGATTGTGGTGTTGAGCACCAAATGCGGACTGTAATTTTCGTAGACAACCTTCGACACCGGCGAAAGCGTAAGACTTAGCGGCGTTTGCAGAAAAAACGTGGATGTTCGCTCTAACGTAACGGCGGGGGCCGATGCTTGACACTCAAGAATGTAAGTTCCGGCATGCATTGACGTGTTGAGCGAGAAAGAAAAAGTGCCGCTTGTGGCTGCCGTTTCAATCAACAATGTTCTTACCTGCGGAGGATACGTATCGACCAAATAAAACGAGAGCTTATTTGCCGTGCCAAAATCGCCCTCCGAAGCATACGTGACCGACACTTGGTCGCCTGAACAGTATAATGGCTTGTTGGTGAACAGCTTACTAAGCGCTGGCTTAACTGGTTGTGACCAACTAAGAAGCGGCACACACATGAATAAACAGAGCAAGAAGGGAGCGCGGTGGCTGCGCATAATGTTTTGTATTATAGCGTTTTGCAAGTAAGTATATATCTGGCACTCTTTCTCCCGTTCCTGCCTTCCTCCTTTCCTGCCTATCTTTGCACCCTCAAAAATTAACACCTTCGTAATGGCATCATCCATTCGCATTGCGCTCCAGAAATCGGGGCGCCTCAGCGAAGATTCATACCAGTTATTTAAAGCCTGCGGCATTCGGTTCGACTACGGCACAGGCAAACTCAAATCGGTCTCTTCCAACTTCCCCGCCGAATTTCTTTTCCTCCGCGACGACGACATCCCCGGCTACGTGGAAGACGGCGTGGCTGACCTGGGCATCGTGGGCGAAAACGTAGCTGTCGAGACCGGGCGGCAAGTGACCACCGTGCATAAGCTGGGGTTCTCGAAATGCCGCCTCTCTATTGCCATTCCGCGCGGTGACGCCTACAACGGCATCGGCGATTTGCAGGGGAAAAACATTGCCACCTCCTACCCCAACTTGCTGGGCAACTACCTGGCCGGCGAAGGCGTACAGGCCCATATCCACGAGATCAGCGGCTCAGTAGAAATTGCGCCAAGCATTGGTCTGGCCGAAGCCGTTTGCGACATTGTGTCGTCGGGAAGTACGCTGATGAGCAATGGGTTGAAAGAGGTAGAGACCATCTTCCGGTCAGAGGCCGTCATGATTGCCCATGCCAGTTTGTCGGCTGAAAAGCAGGCACTATTGGATCAACTGCTGTTCCGTATCAACGCGGTGCAGGCGGCCAAAAACAACAAATACATTGTGCTGAATGCCCCCAACGAGGCTATCCCGGCTATCTCAAAACTGCTGCCCGGCATGAAATCACCTACCGTAACGCCCTTAGCCACAGCGGGCTGGAGTTCGGTGCATTCGGTGATCAACGAGAACGCCTTCTGGGAAAATATCGAAGCCATCCGCGCCGCCGGTGCCGAAGGCATTTTAGTTGTACCTATTGAGAAAATGATTAATTAAAGGAGGAAGGGAGGAAAGGGAGAAAGGAGGAAAGGGATTGCCTGGCGTCAGCCACTCCCTTTCCTCCTTTCTCCCTTTCCTCCCTTCCTCCCCTCCCTTATGCAACTCATCCCCTTCCCCGCCCGGTCTGACTGGCACGGTTTATTGGCTCGGCCTATGCAGTCGCTGATGCAGATTGAGGCCGTAGTGGCACCCATTCTGGAACAGGTACGCACCCAGGGCGATACCGCCCTGATCGACTACGCCATGCGGTTTGATAACGTCGATCTGTCAACGGCGGGACTCGCGGTTTCGACTGACGAGCTTGATGCCGCCGAGGCCAGCCTGAGCGACGAACTAAAAGCCGCCATCCGGCAGGCGTACGCCAACATCCGGCTCTTTCACAAAGCGCAGCAGCAGCCCGTTCAGAAGATCGAGACCATGCCCGGCGTGACGTGCTGGCGTAAGAGCGTGGCCATCGACAAGGTGGGCATCTACATTCCCGGTGGCACGGCCCCGCTCTTTAGCACGGTGCTGATGCTGGGCGTACCGGCGCAGCTGGCGGGCTGCCGCGAGGTGGTGTTATGTTCGCCCAGCAACCACCCGGCCATCTATTTCGCGGCTAAGCTGGTGGGCGTGACCAAGATCTTCCGCATCGGCGGAGCACAGGCCATTGCCGCCATGGCCTACGGCACCGAGACCGTGCCGCAGGTATTCAAGATTTTCGGCCCTGGTAATCAATACGTTACTGCTGCTAAGATGCTGGTAGCCAAAGAAGGCATCGCCATCGACATGCCCGCCGGACCGAGCGAGGTAGCCGTTTATGCCGACGACACCGCCGTGCCCGCCTTCGTGGCTGCTGATCTGCTCTCGCAGGCCGAACACGGGGCCGACAGTCAGGTGCTGCTGGTGTCGACGAGCAAGAAGTTGCTGGCCTCGGTCAACCTCGTGCTCGACTCGCAGATGAGCCGCCTGCCCCGCCGCGACCTCGCCGCTAAAGCCATCGACAACAGCAAGGCTATTCTGGTGGACACCCACGCCGATGCGGTTGATTTGCTGAACCAGTACGCCGCCGAACACCTGATCCTGAGCGTAGCCAATGCCGAGGCCGTGGCCGACGAGATCACCAGCGCGGGGTCTATTTTTCTGGGCAACTACACCCCCGAATCGGCTGGCGACTACGCCTCCGGCACCAATCATACGTTGCCTACCAACGGCTATGCGCGGGCCTACAGTGGCGTGTCGCTGGATAGTTTCGTCAAGAAAATCACGGTGCAAAACATCACGAAGGAGGGCATCAAAAACGTGGGTCCGGTTGTAGAAATCATGGCCGAAGCTGAATCATTGGATGCCCATAAACGCGCTATAAGCATCCGGCTGGCGTCGTTAGAAGGGTAATACAATAACGCAATTCTGCCGTCAGCCAGTGCGCTAAAACGCCACTGAAAACTGTAAACTGAAGACTGTAAACTCCGTTTAATGCCCTACGAAACCACCATTGCCAGCCGCCTGAATTTGCCGGGGCGGTCTGTTGCCAATACCCTCCAGCTTATCGACGAAGGTGCCACCGTACCCTTCATGGCCCGCTACCGGAAAGAGGCCACTGGCGGACTGGACGAAGTGCAGCTCGCCGCCATTCGTGATCTGGCCGTGGCGCTGCAAGCCCTCGACAAACGCCGCGACGCCATCCTGAGCAACATTGCCGAGCAAGGCAAGCTCACGCCCGAACTGCGCCAGAAGCTCACCGCCGCCAACAGCCTTACCAAACTCGAAGACCTGTATTTACCCTACAAACAGAAGCGCAAAACCCGCGCTATGCTGGCCATCGAACGTGGTCTGGAACCCCTCGCCGACCGTATCTTCAGCCTCCGCGACCCTAGTCCAGAGCAGACCGCCCGTCGCCACCTCTCCGACGCGGTACCCACCCTCGCCGACGCCCTGCAAGGTGCCCGCGACATCATTGCCGAACGTATCAGCGACAACGCCGACGCCCGGCAGCGCATCCGTCTGCTGTTCGAGCGGGAGGCCATCGTGCGGTCGGTGGTGAAAAAGGGGAAGGAGACCGAAGGCCAGAAATACAAAGACTACTTCGACTTTGCCGAACCCCTCCGAAAAGTACCTTCACACCGTTTGTTGGCCCTGCGCCGGGGTGAAGCCGAGGGCATCCTGAACGTGGGCATTGCCCCCGACGAAGCCGCCGCCCTAGAACGGCTGGACCGGCAGTTTCTGGGCCTGAACTACGCCGCTGCAACTACGGCCAGTCAGGACCAAATGAGCCTGGCCATCAAAGACAGCTACAAACGGCTGCTGCGGCCCGCGCTGGAAACCGAATTTGCGGCCCTTTCTAAAGAGAAAGCTGACCTGGAGGCCATCCGTATTTTTGCGGGAAACCTCCGGCAGTTGCTGCTTAGCTCACCCCTGGGTCAGAAACGCGTAATGGCCATCGACCCCGGCTACCGCACCGGTTGCAAAACCGTCTGCTTGGATGCGCAGGGCAACCTGGTGACCCATACGGTGCTGAACCTGTTTGCGTCGGAAGGCGAAAAACAACGCGCCGCTCAGACCGTTTCGGCGCTGGTGAAACAGTATAAGATCGAGGCTATCGCCATTGGCAACGGTACCGCCGGGCGCGAAACGGAGGCCTTTATCCAGGGCCTGAACCTGGGCATTCCCGCGCTGATGGTGAGTGAACAGGGTGCCTCCATTTATTCGGCCTCGGAAGTAGCGCGGCAGGAGTTTCCTGACAAAGACGTGACCGTGCGCGGAGCCGTGAGCATTGGCCGCCGCCTGATGGACCCCCTGGCCGAACTGGTCAAAATAGACCCGAAATCAATCGGCGTAGGCCAATACCAGCACGACGTAGACCAAAACGACCTGAAAAAGAGCCTCGACGACGTGGTCGAAAGCTGCGTGAACCAGGTGGGGGTCTCGCTCAATACGGCCTCGGCGTCGTTGCTGCAATACGTGTCGGGGCTGGGACCGCAACTGGCCAAAAACGTGGTTGACTACCGGGCGCAGCACGGGGCGTTTGCGTCGCGGGAGCAACTCAAAAAGGTGCCGCGCCTGGGGCCAAAAGCCTATGAACAGGCGGCCGGTTTTTTGCGCATATCGTCGCCCACTAACCCGCTCGATAACTCGGCGGTGCACCCGGAGCGGTATGACTTGGTGGGGAAGATGGCCGCCGACCTGGGCTGTACCGTGGCCGATCTCATGCAAAAACCAAACCTGCGCCAGCAAATCAAGCCCGAACGCTACGTCTCGGCCTCGGTTGGCCTGCCCACCCTCACCGACATCCTGGCCGAACTCGCCAAGCCCGGCCGCGATCCTCGCGAGGCCCTAACTGTATTTGAATACGACAAGCGCGTGCAAACCATGGCCGACCTTCACGAAGGCATGGTGCTGAGTGGTGTGGTCACCAACATCACCGCCTTCGGCGCGTTTGTCGACATTGGCGTGAAGCAGGATGGTCTCGTCCACGTTTCGCAGATGGCCGACCGCTACGTTTCGGACCCTAACCAGGTGGTGCGGGTGCAGCAAACCGTACAGGTGAAAGTGCTGGAGGTCGATACCAACCGCAAACGTATTGCGTTAACCATGAAAATTGGATAGGTTGCAGCGTAAAGCCTACTCAGTTACTTCCAGTACCCCCACCCCACCCTACCCCATCGCCTATGCAACGGCCTCCCGTTCGCACGTCACTCATCCGGGTTTGCCTGTTGGCGGGCCTGATCACCGTTGGCGGGGCCTGTGCCTCGTCAAAATTCGTGGCCCCGGCCAGCCGTAGCGCGGTGAAGCGGACCACCACCAGCCGCAGTACCGCCAGCCGGTCGGGTAGCCGAACGGGCACCAGTGCCAAAACGGGCAGCACGTTGAAAGTGGTCAACTCAACTGTATACGTGAGTCAGTACGCCCGCGAGGTGATTAACCAGGCCCGCACCTACACAGGCACCCCCTATGTATCGGGCGGCAACACCTACGACGGCATCGACTGTTCGGGGCTGATCTGCGCGGCGTTTTCGTCGGTGGGGCTAAAGATGCCCCGCATCTCGTGGCAACAGTCGGAGGTGGGTTATGAGGTGGAAGTAGCCGAAATTCGGCCCGGTGATCTGGTCTTTTTCGTGCCGGAATCGGGCAAGGAGGGTTACGTCTCACACGCGGCCATCGTGACGGAAGTGCGCGGCCCCAACGACATCCGGTTTATCCACGCCTCCTCCTCTCGCGGCGTCCGCGAAGACAACCTCTACTCCACCTATTTCAAAGGCCGTTTCGTAAAAGCATTGCGACCATTCTGAAACAAAAAAGGCTCAATCTGAATCAGATTGGGCCTTTTACAATGAAGAGTGGAGAATATCGGAGTCGAACCGATGACCTCTTGCATGCCATGCAAGCGCTCTAGCCAGCTGAGCTAATCCCCCATTGCGGTTGCAAAGATGGGCTTTTTCGGGACGTTTGTCAAGCGCAGAGCCGAAAAAGACGTTGGATTTTGGACGATAGACACTGGACTTCCCGGCAACTATCTGGCATTCAACTACATTATTTGATTGATCTTCGCTTATAAATCCGAGGTCTAAAATCCAAAGTCCAACATCCAGCGTCCTTTACTGCGTATCCAGCATCTCGGCATCGGCCAGGATGTAGTTCAACTCGTAGATATTGTCGGCGTTCAGTTTCAGCGTGCCCCGGAACGTGCGGCGTTCGTCGGTTTTGAACTTCTTGCCTGGCTTCTTAAACTTCAGCGACACCACCGATTCGGGACCGGCCCCGCCGCAAAAGAAACAAGCCGAAAACGGAAAAGCCGACAGTACATATACGTTCGACTCGAGATCGACAGGCAACACGTAGCCGGTCAGTTCAACAGGTTTACCACTTAACTTCTGCACCGACTGACCAAACGTAGGATAAAGCATGTATACCGATTCCTCAGCATACCACTTCTTTTTAAAGGTAACATCGCGCAGCGACTCCCAAGAAAGTTTCACAGGGTCGGCTAAACGACTGTTGATCAACGAACTAGATGTAACCACCGCAGGCCGAAAGCTGGTTAAACCAACGCTAAGCAGACAGCATAACAGGATTAAACGGCGCATACTTAAGTAAGTTTTTTGAGGAACAGAGTAGTAAATCTACAAACTTTATTAGTTTTACTGATGCGAATGCGGGCAACCGACAGACGCGCCAATCCAACTCAACGACGAACCTTCTTCACCACTCCAGTGGCTACCTCAACGACAGGGCCGCTCCGGCTCACTAGGCTATATATAGCCACGCTTCTTGGATTGGCTGTTCTTCTGACCGTTGGTCAACTCATTACGCAGTGGCAGTTTGATAAGTTCCAGGACGAACTTTGGATCATCCGGTATACCGCGCTGCAACGCCATCAGAGCCAGCAGGTGGCTAAAAAGGCCCTTTTACTGTCCGATCAGCATGATCCTGCCGCATTTCGGCAGACGCAGAAAAGCCTGCAAAACACGTTCGAGACAATCAGTAAATACTACCGGCAGGGACAGCAGGGAATTCTGACCGAGCCTAGCCGAACCATTGCCAATAGCGACAGCGTAAAACTACTCTACCGGGCCGTGCAGCCCCATTTTGACGGTCTCCAGGCAGGTACTCGTCTGTTAACGGAGCTCCGCGGCCCCGATGATTTACGCACAGAAGCAGGACAGCGGGGGCTGAAGCTGATATTGGCTAATGAAACGGCTTTTCTGGAACGTATAGACGCGGTAGTGCGGCAATACACCCACGAGTTGCGGCAAAAGCTGGCCAGTCTTCAGCGGTTTGAGCAATACCTCTACCTGCTCACCCTGGCTATACTGACCGCCATTGCCTGGTTTGTGTATCGCCCCGCCGCCCGGCGTCTCCGCGAGGCAGTAGCCCAACTGGTGGCAGCCGAACAACGCACCACCGAAGCCAATCGGAAACTAACCTCGGTGAACACTTCGCTTAACAAAGCCCGGCAGCAACTGGTCGAGTCGGCTAAGCAACAGTTTCAGCTACAGATCAATGAGCAAAAATCGCGCACGGCTTACCTAGTGGCCGGACAGGAAGAAGAGCGCAAACGCCTCTCGCGCGAACTGCACGACGGCCTGGGGCAGATGCTGACCGCCATTAAGTTGCAAATTGAAGGGCTGGAAGGCAGGCTCGCCAACGGGGCGCCCGTAGAAACCAACCTGCAACCGCTTAAAAGCCTGATTACGCAAACCATTCAGGAAGCACGGTCCATATCTAACAATTTAATGCCCAGTGCGTTAAGTGACTTTGGGTTGATGCCTGCGTTGCGCGTACTGGCCGAACAGCATAACCGACTGGCCCCCGGCATGGTTACGTTAGAGGCCGACCGGTGGCTGATGGATCCCCATGCCGCACGGCTGGCCCAACCCGTTGAAATTACGCTGTATCGTGTTACGCAGGAGGCGCTCACCAACGCCATCCGGCACGGCAAGGCCACCCACATTGGCATTCATTTGTTTGAAAAAGATCAGTACCTGCACCTGAGTATTACCGACAACGGCGTGGGCTTTAAAACACAACGGCTGAGTAAAGAGCCACACGGACAGGGCGTACATAATATGCACGAACGTGTGAAACTGGTTAACGGGACGTTTAAATTAACCTCGGTGCCGGGCAAAGGCACCAAACTGAAGGTCAGCATACCCTATCATTCGCATGCATTAACTCACGATTATGATAAAACTAATGTTAGTTGACGACCACGCCATAGTGCGCGATGGTGTCCGTTTATTGTTGGAGCAGGGCGAAGGCCTGCAAATTATTGACGAAGCAAACGACGGCGAAGAGGCGCTGGAGAAGCTGAAAACCCACGCCACCGACGGCACCATGCCCGACGTGGTGCTGCTGGACATTTCGTTACCCGGTATGTCAGGCATTCAAACGGCGCAGCAGATCACCCGGCTATACAAGTCGGCGAAGGTGCTGATGCTGTCGATGCACAACAACGAAGACTACATCCTGCGGGCCGTAGAAGCTGGAGCCATTGGCTACATCCTGAAAGACTCGTCGAGCGATGAGATGATGAAGGCGATCAAGACCGTAGCTACCGGCGAGAAATACTTCAGTTCGCCCGTGGCCACGATTATCCTGAACGGCTACATGCAGCAGATGCGCAAAGACACGGGTACTGTGGCCAATGGCAAAACCCGCCGCTCGAAGCTGTCGAAGAAAGAGAAAGAGATTTTGAGCTACCTCATTGAAGGTCTTAGCAGCCGCCTTATTGCCGAAAAACTACAACTCAGCGTCCGCACGGTAGACAACCACCGCGCCAATATGATGCGCCGCCTACAGGTACGCAACGCCGCCGAACTAGTGCGGATGGCAGTGGAAGAAAAACTGGTTTAACGTTTAAGGTTTAACGTCTAAAGGCCAATGGGTAAGGTTGCTAGTACGCTGGAGCGGGCTGGCAACCTTACCCATTGGCCTTTAGACGTTAAACCTTAATCTTTTGCCGGTAACACAACAGAATAACCAGTGGCTCAATCGTATCATGGTGGCTTACCGCCAGGCAAGTAGGTTTGGATCTCTAATCAAACCAAACCATACACTATGAACCGCCTGTCTAACCTTGTTGCGCTGTTAACCCTTGTTTTTCTGCTTGCCAACTGCAAAAAATCGACGGATGCGGTTTCGCCCGCCGATGTACCTACTCAAATAGCCCGTAAGTGGGCTTTCTCCGAGATCTTCGTACAAACAGATGCCAAAAAGTACACCATCCCTGGCGACAAAACTCAACTCGTCAGTGATGATAATATCATTACGCTTGCACCGGGTGGCACATACAGCTACACAGAAGACAAACTGGTGAAAAAAGGCAAATGGACGCTCAGCAATAATAACCAGACTCTGACATTGACAGATGCCGACGCATTGGCATCGTCGTGGCAGATTAAATCGCTCACAAGTAGCAGTATGGAGTTGGGCACTATAAACGTAGATCTGTCGAAGAAGACGTTGACCGACGAAGAATCAGGCATTGCTTTTTTCTGTGGCCTTGCACTGGCTAGTATTGACAAGAAAAATGGTGGCACAGTCGACTTCACCAAAGAGCCGACGCCCAAAGCTGTCCAGTTGATCGTGAAAGCAGTAGCTCAGTAGAAAACTGGTTTTAAATCTGCTTTGATTGCATTGGCTAAACAGGTCAAGTTTCCCGAACTTTATGGCTTCACCGTTAACGCTGTTTCCATGAAAACGACCCGGCTCTTGTTTGTTGCGCTGTTCCTGTTGACCACTTCCTGCTGCTTTGCCCAATATGGCGGGTATGGTGGTGGCTACGGACGCGGGGGCTATGGTAGTGGCATGGGCGGGGCCATGAGTCAGCCGCAGGCTAACTTCAAGCCGTCGATACCCAACGTGGCGGGCGATATGGCGGCCAAAGAAACCAAGTGGCTGAAGGAAAATCTGGCCCTTACCAAAGAGCAGGCCAAAGATGTGAAGACCCTCAATAACGACTACGCCAAGCTGCAACAGGAAGCCATCAAAGAGATTGTAGGCGCTGACGGCGGCAAGTCGAACCCGCAGGCGTCGCAGCAGATCAAAGACGCGATGATGATGTATAACGAGGAAAAGGAAGACAAACTGAAGCTACTGCTCACCCCTGAACAGTGGACGACCTACCAAAACAAAAAGCCCGATATGCAACGCGCTATTGGTGGTATTCGCCCGCCCGGCCCAAAAGGCGTTCAACCCGATTCAACGCTGGTAAGCCACTAGGCACGTTAGGAACCCTTTTCCATGCGCATTTCGTTAAGTCAGTATAACAAGAAAGACCGGTCTGTGGCCGGTCTTTCAGTTTTTAGAACTACTCTAGTCAGTCAATCGAGTACTAACACTAAACTGTTCATCCTATGTCTCTACGTCTTGGCGATATCGCCCCTGACTTTACGGCCAACACCACCGAAGGCCCAATACATTTCCACGAATGGCTGGGCAACTCGTGGGGCATGATTTTTTCGCACCCCGCCGATTTTACCCCCGTCTGCACCACCGAACTGGGCCGCACAGCGCAACTGTCTGACGAATTTGCCAAGCGGGGTGTGAAGGTCGTTGCCGTGAGCGTTGATCCCCTCGATCAGCACCACGAATGGGTAAAGGATATCAACGAGGTGAACAACACCACCGTGAACTTTCCTCTCATTGCCGACGAAAACCGCGAGGTGGCCACCCTCTACGACATGATTCACCCCAACGCCAGCGAGAAAGCCACGGTGCGGTCGGTGTTTATTATTGGGCCTGACAAGAAGATCAAACTTACGCTGACCTACCCCGCCAGCACAGGCCGCAACTTCTTCGAGATCCTGCGCGTGATCGACTCGCTGCAACTGACGGCCAACTACTCCGTTGCTACCCCCGCCGACTGGCAGGAGGGCGAAGACGTAATTGTAACGCCCGCCGTGTCGAATGACCAGCTCGACGAGAAATTCCCCAAGGGTGTCACCTTCGTGAAGCCCTACCTGCGCAAAACGCCGCAGCCAAATAAATGAGGTGAGAGCTAAGAGGTGAGAGCCAAGGGCCAAGATTGCTGTCGCAAGCCTATTCGTGCGACAGCAATCTTGGCCCTTGGCTCTCACCTCTTAGCTCTCAGCCCTTCCCTCTTTGCTTTTAAACTTTTCCCATCCCTCCTCGTTAGGCATACGTAACCAATTAAAAACTCAACGTCATGCCAAAGAACATGAATCCCCAACACGATGAAGGCCCAGTGGCCGAGGCTATCGAACAACAAACCGCCAAATTGCCTTCCGATATTTTTCTGTGGGGTGGCCTTGGTGCTCTGGCCACTGCGGCCGTCAGCTACGCCAACGGCAAACGCCACGAAGCCTTGCTGATTGGCCAATGGGCAGCCCCCATCCTCATCCTCGGCCTGTATAACAAGCTGGTGAAACTGGAAGGATCTAATTAGAGTGGTAAGTGGAAAGCGATTAGTGATGAGTGGAGCTGACGCAGCCATTAATTTGCGTCAGCCCCACTCATCACTAACCGCTTACCACTTACCTCTCACCGCTATGCTTTAAGTTTGTGGCGGGCTACGGCCTGGTGCTGCCACTTGCTTTATGAAGTTTCTTACCCTTGTCAGGTTCATTTACGGCCAGTATAAACGCCAGGTCTGGCTAGGCATAGGTGTGCTGGTGGTTGGGTTGATGGTTTGGCGACTTATGCGGACCACGGCCAACAACGTGATGCAATGGCAGTTTGTAGATGCCTACGGGATCAAGTTCCCCATGCGCTACAGCCTGCACGGTCTCGACGTGTCGCGGCACAATAACCGCATCGATTGGGACCGGGTGGCGGGGATGAATGCAGACGGGGTACGGATGCAGTTTGCGTTTATGAAAGCCACCGAAGGGGCCACCCTAGGCGACCCTACCTTTGCCAAAAACTGGCGCGAAGCCAAACGAGTGGGCCTTCGGCGGGGGGCGTACCACTTCTACCACCCCACCCGCGACCCCATCAAACAGGCCGCCAACTTCATTAAACGGGTGTCGCTACAAACCGGCGACCTGGCCCCGGTACTCGATTTTGAGGTGACCAATGGCGTGCCCGAAGACAAGATCATCAGCGACTTACATCTCTTTTTGGATGCCATCGAGGCCGAATACAACATCAGGCCTATTATCTACACCAACCCCAGCCTCTACAAGCGGTTTGTGAAGGGCAACTTTGACGTGTATCCCCTCTGGATTGCCGACTACTCGAAGTCTGACCTCAACCGCTACAACGCCGACAAGCTCTACATCTGGCAGCACAATAAGAGCGGCTGGGTGCGGGGCATCCGCGGTTTTGTTGACATCAACACCTTCGTGATGGCCCCTGAGCAGCTAAACGAGTTAACACTTAACTAGACGCAGCCGGGCCATTTTTTTTATGCTTATACACGGGCTACTTTTTATATCGGCGCTGCTGGGCGGGGGGTTGAACGCCCTGGCTGGTGGGGGTACGTTTCTTACCTTTCCGGCGCTGACATTTTCGGGGTTGCCGTTGCTCCAGGCCAACGCCACCAGCACGGTAGCCCTGTGGCCGGGGTCATTATCTAGTGCCGTGGCGCTATACCGCGACTGGATACGCTACCAGGGGCAGTTGCTGGTGTGGCTGTCTATCTGCCTGGTAGGCGGGCTAACGGGCGCCCTGCTCCTGCTGCGCTTGTCGCCCGATGTGCTGGGCACCATTTTTCCTTATCTATTGCTCACGGCCACAGGCCTGTTTGCGTTTCGGTCGCGGCTGGAGAAGCAGGAAAAGGCTGCCAAACCGGCCCCTGACTGGATGCAATGGCTGACCATCTTTGCGGTGGCAGTATATGGAGGTTTTTTTGGCGGGGGTATTGGCATCCTGTTTATGGCCATGTTTAGTCTGCTGGGGATGCGCAACGTGCATCATGCCAACGCGCTTAAGGTGCTGTTTGCCAGCTTTGTCAACGGCATTTCTATTGTTACGTTCGTAGTATCGGGCGTGGTGGTGTGGTCGGCGGCGGGGGTCATGGTGGGTGGGTCTATCTTGGGTGGCTACCTCGGTGCCCGCTTCGCCCAGCGCATTCCGGCCCACATCCTTCGCATTTTCGTCATCTTGGTAGGACTGTTGATGACGGGATATTTTTTCTTTAAACAGTCGTAAGTCTGGAAAGGGGGTATGCAGTGCGGCTTCGCGCTCTAGGCCCTTTCCAGTCTTACGAATTACATACCACTTACGACTCCCTCCTACCTCGGCTCGTCTCCGAATTTTTCGTTGCGGCCGGTTTTGTCCTGTTGGCCAGTGAGGGCACCTTTGGCCATTTCGAACAGTTTCAGCATTTTACCACCGGGGCGGTCCCAATATTCGCCGCCGTGGGGGGTCACTTTCAACAGCGTAATGCGTGGGTCATCTTTACCACCGGGGAACCACGTCTTCAGAAAGTCGTCCCACAACTGATCGATTTTGGCCTGATCTTTCACCACTTCGGCACGCCCCTGCACCGATACGTATAGTTCAGAGCCAGGATCGGCAAAACCCAATGCTACATTGCTGCTGTGCTGGATTTCCTTAATCTTGTTAGAATCGTCGTAGGTGAAAAACCACATCGTGCCGTCGTCATCAATAGCATGGGTAGCCATGGGGCGCGTGTGCAGATCGCCATCTTCTTCCGTCGTAGTCATCATAGTGATACGAACGTCTTTAATCTTATCGCGGAGGAGATCAAGCTCCTGCGCTTTCAGGCCTGCGGTCGTCTGCGCTTGCATAAAATGGGGTTGGTTTTGGTTTACCCTATTTAAACACTAGGCTTTTTCAAGTGGCTTACAAAGACTGAGGCAACGGGAAAAAGGGGTTTTTAATGAACAATGCATAATGAACAATGTACAATGGCTTTGCGCACTATACTCAATGCCGCACCGATTCGGCGAACGGCGGACCGGCAAAGCCATTATGCATTGTTCATTAAAAACCCAGCCTATCTTGCCTCTATGATCTGGATCTTATGGGTGCTGGCGGGGGCATATGCCGTTATGACGTTGGTGCTGTGGCGCACCTGGCTGCAGATGCCTACGTTTAGGCCCGCGCCGTTGCCAACTACCCCCTTACCCCGGCTGACGGTGGTTATTCCCGTTCGCAATGAAGCCAATAATCTGCCTCTTTTATTAGCTGATTTAAGTCAGCAGGATTACCCCGATTTCGAGGTTATCGTGGCCGATGATGCCTCTACCGATAACACCGCCGCCCTGGCCCGGGCCTTTGCCAAAACGGCAAGTTATCACTTGATAGTCAACACGTTGATAGATGACCCTACCGTTCGTTCGCCTAAGAAACGGGCTATAGCTCAGAGCATTGCGCAAGCCACGGGGCAGCTCATTGTAACCACCGACGGCGACTGTCGGGTGGGGCCGCAGTGGCTGGGTTTGCTGGCTCGTTTCCAGGCCGAAACCGGTGCCAAACTCATTAGTGGTCCTGTCACGTTTACAACCAACCGTACCGTTTTTGGCTCCTTACAAACGGTGGAATTTGCCAGCCTAATTGGTGCGGGTGCGGCCACCATGGCCCTGGGCAACCCCACCATGTGCAACGGCGCTAACCTTTGCTACAGTAAAGCTGTTTTTGAGGAAGTAGGTGGTTTTACGGGCATCGATCAGGTGGCTTCGGGCGATGATGAGCTGCTGATGCACAAGATTGCGGCGCGGTTTCCGGGTGGCGTTCGGTTTCTGAAACATCCCGACGCCATTGTCAAAACAAGCCCTCACGAGTCGCTGGGGGCATTTTATCAGCAACGCAAGCGGTGGGCAGGCAAGTGGCGGGCCTACGCATCGTGGTTTCCGACGTTGCTGGCGGTGTTTGTATTTCTCTGCAACCTCACGCCGGTTGTCGCCCTGGCTGGTGGACTAATGGGCGCCTTTTCGGTAGGTGCCGTACTGAGTATATTCGTATTGAAGTGGGTGCCCGAAGCCTTATTTTTGGGCGCGGTGTTGCTCTTTTTCCGTAAGCGAGCTACCCTCCCCTGGATTCCGCCGACCCAGTGGATTTACCCGTTTTATGTCGTCTTTTTCGGCCTCGTCGCCCAACAGCGCGGCTTTATCTGGAAAGAACGCAAACTAAACTGATTTACGACTTACGATGGACGAATTACGATTTATTGCTTACGCCAGCGAATGACTGCTCTGGCGTAAGCAATAAATCGTAATTCGTAAATCCCAAATCGTAAATTCCTTCTCATGCCGCTATTCCTGCATAAGTCCAACTTCCTGTTCCGCACGGTGTACCCCGACTTTTGGTGGCGGATACCCGTGACCGACGGGCAGGAACCCACCATCTACCTCACCTTCGATGATGGGCCGATTCCGGGCGTGACCGAGTTTGTGCTGGGGCTGCTGGAGGAATACGCCGCGCAGGCTACGTTTTTTTGTATCGGCGATAATGTGCGCAAACACCGCGACGTGTTTTATAAGGTGATTGAGGCTGGGCATATGGTGGGCAATCACACGTTCAACCACCTCAACGGCTGGAAAACCCACAACGAGGTGTACTGGGCAAATATCCGTAAGTGCGAACGGCAGATGAACGTGCCCACGCCCCTGTTCCGACCACCCTATGGCCGCATTAACAAAAGTCAGGCGGTGGGTATTCAAAATGAGTATTCGGTTATTATGTGGGACGTGCTCACCGGCGATTTCGATCAGAGTTTATCGCCACAGACGGTGTTGCAGAAGAGCATTCAGTATACCGAACCGGGGTCTATCGTGGTGTTTCACGACAGCCTGAAAGCCTGGCCCAATTTGCAGTATGTGCTGCCGCGCTACCTGGCTCACTTTGCTCAGGAGGGTTATCAGTTCCGGGCATTGCCGCTAAAGCCTGCCACCGGCAAGCTGCACACCCTACCCCACTATGCCTGACCGGCCACGGGTGTCGGTGTTGGTGGCCGCGCGCAACGAAGCCGTCACTATTGAGGCCTGTTTATGTGCCCTGGCGGCGTTGGATGGCTCTTTTGGCGGTTATGAAGTGCTGGTCGGCAACGACGATTCGACCGACCAAACCGCCCGGCTTACCGCGGATTTTATTGCCGACAAACCCCATTTTCGGCTGTTCAATATCCCCCCTGGCGATATTACCCGCCTCAACGGCAAAGCCCGCGTACTGGCCGAGCTAGCCCGCCACGCCACCGGCGAGTTCCTCTTCATCACCGACGCCGACGTGCGCGTACCACCCACCTGGCTTGCGGGAATGCTGGCCGAGTTCGGGCCGGAAACGGGCATCGTTACGGGTACCACGCTGGTGGCGGGGCGGTCGGTCGGGGCGCGGCTACAGGCACTTGACTGGCTGTTGGCGTTTGGCCTCATTGACCTGGGCACGACCCTGCGTTTGCCCCTCACCGGCTCCGGCAACAACATGGCCCTCCGCTGGTCGGCCTATGACGCCGTGGGTGGGTTCGAGGGCCTACCGTTTTCGGTGGTGGAAGATTACACGTTGTTTCAGGCTATCGTGGCAAAAGGGTTCCGTTTTGGCCACCGCCTCCAGCCCGACGTGCTGGCCGAAACCCTGCCCGCACCCACGCTGAGGGCTTTTTTGCAACAGCGCAAACGCTGGATGCGGGGTGCCTTTTCGCTGCCGCCACTGCTGGTGGTCGGGGTGTTGGTTCAATACCTACTCGTGCCTTTCTTGCTTCTATTAGCCCTTTTAGCTCCGAAAATAGCCCTCTTCATCTACCTCGCCAAGCTCACGTTCCAGAGTACGCTCCTGCTCAGAACCCTGCGCTACACGCACCAGAAAAACCGCTGGCCTGACATCTTTCTCTTCGAACCTTACCTGGTTATCTCCAGCCTGGCTTGTCTAGTGTATTACCTGCTTCCGGTGGGGATACGGTGGAAGGAAAGGGAATATGCTTCGGCGTAACCCCCCGCCCTGAAGGGGGCCCTGCTTGCGCACGAGTAGTTGCTTACGCGTCAGCCGTTTGCGCCAGCGGGCACCCTTCAGGGCGGGGGGTTACGCCGAAGCAACTGTAAACTACAGTAATTTCGCCCCCATGTTTACCTTCATCGACACCCACGCCCACGTTTACGACGATAAATTCGAGGCTGATACATTCACCGACGGCCAGCCCCACGGCACCCGCGACGACATGCTACAGCGGGCTTTTGCGGCAGGTATGTCGGAAATCTGGATGCCCAATTGCGCCGCCGAAACCATATCCGGCATGATGGCCCTCGCCGCCCAATACCCCGGCCGCTGCCGACCCATGATGGGCCTCCACCCCACCTATGTGAACGAGACCGTCGAGGCTGAACTGGGCGAGGTAGAGAGCCAACTGAACAGCCACGAGTTTCTGGCCGTGGGCGAAATCGGGCTGGATTTTTACTGGGACATGACCTTCGTGCCACAGCAGTTTATGGCCTTCGAAACGCAGTTGCGCTGGGCCGCCGAACGGGGTATGTTCGTTTCGCTCCACACCCGGTCAGGTCACGACCGCAACGCCATGATGGAAGCAGCCGACTTAATCGATAAACTAGCCCTGCCCGCCCCCAAAAGCGGCATACGGGGCATCTTTCACTGTTTTGTGGGCACTCTCGACGAAGCCAAACGCGCCATCGAGATGGGCTTTATGCTGGGCATTGGCGGCGTGGCGACCTATAAAAATGGTGGCCTGGACAAGGTCATTCCCCACATTGGCCTCGATCATCTGGTGCTCGAAACCGATGCCCCCTACCTCGCCCCCGTGCCCTTTCGCGGCAAACGCAACGAACCCGCCTACGTCCCCTACATCGCCGCCCGCCTCGCCGAGATGCTGAGCGTTTCGGTGGACGAAGTGGCGGAAGTGACCACGCGAAACGCCGCTCAATTAAGAATTAAGAATTAAGAATGGCTTCGCATTCCGTCCTACTTCTAGCGCAGGCCCATTCTTAATTCTTAATTGTCAATTCTTAATTTCCTTCCATGTTCCAACTCAACAAAGCCGAAAACCCCGTTGGTGCGGTGCTGGTGATTTACACCGGTGGTACGCTCGGCATGGTCTATGATTACCGCGCCGGACCCGACAAGGCCGGGCAGTTGCGCCCGTTCGATTTCAGTCAGGTGATGGACCGCGTACCCGAAATTCAGCGGCTCGACTTCGACGTGTCGCTCATCACGCTCGACCCCATTATCGACTCGTCGGATATGAAACCGGCGGTGTGGGTGCGGCTGGCGCAGGCTATTGAGGCGCACTACAACGAGTTTGACAGTTTCGTGATTCTGCACGGCACCGACACGATGGCCTACACGGCGTCGGCGTTGAGCTTCATGCTTGAGAATCTGGGTAAACCGGTGATCCTGACCGGGGCGCAACTGCCTATCGGCGTAGCCCGGACCGACGCCCGCGAAAACCTGCTGACCGCTCTCGAAATCGCCGCCGACCGCCCCGACGGACGCCCCGCCGTGCCCGAAGTGTGCATCTATTTCAACTCGCTGCTGCTGCGGGGTAACCGGGCCAAAAAGCGAGAGAGCGTCCATTTCAACGCGTTCCACTCCGAAAACTACCCCCACCTGGCCATGGCCGGGGTACGTATCGAATACAACCGCCCGTTTATTGCCCCCGCCGACGTGTCGCACCCGTTCAGCATCCACACAGTCATCGACGCCAACGTGACCGTGTTGAAGCTGTTTCCCGGTATCACGCCCGCCGTAGTCAACGCCATTTTGGCCATTCCGGGCCTGCGGGGACTGGTGCTGGAAACCTTCGGGTCAGGCAACGCCCCCACCGATGCGTGGCTATCCGAAGCCCTGAGCGCGGCCATTGGGCGGGGGCTGGTGGTGGTCAACGTGTCGCAGTGCGAGGGTGGCCGCGTCACGCAGGGGCAGTACCAGACCAGTTCGCGCCTCCAGGAAATCGGCGTGGTGAGCGGGGCCGACATGACCACCGAAGCCGCCATCACCAAGCTCATGGTACTCCTCGGCCAGTTCCCCTACCCCGGCACCGTAGCCCAGCAATTGGGTACGTCGCTGCGGGGCGAAATGGCCAATTAGGCACCTTAACGCCGTCACGGAATCCGTCAATGTCCCATTAGCGTGAAGCAACTCTATATTTTTAGCGGTCTGGGTGCCGACGAGCGTGTTTTTCAGCACCTCGACTTTTCAGGCTTTGCCACTACATTCGTTCGCTGGCAATTACCCATCGAGGCCGAAACTATTGAGCAGTACGCTCAACGAATAACCCGGCAGCTATCGGCACCTAAACCCATTTTGATCGGGGTTTCGTTTGGAGGCATCATGGCTATAGAAATTGCCAAGCTCATCGACAGCGAAAAGGTCATTCTGATCTCGTCAGCCAAGACCAAGCAGGACTTACCGATTTATTACCGCCTCGCCGGAGCAATGGGCCTGCATAACCTATTACCCGCTACCCTACTCAAGCAAGCCAACTTCATCACTAACTGGCTGTTTGGGGTAAGTTCACCCGCCCATAAGCGGTTGTTAAAACAGATCCTACAGGATACCGATCCAGTTTTCCTGAAGTGGGCTATTGACAAAATTGCCCGTTGGCACAACCAAGTTCGTATTGCCAATGTCGTCCACATTCATGGCACCAACGACCATATTTTGCCGTTCAGCTCTGCCCACAGTAGCCGAGCCATAGCAGGCGGCGGGCATTTGATGGTTCTCAATAAAGCCGAAGAACTAGGCATTGTATTACACCAAGAACTTAGAACCTAAAGGTTCCAAAACTCGGCGGTGTCAGTTCACAGAATAGCTAGCTCATAGTCAAGGCCTTTTACTTGCTTTGTCTGGTTCCGGTTTTAGTTACTTTTACCGCCTGGACTTGTACAATGATAATGAGCGGTTTATTTCTATCCTCTCCGATTATGGCTTTAAAGCGACGTTTGGCAACGAAACCGACACCCGGTTTTTACGGAAAGCATTACAGGCACTCATCAACTCGCCCGTAGCCATTCAGGAGGTAACGTTTATTCAGAACAAAATTAAGGGCGTAACCCGCGACAGCCGAAGAGGCATTTATGATCTGTTTTGCAAAGATGAGCGGGGTGACGAGTTCATTGTGGAGATGCAATTGAGCGAGTACCCGGAGTTCATTCAACGCGTGAAATTTTACTTATTCTACCGACTGAACACCTTGATTCGGAAAGGAGATTACGAATTTGACGACCTACCCAAAATATACTGCATTGGCATCTTAGCCGTTAATATTTTCCCGAACGTTGCTGATTATCAAAACATTGCGGTTCTAAAAAATCAGAACAACGAACTGATCGATGACCAAATGACCGCAGCGGCGGACCGTGTTTATAACAGTAGAATTAGACAAGTTTACAAAGGGCTTAGCGGCTATTGGAAGCGACTTGGACAAACTGATTTATACGATGAAAACGATACATGAAGTAACCGAGCCAACGCAGTTTCCCCCCTTCTGGGATGAGGAGTGGTTACAGATAGCGATTCATGAATTAGACAAGCGAGCTTTAACCCCTGAACAGCGATTGAGCTACGAAATGACCATTTCGGCTAATGCATTCGCAGTCAAGAACGAACAAAGGAAGATAGAGGAGGTTGGAGCCGAGGTCGTGAGAAAAGCTCTGAATCGGGAGAAACTCACGATTGAGGAAATAGCAGAAGACAGCGGCGTTTCCGTTGATTTCGTACTTCAAGTTCAGCAGGAATTAGATACCCTCAAGTAAATCTTGCGTTGCCATTAGCCCCCGCTGGCGCTAGGTGCAGGGCTATTACGTCCAGCTTTCAAGCGGCGAGTGGTCCGTTTGGGGAGTTGACGCCCAACTGCGTAGAAAGTGCTTTGGCTGTATCTTTGAAAAAGGTTGTTAGTTTCTGACCGCCTGTTCATCGCTATTCCATTCATCATGCGCCTTCCGTTCCTGAGTTTACTCATCGTTTGCCTTTGTGCCCTCACCATTCGTACCCTCCATGCCCAGCAAAAGCCCGCCGACGTGCCCCTGGGTTTTGAGGAATACGACCCCGTCTCAACCCTGAAAGTGCCCGAACACAAGCTGACGCGGGCCAAATACCCGTTCATCGATGTGCATAATCACCAGTGGGACATGGACGACGCCAGCCTGAAACCGTTGCTGAGCGAGATGGATAAGCTCAATATGGGCATCATGGTCAACCTCAGCGGGCGGGCTTGGGGGTCAGAGGCGGAATCGGACAAGTTTTTTACGAAGTCGCTGGCCAATATCAAGCAAACCAACACCCCCCGGCTCATCTTGTTTACCAATATCCTGTTCGACGGTATCGGTACGCCGGGCTGGACAGAGGCCTCGGTGAAACGACTGGAGGCCGACGTGAAAGCGGGTGCCCACGGCCTGAAAATCTACAAGAACCTGGGCATGGATATCAAAGATGCTGGCGGCAAACTGGTGGCTATCGACGACCCGCGCCTGGACCCTATCTGGGCAAGATGTGGCCAACTGGGCATCCCCGTGCTCATTCACACCGCCGACCCAAAATCATTCTGGGACCCGATGGACCGCTACAACGAACGCTGGCTGGAACTGAAACTGCACCCCAACCGGAAGCGCGGTGCCAACTCCGTAGACTGGGCCAAACTGCTTGACCAACAGCACCATATCTTTCAAAAGCATCCCAAAACCACGTTCATCAACGCCCACATGGGCTGGTACCCCAACAACCTCGGCAAGCTTGACAGCCTGATGCGAGTGTACCCCAACATGATGCTCGAAATTGGGGCAGTCATTGCCGAACTGGGTCGTCAGCCCCGCGCTGCCCATGCCTTTTTTGTGAAACACCAGGACCGTATCGTCTTCGGCAAAGACAGCTGGGTACCATCGGAATACGCGACCTATTTCCGCGTGCTGGAAACTGCCGATGAGTACTTTCCGTACCACAAGAAGTACCACGCCTTCTGGCGCATGTATGGCATGGCCCTCCCCGACGAGGTGCTGAAAAAAGTCTACTACAAAAACGCCCTGCGGCTCATTCCTGGGCTTGACAAGAGCTTGTTTCCAAATTAAATGGCAGTCAGCAGCGGTCCGCCGTGGTCCGGCATCCCGGTGCGGCCAGCGTATTGCTCTCACACAAGTATTGCCGACTGCCTCGAAACGTCGGACCGCTGCCGACTGCTACTCCCTTTCTATGCGATACCTCATCCTCCTATTCCTGCTTGCCACCACACCTGCTTTCGCCCAGCACGAAGCACCCGTGAAAGTTATTTTCGATACCGATATGGGTCCTGACTACGACGACGTGGGGGCCATTACCATGCTGCATACCTATGCCGACGCGGGCAAAGCCGAAATTCTGGCTACCATTGCGTCGAGCAAATACCCGCGGGTGGGGCCGGTGCTGAGTGTGCTGAATACCTATTTCGACCGCCCCACTATTCCTATTGGCGTACCCAAAGGCTGGGCCGTAACCGATGCCGATAAGCAACACTGGTCCGACACGCTGGTGGCCCGCTACCCGCACATGCTGAAGACCAACGACGACGCCCCCGACGCCGTGGCTCTCTACCGGCAGATTCTGGCCAAACAGCCCGACCGCAGCGTAACGGTCCTCACGGTGGGCTTCCTGACCAACCTGGCTAATCTGCTCAATTCGAAACCCGACCAGTACTCTAAACTCCCTGGTCGTGAACTGGTTATACAGAAAGTACGTAACCTGGTGAGCATGGCAGGCAAGTTTCCGTCGGGCTACGAATACAACGTGTTCAAAGACTCGACCGCCTCAAAAATTGTCTTCGCCGAATGGCCCACGCCGATGCTGCTGAGCGGGTTTGAAATTGGCGAAGTCATCAAGACAGGGCTACCTCTGGCCCAGAACAAGGCCATCAAAAACAGCCCCATCCGCGACGTGTTCCGCATCAGTATTCCGCTCGATAAAAACGACAAAGAGGGCCGCATGAGCTGGGACCAAACCGCCGTGCTGGTCGCTATCGACGGCGCGGAACCCTACTACACCACTCAACAGGGCCGACTGATTATGGGTCCCGGCGGCAGCAACAGCTGGGATACCACCACCAAGGGCCACGCCCACCTGGTCGTGAAACGCCCCCCCGCCGAAGTGCAGGCGTTGATTAATGGCATGATGATGCGGTAGAATTACCTTCTATTATCCCCCCCCTCCATCATGCTCAGGTAGCTGTAGTAGCGGCTCTCGGCGATGGTGCCTTCTTCCACGGCGGCCTTAATGGCACAGCCGGGTTCGTTGATATGCAGGCAGTTATGAAACCGGCACTGGTTCAGGCGGTCGCGCATTTCGGGGAAATAATGGGCAATCTCTTCCTTCGACGTCTCTACCAAACCCAACTCTTTGATGCCCGGCGTGTCGATAATGAACGTGTTGGGGGCTAGCTCAAACATCTCAGCGAAGGTGGTGGTGTGTACTCCTTTGTTGGCAAAGGTCGAGACCTCGTTGGTGCGCAGATCCAGCGAGGGGGCAATGGCGTTCACCAGCGACGATTTGCCCACCCCCGAATGCCCCGACAGCAGGGTAATTTTTCCCGTGAGCAACGCCCGAAACGCCTCTACGCCATCGCCTTCCGTGGCCGATGTAGCGAGGGTGTTATAGCCAATTCGTTCATACATATCCTGTATTTCACGCTGATAATCAAGCCCTTCGTCATTCAGAATGTCGGTTTTGTTAAATACCACCGTGGTGGAAATCCGAAACGATTCGGCGGCCACCAGAAACCGGTCTATGAAGCCGAGCGAGGTGCGAGGCAGGGTAAGCGTAGCCAGCAACACGGCCTGATCGAGGTTGGCAGCGAGGATATGGCCGTGCGCCGTTTTATGTACTGACTGCCGGATGATGTAGTTCTCGCGGGGTTCGATGTCGTAGATGATAGCCGTGTTTTCGGCCTCGTCTTCCACATCATACTGCACCCGGTCGCCCACGGCAATGGGGTTGGTGACTTTCAGGTCTTTGATCTTGAATTTCCCTTTCAGCCGGGCGTGAAAAATATGTCCGTCTTCACTGCGGAGGTCGTACCACGAACCGGTTGAGCGTATGATTAAGCCTGTTGACAAAGGAGATAGCGTAGTTGTGCGCGTTTTGTTAGCCAGTACCGGTGGCCAACGGCCATTACCTGGTGCTGGGAAGGTAACTCATTCTGGTTGGTCAATGGTTTCCGACTGATGCCGTGAGGGGCCTGTCTCGCCAGCACAGGCATGGCAGGTTTATCTAGAAAAATTACCCAAGCAACTAAGTAGATAATGATGGCCATACGTTATTTTTGTTTACACTACACTTTCTGTACTAACTACTATGTCTGTAGAATATAGCACGCCTCCCTGCGTCTGGTTAGTAGATGATGACGACGAAGATCTGCTGCTGATGCGGGCGGCCTTTAATAGCGTAGACCCCCGGATCGAGATTAGAACCATGGCCGACGGCGAAGACCTGTTGCCACAACTTCAGGATACGCGCCCGTTTCCACACCTGATCCTGATCGACCTCAATATGATCTACCTCAACGGGTTCGACGCGCTGGCGCAGGTACGGGCTTTGCCGCAGTTCGGGCACCTGCCGGTGGTGGTGCTCACTACGTCCAATAATCCGGCCGACCGACAGAAATCGACTGCCCTGGGGGCCAATGATTTTCATACAAAACCCGACAGCTTTCCCGATTTAACCCAGTTGGCCCGCGACTTGACGCGCCAATGGCTACCCGAAACACCCCTCTAGCTATGCTTACCACACCACCATTGGCCACCAGTCAGACCATCGTTGACCGCTATAATGTTACCGTCAGTGGGCGGGGTACACAGCCCATGCTTTTTGCCCATGGCTTTGGCTGCGACCAGAGCATGTGGCGGTTTGTGGCCCCCGCTTTTGAGAACGACTATCGGGTCATCTGCTTCGACTACATTGGGCACGGCCGTACCCGCCTGAACGCCTATAATCGGGAGCGGTACGCCAGCCTGCACGGCTACGCCCAGGATGTGCTCGACATTTGCCAGGCACTGGATTTGCATAACATTGTTTTTGTGGGTCACTCGGTGAGCAGCATGATTGGTATGTTAGCCGCTATTAAGGAACCAGACAGGTTTAGCAATCTGGTTATGGTTAGCCCCTCGCCCCGATATCTGAATGACGACGGGTATGTTGGCGGCTTCGAGCGGGAGGATGTCGAAGAACTGATCGAGACGATGGATGGTAACTTTTTTGGCTGGGCCACCTCAACAGCCCCTGCTATTATGGCCAACGGTGATCGGCCAGAATTGGGGGCAGAACTGGGGGCAACTTTTTGCCATACAGATATCGAAGTAGCCCTACATTTTGCTCGTGTAACCTTCCTGGGCGATAATCGACAGGATTTGCCAAAACTCCAGACCCCATCCCTGATTATTCAGACCCGCGAAGACATCATTGCACCGGTTGCAGTGGGTGACTATATGGCCAAACATACGCCCAACAGTACATTGCACGTGATTGACGCCACTGGGCATTGCCCCCATATGAGCGCTCCCCAGGAGACTATAGACGCCATCAATCAGTACCTCCACCAGCCACACTGAGCCTTGGAATCACGTGTCATACAAGACATTACGGCGTTACTTCCCTGTGGCATACTGGTGCTGGATGCCCGAAGTCGGATTTTAACAGCCAATGCATTTGTGTATGACCTGATGGGTTATACCGCCGACGAACTGCCTGGTAAGGGTATTGACGTATTGTTGAGCGTGGCCAGCCGGATCTATTTTCAAACCCACATTTTCCCCCTTGTCACCCTCCACGGTAGTGCCAGCGCACTGTACGCTACCATACAGACCCAGCAACGCCAACCTGTTCCTGTACTGCTCAATGCTGTTCGACGCGAGCACGAGGGGCAACAGGTCATCTATATCTCCTTTATACCGGTCCACCAGCGGCGGCTCTACGAAAAAGAAATTCTTGATGCCAAAAAAGCTGCCGAAGACGCCCTGCTGCGCAATGATGAATTGCTGACGTTACAACAGCAATTGGAACAGCACCAAACCGAGCAAGACCGGCAACTAAGTCAGCTTCAACAACGCAACAACGAACTCGAACAGTTTAGCAAGGTCATCACTCACGACCTTCAGGAGCCCCTGCGAAAGATCAACGTCTTTGCCGGTTTGCTAGCCAACGAACAGCCCGGTGCTCTCACCAGCATGGGCTATTCGGCCCTGGCGGGCATCAGTAAAGCCAGTAACCGACTGCGAATGCTGGTCAGTGATTTACAGCTTTACTTCACGCTCACCAGTCAGCGGTCAGATATAGAAAGCGTTGATCTTCAGATTATTATGCAGGAATTAATTGCGCAATACACAACCACTGGCGTGACGTTCAACCTTACGTCGCTCCCGGTGGTGATGGGCAACAGAGAGAGCCTGACCAGCCTATTCAGGCACTTGCTCGACAATGCGGTGAAGTTCCGGAAGATGGACGATAACCTGACTGTAGTGCGCATCAGCGGTACCGTGGTGGGCCACAACAGCTTTCGCACCAACCCCGACAAGTATAGGTATGTAGACTATGCCCGCATCACCATCAGCGACAACGGCATTGGGTTCGACAATCACCAGCGCGAGGAGATCTTTCGGATACTGAAAAAACTGCACCCCCACACACCAGGCATGGGGCTGGGGCTGGCCGTATCGAAGAAGATTGCCGAATGGCACAACGGTCAGATTTCGGCCGAATCGGCGGTGGGCAAGGGCACCAAAATCACTGTGTTGCTGCCTATCGCGTAGCTTTGCCAGATGAAATTTCTGCGCATTCTGCTCAAAGGCCTGCTGGGTCTACTAGCCATAATCGTGCTCTTGCTGGCTATTGGTTTGTCGCCCAACGACCATACCCCCTACGGTCAAACCGGGTTCTATAGCCAGACCATCCATCGGCTCGATAGTCTGCCCGCATTGCCCACGCCCAAAACGGCCATCTGGGCGGGCTGGGCAAAGGCCAACCTAACTCCCGCCTACACCACCCCCACCGGCGGCTATGGTGCACGGCAGGGTAAACACTGGACCACCGTGGCTGACTCGGTCTGGGTGCGGGCCATTGTACTCGACAACGGCAACGGTCCCGTGGCCATGGTGGCGTCTGACCTGCTCATTACGCCACCCAGCGTGAGTGAACAACTGCGTAAACGCCTGCCTGAGGTAGGCCTGCGCTGGGAGTCGGTGTATTTTGGCACTACCCACAGCCACAACAGCCTCGGCGGCTGGGCACCGGGCCTGGTGGGTAACCTGTTTTCGGGCAGCTATGACGGGCGTGTGGTAGACCATATTACCAACACCATACTGACCGCGCTGATGCGGGCAAAAGCCAATTTGCAGCCCGTCAGCGTGGGGTTTCGGTCCGTTAATGCGCCGCAGTTCGTCTATAACCGGCTGGATGACACCAAGCCCGTAGACCCGTTTTTCCGGTTAGTGCAACTGAAACAGACCGGCGGCGCGGGCCAGACCGCCACGCTCTGCACCTACGCCGCCCACGCTACCATGATGGATATGTTCAGCTACCAATACCTCACCCGCGACTGGCCAGGGCAGGTGGTAGACGGCATCGAGCGCGAAACGGGTGGCTTCGCCCTGTTTATGGCCGGGGCCGTGGGCAGTATGGGGCCAAAAGGACCACCCACGGGTAAGGATTTTCCGTTGGTGAAACAATACGCGTCTGAGATACTGACCCGCCTGAAGCCCGAACTAACGCAGTTTCAGACGGGCACCGATAGTACGCTGGGCCTGCTCACCCTGCCCCTCACCCTGCGCGACCCCGCCCCCCGCCTCATCGGCGACTGGCGCATCCGGCCCTGGCTGTTTCATGCCATTTATGGCCGCTACCCGTCTGATATTAAAGCCCTGCGCCTTGGTCCGGCGCTGCTGCTGGGTACCCCCTGCGATTTCTCCGGCGAATTACTACCGCCACTCGCCAAAATTGCTGACCAACAAGGCCTTAATCTAATTGTAACCAGCTTCAACGGCGGCTACGTAGGCTACATCACCCCTGACGCCTACTACGAAAAAGACGCTTACGAAACCCGCGTCATGAACTGGTTCGGCCCCCAGAATGGTGCCTACTTTTCGGAAATGATGGGGAAGTTGATTGGGAAAGCGAAGTGAGGTGGTTAACAGCATCTTAATCCAGATTTATAGGCCGCTTAATGTCTACAGTTGTTACAGTTTATACTTTTCAACTCACAGAAGATACGAGCGCTATGAAACTGACAGTACTCCTGCTACTCCTCTGCCCGTTTCAGCTTTTGGCGCAGACAGACAGCGTACAAACGCTGCGGCGAGATGACCTGAAACTGATTGACAGTGAGCTGCAACCGGCCTATTATGGCCGCTACGGCAGCATGGTTCGGTCGCAGTATATGTACGACGGGCTAGACATCCGGGCAAAAGACCTTGCTCCCTACATCATGGCCTCCGGCGAACCCACGGCCATTCAAGAGTTCAACAAATACCTCAGTAACCGGCACACTGGTGGTTGGCTTATTGGCGGTGGACTCACAGCCATGCTCGTAGGGGCTATTATCGGTACATCTAATAGCCCCGTCAATGTGCAACAGGCCATTGTTTGCCCAACGGGTATGGTCTGCGGAGGGGCAAACGGCACTGTCTACGGTGGTCAGGTAGTTGGCTATCAAAATGCCATCGACCATCAGCGTGAAACGGCCGTCAAGACAGGGGTTTTGACATTTGTGATGGGCGGTGTTCTGACGAGCATTGGCTGGAGTATGCAATATCCCGGCAAGCACGTTCGGAAGGCAGTGCAATTTTACAACCGGGCATTGAAGCAACGGCAGGGCATCTCGTGGCAGTTGCAGCCCTATTCGTCCTACAGCAGTGCAGGCTTAGGGTTTGTAGGGCGGTTTTGAGGCATGTCTAGCGGAGCAGATACCGCCGCCACCCTGGCCTGTGTCTCCACAGGCCTACTAGTGCCGCACCGGAATGCCGGTGGTACGGCAATCCAACCACGGCGGACCGGCCAGCTTACGCGCCCGGATGGCTTACGCAGGCGTAGGCCTGTGGAGACACAAGCCGGGGTTCAGCGAGTTGTGATATATCTTATCAATAACTCACCTTAGCCATTACGTTCACAGCGGAGCATTGCTCCGATAGACATGGACCTCTACGCCTATTTTCTCTCGCAACAGGCCTGCCAGTGCTCGTAGGCCCCATTCTTCGGTGCGGCGGTGGCCAATGGCAATGACGGCCATGCCCGTTTCATCAACGGCTTCCTGGGCGCTTTTGCGATACTCGCCGGTGAGGTACAAGCCCACACCGCACTCGTGGGCTTCCTGTATCAGGGCCGGGTTCATAGCCCCCACCACCGCTACCATTTCCGGCATCCGCACCGAGCCGAACTCAGCTCTATCATAGCCTCCAAATAGGTTGTTTATCAGTTGCTTCCATTCGTCAAACGAACGATGAGGCACCGCGCCCACCATACCGATGGGCCGGGGTGGCAGGTGCGCATCGGCAGGGCCGGGAGCAGTTTTGTAGCCGAGGATGTCCAGTTCAGAAAGGCCCAGTGCAGCCGCCAGGGGCACATTGTAGCCCGTAGTCAGCGTTTCGTCAAATGGCAGGTGGTGATACAAAACGCCTACATCGGGCGGCAGTGCAGCCTGATCTAACCGCCACGGGCGGTGCAGCCAAAGGGCATCCAGATTGTTATCTCTCACCCAGTTACCTACCTGCGGTGGTGGCTCCAGCGCGAGGCCAATGCGCTCCACGGGCCGGGACGATGGCCGGTAAATACCGCCCCGTTCAGCAGCCGGGTAGCGGTGGGTGATCAGGGCCGTTTGCAGCAATACATCGAGGTTATATAGGTGGATCATCGGGTCTGGTGTTTCGTCTATAACCTACCATTCCCTCAATTGGCTTGGTGATTTCGAGCGAATTACCGTACGTTTGTACCGCTAACTGCACCGCGCCCTGCGGTCGCCAACGCCCATGAAGCTCACCTGCTAATTGCCTCCGGGCAATTTCTTCCTGCCAGACTCTGCCGCCCTCCGGGCCGCGCTGGCCATTTCTCCCCATTCATATACCATCGGTAGCTGCCCACGGGCGGCTCAATACTCTTTTGTCTCAAATGACCAGAATCATCCGGTTATTCCTAGCTGCGTTGCGCGGCACAGAAACCAATTTTACGTCCGGCAACATCAACCGGGCCATTTTCATGCTGTCGGTACCCATGATCCTCGAGATGGTCATGGAGGCCCTCTTTGCCATTGTCGACGTGTTTTTTGTGGCCAAAATCGGCACCGAAGCCGTAGCTACCGTGGGCCTGACCGAGTCGGTGCTTACGCTGGTGTATTCCATTGCTATTGGCCTTAGCACCGCCGCCACAGCCCTTGTGGCGCGGCGTATTGGCGAAGAAAACCCGGCCGGAGCCAGCCATGCCGTGGGACAGGTGATCTTCATCTCGCTCACTTTCGCAGTATTCATGGGCATTCCGGGGCTGGTCTTCGCTCCTGATCTGCTGCGGCTTATGGGCGGCGATACCCACCTGATTGCCAACGGTAGCGGCTATACGCGCGTCATTTTCGCATCGGCACCGGCCATCATTTTGCTACACACCCTCAGTGGCTGCCTGCGCGGCGCAGGCGACGCCTCGGTGGCGATGCGGTCGTTGTGGCTAGCCAACGGGCTGAATATCGTGCTCTGCCCGGTGTTTATTTTCGGGCTGGGGCCGTTTCCCGAACTGGGCGTGATGGGGTCGGCAGTGGCCACTACGCTGGGGCGGTCGGCGGGGGTGCTGTACCAATTTTGGGCGCTGGCTGGCCGTAATGGTCGTATTTCTATTAGCCTGGCCTCGTTCGTGCCGGACCTTGGCGTGGTAAAAACGCTGCTGAGCCTGGCAGCGGGCAGCACCGGGCAGTTCCTGATCGGGTCGGCAAGCTGGGTGTTTCTCACTCGGATCGTCTCGACGTTTGGTGCCGACGTGGTGGCGGGTTATACCGTGGCCATCCGCATTTTCATCTTCACGATCTTACCCTCGTGGGGTATGGCCAACGCGGCCGCTACGCTGGTGGGGCAGAACCTGGGCGCGGGCCAACCCGACCGGGCCGAAACGTCGGTATGGCGAGCGGCTTTCTGCAACCTACTCTTTCTAACGCCCATTGGGCTGTTGCTGTATGTGTTCGCCGAAAACGTGGTTGGTATTTTCAGCCACGACGTGGCCGTGCTGACCATTGGGGCGCAGAGCCTGCGCATATTCTGCCTTGGTTTTGTGTTCATGGCCTACGGTATGGTGGTCACGCAGGCGCTTAACGGCGCGGGCGATACCCGGTCGCCCATGCTCATCAACATCCTGTGTTTCTGGGTAATCGAGATCCCGCTGGCCTACACACTAGCCAACGGGCTGAGCTGGGGACCTCCGGGCGTGTTTTGGTCGGTGGCCATTTCTGAATCGCTGCTGGCCCTAGCGGCGGTCTGGGTATTCCGACAAGGCCGCTGGCGCACCGTACAGGTCTGAACCTTCACCTATAACCAACCGTTATTTTGATTGGGGATTTTTGGATTGCGGATTGGGGATTTCGGATTGCGGATTGGTTGCTTACGCCAGTGTTTGCTGTGGCGTAAGCAACCAATCCGCAATCCGAAATCCCCAATCCGCAATCCAAAAATCCCCAATCCGACATCCCCATGATTGATAACCATAAAAACCCTGAAACCGCTGTGCTCGTTGCCGTGGCTACCCAAAAGCAGACGGCCGCACAGACGCGTGAATACCTTGCCGAACTAGCCTTTCTGGCCGAAACGTCGGGGATTATTACGAAGAAATCGTTTACCCAAAAGCTCGAACACCCCGACCACCGGACGTTTGTGGGCAAGGGTAAGCTCGACGAAATAAAGACCTATATCCTGGCCGAACCCGTCGACACGATCATCTTCGATGATGACCTTTCGCCGGCGCAGGTCCGCAACCTCGAGGCCGAGTTCACCAACGTGAAAGTGCTGGACCGGAGCCTGCTGATTCTGAACATTTTCTCCATGCGGGCGCAAACAGCACAGTCGCGGGTGCAGGTGGAACTGGCTCAGTATCAGTACCTCTACCCCCGCCTAACCAAGATGTGGTCGCACTTAACAAACCAGAAGGGGGGCGTCGGGATGCGGGGTCCAGGCGAAACCGAACTGGAAACCGACCGCCGGATTGTGAAAGACCGGATTGCGTTTTTGAAGGAAAAGCTGGAGAAGATTGACCGCCAGAGCATGACCCGCCGCAAAGAACGTGACCGGCTGGTGCGGGTGGCGCTGGTGGGGTACACCAACGTGGGCAAGTCGACGCTGATGCGGGCGCTGGCCAAGGCCGACGTCTTTGCCGAAAACAAGCTCTTTGCTACGGTCGATTCGACCGTGCGGAAAGTGGTGATTGGCAACATTCCGTTTCTGCTTACCGACACCGTTGGGTTCATCCGCAAGCTGCCTACCATGCTGATCGAGTCGTTTAAATCGACGCTCGATGAGGTGCGCGAAGCCGACATTTTGTTGCACGTGGTCGACGTGTCGCACCCGTCGTTTGAAGAGCATATCGAGGTGGTCAACAAGACTCTGGCCGACCTCGGTGTGGCCGATAAGCCGGTGGTGCTGGTGTTTAATAAAGTAGACGCGTTTGTGCCAAAAGAGGAATGGGCACCGGAGTTCGACGAAGCCACTGAGGGCGAAGTGCCGGTGGAGACCCGCCGCAAAACGGCCCTGGAGTACCTGAAACGCACCTATCTGACCAAACAGGCCGAGCACGTGGTGTTTGTGTCGGCCCAAACCCGTGAGAACATCGACGAGTTGCGGGTGTTATTGCACGACATGGTGAAACCGCAGCACTTCCAAATCTACCCCAACTGGCTCGACGTACCCCTCCTCGAATCGGCCACGCTCGGCGGCGACAGTCAGGCCACCAAAGAAGTACCAACGGAGACAGAAAGTTGAGGTAGCGGGTAAAGTCGCGTAGGGCGTAGGCTGATTTTTTCGCATTTTTGCACCCGCGTCGGGTTAGCCACCCGGCGTTTTTGTTGGCCAACCGTAGAGACGCATCCTTGCGTCTCCACAAGCGTCAGCAGCCAGGCACTGTAGTTCAACGGATAGAACCGCAGCGGCGGACCGAGGCGTTTCCTAAACGCTAGATCCGAGTTCGGGGAGTAAAAGGCACTGTAGTTCAACGGATAGAATAGGCGTTTCCTAAACGCTAGATCCGGGTTCGATTCCCGGCGGAGCCACGAATAAACAGGCGTTTGCTAAACGCTTGATACGGCCGGGGGCGCGTTCGCCTTCGATTCCCGGCGGAGCCACTAGACTACGAATAGGCGTTTGCTAAACGAAAAACCCCCGACCAATTGTGGCCGGGGGTTTTTCGTGGATGTTACTGCCAGAAAAGGGAGATACGCTTAATACAGAGCGTCCAACGCAATCTTATCATTAGCGTTGAACGGCCGGTTGGTCGTGCTGCCAATACAGGCCAGCATCCACGAGTTCGGATCAGCCGCAGCAGGGGTACCCGGAATCAGGATAGCGCCAATGCTGCTGGCCCCTTCGTTGGCAACTGCACCACCGCAACTGTAAGACCGGTCCATGTAGTCGGTGTGGCGGAAGCCGATGCAGTGGCCCATCTCATGCGCGAAAATTGACGCGTAGTTATTGAGCTTTGTGGTGTTGGCCACGGGGTCAATAGCAGGCAGCGCCGAAGTGTTCACTTTAACCTGGTTGAATGGGTTACCACCGCTGGGGAAACCAGCCGAAGCCAGATAACCTACACCAGCCGGGGCGGCCACAAACTTGATATCGCCGCCAGAGCGCACACGAGCCATTTTGATTTGCAGCGGCTCGGCGTTATACCGGGCAATCGCTACGTCCATTGCTTCTGCGTAACCCGCAGGCAGGCCACTGGCCAGTGACACCGTAATAGTACGGGGCAGGTTGTTGACGAGGTTGGTGGTGCGGTACTGTTCTTCATTGCCCACCCGCATGAGTTGGACTTGCTTGCCGTTGCTTAGTTGGTGTTCGTCGAGGAAGATGTCGTTTTCCACAATGTAGCCGCCTTCAACGCGCTGCATGCCCGCAGTGCTGAAGCCGAGCGACCGTACGTTGGCCTCCAGAGCCGGATCAATTTCAGTAAGGCTGGTAGGGGTTGCCTCGTCCTGGATAGGCTGGCAGCCATAAAGTACGCCACCAACAACGAGGGCAGTTAGGTAAAGGGTTATTCGTTTCATAGAACAAGGAGTAAGTTAGTATGATTTTGTGTGATGCAGTAACAAGACAAAGCAAGCATTTTTAATGGGTTTTTCACTACCTACCCACCGACTATTTATTAAGAGCGTACTTTTCTCCCTTTACAAACAGACAGCCCGGCCTCAGATACCTGAGGCCGGGCTGTCTGTTTGTACTGCCGACATGACGATTAGTATAGGTAATTCAGCGCAATTTTATCATTAGCATTGAACGGCCGGTTGGTCGTGCTGCCAATGCAGGCTAACATCCACGAGTTTGCATCAGCCGTCGACGGGGTACCCGGAATAAGAATGGCCCCTACGCTGCTGGCACCTTCGTTGACAGCTGAACCGCCGCAACTGTAAGCCCGGTTCATGTAGTCAGTATGACGGAAGCCGATGCAGTGGCCCATCTCATGCGCGAAGATTGACGCGTAGTTATTGAGCTTCGTGGCATCGGACGTAGCCGTCAGGTAAGACGTATTTACCCGAACCTGATTGTAGGGGTTGCCTCCGCTGGGGAAACCAGCCGATGCCAGGTAGGTTGAGCCACTGGGGGCCGCCACAAACTGAATGGTACCACCTGAGCTTACCCGCGTAAACTTAACTTGCAGTTTCTCGGCATTGTAGCGTCCCACGGCAATATCCAGCGCCTGTGCATAGCCCGATGGCAGGCCAGCGGCAAGGCTCACCGTGATCGTGCGGGGCAAGCTAGTGACGAGGTTGGTGGTGCGATACTGCTCTTCATTGCCCACGCGTGTGAGTTGCATCTGCTTGGCGTTGCTGAGCTGATGTTCGTCGAGGAAGATGTCGTTTTCTACAACGTAGCCACCCGCCACGCGCTGCATACCGGTGGTGCCGAAACCAAGTGCCCGTACGTTGGCTTCCAGCGCCGGATCAATGTCGGTAAGGCTGATGGGTGCTTCTTCCTGAATGGGCTGGCAGGCATATAGCATACCACCAGCAACCAGGACTGTGAGGTAAAGGGTAAACCGTTTCATAATGTGTAGGAGTTAAATGGTGTATGGCAGTACTGGGAGTAAGCTAAAGAGTATTCTTCAACACCGCGATACACATATCCTACCTATTTATTAAAGGGTTCAATTTTTACCTTAAAGGTTATTATACTCCCTTTTTCGGTCACTAAGCCGACTGATTTTACAACGAGAAATTAACGATGCTCTTTTCTAAGCGCCTCAAAATCAGCAGAAAACTATCAATATATGGGGTAACTAGGATTGTTTCACCAGCATAGCTTGTTCTACCACATGGCGGATAGAGCTGTAAGAATTGGCCAGGGCCACCTGCGCCTGTCGAGGTTCCATGAACACCACTTTCTCAATTTGCTCTTCGGCCTGCGGGGCCAGCTTACTATCATCGACCAGGGTCATGCGGTACCACTTGGTACGCTTCAGAATACGGTTGCCATTGAGGGTGTAGGTGTGGTAGGTGGTGCAGATCTTGTCGCCGAGGGTAACGCGGGCACCGGTTTCTTCTTCTACCTCCCGAACCGCCGCCGTCTTCGAGTCTTCGCCGTCGTCGAGTTTGCCTTTGGGCAAATCCCACACCCCCCGGCGGTATATGAGCAGCATACGCCCCCCGGTCATGACTACGCCCCCGGCTGCTTTTACCACCTTGTAGCGCGACTTGATCCGCGTTTCTACCGCGTCTTTATCGAGGCATTGCAGCGTGACGGAGAGCAAATGGCTAATGTCTTCGTCTTCCAGCAGCCCAATAAGGCGTTCGGCAGTGGCGGGTGTGGCGTTCAGAATGAGCAAATGGCCGTTGAGGGCATCGGCTTTCAACGAATCGAGTCGAGCGTCGACAATACGGTCAAAATCAGTGAGAGCCGCCAGTTTTTCGGTGGCTTTGGGGCTGATGAGCCGCAGCGGGCGGTCGTCGATGAATACGATCATGCAAGTGAATTACGGAGCTGAGTGACCCGTAAAGCCCGCAAAAATAGCAAACAGGCCGTGGTTGAAGGCGCTATAGTTCTGCTATTTTTGCGAACAGGCCAATTGTCTATTTCGTGGAGCTACTCATCATCCTGGTGCTAACAATTTTGAACGGCATCTTCTCAATGTCGGAAATTGCGCTGGTATCATCGCGCCGGTCACGCCTGGAAGCCGCGGCTAAAAACGGCGACCGTCGCGCCGAAACGGCCCTCGCGCTGGCCAACTCACCCAACCGGTTTCTCTCGACGGTGCAGATTGGCATTACGCTGATCGGTATTCTGCTCGGTATTTTTTCGGGCGATAAACTCACCACCGACCTTCAGGAGCTGATTGCCCGCGTGGAATTGCTGCGCCCCTATGCCCACACAATGGCCGTGGTGGGGGTGTTGTTGGGCCTGACCTACACCTCGCTGGTGCTGGGCGAACTGGTACCCAAACGCATTGGTCTCTCGAACCCCGAAGGCATTGCCAAAACCATGGCCGCGCCCATGAACCTGCTCTCACGTGCCACCTCGCCGTTTATTGCACTGCTGACATTTTCCAGCGATATGCTCATTAAAGTGCTGGGAATCAAGCCCAACGAGAGCGCCGTTACGGAAGAAGAAATCAAAAGCCTGGTGCAGGAAGGCAGCACAGCGGGGGCTATTGATGAGATCGAGCACGAGATTGTGCAGAACGTGTTTCAGCTCGGCGACCGCAAGATTACCTCGCTCATGACCAGTCGGCAGAGCATTGTCTACCTCGATCTGGAAGCCGACGTGGCCGAAAACAAGGGGCACATTCTGGAATACCGCCACGCTATTTACCCCCTCTGCAACGGCAGCGTCGATGAGGTGGTAGGGGTGATTTATTCCAAAGACCTGCTGGGCAAAGACCTCGACACGGAACTGACCCGGCTGGAAAACCTCAAGCGCGACGTGCTGTTTATTCCCGAAAACAACCGCGCTTATCAGGTGCTGGAACGCTTCCGCGAACGGCGGCAGTACGTGGGCATCATCGTTGACGAATACGGCGGGGTGCTGGGCATCGTAACGCTCAACGACATCCTCGACGCGCTTGTGGGCGACATCTCAGACACCAGCGAGTTCAGCTACGACATCCACCAGCGCGAAGACGGCAGCTACCTGATCGACGCGGCCATGCCGTTCGACGATTTTTTGGGCCATTTCGACATCACCCTCTCTACCCAGGCCCGCCGCGACTTCACCGATTTCGACACACTCGGCGGCTTCGCGCTCCACATCATCCGCGACATTCCCAAAGTAGGCGAAACCTTCCACTGGCAACAGTTCACCTTCGAGATCGTGGGCATGGACAAAAACCGCATCGACAAAATCATGGTGCGGCGGGGGGAAGAGGAATAAGGAAGTGGTAAGTGCTGAGTGGTAAGTGATGAGTTTGCTGACGCAAGAGCATTACGCTCGCGTCAGCAAACTCATCACTTACCACTCAGCACTTACCACTCAATAAAATACTTCTGTTTTGTTAGCTTCCAGTTGGTCGATTACCTTGGCGTAGGGGCCAACTTTAGCGTCGTCTTTGGTAATAGGATTGCTGCGCATGTAAAGCTTTTTGAGCTTGGTAAGCTGCGCAATGCTGGGAGGCAGCGTCTGGATATTGTTGCTCGACAGGTCGAGATCTTCCAATGAGGGCAGCGTTAGCACCACGGCGGGTAACTCGCTGAACTGGTTGCTGCCAATATCGAGCAGGCGCAGGTTGTTTAGGCTGGCCAGTTCGGTTGGTAGTTGGCTGAGTTTGTTGTGGTGAACAAACAAAGTATTCAACCGGGGTAGCCTGGCCAATTCTTTGGGTAATTGCGTGAGCCTGTTATTGGCCACGGCAAGCTGCTCCAGCGCCTTCAGTTTACCCATCTGTTTAGGCAGGGTAGTCAACTCATTGTAGTACAGATCCAAGGTGGTCAGGCTCCTTAGTTTCCAGATTTTTTTGGGTATACTGGTCAATCCCGTTTCATACAAGTTAAGGTCATACAGCCGCTTTAATTTTTTCAACGGACTGATCGCCAATGTGTTCAACGCATTATGCCCCAGCCAGAGACTTGCCAGCTTCCGGTTTTTCGATATTGACTTGGGCACCCGAGTGAGCTTATTGTGCTGGATGTTAAGTGCCTCCAAATGCGTGTTCTTGGCAAAGAAAACGCCCTCGTCGCCCACCTCATTTTCAAGCAAGCTTAACCGCTTTAGGTTGGGCAGGTCGGCGGTAAGGCGCAGAGGTAATTGCGTTAGGTCATTTTTCGACAGGTCAAGTTCTTCCAGGTTGCTGAACCGATACAATTCGTCGGGTATGGTCTTCAGATTAAGCTGATTGAAAAAAACGTATTTCACCGTGTCGGGGCGGTTGGTCAGCCGGGCTGCTTCGAGGGTGCTAATCGTGCTGTCACCGGTACGAATGGTTCGTTTGGAGACAAACGATGGCCGCCCTGCCATTTGCGCACCGCTGATCGTAAACGGCTTAGGTAGGCTGGTTGACAGTGGTGTGCTCTGATAAAATTGCGTCAGGCTGGTCAGTAACGTGCTAATCTCCTGTATACTGGCATCCTCTTTCGGGTCGATAATAACCCATTCGGCGGTCCCATCGGCCCGATAAAATGCCTGGTAGCTGTAGAAAACGTTAGTGGAGATAGTTTGAGATAACTTCTTCAGTAGCCCAATCTTAGCCGTGTTATAGGCTTTCATCGCTTTACGTGGAATTACCTGTGCCTGATCGGGCAGTTCCTGAACCTGCCTATCGAACGGTGTGTGCGTGGCCGTTAATTGGGCGGGACTAATACCAAACTGAGCTGTATCGGCGGCCAGCATCACCCGAACCTCGGCGTTTTTTTGTTGCGCCCAACCCAGCGTGCCTAGGCTAAGTAGCCCCCCAACCAAAAGTGCGTTGCGTATCATAATGGTCTATTGAGTAAGGAATTAAGTATAGCCCTATGGATGCAGCCCGCTGGCGAATTCCATAAAAAAAGACGCTGGATAGTAGCCGTTGGATTTAGGACGCCCTACCCTACCCCTTGTACTGCCGAAAAAACTGTTTCAGCTGCCCGATTTCTTCGTCTGAAATGGCGGGGAAGTTGGCGATGCGGAAGGTGGTATTTTTCCAGTCGCCGTAGCCGTTGCCCAGCAGCAACCCCGCCGCTTTGGCCTTTTTTTTCACCAGCGCAATAGCAGCTTCGTCGCCCGTCAGGGCAATCACTGTGTCGGAACGGGTGGCTGTCTGGGGGGTATTGTGGGCCGGAATCAGGGGTTTAAACGGCAGGTGCGGTTGTTCGTGGTCGAAAAAAGCGTACCAGTCGGCGGCGCGTTTTTTGGTCGTGGCGTCAACGTGGGCCAGGGGGGGTACTTTTTTCAGCACCTGAGCCAGCAGGTAGATACCCAGGCCATTGGGCGTGTAGGGGGTTTGGAATTGGCTGAAATTGTCGTGCAAAAAGAGCAGGCTGTTGTAGTGGTTTCGTTCGCCAATAACCTCGGCGCGGGCCAACGCACGGGGCGAATAGATCACCACCGCCAGCCCCGCCGGCAGGCCGAAGCACTTCTGCACCGAAGCAAACCAGACGTCGCCCAGTGCCCAGTCGAGCACGATACCGGCCATGGACGATACGGCATCAACAGCCACGAGGGCATCGGGATACGCACGCCGGTACTGCGCCAGCGCGGCCATGCTTACCTGCGTACCGTTTGACGTTTCGTTTTGCACCACACACAGCACGTCAGGCTGGTGTGCCCCAACCACGGGCTTGATGCGGTAGGCATACTCCATCCATTTCTGGCCAAAGGCCCCCTCATAGGGATGAACGCTATGCCGCGCCGTGAGCGACTGCGCCACGATCTCCCAGCACTCCGTGGCCGACGATACCAGCGCGACATGGTAGTCGGGTGGCAGGGCCAGCTTCTCGTGCAGGCCACGCATTGCCGATTCGGTCACGGCCATAAACTCCGGGCTGCGGTGGTTCATGCTCACCACACCCGACGAGCAGGCCTCCGCCGCCCACTCGGCCACGGCAGGGTATATTTTTGAGGGGCCGGGGTAGAAGGTGGTCATAGTAAACTTCTGATTGCCAACTCATAGCCCATCAACCCCAGGCCGAGGATTACGCCTTTGCACTTGGCAGAGAGGTAGCTGTGGTGGCGGTAGGTTTCGCGGGCGTGGACGTTGCTGATGTGTACTTCAACCGCCGGGGCCGTCACGGCCGATAGCGCATCGGCGATGGCGATAGACGTATGCGTGTAAGCCCCCGCGTTGATTACGATCCCGTCGACGTCGAAACCAAGTTCGTGGATTTTATCGATCAACTCGCCTTCGTGGTTCGACTGGAAATAGCGAAGTTGCACGTCGGGAAACAGCGGCTCGACGGTCTTTAGGTAATCCACAAACGACCGGTTGCCGTAGATGTCCGGTTCGCGCTTGCCCAGCAAGTTCAGGTTCGGCCCGTTAATAATCAGTATCTGTTTCATAGAGGTGTACGATCTACAAACAAGCCACCCTGAAAAGCGCCGCAATACGCCAACTGGCTACATCGTAAATCGTAAATCGTAAATCGTAAATTCCAACTTGTGGCAAAGGTATAGTATCGCGTTTAAGAACTACCTCCGGCTCGAGCGGTCGTTGTCGGAACATTCCATCGAGGCGTATCTGCACGATGTAAACAGCCTGTGGCAATACCTGGAGGGGATTCACCCCGACGTGGGGCCGTTGCAGGTGCACGAGGGCCATATTTCGGGCTTTTTGCAGCACCTGGGCGAACTGGGGCTGGTGGCGCACAGTCAGGCGCGGATGCTGTCGGGGCTGAAGGCGTTCTTCAAATACCTGCTGCTCGAAAACCTGATTCAGCACGACCCCGCCCAGCATATTGAAGGCCCCAAGCTAGGCCGCAAACTGCCCGATACGCTGAGCTTCCCCGAAATCGAGCAGATGCTGGCCGCCATTGACCTGTCCTCACCGGCGGGGCCGCGCGACCGGGCTATCCTAGAGTTGCTCTACAGTTCGGGCCTTCGGGTGTCGGAGTTGCTGGACCTGAAACTGACCGATTGCTACTTCGATTCGGGCTTTGTGCGGGTGCTGGGCAAAGGCAACAAGGCCCGTCTGGTGCCCGTGGGGGGCGATGCCATCCATTACACCACGCTCTACATTGCCCACACCCGCAGCCAATACGACGTTCAGAAAGGCGACGAAGACACGCTGTTTCTAAACCGGCGGGGTACGCAGCTTTCGCGCATCACGGTCTTTACTACCATTAAAACGCTGGCCCTAGCGGCGGGCATTCGCAAAACCATCAGCCCGCACACGTTCCGGCACTCCTTCGCCACGCACCTCATCGAAGGTGGGGCCGACCTCCGCGCCGTACAGCAGATGCTGGGCCACGAATCGATCACCACCACTGAGATCTACACCCACCTGGACAGAGCGTATTTGACCCAAACGCTGACGGATTTCCACCCGAGAGGGAAGTGATTTACGATGTACGAATTACGAATTACGATTTTTGCTGACCGGTCCGCCGGTGCGGCACTCCTTTGCTGTAGAGCAACCCCATGCGTCAGCAAAAATCGTAATTCGTAATTCGTACATCGTAAATCAATTCTCTCCCGCTCCTACAAATACCTGCTCTGGTTGTTTGAAGAGCACGTTGAAGGACGTGAGGCTGCCGTAGATGCGGGTGATGTACTGCTGGATGTTTACCTTTTCTTCGTCGTCGAGGGCGCTGGCGTTCACGCGCTGTTCGAGCACACGAAGCCGGTCGCGGACCATCACGATCTTGTGGAAGAAGGCATCGATGGGCATTTCTTTTGATGCCAGATCGGTGCGGCCGGGCTTCATGATGAGCTTGCCGCCCTTCCATTTATCGCCCAGGGGTACTACCTCGGTCACGTCGGCCCACTTCTGAAGTACACGGGAAAGGGCCTGCTCCACATCGAAAAGGCTCACCAAATCGCCGTCGGGTTCAATGGCTTCGATGATCTCCAGCGGAGCCGAAAACTTGAGCACTCTCACGCCTTCATCCATGAAGGTGATGGTGTAGCCATTGCTTTTGAGGTTGATAATTACCCCGTGGCCAAAGTCGGGGTGAATAACGCGGGAGCCAATGCCGAGGAGGGTCATAGGTGAGTTTGTTTTGGAGGGAAGTCTTCAGAAGGCAGTCTTCTGTTTACTGTCTTCTGAAGACTATAATTATGCCAAATCCGTAGCTTAGGGGCATGATTGCAGAAAATAACTTGCTGGTATGTCAACGGGACCAGTACCCCTACCCGGCCGATGCACATTACCTCAACTGCGCCACGCGGGCACCGCTGAGTCGGGCCGTGGCCCAGGCCGGTATCGACGCCGTGCAGCGGCAGCTTAACCCCATGGGCCTTGTGCCCGACGATTTTTTCAGTGGCGGCGTGTTGGTCCGGCAACTGTTTGCGCAGCTTATCGACCAGCCTGACCCAGAGCGCATTGCCATCATTCCATCTATATCCTACGGTATGGCCGTGGTCGCGCAAAACCTGCCCCGCAAACCGGGTTTCCGGAAGGGACAAACAATTGTGCTGGCCACCGGCGAATTTCCGAGCGACGTGTTTGCCTGGGACCGCGTGAGCAAGGAACAAGATCTGACCATCGTTACGGTCGACATGCCCGCTACCCTGCCCGCCGCCGACGCCTGGAACGAAGCTATCCTGGCCCGGATAACCTCCGAAACGGCCCTGGTGGTGGTGCCCATGATTCACTGGATGTACGGCACCAAATTCGATCTGGAAGCCATCGGCGAACGGTGCCGCGACGTGGGAGCCTGGCTGGCGGTAGATGGCACGCAGAGCATTGGCGCCATGCCCTTCAACTGGGCGCGCATCCGTCCCGACGCGCTGGTATGCGCAGGCTACAAGTGGCTGATGGGGCCGTATTCGCTGGGGGTGGCCTGTTTCGGACCAGCGTTTGATGGGGGTATTCCGCTGGAAGAAGCCTGGATGAACCGCCTCGACAGCAACCAGTTTCACCGCCTAGCCGAGTACCAGCCCGCCTACCGGCCGGGGGCCTATCGCTACAATATGGGTGAGCAGAGCAACTTCACGCAGATGCCCATGCTGGAAGCCAGCCTCCGCCAACTGCTTGACTACCAACCCGAACGCGTTCAGACCTATTGCCAGAACCTAATGGCCGATGCCCTGCCCGAACTTGAATCGCTGGGGTACCGAATCGAACCCGCATCGGGCCGGGGTCATCACTTGCTGGGAGTCTGGGTACCCGACCACGCCGACCCGATGGCCATTACCAAAGCCCTCTTGGCCCGGAACGTATCGGTATCGGCCCGCGCCCGTGCCATCCGCATCTCGCCCCACGTATACAACTCACCAGAAGACGTGCAGGCGTTGGTGGAGGCGCTGAAGTGATTTACGATGTATGAATTACGAATTACGATTTTTGCTGACGCCTGTGTTTGCTGTAGAGCAGGCTGACGGGTCAGCAAAAATCGTAATTCGTAATTCGTACATCGTAAATCACTTCAGCGAGTCTAATCCTGTGGTGTCGAGAAGCATGGTTTTGGCATCGACGCGGTTGCCGGGGAGGGCGCGTCCGGCTTGTTTTTTGCGGTTCCAGGGGGCCGTGGTATGCCGCGCCATGTCGATGGTGAGCAGGATCACGATGAGCGTAAAGGCCAGGAAGACGCCGATGAAAATGCGCTTATTGCGGTTCATTGTTTCAGGAGTTCTTTAGGCGTAACGTAAAACGCCAGAAAACCCGTTCGGCCCGACACCTCGCTCCAGTTGAGATTGTCGAACGTAATGGCCGCCACACTCCCCTTGCTCATAGAACCTACGTCCTGATGGGTGAGGTATTCGGCGAAGTACGACACATCGGGATTATGCCCAAAAATCATAGCCGATTCACAGTCGGCAGGCAGGCTGTTGACCGCCGCCAGATAGGCTTTGGGGCCACCTTCAAACAGTTTTTCGTCGAGTATAATAGACTGAGGATCAATAGCCAACTGTTCGGCAATTACCTTGGCGGTGTCGCGGGCGCGGTTGGCAGTACTGCTGATTAGCACAGTTGCCTGCACACCCTGTTCGTGCAGATAACGGCCCATCCGGGCCGATGCCATGATGCCTTCCGGCACCAGGTCACGGTCATGATCGCTCATAAAAGCAGCCCGGTCTTCAGCCTTGGCATGCCGCACGATATAGAGGGTACGTTTCATCCTTCGGAAGTCTTCTGTTTACCGTCTTCTGTTTTCTGTTGCTTCGCCAGAGAAACAATCTAAGCTGGCGAAGCAACAGAAAACAGAAGACGGTAAACAGAAGACTGTTCTTAAATTTCCCTCACCCAGATATTTCTGAAGCCCACTGGGTTGCCGTGGTCTTGCAGGATGAGTGGGCCTTTGCCGTGGGCTTGTACTTTGGGGTAACCGATGTATTCGGTGGTGCCCCGGATGGCAGCGCGGTTTTGCACCAGTACGCCGTTGAGCAGCACCGTCACGTAGCCGGGTTCAATCATCAGACCAGCTTTGTTGAACCGGGGGGCCAGGTAAATGATATCGTAGCTCTGCCACTCGCCGGGTTTGCGACTAGGATTAGCCAGCGGAATCGCCTGTTTATAGACCGAACCTACCATGCCGTTCACGTAGGTCGGGTTTTCGTAGTTGTCCAGCACCTGCACCTCATAACGGCCCTGTAAAAAGACACCGCTGTTACCCCGGCCCTGCCCGTTGCCCTCTACTTTGGGCGGCGTCTGGAACTCAAGGTGCAGCTGCATGTCGCCAAATTGCTGCTTGGTCATCGCCGACGATGTTTTGCCCGAATAGAGCACACCGTCTTTCACCAGCCACTGGAGCGGGTCGGTGCTGTTGGTGGGGTTGTAGCCTTTGTTGGCCACCCAATTATCGGCGTTTTTACCGTCGAAAAGCACAATAGCATCAGAGGGTGGCGTGGTACCGGCGGTGTTGGCCGAGTACACGCCGGGCGTGACCACGGGGGGTACTGGCTCCCAAATCTCGGTCGATTCGGGTGACTGCTTACTGGGTTGAACCTGTGCCATTGTCAGGCCCGCCGACAAGGCAATTAATGCGAGGGGTAAGGTTATTTTTTTCATGTGCACGAGTAAACGTATAGCGGTCAAAGATAAAGGCAAAATTGTCAGTAGCGGATGCTGGATGCTAGACGTTAGATATTGGACATCGGATACTAGACGCTGGACGCTGTCCAATATCCAGTATCCAATCTATCCCATTCAATAGCCCAAAGTGACCTATACAGCCGTAAATACCTAAAATGCAGTACTTTTGAGTGTATTTTTTGCATTCACCAACTTCGTTCATGCATCAATCCACTCGACGCGTTTTGCTCCTTACCGGGGGCTGGCTAAGTAGCCTGTTGGCCCTTGGTCAAAGCACTCCCCTACCACTCAACGATCTCAGCGCATTCAGACAGCCCGTGCCAGCTAACTGGAAAATTACGGCTGATGTCAACGCTGATTTGGCCAAAAACAATGGCCTGACCACCAAACCCGGCACGGGTGTGCTGGTCTGCCAGCCTACCGGGCAGTACGGTTCGCAGTATAACCTGCTCACCACCCTCGAACATGGTGATGCCGACCTGGAACTGGATTTCATGGTGGCCAAAGGCGCTAATTCGGGCATCTACCTACAGGGCCGCTACGAAGTACAACTCTTTGATAGCTGGGGGGTTACGTCGCCGAAAACGACCGACGTGGGGTCTATTTATGAACGTTGGGATGACGCCCGGCCCGACGGTAAGAAAGGCTACGAGGGCCACCCCGCCCGGCAGAATGCAGGCAAGGCCCCCGGTCTCTGGCAGCACCTGCGGATCTCGTTTCAGGCCCCCCGGTTCGATGCGTCGGGCCAGAAAACAGCCAACGCCCGTTTTCTGCGGGTGGAACTGAACGGCGTAGTGTTGCATGAAGACGTGGAAGTCACTGGCCCGACCCGGTCTGCGCAGTTTATGGACGAAAAAGCCCGCGGTCCGCTGATGCTTCAGGGCGACCACGGTGCGGTGGCTTTTCGTACTATCCAGTACACGCCCTACGACGGGATCAAGCCCCGCCTCACCGACCTGAGCTACTCGATCTATAAAGGGCAATACAAAAACGAACCCTCGTTTGGTGGCATGGCCCCGGAGTCGAAAGGCACTACGCCTATTCTGACGTCGGGGGTGAACCGGCTGCCCAACGATTTTGTGGTGCAGTATACGGGTAAGCTCCACATCGAGCAGCCCGGCGAATACACCTTCGCGCTGAATACGGCGGGCGGCTCCGGGCAGTTGACTATCAACAACCAGCCACTGAGTAAATGGTCGGACAATAGCCACCGGGGCAAAGTAACGCTACCCGCAGGCGACCTGCCTTTCCAGGCCACCTACAGCAAATACGTAGAATGGAGCAAGGCTAACCTGCAACTGGCGGTGTCGGGTCCCGGCATCAGGCAGTTTATGCTCACTCCCGCCCTGGATGACGAGGAAGTGGCCGACCCGATTCTGGTGACTGCCGAAACCAACACCCTCCTGCGCAGCTTTATGGACCTGCCCCTGGCCCGCAACGAGCGCGGCCGGGCCTACCGCGTCACCCACGGCATTTCGGTGGGTAGCCCCGAACAGGTGCATTACACCTACGATGCCGACAATGGCTCGGTGGTGCAGGTGTGGCGGGGTATGTTTCTCAACGCCACGCCGATGTGGGAAAACCGGGGCGACGGCTCGTCGCGGCCCATGGGCGCGGTGCAGTACCTGGGCCTGAAACCACAACTGACGCTGGCCCGGCTGGCCTCGGCTGGGGCAGCCTGGCCCACCGACACCACTGGCAGCGGGTTCCGACCCAAAGGCTACGCCCTCGACGATACCGAAAGGCCTACATTCCGCTATCTGGTAGGTAGCGCCGCTGTACAGGATCAGATCCGGGTGTTGCCCGACGGCCACGGCCTGCGTCGCGAACTGACCGTGACCCAGCCCGGCACCAGCCTTTACGCCCGTCTCGCCGACGGCAAAACCATTGAGGCTATGACGAATAATATGTATCTCGTTGACGGTAAGGCCTATTACATCCAGCTCGACAATGCCGCTGGTGCGCAGGTGCGCAACGGCAGCAATGGCCGACAGGAACTGATTGTACCCGTAGCAAGCAAACTCACGTATTCGATACTCTTTTAAAATGAAATTCATCCAAAAATCCCTCCTCCTCGCTGCCCTTTCGGTGGTATCGCTGGCGCAGGCACAAGAGTCGCCTAAGGAGGAAGACTTCTTCAAAATCACGAAAGTGTCGGCCCCGGAAGGCACCCTGCTGGAAGTAGGTGGCCTGACCATGCTACCCAACGGCGACCTGGGCATTTCGACCCGGCGCGGTGATATCTTCATTGTGCAGAACCCCACCAGCAAGCGACCCTACTTCCGCAAGTTTGCGTCGGGGCTGCACGAGGTGCTGGGCCTGGCCTGGAAAGACGGATCGCTCTACTGTGCGCAACGCGGGGAGCTGACCAAACTAACCGACACCAACAACGACGGCAAGGCTGATCTCTTCGAAACGGTCTACGCATGGCCCCTGTCCGGGCATTACCACGAGTACAGTTTCGGACCAAAAATTGCCCCCGACGGCACCTTCTTCGTGACGGGTAACGTGGCCTTCGGCGACGAAGAGTGGTGGCGGGGCGAAAGCCGGGTGCCCTGGCGCGGCTGGACGATGAAGATTTCGGAAAATGGTCAAATGCAGCCCTGGGCCACCGGAATGCGCTCACCGGCGGGCCTCGGCATGATCGACGGCGAACTGTTTTACGCCGACAATCAGGGCGACTGGCAAGGTTCGGGTGGGGTCGTACACGTAAAGAAAGGAGCCTTCACGGGCCACCCGGCGGGTTTGAAATGGACGGGCATGCCCAACTCACCCCTTAAATTATCGGAGCAGCAGTTCTACGCCAAAATCGACATTAGGCAGAAACGGGGCGAAAACGGGCGGATGATCAAGCCCGAAAACGTGGTGAACGAAACGCCCGACATTCTCTATAAAGTCAAAGAAACCTTCCCCGACATTCAGACGCCCGCCGTCTATTTGCCACACGGGGTGCTGGGTATCTCTAATTCCGAAATCGTGAAAATACCCGATGGCGTGTTCGGGCCGTTTGCCGGGCAGCTGCTGGTGGGCGATCAGGGCATGAGCATTATTTCGCGGGTGATGATGGAGAAAGTAAAAGGTGAATACCAGGGTGCCTCCATCATGTTCCGGTCGGGGTTCCGGTCGGGGGTGATGCGGCTGGCGTTCGCGCCCGACGGGTCGCTGTTTGTGGGCGAAACTAACCGGGGCTGGGGATCGGCTGGTGATGCCAACGAGGGCCTGCAACGGCTGGTGTATAACGACGGCATACCGTTTGAGATGCGCACCGTAAAAGCCATGCCCGATGGCTTTGAGGTAGAATTCACGAAGCCCGTGTCCAAGATTTCGGCAGAAGACCTGGCGTCGTACTCAGTAGAGAGTTTCATCTACAAGTACCACCCCGTCTATGGGTCGCCCACGATCAACAAAGAAAAGCACGCGATCAAGGGCGTGAAGCTGTCTAACGACGGGATGAAAGCGCGGGTGATTGTCGACAACCTCCGGCAGCACTACATCCATCAGCTCACCATCGACGGCATACGGTCGCAGGACGGGAGCTACTCGCTGGTTCACCCCGTTGCCTACTACACGCTCAACAATATTCCCGACGGCGACAAGCTGGCCATGACGGGCGTGAGCACCCGAAATTCGGCCACGGCAGTTCCCGTCAGCACCGCCGCCACACCCGTTAAAGCGGGCGGTAGTAAGCCGATGACCAAACAGGAACTGGCCAAAGCCAACGCGAAGACCAAGTCGGCCCTGCAACTGGGTCAGGCCGTAAGCATGGCCAAGGCCCCCACCTACGAAGAGGTGCGCGGCCTGCTAACCAAGAATACCTGCCTGGCCTGCCACAACGCCGACAAACGGCAGGTTGGTCCGGCCTACAAGGAAGTGGCCAAGCGCGGCTATACCAACGACCAGCTGGTAGAGCTGATCTACAACCCCAAGCCCACCAATTGGCCCGACTACGCCACCGAGATGCCCCCCATGCCGCAGGTACCCAAAGCCGACGCGCTGAAAATTGCCGCTTGGATCAACTCCCTGGCCCCGGCGGCCAAAGCTGGAACCACCCCGGCCAGCAACAAAGACGAGCCAAAGACGCGCTGACAAGCTGTTATATTGGTTAAAAAGCCCCTTTGTGCGTCACAGAGGGGCTTTTTTATGTTTGTCCATAGGTCTGTAAAGGATCATCTCCGGTAGTGACGAGCGTCATAGGTAGAAAGCAGATCACCAATGTAGCTTTGCTATATTCCCTGTAACCGTACTGCTACTAACCATATGATTTCTTCTAAATCTGTCATTTACCTGGCCGACGATGACAGCGATGACCGAAATGGCCAGCCTGCTCAACGATTTCCAAGGGTATTGGTATCCCGGATGCCGACTCAGCCAACCCGATTTGCTCCAGCGTCCGGCTAACCTGACTCCGGTAAGGCAGGCGTTGCTTGACATAGATGACGTCCGTCGGGTGCTTTGCCAGTATTACCCCACTACCCAGTTTAACCGGAGACACCAACTCTACCGAAATTGCCGAACTACTCGATGATACCCACATCTGCGCCATTTCAAAGGCCGACTTTTTAGCCCTCGTATACCATTATCAGGTGGTGGCTAACCAGGCAATTGGCATGCTGGCAACCGATAGCCGCGCAATAGGAACGCATGTTTAAGCTGGCCTACCCAGTCGGTGCGGTAGCGGGTAGCCGAAGCTCTGCTCATGGTGGAGAAGCTCAGCAGCCTGAAGCGTTAATACGTGTTAGTCAATAGATTAACAACCAAAGATAATCCTGTTCCATTCGCTAAAAAATAGATTACCAGCCCCGGCCATCGCAGGTCAGTTTGCGTTATATGTTGACCTTTGCTTACGCTCAACGTTTGTATGCTATCTCTATTCAAGAAAGCGCCCACCCAGGCGCAGCAGCGTGCTTTCGCCGTTTTTTATGCGGCCCACGCGCCCAGGCTGTGGGGGCTGATTCTGGCGGCTAATCTGCCAACGCCCCAGGCCGAAACCATATTGAGTAATACGCTTATTAAAGCGTGGCAACACCCCGACTGCCAGTCGTCGCCAACCACCAGCCAGTCGTGCAACTGGCTCCTACGACTGGCCTGTAAAGAAGGCCTCCCCCACAGCGCCCTACGCGCCATCTTCAACAGATAGGTAGTGGTCATTACGTCTGCTGACTATCTTGCAGGCTATGTATTTTAGCTACACCACACTTATCTTTCTGGGCATAACCGGCGTGATGTTCGCTCGTTTGACTGCTCAACCTGACAAAACACCTCAATATGACACTGCGTTACCTTCGTCTGCTGAGCACGTTGCTGCTACTCAGCCTGCCCCCTGCCCTGGCCACGGCCCAGGACCTGCCTACCTACCAAACGCCGCCCAAAGCCCTCGCCGATCTGGTGACGGTGCCCCCCACGCCTGGTGTCAGCGTGACGTCGAAAGGCGACCAACTGCTGATTTTGGAACGGGCATCGGCACCGTCTATTGCCGAATTGGCGCAGCCTGAACTGAAACTGGCCGGCCTGCGCATCAACCCCGCCAACAACGGTCCCAGCCGGGCGTCGTACATCACCGGCTTGCGGCTGAAAAAACTGCCCGGTGGTACCGAGATTCCCGTGAAAGGCCTGCCTGCCTCACCGCTGATTGCCTACGTGCAATGGTCGCCAGACGAAAAGAAGGTCGCCTTTGCCGTAGCCAGCGACTCGCGCCTTGACCTTTATGTGGCCGACGTAGCCACGGCCACCGCCAGCCACCTTGGCGACCGGGCGCTGAACGCTACACTCGGTGCGCCATTCCAGTGGACGTCGGATAGTAAAGCACTGATTGCCAAAACGATAGTTCAGAACCGGCCCGCTGCCACGCCGCCAAACCGGGTACCCAGCGGCCCCACCACGCAGGACAACAGCAGCGGCAAAAAAGGGCAGGCGCCCACCTACCAGGACTTGCTGAAAAGCCCTTCCGACGAGCAGCAGTTCACGTACTTCACCACCGCGCAGGTGGCGAAACTCGGTCTCGACGGGTCGGTGCAGCCCATTGGTCAGCCGGGCATTATCACCACCGCGTCGCCCTCGCCCGACGGGCAGTATGTGCTCATCGAGACGGTGCACATACCATTTTCGTACCTCGTGCCGGTGTACCGGTTTCCGCTCAGAACAGACGTGTATGCTATAAATGGGCAATTGGTGAAAACCCTGAACGACGGCCCCTTGCAGGAGAGCGTGCCCTACAGTTCAGACGGTGCGCCGAGCGGCCCGCGCGATTTTGAGTGGCGCAACGACGCCCCCGCCTCTGTTTATTTCACCGTGGCGCAGGACAAAGGCGATCCCAAAGTAAAGGCTGACGTGCGCGACCGGGTATATCTGGTCGATGCCCCGTTTTCGGCCGAACCCCACGCCATCTATGATGCCGCTTTCCGGTTTACAGGCTTCACCTGGGGCAATGCCAACACCGCTCTGGCCACCGAACGCTGGTGGCAAACGCGTAAACTTGTCACCAAACTCGTGAACCCGTCGGCCAATTTCGCCGCCACTACACTCTTCGACCGGTCGTTTGAAGACCGCTACACCAACCCCGGCGACCCCGACACCAAGCCCAATCAGTATGGTCGCGAGGTACTCAACATCCTGCCCGGTAACGACATCATGCTTGTTAACGCGCAGGGTGCCTCGCCCGAAGGCGACCGGCCGTTTGTGAACGTCATGAACTTGACCACCAAAAAAGTTACGCCCCTCTGGCGGTCAGAAGCCCCCGTTTTCGAAAGGCCCATTGCCGTACTCGATGCCACAGGTGGCGTGCTGCTTACCACCCGCGAAACGCCCGACGAGAATCCGAACTACTTTATTCGCAACTTGAAAAAGCGTATTGCTCCCATCCAGGTTACGCAGTTTCCACACCCCTACCCGCAGCTGAAAGGCATCACCAAACAGCAACTTCGTTACAAACGTGCCGACGGCGTAGACCTCACCGCAACGCTCTATTTGCCAGTGGGGTACAAGAAAACAGATGGTCCGTTGCCCACGTTTATGTGGGCTTACCCCGCCGAGTTTAAAAGCAAAGACGCCGCCGGACAGGCGCAGGGATCGGCTTACCAGTTCAACCGGATTGCGGCGATGGGCGGGGCTGTTTTCGCCACCATGGGCTATGCCGTATTAGACAACGCCAGCATCCCGATTGTGGGCGAAGGCGACAAAGAACCCAATGACACCTACGTTGAGCAGCTGGTAGCCAGCGCCAAAGCGGCCATTGACGAAGGCGTTCGGCTGGGCGTGGTCGATGCCACTCGCGTGGGCGTGGGCGGGCACTCATACGGGGCCTTCATGACGGCCAACCTGCTGTCGAACAGCAACTTATTCAAGGCAGGCATTGCCCGGAGCGGGGCCTACAACCGTACGCTGACGCCCTTCGGCTTCCAGAACGAACAGCGGTCTTATTGGCAGGCACCCGACGTGTATAACAAAATGTCGCCGTTTATGAACGCCGACAAGATGAAGACGCCGTTGCTGCTCATCCACGGCGAAGCCGACAACAATACGGGCACATTCCCGATCCAGTCGGAGCGGTATTATAACGCCCTCAAAGGCTTCGGTGCCACCACGCGTCTGGTGTTCCTCCCCTACGAGTCGCACGGCTACGCGGCCAAAGAGTCGCTGCTGCACATGCTCTGGGAAATGAACGGCTGGATGGAGCGGTACGTAAAGAACACCCCCGCCAGCGGACCAGGCAACAGCCCAAATACCCCCGCAAAAGTGACAGATGGGAATAATAAGTAGGGGTATTGAGTGATGAGGTAGGGTAGCTGAGGCCCAGCTACTCACCTGAATACCAGGCTAATACCTCAACTAAAACAAAATCTCCTAACAGCTTCGATGCGCTTTGTCCTGCTATTCGCACTTGTCTTGTTCTCCTTTTCGGTACTTGCTCAAACAAAGAAATCGGCTAGCTATCCGTACCAGTTATACCTACCCAAAAATTACGCTGTAGCGAAGCGGAATTTTCCGCTGGTAATCTACCTACACGGAGGGTCGCAGAAAGGAACAGATTTAGCGAAGCTTTCTTTGTACGGACCGCCTAAACAGGTGAGTCAGGGCCACGATTTTCCCTTCGTGATGGCAGCCCCCCAATGCCCCGAAGGCAAATTCTGGTCGACCGATAATTGGTTTGACTCGCTTTTTACGGAATTAACTACACGATACCGGATCGACAAAAAACGGGTATACCTGACGGGTATCAGTATGGGTGGCTATGGCACATGGCAAACCGCCGTGGCCCATCCTCATACATTCGCGGCCATTATGCCCCTTTGCGGTGGCTGCGATGATTCCACCCAAATCTGCTCTATCCGTAACATACCGGTCTGGACGTTCCACGGTACCGCCGACGATCTCATACCTATCGACGAAACCGCCCGGCTGGTGAAGCGCCTTGAGCGGTGTCATGGCAAGGTGCAGTTTACAAAGCTGCCGAACGAAGGGCATGGGATTCAGTATCTCTACGAAAATCCGAAGTTGTATCAGTGGTTATTGCAGCAACACAAATGATTTACCATTCACTTAACGCCCTGCTACAGTGTGGCAAAACGGTGTCAAATCATTCGCCTACTACACTAACGCGTGAGTAGCGACGATGACGGCGGAATAGACAACCCCCGGAAGCCACCCGTAAGGCCATATAGGATGCTGATTGTGAGCACTATACCCACTACCAAAATAAGTTGGCTTTGTCTGCTGACAGACAAACCAACCACCCGACGAGTCATTTTCTTGTGATGAACAGCCGCCACATGAGTGAAAAAAGCCAGTATAGCCAGGCTGTAGTAGGGCACAAAAAAGAGCAGCAACGGAAACTGATTCAACCCCGCTGCGCCAAAATAGAGGTTAGTATCGAGGCGGAAAATGTACCGTCCCGACAGTACCGCCGTGAGGTGGATAACCAGAAAAAAGGCCAAATACAGACCAGAAAACACGTGTAAACGACCCCAGCCAGCTTTTGGTACACGCCAAACTTTCCTTACCAGGCTCAGGCCCGTCACAATCTGAAGCAACACCGCCGCCAACAACACCACTTCGATAAGCGGGTTTCGGTACACCACCCGCGCCGCCGTCATGAAGGCAATATGCGCCGCCGGGCTGATGAGCACCAGTAGGTGGTTGGTGAGGTGCGTACCCACAAAAACGGCTAGTAGCAGGCCGGAGGCAAAATGAACGTTGCGCCAGACGGTCCGAGACTGGGTGTGCGGTTTGGCAGTAACCATGCGTTCCATGAATAGTGATTGAAAAGAAGGTGATCTAAAAAAGTAGCAATATGTTCCTGTAATAGTAACACACTCGTTAAACCCCACCTACCCAAGCGTTGTCAAACGACCCGGAGACCATCCGGGCTGTTTTTTCATCATTGAGTCGTAAACTTGCTCCATATTTAAGAGAACTACAGATGTCTAAATTCATCATCACCGCGTGCCTGTCGGTTTGTCTGACAGCGGGCTATGCCCAGATTACGCTTCCCGCCGCCAGCCCCGCCGCCACCGTTGCCCAGCAAGTAGGCCTCGGCACTGTCACCGTCGACTATGGCCGACCATCGCTCAAGGGCCGGACCATGTTTGGCGACCGGGTACCCTATGGAAAAGTATGGCGCACCGGGGCCAACAAAATCACCGATCTGACGCTCTCAGAGCCAATGACGATTGAAGGCAAAGCCGTGGCTACGGGCAAATATGGCCTCTATTCGATCCCCAACGCCGACTCGTTTACATTTATCATTAACAAAGACGCCAACGCCTGGGGAGCCTATGACTACAAAGCTGCCAATGACGTAATTCGGCTGGTGGTGAAATCAGAGAAGACCGCGGCCAAAACCGAGACGTTAACCTTCGAGTTTGTGGACCTTACACCCGCCTCAGCGGTGTTGCAAATGCGCTGGGAAAATACCCTTGTCCGGCTCAACATTGCCGACGATGCCGACTCGCACGTGATGGCGCAGATCAAAGAGAAAACGAGCGCTGCTACCGTATCGACAGATACGTATTACAGCGCCGCCAACTACTACCTCGACACCAACCGCGACCTGAAACAGGCGCTGGTCTGGGCCAATAAAGTAGTCGAGAAAAGCACCGAGTACTGGACCTATCACCTCCGTGCCAAGATTCTGGCTCGTAGCGGCAACTGCAAAGCCGCTCGCACCGATGCCCAAATGTCGCTCGACCTGGCAAAAAAAGCCGGTGACGATGCCTACATCAAAAACAACGAGAAGATCCTGGAAGACTGTAAGTTGTAGGGAGCTCACTGCCCATCGTTATACAAGCAAAGCCCGTTCAGATGCGTCTGAACGGGCTTTGCTTGTATAACGATGGGCGAGACAGCAGTGCCTGTGGTGCTATCTGGCAATTTGGATGGTGCCACTACTGCCCCCATCGACCTGCACGCGAACACCACCCCCATTGAGCCTGCCTAACACGCGCTCTGTCGACGATTCGCCCACAAAGTTGGTCAATGGTATCGACACCTTCCGACCACGCAGGTCCAGGTCTAGCCCCTGCTTGAGCGGCAGGCGCAATTGCACGTTGCCGCTGCCCGTGTTGATGGCCACATGGTTGTCCAGCCATGCTATGTCACCCTGTAGATTACCCCCGCCAGACACCACGTCAACGTTGCCTCTGATGCTCCCCAGCCAAATAGTACCGCCCGACGAACGCAGTGTCAGTTCGCCGGACGAATCATCGAGATTAATGTTGCCCCCACTCGACTCGCCCACCAGGTTACCGCTAAAGCTGTTTAACTGAAGGTTACCACCGCTGGTTTGCGCCTGATGCCGTCCCCCCTGCCAATCGGTAAATTCCACGTTGCCACCGCTGGTTTTAGCGTAAGTATCAATAGCGGCGGGTACAACTATCCTGAACGAGATGTTTAGCCCCTCGCGCCAGTCGGCTTTGGTCTGTGCCACCCGGGCCAACAAGGCTGTAGGCGTGACCGGGTCCAGCGCCACCGTAACAACAAAGTTGTTGAGCCGCTGGGCGCGTTCTTCGTCAGAAAGCGGCACCTGCCAGTGGTTGTTTTCCACGTAGATCTCCACGCTGATCTGGTTGGCAGTCTTACTGGTACCGACAAAGAAAACACTACCTCCACCCCCTTCGATCTGTACGTTGAGGCGATTGATAAATTTGGCCGGAAAGGTCTTCACAGCATATGGTTTAGTGTCGGGGTAGCTTGCCAGAGCCAGGTGGGTGAAGGCCATCAACCCTACCCAACAAAAAGTGCGCGTTATGTTCATACTGAGTACCGTGTGTTGCTTACCTAGGTTCAAAGACCACGCCAATACCCAACAATAAGCCTGACAGCACTTGAGGAGCTTTCTGAACATATAGGCTGTCCAGAATCGGACAATGAACGTCCGGCAAAACGACCATGATAGATAATGGATGAGTCCGGTAAATAGGCTGGTTAGGTGACTTTCCTAAAAGAGGGTTGACTATTGCCCATGTACCAGACCAAAACCAACTTATGAAAACGATCATGCTACTTATTGGTACCCTGTTTGCTGGCGTTACCATGCCTCAGCCTGCTGCGCCGCCGCGCTTTGAGAAATATTTTGTGGCCGCCGAAAGCTATGAGTCGGCGGGGGTAATGGATGTTGACGGCAATGGCACGCTGGATATCGTGTCGGGCGATTTTTGGTATGAAAATGAGGGAGCCGGGCCGGGCGGCGGCAGGCCTACGTTTCGCAGACGGCACCTGATTGGCCACCAAAAACGCGAAGACCAGTACTACGACGACTTCTCCACAATCCCCTTCGACGTGAACGCCGACGGGCGGATGGACGTCATTTCGGGCGGCTGGTGGAGCGGCACCCTCCGCTGGCTCGAAAACGTGCCCAAAGGCGACTGGCCCGTGCACGACATTGCCACTGTGGGCAACGTAGAAACCACCCGCGCCTGGGACGTAGATGGCGACGGCAAGCCCGAAATCTGCCCTAACAACCCCGGTAAGGCTCTAAAATACCTCAAGTACCAACCCGCCGATAAGTCGTTTCGCGTGGTCGACGTACACCCTACGCAGGGCCACGGCCTCGGTTTTGGCGATGTCAACGGCGACGGCCGAGGTGATTTTATCGTGAGCGAAGGCTGGCTGGAAGCAGGCGGACCGAAAGAAACCCCTACCTGGACATTACACAAAGACTTTGCCCTAGGCACGGCCAGCGTACCCATCATCGTGACCGACGTGAACGGCGACAAGCGGGCCGACCTCATTGTGGGGCAAGGCCATGGCTACGGCCTGCACTGGTATGAACAGGGAAATCAACCTGGTGCCTGGACAAAGCACGTTATCGATGAAAAAAACTCGCAATACCACGTCATGGAGTGGGCCGACATCACCGGCGACGGCAAGCCTGAGCTAATTACGGGCAAACGTTTCCGCGCCCACAACGACAATGACCCCGGCTCGAACGACCCCGTGGGCCTATACTACTTCACCTACAATGGCAAGACCTTCGACAAGCATATCATTAGCTACGGCCCCGCCGGCGAAGCCAAGGGCACCGGCATCTACTTCGCCCTCGCCGACCTCCGCAACACCGGCCGCAATGATATAGTGGTGGCAGGGAAGGATGGATTATATGTCTTTTTTAATGTACAATGAATAATGTACAATGTATAATGGCTCCGCCGGTCCGCCGGTGCGGCAGTACATCTCAAAGCGCGAAGCCATTATACATTGTACATTATTCATTGTACATTCTCTTCCACCCTCCGCTCGTGGCCGGTTTCAAACTCAGCGGTGGCTTTGGCGGGGCGCATCTTAATGATGCGGAGCTTCGAGAGCACCTTAATCATCGGATACGTGGGGTCGAACTCGAACCACTTGGCTCCGAAATTGGCCGAATTGGGCAGTTTGTGGTGGTTGTTCTGGAACAGTTCGCCCATCATCACCACGTCGAGCATCAACGAATTTTTCGATTTGTCGTGGTTGTCGAAGTTGGCGTAGCCGTATTTGTGGCCGCTCCAGTTGATGATCGCGCCGTGCACGGGTCCCATCACGAAATGAACGGGCAGCAGGAAGAAAAACGCCCAGTGCATGTCGAGGTAAATAAACGCGAAGATGTAGAACAGGCTATAGGCCACACCCCAACCAGCCCGCGAAAACCACGAGTCACCCACTTTTTCGATGAAATTCCACTCCGGGTAATTACGGTCAAACTGACGCTCGATAGCCTGCTTACGGTGCAATACGGCGTTGTAAATATTTTTGGTCTGCCACATCATCGTAAACACGTTTTTGGTGTGGTGCGGTGAGTGGGGGTCTTTGGGCGTGTCGCTGAAGGCGTGGTGCATCCGGTGCAGCACGGCGTAGGCCCGTGGGCTTAAGTACGACGACCCCTGCGAGACGTAGGTCAGGGCGTAGAAAAAGCGCTCCCAGAATTTGCTCATCGAGAACATCTTGTGCGCCGAATAGCGGTGCAGAAAAAACGTCTGGCAGAACAACGAGAGGTACCAGTGCGCGGCAAAGGCGGCGATAACGATCACAGTGATTAACAGTTAAACTTTGAGCAGAAACAAAAACCGAATGTCTTAACAAAAATAAGATTTTTCGGGGACTACAAGGCTATTCCAGACTATGATGGCCTATTTAATTGGCTAATTCGATCAATTGGCCACCGTGGTAGCGTATTGAAGCAGATTGGCTCCCATACGCAACGCAGCCTGCCGAACCGATTCGGGGTCGTTGTAGATAATCTGATCTTCCCAGCCGTTGCCCAGGTCACACTCATAACTGTAAAAACAAACTAATCGTCCCTGATAAATCAAACCAAATCCCTGCGGGGCCTTGCCATCATGCTCATGTACTTTGGGCAGGCCGTTGGGAAACTTGAATTTCTGATTGTAAATGGGGTGCGAAAAGGGCAGTTCAATAAACGACAGATCGGGAAACACGCGCTTCATCTCGCGGCGAATAAACTTGTCGAGGCCGTAATTATCATCCACATGCAAAAACCCGCCCGACTGCAAATACTTGCGCAGGTTTTCTACCTCGCCGTCGGAAAACGACACGTTGCCGTGGCCGGTCATGTGTACGAACGGGTACGAAAACAGATCGGGGCTACCCGCCTCTACGATGTCTTCTTCGGGGAAAATGGCCATCCGCAACTGCTGGTTGGCAAACTTGATCAGGTTGGGCAGCGACGTTTTGTTGGCATACCAGTCGCCCCCGCCGTTATACTTCAGCTTGGCAATTTTGAAGCCGTAGGGCTGAGCGTTTACAGTATGCAGTGAACAGTAGGCAACGAACAGTAAAAGAAGGAGGCGTTTCATAGGGCTGTTATCAAACCTATAAGGTTTTGGAAACCTTATAGGTTTACTGAGTTTACTACGTTTAGCAAATTCAAACACTGACAGGCACTCAACGCGGCGGTTTCGGTGCGGAGGCGGTTGGGGCCGAGGGTGACGAGTTGGAAACCCGCCGCTATAACCTGCTGCACTTCCTGTGCCGAAAAATCACCTTCCGGGCCAATGAGCACGGTGTATTTCTGAGTCGGGCTGGCTGCATGGAACAAGTGCGGGGCCTGGCCATCGTCGGGCAGATGAGCAATAAAGCACTGACCATCAACCGATTGACTTATTAACTTTGTTAGCGGAAGGCCCTCATCAAGCTGTGGTAACCACGATTGCAGTGACTGTTTCATGGCCGCCACAGCAATTTTTTCGATGCGCTCCAGCTTCAGTACGCGCCGCTCGGAATGCTGCCCGTAGAAAAAACTAATCTGCTCGATACCCAGTTCAACGGCCTTTTCCACAAACCACTCAATACGATCCAGGTTTTTGGTGGGGGCCACGCAGATACGTACGGAAAACGGGCGTGGTTCGACTGTTTCGACCGTCTCAATCCGAAACGCACAACCTTTGTTATCGGCCCTGGTAATAACGCTGCCGAACCGATTTCCGCGTCCGTTGGTCACCAAAATGGCCTCGCCAGGGCCAAGGCGGAGGGTGCGGGTGGCGTGCCGGGCATCGTCGTCGCTTAGTTGGCCGGAGGTGTCGGTGGGTGAAAGCGCGGGTTGGTAAAACAGGTGCATAGGTAACGTAAAGGTATTTACGGCTTAGGATTTAACTTCACGGCAGAATAAAACAGGGGAACGCGGATTTTTTGGGACAGGATGATCAGGATGGCAGGATGAACAGGATTTTCTTTTCACTTCCGAACAAGTTAGTAGAGCAAACTCAGAATCCTGTTCATCCTGTCATCCTGATAATCCTGTCCCAAAAAATCCGCGTTCCCCTGCCTTCAATCTAACCACTCAATGCATCTTTCACGAAAACTTCTGTTTGCCCTGCTCCTCGGCACCGCCCTCTCGGCCACGGCACAATTCCGGTCGCGCAACCTCCGCTGGAGCGCCGACGGCAACGCCACCGTGCAGATTGCCAAAGGTGGCATCACCCGCACCGATGTGCGCACCGGCCAGGAAACGACCCTTGTTACCCCCGCTCAACTCACGTCCGCCGGGGGTAAAGGCCCCATCACCGTGGCCGATTTCGCCTTCAGTCAGGACTCGTCGCAGGTGCTCATTTTCACCAACACGGCCCGCGTCTGGCGCTACAATACGCGGGGCGATTATTACGTGCTAAGCCGAAAAACGGGCCAACTGAAGCAGGTAGGGGCCAAACAGCCCGCGCAATCGCTGCTGTATGCCAAGCTCTCGCCCGACGGCAAGCGGGTAGGCTACGTGAGCAAGAGCAACCTGTTTTCGGAAGAAATTGCCACCGGAAAAGTAACGCAGCTAACCACCGATGGCACCCGGCAGCGCATCAACGGCACCTTCGACTGGGCGTATGAAGAAGAATTTGGTTGCCGCGACGGGTTCCGGTGGAGTCCCGACAGCAAGCAACTGGCCTACTGGCAGGTAGACGCGAGCAAAATCCGCGATTTCCTGATGATCGACAACACCGACTCGATCTATTCCTACACCATCCCGGTCGAATACCCGAAGGTGGGCGAATCACCCTCGCCTACCCGCATTGGGCTGGTGTCGGCTACGGGTGGGGCCACGCGTTGGCTACCCCTGCCCGGCGACCCGGCGCAGCATTACCTCGTCCGGGCCGAGTGGTTTCCAAGCACAGGATCGACCGGTAACGAACTGATTGTGCAACAGCTTAACCGCAAGCAAAACGAGTCGATCATCTTCGTCTGTGATGCCGCGAAGAACACGGTGAAGCCCATTTTTACCGAAACCGACAAGGCCTGGATCGACATTAAGGCTCGCTGGGACCGCGACGACCCCACCGGCTGGGAGTGGGTTGATGGGGGTAAGTCGTTTTTGTGGGTGTCGGAAAAAGACGGCTGGCGGCACATCTACAAGTTCAGCCCCGACGGCAAGCAGCAGACCCTGCTCACCCCCGGCGACTATGATATGGCCGAACTGGAGCGCATCGACGAGCGGGGGGGCTTCGTCTACTTCACCGCCTCGCCCGACAACGCTACGCAACGCTACCTCTTCCGGGTACCCCTGGCAAGTGGCGGCAAAGCAGAACGGCTCTCCCCCGCCGAACAGGTAGGCACGCACAGTTACGACGTGTCGCCCAACGGGCAAGTGGCGTTTCACAGCTTTTCGAGCCACCGCACCCCACCCACGCGCGAATTTGTGACCCTAGCCGACCACAAGCCCCTGCGCCCCGGTACCAACCCGCGTCCCTCGGCAGAACTAGGCCGCAACGTCCGGTTTTTCACCGTCAACACTGCCGACAACGTGACACTGGATGGCTGGATGGCCCTGCCGACCGATTTCGACAGCACCAAAAAGTACCCCATCGTTTTCTACGTCTACGGCGAACCGGCGGGCACAACTACTAACGACGTATTTGGCACGGGAGAAAACAACATGTATACCGAAAACATGGCGAAGTCGGGCTATATCTACGCCGCCCTCGACAACCGGGGAACGCCTACGCTGAAAGGTGCCGCCTGGCGCAAAAGTATTTACCGGCAGATTGGCCGCATCAACATCCGCGATCAGGCTATGGGCGCCAAAGCGCTGTTCAGCCGCCACGCCTACATCGACACGAGCCGGGTGGCGGTCTGGGGCTGGAGCGGCGGCGGGTCAACCACGCTGAACCTGCTGTTTCAGTACCCTGACATTTATAAAACGGGCATTGCCGTGGCGGCCGTGGCCAACCAGCTTACCTACGACAATATTTACCAGGAGCGGTATATGGGTCTGCCGCAAGAGAACAGGGGGGATTTTGTGGCTGGTTCACCCGTGACACACGCCAAAAACCTGCGCGGTAATTTACTCTACATCCACGGCACCGGCGACGATAACGTGCACTACGCCAACGCCGAAATGCTGGTGAACGAGTTGGTGAAATACAACAAACAGTTTCAGTTTATGGCCTACCCCAACCGGTCGCACGGGATTTACGAAGGGGCCGGTACACGCCCGCATTTGAACGCGCTCTATACCAATTTCCTGAAGAAAAACTGCCCGCCGGGGGGGAGGTGAAATTGGTCATTGGTCAAAAAAGGCCCTGGGCGCGTGCTCAGGGCCTTTTTTGGTTTTTTTTAAATACGGGCAAATCTAAACATGTAGGTATCGTCGTAAATGATGGCGAGGATCGATCTCAACAATATTCACTAACAAACGCAGGTTTTTCCTGCTAAACAAATGACTTCGTTCAAATTCATTCTTGGTGCCGTGGCCCTTTTGGCCGTCGGTCAATCCGCTTTCGCACAGGAGAAAACAGTAACGGTGGGTGGTGCGCCAATGTACCCCTCGAAAAACATTATTGAAAACGCGGTGAACTCGAAAGACCACACCACGCTGGTAGCGGCCGTAAAGGCGGCTGGTCTGGTCGAAACGCTGTCGGGTCCGGGTCCGTTTACGGTATTTGCGCCTACCAACGCGGCATTCAATAAACTGCCCAAAGGCACGGTGGAAACGCTGGTGAAGCCCGAAAACAAAGCAACCCTGACGGGCATTTTGACCTACCACGTGGTGTCGGGCAAGATGAGCGCTATGGACCTGATGAAGGCAATTAAAGCCGGTAACGGCACCGCAACGCTGAAAACAGTGGCTGGCGGTTCATTGACCGCCATGCAGAAAGGCAAAAAGATTGTGTTGACCGACGAGAAAGGTGGCAAATCGACCGTTACAATCGCCGATGTGAACCAGTCGAACGGTGTGATCCACGTGATCGACACGGTGTTGATGCCGAACTAAGGCAGTACCAAGTAACCTAGTGAGATGTTGCCCGGACCGCGAGGTTCGGGCTTTTTTTGTATTGGGTGTCTGGTGGTGGTGTTGTGCTGTCAGGTCCTCAGACCTGACAGCACAACACCCCGTACGACCAACCCTCAACAAAAAAAGCGGCCTCTGGAATCTCCAGAGGCCGCTTTTTGCCAATTATCATAAAGCGCTTACGCTGTTTTCAACACCGGGAAACGACGTTGCAACAAGGCATAGCCACCGAAGAGCAGGCCGCTGAAGAAGAGATCGCCGAGGAGGGCGTTGACGAAAAACGACTGATTGTTATAGAATGCCAAACCGGCGGCGTAGCAACCCAGCAGGCCCACGCCCGTTTGTGGGTAAAAACTGCTGCCGTACCACACGGCGAAGTTGGTGATCAGAAAAAACAACACCGATCCCACCAGCGACCCCGCCACTACTTTACCGAACGTAGGCTGACGCAGGGCCACCGCGCCAATGAGCCACGCCAGGGCAAACGAGCTATAGACTGCGCCCATAGTGCCATGGAAGCCAATGTAGGCATCGCTCAGGAGCATAGCCAGCGTGGGCACTACCAGGCCAACCCACTTTTTGTCGAACATGGCACCGCCGAAAAGGGCCATCGCCATCACGGGGGCGGCGTTGGGCGGGTGGGGCAACACGCGCGACAGAGCAACGAGTAATACAAGCGAAGCGGCCGTAGTAAGGCGAATCTGGAACGGTTTCATTGACGAATATGACGTAGTTAGGAAAGCAAAAAACGTCTTTTTTGACTTAGCGATTGATATAGCCCACCTGGTAAGTCCCCTGCTGAATCGTCACCTTCGAGACGGCGGCGTAGTCCAGATGCAGGCGGTAGGCGTTGTGCAAAGATAGGTCTAAGAACAGACAAAGCAACGTGCGGATTACCCCACCATGCGCCACCAGATACACCGTTTTTGGCCCCTCCGGCGAGGCCAGGGGCAGAATCTGCTCCTGCCAGAACGCCCCAACACGGTTGGCCAGCGCCTGAAACGACTCACCGCCGGGGGGCGCGTTGGTCACGAAATCGGCCATCCAGCCGTCGAGGGCGGCGCGGGGGATATCAGTCCAGGGCAGCATTTCCCAGTCGCCGAAGTGGTATTCACGCAGGCGTTCGTCAAATTGAATGACGGTGTCGGGCGGGGCCAGATCCTGGGCCAGTTGGCGGCAGCGGCTCAGCGGACTCGACCAGATCAGGTCGGGTGGGGCCAGGAGGTTGGTCTGGATACGGGCCAGTTGATCGGGGTAATTGTCGGCCAGGGCCACGTCGGAGTTGCCGTAGCAGATGCCGCGACCCACGCCTACTTCGGTGTGGCGGATAAGGTAAATGGTCATAAGGCCATGAGGCTGATGTGGGTAATAGAAACGTAGGCCAGGTACACAATGACTTCGGTAAGTTGCTGCGTGGCGCCCAGGCAGTCGCCGGTGTAGCCGCCGAGCCATTTTCGGAAGAATGCCATCAGCCGCCAGCGCACCAGCCACAGCGGGATGAGGAAGGCGAAGTAAGCCCAGAAACCCGCCAGCGCCAGCAGCAGCAGGGGCAGCAGGCCAAACAGCGTAGCAATAGCCAGCGGCCAGCCCGATATGCCGCCTTTGGCAATGGGTTTGGCCTTCGACTGTTCGTCTTCGCGGGCGTAGGGCATGGCCGCAATGATGGTTGTAGCCACCCACCGGCTCAGGGTATGCCCGGCCAGGAATACCAGCGCCACGGGCCAGCCAAGCTCCTGGATCGTGAACAGTTTCAGTAGCGCAAAAAACTTCACCGCCAGTAGCAGCCCCAGCCCAACCGCCCCGTAGGTGCCCAGGCGGCTGTCTTTCATAATGGTCAGGATCTGCTGCTTGCTCCAGCCGCCACCAAAGCCGTCGCACATATCGGCAAAGCCATCTTCGTGGAAAGCGCCAGTGGCCCAAATAGTAGCGATCATGCTGAACAAAACGGCCAGTTCGGGCGGGAAAACATACGTACCCAGCCAGTACACGCCCAACCCGATGCCCCCCACGATCCAGCCAATAAGCGGAAAAAACAACGTAGACCGGTTGAGCAGGTCTTCGGAATGGTCAATGCCTTTAGGCACCGGCAACCGCGTGTAGAACATGAGGGCCGTAAAGAAAAGTGTACGCATGGGGTAAAGATAGTTGGTGGTTAGTGGTTGGTGGTTAGTGGTGGGGGGCCACTAACCACCAACCACTAACCACCAACTATCTTTACCCCATGCCCACCCGCCTCCTCTCGTATATCCTGAAATGGTTGCTGCTGAGCAGCCTTGTGGCCGTTGGGGCGGGGTCGGCGTCGGCGTTGTTTCTCGTGTCGCTGGATTGGGTTACGGACTACCGCGAGGCGCATGGGTGGCTTATTGCGCTCTTGCCGGTGGGTGGCTTTGTCGTCGAATGGCTTTATTTGCGCGTGGGGCAGTCGGTGGTGGGGGGCACAAACCTGGTCATCGACACCATCCACGGCTCAGACGCACAGCACCCGGCCCGGATTCCGTTTCGGATGTTTCCGTTGGTGCTGATCGGTACGCTCGTGACCCACCTGCTGGGCGGTTCGGCGGGGCGCGAGGGCACGGCCCTGCAACTGGGCGGCTCCCTCGCCGATCAGCTCACGCGCCCCTTCCGCCTCTCCCCTACCAACCGCCGACTGATCCTGATGGCGGGTATCAGCGCGGGGTTTGGGTCGGTGTTTGGTACGCCGCTGGCCGGGGCCGTGTTCGGACTGGAAGTGCTGGTGGTGGGTCGCCTGACTTACCAGGCCATTTTTCCGGTGTTCATCGCCGCCCTCGGTGCCGACTACGTGACGCGCTGGTGGGGCGTGGGGCATACGCACTACGCCATCACTACGGTGCCACCCATCACGCCCCTGTTGGCGGGGTGCGCCCTGCTGGCCGGGGCCATTTTTGGCGGTTGCGCCCTGCTGTTCACCCGCACCACCCACGCCATTGCCCACCTGGCTAGCCGCTACATCGCCTACCCACCCCTGCGCCCGGTGGTGGGCGGCGTGGTGGTAGCCGGGGCCGTTTGGGCACTGGGCACCACGCGCTACATAGGCCTGGGAATCCCCGTCATTGTCGAGTCGTTTGGTCAGCCGCTTCCGGCTTACGACTTCATTATCAAGCTGTTGCTGACCACCGTCACGCTAGGCATGGGCTTTAAAGGCGGGGAGGTGACGCCCTTGTTTTTTATCGGAGCCACGCTGGGCAACGCCCTCGCCTATTGGCTTGCGCTGCCCACGGGGCTACTGGCGGGCATGGGGTTCGTGGCCGTTTTTGCCGGGGCGGCCAATACCCCGCTGGCCTGCATGGTGCTGGCGCTCGAACTCTTCGGCACCCCCTGCGGACCCTACGCGGCCCTTGCCTGCGTCACGGCCTACCTCTGTTCGGGCCACCGGGGCATATACGGCAGTCAGTTAGTTGACAAACACAAGGCCTAACCGCGGTTTTGCTTCTACTAAATAAGCCGCTTCAGACTCTATACTATTTGCTCTCCGCTCCAGGCTCTCTGCTCCTACATCTTCGGCTCCCAGCCTTTTGCATAGTCGCGGGTCCAGAGTTTCTGGGCGTCTTTGTCGCCGACGATGTGGCCGTTTTTAGGGTCGATATGCAGGTCACGGCCCACGCGCCAGGCAATGTTGCCAAGTTGCATGGCCAACACGCTTTTGTAACCCAGCTCAACGTCGCAGTTGGGGCGGCGGTTGGTTTTTATGGCATCCAGAAAATCGGCGGCGTGCAGGGCATCCATCCCCAAACTGGGGCTTGCCGTGTTGCGCCCCTGCACCGCGCCCTCGTCGGCGGTGGGTTTCACCTCGTTCACCAGCTTGCCGTCGAGGTCGTAGACCCGGTAGCTGTCGCCGCCGGTGTCAAGACTACCGTTTTCGCCGTAGAAGATGATGCCCCGGTCCAGGCCTTCAATCTTGCGCCCGTTTGAACTCCGGCACTCCCAGATCAGCGACACCCGGCCGGGGTAATCCATCGTAATCAGCTGCGTATCGGGCGTTTGCCAGTCGTCTCTAAACGCATACCGCCCTCCTATCGAACTCACCCGGATCGGGAAATCCACGCCCAGGCCCCACCGCGCCACGTCTACTTCGTGGGTGCCGTTGTTGAGGGCCTCGCCTGTGCCCCAATGCCAGAACCAGTGCCAGTCGTAATGGATCAGCCCCTCCTGATAGGGCATCCGGGGGGCGGGTCCCTGCCACAACTCATAGTCGAGCCAGGCGGGTACGGTGCCGGGCTTCAGAAACGTGGTTTTCCGCTTGTTGGTATACCACGTTTTGGCCAGGTAGACCCGCCCAATAATGCCTTTGTGCAGCTGCTCGATACCCTGCGTCAGCACTGGTGCCGACCGCCGCTGTGCCCCCATCTGCACCACGCGGTTGTACTTGCGGGCGGCGGCCACGGCCAGTTCGCCCTCGTGGGGATTGTGGCTCAGGGGCTTTTCTACATAGACGTGCTTACCCGCCGCGCAGCCCATAATGGTTAGCGGCGCGTGCCAGTGGTCGGGCGTGGCAATGTATATGGCATCAATGGATTTGTCGTCGAGCACCCGGCGGCAGTCGCGTTCGGCTTTGGGCGTGGCGGTCTGCTTTGTCTTCAGAATGGTCTGAATCGCCCTGGGAATGGCCCGCTCATCGACGTCGCAGACGGTACCGACTTCGGCGTTGGGTAGCCCGGCGAAGGTGCCGCCCATGCTGTTGCCCCGGCTATTGACCCCGATGGTGGCCACCCGAACCAGTTCATTGGCCCCAATAATACGGCGGTAGCTTTTGGCCGAAAATGAAGCCAGCGTACTGCCAGCAGCCACACCAACCGCCCCAACAGCGGCCTGCTTGATAAAAGTACGTCTGAGCATAAAAGTCTGGGAGTGAAGGAGTCGTAAGTCTGGAAAGTCGTAAGTCGTAAGTGGCTTCGCGCTGGTGGTTGCTGACGCGCGGCCCGGACGCGGGACCGCCCTCGACTGCGCTCGGGGTGACAGGGAAATGGATTCAGGTCTACTAAGTTGATTCAAGTTTGATGTCACCCCGAGCGCAGTCGAGGGGCCTAGTACGCGAAGCCACTTACGACTTACGACTCCCAGACTTACGACTTTCCAGACTCTTTTTTTCACATAAACATCGTTTGGATTTCGTCTTTTACGGTGCGAAGGGCGTCGGCGGTGGGAAGGCGGTCGCGCTGCACGATGCGCTCGAAGATACGTTTCGAGAGTTCAATAGCGGGGGCGTCGGCACGGACGTCGCCCGAGGCCTGGTTGATGAGCGTGGTTACGTCGTTCATGGCGTTTTGCACCTGATCCCAGGCCTGCTGCGACATGTATACCTGCTGGCTCAGGTTGTGGTTATACTCGTCGCGGATTTCGCGCAGCAGCGTCTGATGCAGGTCCAGGGCCGTGTCGGCGGTATTGCCCAGCCGAAGCAATAAATGGTTGGGGCTGATGCGTTCCAGAAACAGGACCATGCGCTCGTAGGCCTGTAGCCGAATGGGCACCACCGTTTCCGAGTAGCGCTGTTTCACCTCGTTGTGGTGGCGGTCGGCCTCGCGTTGCAGCAGCAGTTTCACCGTCAGGTACATGCCGTAGAGCACCAGCGCGGCGGGCACCAGTAGTTTTACCAGGTCGCTAAGGACAGTCATTTCGCGGGTCTTTTCGTAATTTAGCGTAAAGGTAACGTTGGGGTTGCCTGCCCCGGTATTGGGTCAGGTCCCTTTTCATCCAACTCCCCACTACAGATGGTCGTCACGCCCGTTACAATCCGGCCCGAAGCCCGTGCCCAGATTCTCGACACCCTGCAAACCCAGAAAATCCCCGCCGACTACGGCCTGCGGGTGGGTGTGCGCGGCGGCGGCTGCGGGGCCTCGTGGCTGCTCGGCTTCGATCTACCCGGCCCTACCGACGAAGTGTATGTGGTTGACGATGTGCGGGTTATCATTGACCGAAAGCATCTACTCTACGTGCTCGACGCCACCATTGGCTTTGAACAGGGTGATGAAGGCTGGGGCTTTGTGGTAGATCGGCAGGCGGCGGTGTCGTTAAGCTAGCGAGATTATGGCACAGCAAAATCATGGCACGATTTTAGGGGGCAAGTCTTCTCAACAGACCTCATACCTTAACTCGGTGGCTTTTCTTGAACGACATATATTCCTGTTGCTGGCTGCCCTGGCATTTGGGCTTTCAGGACTTTGCTACACGTTTCTGGAACGCGATGCCCCCGGTGCTACCGATGAGCAATATGTAGTGGCCGTGCAGGAACGCGTAAAAGCCGAAATGCAAACCAGCCATACCGAGCTAAACCAGGTAACGGCACGGCTGAAACAACTGCCCAAGTTTTCGTTTGGTGCCCTCTACCAGCCCGACTACAAGTACCCCTATTTCGTTTTCAAAAATCGCAGGCTTCTCTTCTGGTCCGACAATCGCTTCATTCCCGACTATGCCCGCATTGCCGACGTGGCCATCCCCCGCGTAGTGGAGTTTGACCAGGGCCAGTTTGTGGTTAGCCGCCAGCGGGTAGCCATCAAGGGCGATTCGCTCGACGTGGTCTCTATGGTGCCCGTCTACCGCCGCTACACCAGCACCAACAACTACCTGAAGTCGGGCTATAATCCGCAACTGTTCACCCACGACCCGCTCACGCTCACCACCCAGCGCGGCCCGGCCTACCAGAACGTGTATGACGATACGCCCGTGTTTTTGTTTTCGGTGGTGCCGCCCCGCATAGACCCCTACCATAACCGCAGCACCCCCGTCAACACGGTCATTCTGGCCACACTGGGTGTCCTGCTGCTGGGCATTTATGTACTGCGGCGCATTAGCTGGGCAGCCCGCAAGCGGCAATACGAGCAGGGTTTTCTGTGGCTGCTGGGCTACCTGGTGCTCCTTCGCGGCCTGATGCTCTACACAGGCGTGCCGTTTTTGTTTGTCGAAAGCGACCTCTTCAACGCCAAATATTATGCCGCCTCTGAGCTATCTCCCTCGCTCGGCGACCTGCTGCTCAACAGCCTGGCCCTGGTGGCGCTGGCGTTTCATATGGTGATGACCTTCTATCGATCACGTATTTATTTTCGGCTCATCCACCTCCCTTTGGCTGGTCAAGTGGTCGTGTCGCTGGGACTGGTTATTGCCAGCTACGCCGTTTATTTTCTGTGTTTTAACCAACTCAATGCCCTCTACGAAAAATCGCAGTACACCCTCGACTTGTCACTGAGTATTCAGTTTCCGCCCTTGAAGGTGGCCTGTCTCCTCTTTTTCATTGTGTTGTCGCTGCTGTATTTTCTTACCCAGCACGTATTCGCCAGTCTGTTTTTACGGCTAAACCAAAACCGCTGGCAGGGTCTGGTAGTCTTTCTGGTGGGTACCCTCCTGTCGGGCAGTATATGCCTGCTGCTTAGCCTGCCCGCCGAGCCGATCTACCTGCTCAACACGTTCTATTTCCTGGCGCTGTACCTCAGCCACTTTCCGCGCTACCTCTACACGTTTCGCTACAAGACGTCGCTCTACCTGTTTCTGGGCAGTTTTATCTGCGCCGCCACCGCCGCCACCGTGGTCTACACGCAGCACCTGAAAAAGGACCTGCTCACCAAACAGGATATCGGCAAACAACTGCTGGCCGAAAATGACCAGTTTGGCGAATTTCTGCTGCGGAAAGCATCTACGTCTATCGACAACGACCCCGCTATTCGGCGCATTTTCCAGACCGACTCGCTACTCAAGCACGCCCGCATTCAAAAACGAGTGAAAATTGCCCACCTCGACCGTTATTTCGATAAGTACGACATCGAAGTGTCATCGTTCGATGCCAATGGTTATCCGCTTGATTTAATCAAAGATGCCGTGTCGCTGGCCTCGCTGGTGCAGCGTTTTCAGCAGCCCGCCTACAAAACGCAGTATCCAGACCTCTATTTCGCTAACGAAGTAGGCAACCGCTTTTTGAAGGAATACGTCAGCTTCATCAACATAAAAAACCCCGACAGCACCCTGCTGGGCTACGTTGTGCTCGATCTGAAACTACGCAATGAGGCCCCCCGGAGTGTATATCCTGAACTACTGGTCGATGATAAACTCAGCCAGTCGCCCGCGATGCGCGACTACAGCTACGCTATTTTCGGAACGGGCAACACGTCTGCTAGCAGCCGCCCCACCGCACAGCGGCTGCTGCTCAGCACGGGCAGTTACAACTATGAACGAAAGCTACCGGCTACCCTGCTCCAGGACCCTGCCTTGTATGGCAACGGCGTAACCGTAGAGGGCTATGACCACCTCGGAATTAAAGGCACCAACAACCGCACGCTGGTTGTATCGTCAGAGGCGTACCCCTATCAGGCCGTGCTGTCGAGCTTTTCATTTCTTTACCTGCTGCTGGTGCTGTCGGTCATTCTGGTTATCGTGCTCTATGCCGTGCAATACGGCCTGTCGCGGTTCAGCATCAATTATTCCACGCGCATCCAGATTCTGCTGAACGTGGCTTTTTTCCTGCCGCTGCTGCTGGTGGTGCTCATCATTTTAGGCGTTATCAGCGCCAACTACATCAGCAATCAGCAGGCTAACTACCTCAGTAATACCAAGAATATTGCAGCCAACTTCTGGACGTATCTCGAAGAACACCAACAGGGACTACGCAGTAAAGAGGCCATGGAACAGGAGTTGCAGACCATTGCCCGCGACGCCGACATTGACATCAACGTGTTCAGTACCGACGGGCAGCTCTATACGTCAACGCGGCCACTCATGTATGAGAGCGGGCACCTGTCGAAGTTTATAAACCCCAGTGCCTACATCCACATTGTGGAAGACAAGGAAACCCAGAAAATGCTAAACGAGTCGCTGGGCAGCAAACAATTCAGTACCGTCTACACGGGTATTAAGTCGTACGAAGGCAAGCTGCTGGGTATCCTGAGTGTACCCTACTTCTACGCCCGCCCCGAACTCGACCGGCAACTGCTCGACGTGGTTTCGTCGGCGCTGAGTGTGTTTACGGCCCTGTTTTTGTTGTTTTTGATCCTCTCTTACTTTGCCTCGAACAGCCTCACCGGCCCGTTACGGTTGCTGACGCACAAAATTCGGCGCACCAGCCTCGACCGGCTCAACCAGACTATCGAGTGGAAATCGGACGACGAAATTGGCGCGGTGATCAAAGAATACAACCGGATGCTGGCCAAGCTGGAAGAGAGCAAGGTATCCCTGGCGCAGAGCGAAAAACAGTCGGCCTGGCGCGAAATGGCCAAGCAAGTGGCCCACGAGATCAAAAACCCGCTCACGCCCATGAAGCTCACCCTACAACAGCTTCAGCGCACCCTGCCGGGCATGAACCCTGTGACAGACCGGGCTGTGAGCCGCACCCTCGACACCCTCCTCGACCAGATCAACAACATCAGCGACATTGCCACGTCGTTCTCTGATTTTGCCAACATGCCGCTGCCACAAAACGAGCTGGTAGAGCTGGCCTCAGTGCTCAACAAAGCGGCCGATCTCTACAACGATGATAAGGATGTGGTAATCCGGCGGCAAATAGAAGCCGGCCCCGTCTGGATCATGGGCGACCGCCAACTACTCACCCGAATACTTACCAATCTGATTATCAACGGTATTCAATCGGTTGAGAACGGCAAACGGCCTGTGGTCGATCTGCGCCTGTTCACCACCGACGGCAACGCCAACATTGAAGTACACGACAACGGCGTGGGTATTCCCGAAAATATCAGGAGCAAGGTGTTTCTGCCTAATTTCAGCACCAAGCAGGGCGGCAACGGCATTGGCCTGGCCCTTTCGAAGCGGGGTATCGAACACGCCAGCGGCAGCATCTGGTTCGAGACTCAGGAGGATGTAGGCACGTCGTTTTTCATTGCCCTACCCCTGGTAAGCCAAACCCGAACGGTACATAATTAGGCAAAAAAAGAGGCAGCCCGAGGGCTACCCATTTTCGGTGGCAAACGCCATTTCTTTCACCGCCGCGTGCGTATCGTCGGTGAGCACCACGTGCCGCCAATTCTCGCCCGACCGAATCCGGTTCAACTGTGTGTGGGTGATGCCAAACTGTCGGGCTATCATCTTGAGCCGGTTCTTGTCGTTTCGCAATAATTTTTTGATCATCAGGACCTTACTTTCTGTCAGTTTATAGTTGCTGGTGCGGCGGGGCTGGGTGCGGTTCACCACGTTTGGATTATCGCGGTTGTGCATCACCATTTCTTCTTTAGTAGCCCAGCGCAGGTTTTCTACGCGGTTGTTCAGTTTGTCGTGGTCCAGGTGCAACACATACGTACGGTCGGGCGGGGCGGCATCCAGAAAATACTGCGCCACAAGCTTGTGAACATAGCGGTTTACGGTTTTACCACCCACCCGGATATTGAGTGAACGGTAGCCCTGAATCACCGACCCTTTAATGATGGTACCCTCTGGCCCTGACTGAAAACTCCGCAACCGGCCATAGTTCGAAATTTGGTAGTTGGGGGCCTGCCCCACGTCATCAAAAGCGATAGGCATCCAACGCTCGTGCCAATAGCTGGTGTTTTTAGGTTGATTTATCATTACATCATGGGGGAACTGTGTCTGTCAGACGGATATGAACTCTACTGTTAATCCTATATTCACTGGATTGAATGCAAGATAACTACTTTGCCTAAGCAGATACCGTTAAGCCTATACGAAATAAAAACGGCTGAACAACCTGGCTCGTATGCGTGTCTTATCCTTAAGAGCGAATAATGCCAATTTGGCCACAATAGTTTTACTTTATTTATCTGCTTATGCCAACGAAAACTCTGGTAATTGGGGCGTCGGAAAACCCGCAACGTTACGCCAACAAAGCCGCCCGTAGCCTGAAACAACACGGCCACCCGGTGGCACTGCTCGGCCTGAAAGAAGGCACCATTCAGGACACACCTATCCAAACCGGCTTCCCTACCCTCACCGATATCGACACGGTGACGCTTTACGTGGGTCCCGCCAACCAGCACGTCTTCGCCGACTATATTAAGCAATTAAAGCCCAGGCGCGTAATTTTCAACCCTGGCACCGAAAACCCCGCCCTGGAGAACGAACTCGCCCAGGCCGGCATCGAACCCATCGAGGCCTGTACCCTGGTGATGCTCTCGATTGGGAACTATGAGTGAAAGAGTGAATGGTGACGGTCCGGCGTCCCGGAGAGTGAAAGAGTGCCGGATCACACTCTTTCACTCTCCGGGACGCCGGACCGTCACCATTCACTCTTTCACTCACCACCGTATCAGCGCCGAGGCCCATGTGAAGCCGCTACCGAAGGCGGCGAGACAGATGAGGCTGCCGGGCTGAATTAGGCCCTGGTCATAGGCCTCGGTCATGGCAATGGGGATAGAGGCGGCGGTGGTGTTGCCAAACCGCTCTATGTTATTATACACCTTCGTTTCGGGCAGGCCCATTTGCTGCCGCACGTACTCCGAAATACGGATATTAGCCTGGTGCGGCACCAGCAGATCGAGGTCGGAGGCGGTGTAGCCGTTGGTGTCGAGGGCTTCGTTAATGACTTCGGCAAACCGCACCACGGCATGTTTATACACCGCATTGCCGTTCATAGCCACATTGTAGTCCCCGGCAGCCAGGGTAGCCTCGGTAAGCCAGCGACCGTCGCGGCTGCTGCCGGGGTCTTTCACCATCAGGTCTTCGGCATAGCGACCGTCTGCGTGGAGGTGGGTGCTCAGGATGCGGTGTTCGGCGTTGTCGGTGGCCTGCACCACGGCCGCCCCGGCCCCGTCGCCAAAGATTACCGCCACGTTCCGCCCCGCCGTCGACTTGTTTAGCAGTGACGACTGTATCTCCGACCCGACCACCAGCACGGTTTTGTACATACCGCCCCGTATAAACTGGTCGGCAATGGAAAGGGCATACACAAAGCCCGAACACTGCTGCCGCACATCGATCACGGCAATGCCGTCCATGCCCAGCTCGCGCTGCATCAGATACGCCGATCCCGGAAAGTAGTAATCGGGTGTGATGGTAGCATACACGATCAGGTCAACGTCTGAAGCCGCCACGCCCGCACGTTCCATGGCCTGTTTGCTGGCGGCGGTGGCCATGCTGGCATTAGTGTCTTTGCCGTAGGTGAAATACCGCCGCTGTTTTATGCCCGTCCGCTCCTGAATCCAGGCGTCGGACGTGTCCATATACTGCGTGAGGTCGTCGTTGGTCACCACCGTTTCGGGCACGTAGAAGCCTAGACCGGTGATACGCGAATAAATTGATGTCATAACAACTGTTTGTTGGTTTGTCTGTTTGTCTGTTTTCCTGCAAACTGGTTGGCAACAGACAAACAGACAAACAGGCTAACCACCAGACCTTTTAAGACGTCTTTAGCGTAATGGAATATTCTTCCATAATGAGGTTGGCCAGCAATTGCCGACAGGCGGCATCGACGGTGGCGCGGGCCTCGTCTTCCGACGCGGCCTCTACCTCCAGGCGGATGTGCTTGCCAATACGCACGTTATCGATGCTGTCCATATTCAGGTTGTGCAGGCCCAGTTTCACGGCTTTACCCTGTGGGTCCAGAATCTCTTTCTGGGGCATAATGTCAATTTCAGCGAGGTACGTCATGGGGGGGAGAAAGGAATGTACAATGAATAATGAACAATGTACAATGGCTGGGCTTCGGAGTCACATTGCGGAGCGTATTCATTGTACATTGTTCATTATTCATTGTACATTCTTTTCGTCTTACGATTTATACTAATTGAAAGAAAAATGTACAACAAAATAATAAGCGGAATGGCGGCGAATTGGAGCAGGAATAATAGCAAAATGGAGGCAAGTAAAAAGCTGTATTTTACTTTATTTTCGGCCCAGCCAAATGACTTAAATTTAAACGCCATCAGTGGCAATTCAGACACCATCAGGAGTGATAAACCAATGATAGTGCCGTAGAGCACAAACGGGTTTAATACCAGCGATTCGTACTGCGGCTGCATCGCAACGATCATAGGCAGCGACGCCACAAACAGGGCGTTTGCCGGAATAGGCAGGCCCAAAAACTGCTCTGTTTGGCGCGTATCAATATTGAACCGGGCCAGACGCAGGGCACCACAAACCGCAATAGAGAATGCCAGATACGGCCAGAAAGAGGCTGTGTCTACACCTGTTATAGTCAGCGCCGACGATGGCAAAAATGAGCCTTGTAGCAACGCTAGCAGTATAAATGAGGGCAATACGCCAAACGTGACTACGTCGGCCAGGGAATCAAGCTCTTTGCCAAACGGCCCGGAAGCACCCACCGCCCGCGCCACAAACCCATCGCCAAAATCGAGTATTCCCGCCAGCACAATCAGCCACGCTGCCGTAACAAGGTCGCCGCGCATGGTAAACAAAATCCCGATACACCCACAAAGCAAATTGCCGCAGGTCATGGCGTTAGGTACGTGTTTTAGCATAGGAGAGAATTAAGAACTAAGAATTAAGAATTAAGAATGATCCTGTACCGGCTAACCCGCAAAAACATTCTTAATTTTTCATTCTTAATTCTTAATTAATTTCGTGAACGGATTCGTGCGTTTTTCGTGGCCAATAGTGGTGGAGTCCATATGGCCGGCGTAGACAATGTAATCGTCGGGCAGGGTGTAGAATTTTGTTTGGATACTGTGCAGCAACACATCGAAATCACCAAAGGGCAGATCGGTGCGGCCAATGCTGTTGTTGAACAACACGTCGCCACCAATGACGTAGCGGTCGGCATGGTTGATAAACGCCACATGGCCCGGTGCGTGGCCCGGCGTTTCCACCACGGCTAGCTCAGTGTTGCCAAACCGGATCACATCGCCCTCGGCCAGGTTATGGTCGCGCTCGAAGAGTTCGTAGCCCGGCAAGCCGAACATGCGGCAGCGGCTGGGCACGTCGTCGAGAATGGGAATATCTTTTTCATTCAGGTAAGCATCTACACCGTATTTGCGCTTCACAAACGCTCCGCCAAACACGTGGTCGAGGTGGGCGTGGGTGAGGAGCAAGTAACGAACGGTGAAGTTTTGAGCCGCAATGTAGGCCGCCAGCTGCTCTTTTTCGGCCTGAGTGTAGCAACCGGGGTCAATCACCACGGCCTCACGCGTGGCCTCGTCGGCAATGATATAGGTGTTCTCCTGAAGGGGAGAGAATACGAATGAGTGAACCATAATGCGGGGGCAAAAGTACGAAAAACCTACACCAGCCACTATGCCACCGCGTGCGTCCCCACCGGCACCTGTAGCCGCACGTAAGTACCCTGCCGGTTTTCGACCGTCAGCTCAGCGTCGAGTTGGTCGCTCAGGTTGCGGATCAGCTGCTTGCCAAACGACCCCTTCGCCTGTTGCCACGCCGCCAGGTCAAGGCCGGGGCCATTGTCGGTGATTTCGAGCAGGATGGTGTCGTGGTTGGCGTGCAGCATCACGCTCAGCCGGGGGTGCGCCACGCCCTGAAACGCATATTTGAACGCATTGGTGAGTACTTCGTTGATAATCAACCCCATCGGAATGGCCAGGTCGGCATCTACGGCGTCGGCCACCAGCGACATGTGCAGATCGAGGGTGGCGGGCGTAAACCCGTAGGTGTTCATCAGCGACTGCACCAGGTTGCTGATGTAGTCGCGGAGGTCGATGGTGGTGAGGGCATCGGTCTGATAGAGCCGCTGGTGAATCATCGACATGGCCTGAATACGCTGCTGACCTTCCTGAAAGGCCTGTTTCGTGCGCCCGTCGTCGGTGCGGTTGGCCTGTAGCTCCAGCAGTCCCGACACAATGGCGAGGTTGTTTTTGGCGCGGTGGTGCAGTTCTTTCATGAGCAACTGTAGCTGGTCGGCCTGCTTGCTCATGCGCTGACTACCCAACCGCAGCCGTTTGGATTGGCTCAGGCTCAGGCCCAGCAACAGGGCCAACAGTAGCGCCCCCGCCCCCAAAATACCCAGTTGCCAGCGGCGTTGGCCCCGCTCTTCGCTTAACTGACCTATTTCGGCATCCCGTTTTTCGGCCTCATATTTCGATTCCAATTCCTGAATCTGCCGTTCCTTTTCCCCATTAAACAGCGAGTCCTGCTGCGCTTTCGACTGCCGAAAAACCCGCAACGCCTGCCGGTAGTCACCTTTGGCCTCGTACAGCTGCGAGAGGGCCTCGTACACATCCGACTGAATGGCGAGCCGGTCAGCGGTGGTGGCGGCCATCGTCAGGGCTTTGTTGGCTACGGCAATGCCTTCGTCATAACGCTTCAGGCCATAGAGCGCACGGGGCAGGTTGGCATACACCATCGTAAGCGCAAAGGCGTCTTTTTTCCGGGCGAAATAGGCCGCACAGGCCTCATACTGCTTCACAGCCAGAGCATAGTGGCCCAGGTTTTTGCGGGTAATGGCCGTGTTCAGCAAGGTCACGTAATAGTCGGCAGTGTCGCCCACGGCCAGCGACCTCATGGCCGACGTATCGGCGTAGGCGAGCGATTTTTCCTGGTGTTTCAACTTTCCTTCCAAAATAGAATAGCTGTTATAGATGTCGGAAAGCAGGCGTTCGCTGTCGCGGTCGGTGAGGTGCTGTTGCTGCTGATACCGGCGGGCACTTTCCAGCGACCGGCGCGACTTCTCGAAGTCGTTGTTGTCCATCTGCACCTGACCGATTTTTAGCTTAGTTAGCAGCACGAAATACCGGTTTTTAGCCGCAGCCGGACCGTTTCCGGTGGCGAGTTGGGTATACAGGGCTTCAGCTTTGCCCAACCGGCCCAGAGATTCGCTCGTGTGGCTTACTGCCCGTTCCAGTTCGGCCCGTTCGCGCAGGACATGGGCTACCAACAACGTAGACCCCGTTTCATTTGCCTGATCTTCAGCCAATTGAAGATAAGGCAGCGCCTGTTCATAACGCCCCGTACCTTTATACATAATGTCGACGCCCAGCTTGGCCAGTTGCCTGATCCGGGTCGAATCATCTTTAATAGCCACAATCTTGGCCGAATCCTGTGCGGTAGTCTGGGCCAGACCCGGTAAGCCAGCCAACACCGTGAAAAACCAAAAACTGCGTAGTAGTAGTGTTCGATAAAGCATAAAGACGTTGGATGTCAAAACAGCAAAAAGATAGTGGGTTTTTTGTGCAGGTCGGGCAGGTGGCTACGCCATTCACGTATAGTTTTGGTCTGAATCAGGGCGTCGGGGGCCGTTACGTGGCAGGCAATGCAGAGGCGGGTATCAGGTTGAGCACCGGCCAGGAGGTCGGTGAGGAGGGCGTTATTTCGGTAAGGCGTTTCCATGAAAATCTGCGTCTGTGATTTCCGTTTGGCATCGGCTTCGAGTTGTTTTAGCACCCGGCTCCGGTCGGCGCGGTCGATGGGCAGGTAGCCATGAAACACAAACGACTGCCCGCTCATGCCCGACGCCATCAGGGCCAGCAGTATAGACGACGGCCCCACCAGCGGCTCTACCCGAAACCCCAATTGGTGTGCCAGCCGCACCGCCACCGCCCCCGGATCGGCCACGCCGGGGCAGCCCGCCTCTGAGATCACGCCCGCATCGCGGTGTTGCGCCAATAAGGCCGTGAGTTGGCGGCGGGTGTCGGCTTCAGGGGTGTCTTTGTTGAGGTCGAAAAATTGGGTGTCGTCGATGACCCGTCCCGTGCGTAGGCTGCTGATAAACCGGCGGGCGGTGCGTACTTCTTCCACAAAAAAGCAGTCAACGCGGGCCACTACCGCCGCAATCGGCGTTGGCAACACGTCGGCATTGGTATCGGGAGCAAGCGGCGTCGGAATCAGATAGAGCGTTGGCATAGGTTCACAAAGTTTGTTAAAAAAGATTTCGGATTGTGGATTTCGGATTTCGGATTTGTTGCTTTCGCATGGGTTCTCTCTGGCGCAAGCCCATGCGTAAGCAACAAATCCGAAATCCGAAATCCACAATCCCCAATCCCTATGAATCTCGCTATTGACTGGGGAAATACCCGACTGAAAGCAGGCTGGTTCGACGGTGACGTACTGGTGGATACTGCCCGGTTTGCCAGTCACGAGGCCCTACAGGCAGCGCTCCCGACTCGCCCCGCCGAGCACGTCATTGTGTCGTCGACCAACCGGCCTGCCGACCAGCTACGGGCCGACCTGAGCAGCTTCGATCTGGGCGCCGACTGGCTGGTTTTAGGGCCAAATACGCCCCTGCCCATCAGAAACGGCTATGGCACCCCCCAAACGCTGGGTGCCGACCGCCTGGCCGGGGCCGCCGGGGCGGTGTCGTTGTTCCCAAATCAGCCCTGCCTGATCTTCGATTTGGGCACCTGCCTCACCGCCGATTTCGTCTCGGCCGACGGCACTTTTCAGGGTGGACTTATTGCGCCGGGGTTTCAGATGCGCCTTCAGGCCATGCACACGCTCACCCAACGCCTCCCCCTCATTACGCCCACCCCCGACGAGGCACCGCCCATTACTGCCAAAAACACCCGCGACGCCATGTTGGGCGGCGTACTCTACGGCATGACCTTCGAGCTGGACGGACTGATGACGCACTATGCCAACCAACACCCCGATTTGCGGGTCATTGTCTGCGGTGGGGATGGAGCGTTGTTCCTAAACCGCCTGAAACCGGGTATATTTGCAGTGCCAGAACTGGTGCTGCGGGGCCTGAATCACATTTTGCGGTTCAATCGTCCATCCTGACCACCCGCCAACCCATTGTTTACCTGCCAGTCGATGGCCCGTTATTTCGTCTTTTCGTGAAAAAAATCAGTCTATTTGCGGTCGGTCTGGGTCTCTTGGCCACCACCACATTGCGGGGGCAGGGCCTTGGCAATTCGCCTTATTCGGCACTTGGTCTGGGAGAAGTACTCCCTTCGGCCAATGTGGCTAACCTGGGCATGGGCGGCATTGGCGTGAGCTACGCCAGCCCCTTCTACCTCAACAGCCAAAACCCCGCACTGCTGGCCCGCCGCACGCGCTTTACCATCTTCGAAATCGGCCTGCTGGGTCAACAGAAGACCATCAGCCAGATTCGGGCGAATGACCAGCAAACGCAGCGCGATTTTGGGGGCAACCTCAGTTACCTGGCCCTGGCGTTTCCGCTGTCGCAGCGCTGGAACACGTCTATCAGCCTGCGACCCTACAGTTTTGTCGATTACCAAAGCCGCCAATACGGCAAGGTGCCTGGCACGATCTACGAGACCGTGTTGAATTATACCGGGCGCGGGGCCATCAACAAAGCGGCCATCAGCAACGGGGTGCGGGTGACCAAAAACATTTATGCAGGTGTAGAAGCAGCCTTTTTGTTCGGCAACATCTCTTCTTCGTCCGACTCGCAGGTGCTTATCAACTCAACCAGCGACATCACTGTGTCGCGGGTAAACCGGGTGGGTTATGCCGATGCATTCTTCACCTTCGGCGGTGCTTGGCGACCAACCCTGGGTAAAGATTATACGCTAAACGTGGGGGCCACCTACTCGCCTCAGTCACGCATCAGCGGCAACGAAACCGATGTGTATCAGCAGGTGCTGGGCGGACGGCCCATCTCGTCGAGCGATACCCTGCGCAACAATACGGTGGGTAGTGCAGTGTTGCCACAACAGTTTCAGATTGGCGTAACGCTGGAAAAAAACAACCAGCTGGCCATAGGCATTGAAGCGGGTGTGCAAAACTGGAGCCTCTACCGCACCATCTCCAACCAACCCGGCAACCTCCGCGACGCGCTCCACACGGCCATTGGCTTCGAGTATACGCCCAAGCCTAACTCTACCCGCTACCGCGACCTGATCACCTACCGGGCTGGTTTTCAGTACAATACCCTCCCCTATCAGGTAGAGGGCACCCAGCTCACCGACATCAACGGTAGCCTTGGCCTGTCTATTCCGGTGGGGGCCTTTTTCGTGAACCACGTCAACTTCGCCATCATTGGCGGGCAGCGCGGCGCACTGGTGGGTACTCAAATCCGCGAACGTTATTTCCGCTTCGCCCTCGGCCTGTCGCTCAACGACTGGTGGTTCCGGAAGTCGGTGATTGATTAAGGTAATGTACAATCGGTCCGCCGACGCGGTACAATGAACAATGAACAATGCATTTGTCTGTTTAATTAAACGGTTCAGCCCCAACAGATCAAGTGTTTACAAGCACTTACGAGCATTCATTCATTGTACATTGTACATTATACATTGTACATTATTATTCTCTTGCGAAGAAGAAAAAAAGCCGGTGAAATCGGTGCCGTATGTGGGGCCGATTGAGGAAATAAAAGACGTTAATCTACGCTATAGTGAGGCGGCTTTATTGAAAGTAAAACTTACCACGGCCCGTCAGTTTCGTTTCCTCAACGACGACCGCAAATACCCCGACGAAGTACACATTGATTTCTACGACCCCAGCGGCCAGCAGATAGTCACGACCCTCCGCTCTGATTCGGGCCGGTATGACCGGGGCAAGGATCTCTACACGGTGATGGGCCACGTGGTGGTGGTGAACAAGCAGAAACAGGAGAAACTCCAGACCAACCTGCTCAACTGGAATCCGAACACCAAGAAGGTCTTTACCGAAAATAAGGTCATCATCACCAGTCAGCTCACCGGCGAAAAGCTCTATGGTCTGGGTATGGATGCTGACCAAGATTTCTCCCGCTACTCTATTCGAAAGCCGTCGGGGACGTTTAATCTATAGAAGCTTGTCACTGAAATCACTGATTAACAGCGATTTGTAAATTTACACTAGGGGCATATAGATTGAGTGAGCGTATTGCTGACCGGTCCGCCGGTGCGGCCTGGCCCTTCGACTAGGCGTCCCCGACAGGCTCAGGGTG
>NZ_JAFMYU010000007.1 GCF_017353255.1 Fibrella aquatilis | reverse complement strand
AAATGGATTTAAGTTTTTGAATTGAGTCAAGTTCCCTGTCACCCTGAGCTTGTCGAAGGGCCACCAGCGCGAAGCCACACACCGACTCAAAAGCACGCCTCCTCACTTCACCTTCAGCAGATAACTCAGCAGATCGTTGAACTCCTGTTCGTTCAACACCGTCCCGAACTGATTGGGCATGAGGGTGTGGCGGGAGGGCTGGCTATCGGCGATGTCGTTGCGGGGCACCACAAATTCGGTACCCATTACGTCGGCGTAGGTGATCGACTGGGCGTCGTCGCGGCGGAAGAGGGCCGTGCGCACCTCGCCCGACTTCAGCCTGATCGTGTACATCCGAAACGCCTCTGAAATATTGCGGTTGGGGTCCAGAATCTTGGTGGCCAAAGCCTTGCTGCCCCAGCTACCGATGCCGTCGAGTTGAGGGCCAATCAGGCCGCCTTCCCTGTTGATCTGGTGGCAGGTGGCGCAGTGAGTGGCAAAGACTTGTCGGCCATTGTCGGCTATGCCTCCTGAAGCAGAGAATGACGCTAACCGACTCGTAATCAACACTTCACGCGCTTCGTCGATGGGTGACAGGTTGGCCGTCAGCTGGTCGTAGCGGGCCTTTTGGGGCTGACTGATGTTAAGCAGCAGCCGGTCCTGAATGCCGGGCTGCACCAGCATGCGGGTGTAGAGCGTGCCGGTGGTCACCTGCGCCATGATCAGGTCTTTCCCCATCGCCGAACTCGCCAGCGACTTAAGCAACTCTAACTGCACCTCGCCGTGGGTACGTTTCAGGGCCGATTCCATCACCGCCTCAATCTCCGGGCGCGGCGTATCGCCGAGGATCGTGGCCAGTTGAATGCGGAACGGTACCGGCTGCTGCTCGTCTTCGATGTAGCTGCTCAGCAAGTTTGCGTAGCGGACGGGGGCCAGCTTCATCAGCGATTTGGCACTTGCCAGCCGGAAATAATAAGGCAACGATTGGTTGGGCAGGGTGGCCTGCAACAGTGGCTCCAGCGTGGTGATACCAAAGTCGCCCACCAGCTCCAGCGCGAAGCGTTTTTGCTCGTCCAACTCCTTGGGACTCACCATGGGCAGGATCGGCGTGGCGGTACCCCGCACGTTGGTGATGCGGACAATGCCCGGCGTGAGATCAACAAGCTCCAGGTACACCCGTTCGCCTTCGTGAGCGGCCAGCCCCCATGTCACTTCGTCGGCGCGGTACTCGTCGGCCCTGGCCAATTCCGTACAGGCTAGTTGGTGGGTTGTGTCTGTGGCCGACACCAGCCGCACCAAGTGTTTGGGTCCGCTGCTCCGTACGGCGTTGAAAGATACCACACTGAACGCCAATTGCTTAGGAGCCATAAACGCCGGCGATCTGACCACGCCTTTGTAGCCCCCCAGGTCGAAACCCAGGAATTTCTGGTCTTTCGCAAAGGCCATATTCTGGGGGGGCGGGGTAAGCGAAACAGGGTTGTCTTTCAGGTACGTGGGTTCCGCCAGCCGAAACGTCCAGTCAGGCCGGGGGCCATCCAGCCGGGGGCTATCCAGCAGTTGCTTCGCGAGCACCACAGCCCACGCCTTCACCGACTCGTTGACCACTGACCCCTGCTTTTTAATGGCCTGCTGCACACTTTTAAACAGGGTGAACTGCCCGTTTTTGTCAGCGTCATATTTGTCGCGCACAAACTGCACCAGGTCATCGCGTTCGGTGTCGGTCAGGAACCGGGCGGCATGGCCCAGATACGTTAGCTCGTCGGCTTTGGTGAGGGGCAAACGCTGCACGGTCTGAAACAAAAACTGCGCGGCGTAGGCCTCATTCACCCCGCTCATGGGTCCGGCAAGGGCTTGCCGTTGTTCCGTGGCCCAGCTTGCTGAGGCGACCTCCTGACCCAGCAGTTTGTTGCGAAGCAAAGTCCGCAGAGCCAGGCGAACGGTGTAAGTCAGGTGCGTATCCAGCGAATCGATGGTGGGCTGATAATCGAGCAGAGCCCGGATGGTTTCCAGCCTGGGGTAATCCGTCAGAGCTTCCACTGCCGCCCGCCGCACGTGTGGGCTAGGGTCCGCCAGCCCAAGCCGGGCCTCGGCCAGCAGCGTATCCGACCGCCCCGGCGATTCGTGCACGACCCGCATGGCGTGGGTACGGATAAGGGCCTGCTTATGGTGCAACGCATTCATCAGCAGGGCCTTAGGCAATGCTTTTAGCTGGTTCAGCGCCCACATACTATGCACATATTGATCCGGCGGGGTGTTTTTTCGGACCGACACGGCGAGTAACGCACCCACGGCGGGTGGCCCAACGCGGTTGACAAGCTGATCCATCGCCAGCATCCTGACGGGCAGGTTACCTTTGGCCAGCGCGTTGATCAACTCAGCAACCGGTGCCTTGGTCCAGTCGGTGTAGCCGAGTTTGTCAACTTTACCTTTATACGTAATCCGCCAGATACGGCCCCGCTGCCGGTCACGGCCGGGGTTGTCGAGTGGCACTTCGTAATGGCCAATGATGCGGTTGTAGAAGTCAGCTACGTAGAGCGCACCGTCTGGCCCTTCCACGATATCGACGGGCCGGAACCAGGGGTCGTCACTTCGCATTAGCTCGCCCTCGTTCTTTGCCACCGGCGATGATCCGTTGAACGTGAACGAGTTACGGTAAATCCGGCACTTCACCACGTCGCCGACGTAGAAACTGTTGCGGTACGTTTCGGGGAAAAACGGACTCGACGGCAGGGCAATGCCAGCCAGCGCCGTAGCCTCGCGTTCGTGGGGTTTCATAGCCGGGGCAAAGCCAATACTTTCCGAAATACGCCCGAAATGCGGGTACTCTGCCCCCCGAATCAACTGCGTTAGCGGCGACGAATGGCTGTCGGGCGAATACAGATATCCCCAGCGGTCATACACCAGACCAAACGGATTTACCCGGCCTTTGGTCACGAGTTCGGCCCGGCTACCATCCATCCGAAATCGGAACGTACTGCCCGACTCCAGCTTGGCCGTGTCGCCGTCTGCCCCCGGTACTTTCGATAGGTTCGTGAAGCCGTGACATGCCTGAATCCAGCCGTCGAACCCCCGCGTGATGTGGTTGACCATGCCGTGGGTGTCGGTATAGCCAAACGGCCCCAGCAGTTTCTGGCGTTGGTCGGGTTTGTCGTCGCCGTTGGTGTCGGTGAAGCGGTAGAGGTTGGGAATGCTGAAGGCCAGCAGCCCGTCGTGGGTAGGCAACAGCCCGATGGGGATGTTCAGCGTGTCGAGCACGGTGGTACCCGAATCGGCTTTGCCATCGTGGTTGCGGTCTTCGAGGATCAAAATCCGGTCGGTGCCCTTGCCCGCCTTAGCCGCAAACGGGTATTCCCCCGACTGCGAAACCCACAACCGCCCTTTGGCATCGAAGGCCATATTCAGCGGTTTGCCAATCAGCGGTTCCGACGCAAACAGGTTGATCTCGAACCCCGGCGGCAGCACAAAACCAGCCTGCTCCGCCTCAGGTGTGCGCGGGTCACTTTTGCGGATGTGCTCGTCAAAATCTCCCCCGCTGAACCGGGTTCTGGCCGTGTCTACCTCGGCAGTCTGCTCCGTTGCAGCAGTAGGCTTGGTGAGTTTCAGGGCCGTCGTACAACCAATCACCCCTGCCAGAAGCAGCAGGTAACTTGTCTGTAGTATGTTGATCCTGAGCGGCATATAGAATAAAAGTTTCGGAACGCGGATGACGCCGGTCCGCCGGTGCGGGATTGGGCTGATAGACACAGATTTTTTTGGACAGGATTATCAGGATTTCAGGATTTACGGGATTTTTTAAATCCGTTTTTGGGCGAGAAAAAGAAAATCCTGTTCATCCTGCAATCCTGATAATCCTGTCTAAAAAAATCCGTGTCTATCAGCCCAATACCCCTCTTTACTTCCGTTTTTTACCCGCAATCTGCGTGATGGCGGTTACCAGCCGGTCAAGGTCGGCGGGGGAGGTGTAGACGTGGGGGGTGATGCGGACGCAGCTGATGTTTTCCCAGTTGGTGGGCGACGTGTTGATCTTGTAGTTGGCAAACAGTTGGCCTTCCAGTTCGGCAATCGTCATCCCGTCGATGCTCACGCCGCAGATGCCGCAGGAGAACGGGGCTTTCAAAGACGTATGCAACCGCACGCCCGGCACCTTCTGCACGCGCTCGGCCCAGTAGTTTTTCAGGTAACGTACCCGCTCTTCTTTGCGCTTCGTGCCAATGGCGTTATGCACGTTCAGGGCCTCGCCAATGGCCTGCTCAATGGCGAAACTGCGCGTGCCGATGGTCTCGAATTTACGGATATCGTCGTCCTGCGGTTTGCTGTTGCAGAACAGGGGCCAAATGCCCGCAATCTTCTCTTTTTTAATCCACAACATGCCTGTACCCACGGGTGCCGACAAAAACTTATGGAGGCTCGTGCCAAAATAATCGCAGCCCAGTTCGGGAATCGTAAAGTCCAGTAAACCAAACGAATGCGCCCCATCCACGAGTACCTCGATGCCCCGTTTTTTGGCCATCTGGCAAATCTTCTGCACCGGCATGATCTGCCCCATCCAGTTGATGACGTGGGTGACGTGGATGACTTTGGTGGCGGGCGTAATGGCTTTTTCGTACGCCTGCACAATGACGTCGTCGTCTTCAATCGGAAACGTGAAATTGAGCTGCTTGTACACAACCCCTTCGCGCTGAGCACGTTGCCGCCACGCCTGCACCACGTTGGGGTAGTCCTGCAAGGTGCCAATGACCTCGTCGCCGCGCCGTAGGTTCAGCCCATAAATCACCGTCAGCAGCGCCTCGGTGGCGTTGCGGTTAATCGCAATCTCCCCCGCCGACGTGCCTGCCAGCAGGGCCAGCTTGTCGCGGACGGCTTCGCGCCCCTGATCCAGCAGCCGCCACATATAATAGGATGGCCCCTGATTGATCATGGCGTTATAGCGGTCCAGCGCCTGTTGCACCACCAGCGGCGCAGGCGACACCCCGCCGTTGTTGAGTATCAGAATGTTAGACGACGATGCGGGGTACGCCTGCTGAATCTGGTACCAGTAATCTTCATCGGCAGCTACCTGTTGCGGACTCAGGTGGGCCAGCCGGTTACCCGCCTCCGACCAGGCGGCACCGTGCGCCTGCGCAAACAGGCTGGACGCCGAAAACGCCCCACCCGCCAGGGCCAGTTGCTGAAAAAATGTACGTCGAGTAGGATGCATATCGGAGTAAGAGGGAACGTAGATAACAAGTTTTTTTGGACAGGATTATCAGGATGGCAGGATGAACAGGATTTTCTTTTTCTCGCCCAAAAACGGATTTAAAAAATCCCGTAAATCCTGAAATCCTGATAATCCTGTCCAAAAAAACTTGTTATCTACGTTCCGTTTTTTCGGGTTTGATACCGTAGACCAAGACCGCACATAGGACCAATAATACAGAGGCTAGTTGGAAAAGCAGGCTCAGGTTCACGTGGCCGTCGCGGAGGCTACCCCCGGCGTAGATGCCCAGGCCACCCACCACACAACTAAACAGGTTCAGGATGCCATAGCCCGTGGCTCGATAGCGCGGGTCGGTGATCTGGCAGAGGATGGGCATCATGTTGGCATCGGCGAAGGTGCGCGTAAGGGCGTAGACCATGAACCCCGCCACGGCTGCGACCAGCAGACTTGTACTACTCGCCAGAAAAATAGCCGGGGCGGCCAAGCAGAAACCGATGGCAGGCACCAGCATCCGCCCGCGTATGTTGGTGCGGCTCCAGCGGTCGGCCCAGAACCCGCCAATGAGCACGCCAACGAGGGCGGCGGCGTGGAAATAGGCCGTGCCGTAGATACCCGCCTGCGTTTGGGATAGCGAAAACTGCTCTTTGAAATAGGTCGGTAACCACGCCAGCACCAGCCAGTTAGCCACACCCAGCAGTCCCCAGAAACTCAGCGCCAGCCAGAATTTAGGTCGCCGGAAAAGGTCTTTCAGGGCCGCCCCAAAATGTATTTCGCCTGCCTCTGGTAATTTTTGTGCTTCGGGTGAATCCAGTTGGCGGGGGGCATCGCGCAGGAGCAGGGCCAGCAAAACGGCATAGCCCACGCCCAGGCCACCCAGTGTGCTGAAGGCCGTATTCCAGTGCCAGTGGTCGGCTATGTAGCCGCCTAGAAAACCCAGGCTTTGCCCCGCCATAATGCCTGCCATGTGGATGCCCGTGGCCAGCGACCGGGTGCTGCCCCGGTGGTAATCGGCAATGAGGGCGAGGGCGGCGGGGATATAGCAGGCCTCGCTGATGCCCATGAGTGCCCGCGTGGCCAGCAACTGGGGAAACGTAGTAGCGTAGGCCGTGAGCCAGGTCACCACCGACCACACAAACAGGCTACCCACAATGACCCGACTGCGGTTGAAGCGGTCGGCCATGAACCCAGCCAGGGGACTCAGCCCGCCATATACCCACAAAAACACCGACGTCAGCAAACCAAACTGGGCGTCGGTCATGGGCATATCGGCCACAATCGACGTCCGCATGGTGGTGATCATGATCCGGTCGAGGTAGTTCAGGCACCCCACCACACACAGCAACACCACCACCAGCCAGGCCTTCGCAGGCAGGGCCGAGGTGGCGGAACGGGTCGTTTCGAGGGTAGCAAGTGCCATACAACTGCCAGGATTACCCGAATCTGGCTAATTTAAGCGGCAAGTCAAAAAAACCTCAAAAAGTCAGGCAAAATGCGGTGCCTTCACCCACGGTGGTGTCGACGGTGAGTTGGCCGCCTTGCTGTTGCATCATCTGGCGCGAGAGACTGAGGCCAATGCCGGAACCCGTTTTTTTGGTGGTGAAAAAGGGGATGAAAATCTGCTCCAGGGCTTCGGGTTCAATGCCGGGGCCATTGTCTGCTACACGGATGGTGAGGCGGGCCGCGTCGGGGAGGGCCTCGAAGTGGATGATCGGCCTGGGGGTACGCTCTACGGCTTCGCGGGCATTTTTCAGCAGATTCAACAAGATCATTTCCACCTGTGCTTCGTCGGCGCGGATGGTGCGCGGGGTGTCGGGCAGGGTCACGCGCAGGTCAATCTTTTGCTCGTCGAAGGTGGGGCGTACCAGTCCGGCCACGCGCTGCATCAGGGCCGATACGGGCACGTCGGTCAGGCGGGGTGTGGGGATGGTGGTGAAATGGCGGTAGGCATCTACGAAGCGCATAATGCCCTCGCCGCGTTGTGCAATGGTGGCCAGGGCATCGCGCAGATCACCCACGGCCTCGGTCAGGATAGGGGCATTAGGGCCTTCTGTGGGCAGGTTTTGGGCGATGTCCTGTTCCAGAATGGCCTGCATCGTGCCCGTCAGCGACACCAGCGGCGTGACCGAGTTCATGATTTCGTGGCGCAGTACCTTGGTCAGGTTCTGCCAGGCATCGACCTCCTTTTGCTGCAACTCAGACCGGATGTTTTGCAGCGATGCCAGCGTGACCAGCCGCCCCCGCAACCGTACGTCGGTGGTGCGGATGGCCAGGTCGTTGCCCTGCCCGGCGGCGTAGGCAAAGGCCGCCTGCCGCCCCGGCCCCGTCAGCCGGGCGGGCAGGTCGGGGTGCTGCGCTTCGAGGTCCGACAGTAGCCGCAGCCGGTAGGTGTTTAGCAGCTTCAGCGCCGCCTGATTCACCAGTTCCACCTGACCGGAGGCGTCGAACGCGAGCAGGCCCACGCTCACGTGCTGCACAATGGTGTTGAGGTACTGGAGGTTGGCTTCTTTCTCGGCCCGCGCCTGCCGAAACGCTTCCAGCACCTCGTTAAACTGCTGGTTGACCTGCGCAAACGACGGCCCCAGCCTGTTGTTGGCGTTGAAGGTGATGGCAAAGTCGGAGTACCGCACCGACTCCAGGAAGAACGTTAGCTTGCGGTTGATACCCGTTACGTACTGGTAAAGGTTCGCTACCAGCCAAAGCAGGAAGATCCCTGTCACGATCAGTAACGGCATGGTGAGGGTGGGCACAATGGTGCTGCGGGTTATCAGCCCCTGCCGCATCAGCCATAAGTACGTGGCTAGCCCGACCAGCAGGAATAGCCCACCGATGCGCACGACAATACCAATCGCAAATCGATTCATTACTACAGTACAGAAACCGAACGGTCGTCGATTTCTCCCCCGAACTTCGCGCCAGAATCAGAACAATACAAGATATAGGTTTTCAACACCTTTAAAACGCTACTCTATAACTCAGCACGGGCAACAACCCCGTTTGGTAATACGTGTGGGTGTTGCCGGTCTGCGGGTCGAACCAGGTGCCGAATACGTTTTGGCGGTTCGTTATGTTCTGGACGTCGAGCGAGAGGGTACGGGTGCTGCGGGGGCGGTTCTTTTTCCAGCTAAACCGAACGTCGGTGCGGAAGTAGTCGGGCAGTTTATTGGTGAACGCTAAGCTATCGAACCGAACCGTTTCGCCCCGCTTCCGCGACGTGGGTATGTTGATGGGCGTTTCGCGAAAGCCGCCGTTATAAGTCATTTTTATGTTGATCCCCAGCGTGTTACGCTCGTTTAGCACGAACTCTTTGCCCGCCAGAAAGCTCGTGGCTTGCCCCCCGTCGAAACGGCTGCGTCGCCAGATTTGGTCAGAACCCTGGTACTCAGACCGGTAGAGCGACGATGACAGCATGAAATACAGGCCGTTGTGTAGAAACTGCTCCAGCGTCAGTTCCAGCCCGTAGTTGCGACCCCGGCCCGTGCTGGCCAACGGACGCGAGTAAAATCCGTCGGTGTCATTGATGAGCGCAAACGACGAGGCCGAGTCGGCACTGATGGGGATGTTGAACAGCGACTGATAATAGGTCTCGACTTTCAGGCGAAGGTAGTCAGTAAGGCGGCGGTCGTAGGCCAGCACGAAGTGGTGCGCCCGCGTGAACCCCAGTGATTGATTGGTTCGTGGTGTGGGCACGTCCGTTCCAAGTCCGTCGCCGACCGGGCGGCTGGCGAAAAGTGAGGCGGGGTTTTGCGTTTGGCTGTGCAGGCCATAACCGAAGCTGAAGGCCTGCCCCGCGCCAAACGCCCACCGCACCGACGCGCGCGGTTCGAGAGCAGCGGTGCCGTTGAGGGCGAGCCGCAGGTAGTGCAGCCCGGCGTTGAGGGTCAGGACTTCGGTAGGGCGGTAATTCCACTGCGCGAAAGCTTGTAGGGTACTGGTACGTTGGTTGGCGACGTTGACCGTGCGCACGAGCCGCCGTTGCTCGGCATCCCAAGCGTTGCGGGCCAGTTCATAGCCAATCTGCGTGCCAATCAGCCCCGCCCGAAACGTGTGTTGGGCGTTGAGTTTGTGGGTGAGCGTAGTCGACAAAATGCCTTTGCGGATCACGTATCCCTCTTCTGCCCGCAATTCCGGTACGTAGGTGGGCAAGAGCCAATCCGTGCGCGACCGGTTTTCGTAGCCCGACAGCAGGGCCACCGTTTTCAGGTACGTCCGCGGGCCGATGTTGAGGGCGTGGGCAAGGCCCGCCGCGCCGGTGTTGGCAGTATAGCGCTGATCGTAGCGGTCGAACTCGCCGGTCCAGGTGGTCGAGTCGCGCTTGGCATCGATGTTTTGTGTGCTCAGCCCGCCGAAACCGAAGAGCGTGAACGTACCCAGCCGGGTGGTGGGCAAATAGACGTTGAACGACAGATCTTGAAAGTTTGTCTGCCCCGGCCCCACGTCCAGCCCCGCCTTACTGAGCAGCGATAGCGTGGAGTAGCGGTAATTGAACAGATACGACCCTTTATAACCCTTTTTGAACGGCCCCTCTGCCGAGACGTCGAGGCCCAGTACGCCTGCTTGCAGGGTACGTTCGGCCTTTTGGTTGTTGCCCCGCCGCAGCCGCAGATCAAACACGCCCGACAGCGCGTTACCGTATTCAGCGGCGAAGGCTCCGGTCAGGAAGTCGGAGTTGGCGAGCAGTTGGGCACTCAAAATCGAGATACCGCCCGACGCCATGCCCACCCCGCCGAAATGATTGGGATTGGGAATCTCGACGCCCTCCATGCGCCACAGCAGGCCGTTAGGCGTGTTGCCCCGGATCACGATCATGTTGTTGCCGTCGTTGGCCCCAACTACCCCGGCATAGGCCGTGGCCATACGGGCAGGGTCGTTGACGGCGGCGGCGAACCGTTGCGTTTCTTCCACCGAAAACGTCCGCGCCGATACCGTCGAGAGTTCGTTGAGGGGCTTGTCTTTTTCGAGCGTGGGCCGCACGACCACCTCGGCCAACTGCCCCACGGTCTCTTCCAGGGCAATGGTGAGGACGAGTTCTTTGCCTGCATCGACTACGACGTTGGCGAGCAGGGCCTCTTTATAGCCCACAAACGAGACCTTGAGCGTTTGCCGCCCCACGGGTACGTTTGTCAGCCGAAACGACCCGTCGGCTTCGGTCATGGTGCCGCGCACGGGGTTGGCACTCAGCAGCACCACCGTTGCCCCCGGAATGGGCGTTTGCACCGCCTGATCCACCACCGACCCGCGAATGGTTTGCGTAAACCCCGCCTGCCCCCAGGCAGACACCGACAGCAACAGGCTCACAAGCAGAGCCGACAGAAAGGAAGAAGACATAGCGTGCAGTTAGTTTGCCGCTATGACAGGTGGGGAGGTGAGGACCCCTATTCACCGGTTGTTATCGACAGCTAGTTGTATTACCGCTTGCCTATCTTAATTGTAGGTACGTAGGTAAGGCCTGTCTCAATGGCATAAGACGCTTCAAAAAAAAGCTGTTTACTTGGATAATTATAGTTAACGGAGCCTCGCAAAAAATACAAAAAGGGCAGCTTCGTTTTACGTCTGAAATCATACCCTATACCTAGGCAAATAGATGGCATGACCGACGCCTGCGCTGCTTTTCGTTTTGCTATTAATTGGCCTTGGCCACCCACTTCGTATTCAGTATACGCATAAAATTTGTGAAGGTACCCTAAGCCAATACTACCCTCAGCTAACAAGCCAGAATTAGCCGTTTTTCTCAGCCCGATTCTTGGTAATACAGAAAGAGCCGTAAAATTTTGATCGGCAACGAAGGCAGCTAACTGAACCGAACTTATCACAGTATAATGCTCGGTAGTAGCCAGGTATCTCTCTACACCAAAAAGCAAACCGTGATTTGTTACTTTATCCCCGTAGTAACCTGCCGAAAAACCAAAACGTTTAGTTAATGGCGTTCCTTCTTTCGTTGCTTCCTGAGAAAATGCGCAGCAATAACTTATAGCGAAGCAAATTATTAACAGTGGCGTTTTCATTTTTCTGATGCAAATTTATATAGTGAATAGATGATTAAATCAAGATTGGCGGTATCGGAATTCGTAAACACGATAACGCCTATTTTGCTTTCTGGGTCAAATTGCATAGATGTCGTGGTTCCGCTCTCATTTCCAACGTGGCCAAACAGTATTTTTCCTTTAATGTTTGAATAATACATCCCTAATCCAAAATCAAGATTAAAGCCAAACTTATTTATAGTTAAGGTGTATTTTTTCATGAGGTCTACAGTTCTCTTGGACAGAATCTGCGTGTTGTTGAACACACCATCGTTCATTAACATCCGCTGAAATTTAGACAAATCGGTAGGCGTAGTTCGTATACCACCATTTGGATAGTCTATGAAGGTGAATGGGTCTTCTGATGAATTGATGGTAGGCGTGCCTGTAACGGCAAGCTCCGTTAGGGGACTATTTTTTAGCCGCCACTCCGTTTTTGACATGCCTAAAGGCACGAAAATTTGTTGCTTGCAGTAGTCGTCAAAAGGTTGCCTGGCAACTCGCTCAATGAGATAACCCAACAAAGCAAAACCCATGTTGGAATACGTTCCTTTTGTTCCGGGCGAATAGTTGTCGAATTTCTTCACGCGATAGAATTGTCCGGCGGGATCGAATATATCTCGAAAAAAAGTAGACAGCGGTGTCGGGCAGTCTTCATTCCAACAGTAGAAATCAAATGAATTAAACCCTGTGTCGGAAATGCTACTTGAGTGATTCAGTAGCATCCTTGTTGTGATGGGTACATGGCTAAATTGCGGATTCCGAACTTGAAACGGCAAATAAGTGCTTATATCAGCGTCTAAATCCAACTGCTTGTTTTCCGCTAATTTGAGAGCCGCAACTGCCGTGACGGTTTTAGAAACACTGGCGATCAGAAATCGCGTATCAATACTGGCTTCTTTTGTACGGGTAGCCTTGCCAAGCGCCTCTGCCCATAGCAACTGATTTCCTTTCACTACAGCAAATGATAAGGCATTCAAGTTTTGAATGCCTTTTTCTGCATTAATGATTTTTAAAATAGTTTCTTTAGACGATGCGTCTACAATTAAATCTTGCTGCTTCTCGCAAGCGAATAAACTCAGAAAGAGCAATACATAGGGTTGCGTTCTTGTTTTCATACGTAAAAAGGATGGTATGCCTCGATGCCTTGTTATAATCATAGCCGAACGGCCAGGTTGCCTTGCCAGCCGAGCCAGCCGGTCCATTGGGTGCGGGGGTTGGCGGGCGAGTCGGAGGAGACGAGCAAGGCGGGGAGCGTGATGCCGCGCAGGGCAGAGCGGTCGCGGTCATCAGGATGGTAGGCGTTGAGCGTGGGGCCAACCGAGAAGGATAGTCGCCCGGCGAGTTGCCTGGTCAGCAGTGGCGAAAGGCGCAGCAGCCGGTTTTCTTCGGCCACGGGTTCGTTCACCCGGTTGAGCTGATGCACAGACGCCTCAAGCGCCAGCGACCAGCCCCGGAATTCGGTGGTGCGGGTGCCCAGGCCATAGCCGAAACTCCAGACGTTGGTGGCCGGGTTAAGGCCCACCGTGAAGATGTTGTAGAACCGCCGCACGCCCGTGCGGAAGCTGACGTTCAGCGTCGTCACCTCGTTGGCCGACAGGCTCAGGTCGCGGTAACCGCCCTGCTTCACGTAGCTGAAAAAGCCAATCGGCACGCGTTTCGAGACATTGGCTACGTTGATGAACCCCAACTGCCCCCCACGCGCCACCGTATCGGCATAGTTGAGAAACCCGCTGACCTGCCAGCCGCGCAACGTACCCGCTACGTGGTTACTGAAGCCCGCGAGTTGCACACCTGCCACATCGCCCGGCACTATGTTGGTAAAGCCAGCCGCCTGCACACCCTGCACGTCGCGCCGGACCACGTTCAGGAAACCCGCCAGTTGCACGCCCCGCACGTTGCCGCCTACAAGGTTCAGAAAGCCTGCCGCTTGCAGGGGGGCCACGTTGCCCTGGTTTGTATTGAGGAAGCCGGCCAGTTGTACACCCCGCGTGTTGCCCCCAACCAGGTTACCAAAGCCCGACAGTTGTACGCCCTGCACATCCTGCCGCACGATATTGTATAGCCCGCCCAGTTCCAGTTTCCGCACCCCCAGCGAATAACCGACCAGGATGTTGAGCGAATAGTCGTTGATGATGCGACCGTCGAGGGCGCGGTTGCTGCCAAGGGTCGGCAAAAAGCTCACCTGCCAGGTTCGGTAGAGGGTGTCGCGGTCGAGGTTTATGTCGGTGATGAGTTGCTTGGCCGACAATGCCCACCGGCCCATGCGGCGGCGGGTGCGGGCCAGAAACGAAGGCGGTACTGTTACTTCGTCTAAGCCGGTGGGTACATACGCGACCGGGTATGTGGCCACCAACGGAAGCAGCGCCGTATCGGGCAGCGGCGTAGTAGGTACTGGAAGCTGACCCGCTACGACTGGCAAGCGCGGGATTGAGTCGCCGAACGTGGCACGGCGGGCGGCGAGGGTGAGGTAAATGTTGAGGGGCTGGGTTTGGCGGGTCGACACCGTCAGTGACCGGTTGACGTAGGTTTCGCGGCGCACTTCCAGCCGTATAGTTGGCAGAGCCGTCGGGAGTTTAAGCCGGTAATAACCGTAGCCATTTGACACCGCCGACCGTAGCGAGGTACGTTCAAAGAGCGTTACGGCCCCAATCCGGTCGGCGGTTTCGCGGTCGATTATGTAGCCGTCGAGGATGAAATCTTTCGGTTGGGCGGGTTCATCAGCCTTGAGCAGGATCACATGATTACCCCGAACCCGCACGCGCACACTGCCGCCAAACAACTGTCCCAAGACCTCGCGTACGGGCAGGTTACTGACCCGAAGCGTTACAGGCGGGCGTTGCGCCAGCAGGGCCGGGTTGTACGAAAAATTAAACTGCCCTGCTTGGCTAATGGCCGCCAGGGCCTGTTCCAGCGGCTCGTTGCGCAGGTTGAGCGAGACGAGCCGTTCGAGCGGCGGACGCGTTTGGGCGTATGCTAACCCACTGATTAACAATAAAATAATCAGTATCTTGGAGCGAAGTGCAGTCATATCCGTCGTGTTTCTGGCCTTATGACCGTCGAGGCGGCACTTACCCCTATTCACACCCCTCCCCCACCAATACCCACGCCGTACCGTCGCGGCGGAGGCGTAGTGATAGGGTTTCGGCTACCACGGGCAGCACCGCATCAAGCGGTTCATGGTCGAATTCGGCACTCAGCCGACAACGACGCAGACCGACGGTCGAGAGGCGAATGTCGGCCCCGTAGGTGTCGCGCAACGCCTGCACTACCTCAGCCAGCGGCTCGTTAGCGAAGGTCAGTCGGCCCGTCAGGTAAGCCAGGTTATTTTTATCGAGGGGGCGTACGCGACGCAAAGTGTCGCCCTTGGCCAGGTACGTTACCTGCTGATTGGCTTCCAGCACGACCACTTCTCGCGGGGCGCCTACCCGCACCCGCCCCGACCGAACGGCCACCCGCACGCTATCGCCCACGACCCGCACCCCAAACGATGTACCCAGCACCCGCACAATGGTCTGCCCGGCCCGCACCCGGAACGGATGCTTAGCATCATGCGCCACGTCGAAAAAGGCCTCGCCCGTCAGCGTCACGTCGCGGCTGCTGTCGGCGAAGGTGGTGGGGTAGGTGAGTTGGCTGTTGCGGTTGAGCGTAATGCGTGAGCCGTCGGGCAGGGACAGTTGGCGGGTAGCGGTAGTAGTTGTGGCCGATAGCATCGCCAATGGCTGGGGCGACGTGCCCGGCTGCACCACGCGCCACAGCAGCAACCCAAACCCGCCCAGCAGCACCACCGCCGCCACCCGGCCATAACGCCCAAGCCAGGTGCGTGCCGGTGGCTGGGTAAGCGGCTTCACAAAGCCGGGCGTAGGTACGTCAGCGGCAGGGCGTTGCATCTGTGACCAAACGCGTTGCCAAGCGGCGTCGGTGTCAATGCCATCGTCGAGGGGTCGGCGGGCAGCGGCTTGCCAGAGGCGAGCAAACCGGTCGAACTCGCGTTGGTTGGTCGGGTCGGTCAGCCAACGACGTACCTGGTCGGCCTCGGTATCGGAGGCTTCGCCCGCCAGATACTTGCCCAGCAGGGCGTCGTCGATGGGGAATTGCGGTTCAGTTGCCATTAGCAGATGGCCTCCCCGGCCAGCAGACATAGAAGTGGTAGATAGTCGCTCAATTCGGTGCGCAGGATACGGAGTGCTTTGCCAATCTGATTTTCGACCGTCTTGGCGGCAATGCCCAGCCGATCAGCAATTTCTTTGTACGATAACTCGTCGAAGCGGCTCAGTTCAAACGCCCGTCGGCACTGTTCGGGCAATTGCCCAATGGCGTGTTGAAGACGTGTGCTCAACTCGTCGGCAAAGACCGCCTGTGTGGGGCTGGGTACGTCGGCGTAGAGTTCCATGGCGGCCCGTTCGCGGTGGGCTGCCTGCGTCTTTTGCTGGTCGAGCCGGTTTAGGCAGCGGTTGTGTACAGCCCGGTACAGATAGGCCTTCAATGAACTGGTAATGAGCAGTGTTTCGCGGCGTTCCCAGATAGCCAGAAACACGGTTTGCACCACTTCTTCGGCCTCATCGGTATCGTGTAGAATAGGCAGGGCGTAGCGGCAAAGCGGGGCATAATGCAGGCGAAAGATATCCTCAAACACCGCTTCGTTGCCGATACGGATAGCACCAATCAGGCTATCGTCTGGGTTGGTCTGCACAGATGGGCGGGTCGCTGTCAGGTCCTTGCAAGGTTTGTATCGCACCTATGACAGCCAGTCAGGCGCGCACCCCTATGTTGAAGGCAAAAAAGTCATTGGTCATTCGCTGCGCTGTCATTCAATGGTCATTTGTTGTATAGGCAATGAATGACTACTGAATGACCACTGAATGACAGCGCAGCGTAATGACCAATAACCTCTTTTCACATCCCATATTTCTCCATCCTCCTGTACAATGCCTGCCGCGAAAGGCCAAGCTGGCGGGCTACGTCGGTGATGTTGCCGCCGTGTTTTTGCATGGCCTGCTGAATGAGGCGGCGCTCTACGTCTTCGAGCTGCATGGTGTCGTTGCCCGGCAGGCCGCCGCTACCCTGCATGGATGCGGGCGACGAGCCGAAGAAAAAATCGTCGGGCGTCAGTACGGGGCCGCGGGCCAGAATCACGGCCCGCTCAATGGCGTGTTGCAGTTCGCGGACGTTGCCCGGCCATTGGTATTGCTTCAGGTGCTTCACCAGGTCGGGGCTGATCTGACCCACAGCACGGTTGTATTGCTTGCGGTAGCTGCGCAAAAAATGTTCGGCCAGGGGGCCAATGTCGTCGGGGCGCTGACGTAGGGGCGGAATCTGAATCTCGATGGTGTTGACCCGATATAGCAAATCCTGCCGAAACGACCGGTCGGCCACGCGGGCGTTGAGGTCGGCGTTGGTGGCGCAGATCAGGCGTACATCTACGGAACGGGGTTTGTTGCTGCCCACCCGCGTCACCTGCCGCTGTTGCAGCACCGTGAGCAGCCGCGCCTGTTGAGGCAGGCCCACGTTGCCGATTTCGTCGAGAAAAATGGTGCCGCCATTGGCTTCTTCAAACCGCCCGGCACGGTCGTCGCGGGCGTCGGTGAAGGCTCCTTTCACATGGCCAAACAACTCGCTTTCAAAGAGGCTGTCGGGCAACGCACCCAGGTCGGCGGCCACAAAGGGCTTGTCGCGGCGGTTCGAGAGGCGGTGAATTTCGCGGGCCAGCACATCTTTGCCGGTGCCATTTTCGCCCAGCAGCAGGATGTTGGCATCCGTAGCAGCCACGCGCTCAATGGTGTCCAGAATCTGACGCATGGCCGCGCTTTGGGCAATCACGGTGGGCGCAGCGGTGCTTTTCTGACCCATAGCGGCCATTTCGCCGCCCCCCTGCCGCCCCGCTATGGCCGTCCTGATCACCTCCACGAGCTTATCATTTTCCCACGGCTTGAGCACAAAATCGCTGGCCCCGGCTTTGATGGCCCGCACCGCCATCTCCACGTCGCCATAGGCCGTGAAGAGCACCACGCGGGTAGTAGGGTCGGCATCCAGAATACGGTCGAGCCAGTCAAAGCCTTCCTTACCCGAACTCACGTCGCGGGTGAAATTCATGTCGAGCAAGATGGCGTCGTAGCGGGTCTGGCCCAGCAAAAACGGCAGCTTGTCGGGGTTCTTTTCAATATCGACCTGGCCAACGTGGCGCTTTAGCAGCAATTTGGCCGCCAGCAACACATCGGCGTCGTCGTCTACAATGAGGAGTTTGGCAGTCTGCATGGGGTAAATATATCATATACCTTTGTCGTATGTTCTCAAATCGCCTGTTTTACGCGTTGCTTGCGGTGGTGGTCGCCATCAATTTCACGGCCCTGTGTTTGCCCATTATGGAACCCGACAATGGGTTGTATGCCACCATTGCCAAGCGCATGTACCTCACCGGCGACTACCTGAACCTGTACTCCTGCGAGCTTGATTTTCTGGACAAACCGCGGCTACCGTTTCTGCTTAACGTGCTGTTTATGAAGGTGTTCGGCTTTGGTTCACCCGCCGCCGCCACCGCTGCCTATAAGCTGCCCGCGCTGCTGTGTTTCTGCGGAAGCCTCTGGTATACCTACCGGTTTGCCCGCCTCAACTACACCCGGACGGTGGCGCAACTGGCTACGCTGATGTTTGGCACCGCCTACCACGTTATCCTATCCAACACCGACGTGCGGGCCGAGCCGTTTCTGACCCTGTTTATCATCGGACCAGCGTTTCATTTTACGAAGGTGTGGCAACAGCATGAAGAAAATGGGCATACGCCTGTAAGGATGTTTTCCGGTAACCATTGGTTGCATCTGGTGGCCGGGTCGGCGCTGATGGCGGGGGCCATGATGACCAAAGGGCCGGTAGTGCCGGTGGTCACGGTGGGGGCCGGGCTGGCTATCAATGCCTTGCTCAAGGGCCAATGGCGGGGCCTCTTTCACCTGCGCTGGCTCATTGCGGCCCTGCTCACGCTGCTTTTCATCACACCCGAACTCTACGCCCTCTACCAGCAGTTCGACCTGCACCCGGAGAAAGTGATCTATGGCAAAACGGGCACGTCGGGCCTGCGGTTTTTCTTCTGGGATAGTCAGATGGGGCGCTTTCTGAACAACGGTCCCCTGCGCGGCAACGGCGACCCGCTGCTGTTTACCCATACGCTGCTGTGGGCACTGCTGCCGTGGGCCTTTTTGTTCTACGCCGCCACGGGCCGGGCCATAGCGGGGTTACTCCGGCGTAACAAAAACGACGCCCCTCCCCTGCCCGAATACGTGTCGCTGGGGGCGGGCGTGACCCTGTTTATCCTGTTTTCGGCCTCACGATTTCAACTGCCGCACTACCTTAACATTGTCTTCCCGTTCTACACCATCCTGGCCGCCCATTACCTTACTCTGTTGACAACCAGAGCCTTACGCGACTGGACAATAGCCCAAACAATCATGGCGGTGCTGGTGCTGGCGTTTGTGACGGGCATTTTTGTCATCTACCACCCCGCGCGGTTTATTCCCGGCCTGATCTGGATCGCGGGGCTGACCGTGGGTACGGCGGTGCTGTTCTGGCGAAGCGCGGCTGAAGACGAACGCACCGCCCTGCTCACCGTGCTGATGGGCCGCATGGTGGGCCTGATGGTCATGATCGGTGGCCTTATCAACCTGTTTTTCTATCCGTCGGTGATGCAGTATCAGGCGGGTATGGTGGCTGCCGAGTATACCAATGCCCGGCCCGCATTGCAGCAGACAACCTACCTCTACGGGTTTCAGACCTTCGGCGAAAGCTCGTGGACGTATGAGTACTACACGCAGCACCCCACCCACTACATCTACCAGGATTCGACCCTGCGGCGGCTCACCAACACCGCGCCTGTGCAGGTACTCACCACCGCCGTCTACGCCGATTCATTGGCCGCTAAAGGCTTCACCGTCAGGCGAATAGCCTCATTTCCCTACTACCGCGTCAGCCAGCTTTCGGCCCAGTTCATCAACCCCGCCACCCGCCCCCAGACGCTGAAGGCCTATGTGCTGGCGGAGGTTAGAGGCGGTTTGTAGTTTGTGGTTTGTGGTTGCTGACGCGCGGCCCCTCGACTGCGCTCGGGGTGACAACGACCTTGAATCAATTCAAGAAACTGAATCTAGCTTCCTGTCACCCCGAGCGCAGTCGAGGGGCCGCGCGTCAGCAACTACAAACTACAAACCGCCCTCCCCTCAACCTGGCAAATACACCGTAAACGTGCTGCCTTTGTCTAATTGGCTGGTGACGGCGATGGCGCCGTTGTGGCGCTCCATGATTTTTTGGCAGATAGACAACCCAATACCCGACCCCACGTATTGGCTGCGGCCATGCAGACGTTGAAACACCTGGAAAATACGGTCTGTATACTTTTCGTCGAAACCAATGCCATTGTCGGTAACCGAAATAACGTGATAGCGTTTAGTAGTCGGCTTAGCCTGGTCAGTAGGTAACGGGGACAGCAGGCCGGGCGGCACGTCGGCTCGGTTTATCAGGCGGTAGCTGATCTCGATATCAGGGGTGACGCCTTTGGGGCAAAATTTAAGGGCGTTGGAAAGCAAGTTCTGAAACAGTTGCCGCATCTGAAGGGGATCGGCATGGAGCGTGGGCAGGTCGGCCTGCCGAATCTGGGCTTTGCTCTGATAAATGGCTACCCACAAATCTTCCTCCCGAATCTGCTGCACCAACGTAGCCAAATTCACCGACCTGAACGTGTCGAGTTGCATATCCACCTGTGAATACACCAGCAGGTCCTGAATGAGTTGCCGCATCCGGTCGGCAGAAGCCGTCATGCGCCGGATAATGTCGGTCGCGTTGGAATCAAACTGCCCTGCATACTGCGTATTGAGAATGTTGGCAAAGGAATTGATCTTGCGCAAGGGCTCCTGCAAGTCGTGGCTGGCCACGTAGGCAAACGACTGTAGGTTTTCGTTCGACCGCTTTAGCTCGTGGTTGGCCACCTCCAGCTGATGCCGATACTGTTGCGTGGCGGTAATGTTTTGCGCCGCCGCCACAAAGCCATCGCCAAATCGAGCCACCGAAAAGTCGTACCACTGATCGCCCCAGTTCACTTCCAGTCGGGCCGACTCGCCCGTTTGTACTACCTGTTTGTAACAGGCAAAGAGGGGCGTGTCGAGCAAACCAGGGAAATAACGCGACACGCGCCGGTACTGCACCTTATCGACGGTGCTGTTGAACGCCGCCGCTGCCGACTGGTTAAGGTGAGTCATGCGGAAGTCAACAATGGCTCCGGCTTCGTCGCGGATGCTCTCGTGCACCACTATGGCCGTTGGCGTGGTGTCCATAACCCGTTCCAGCAGGTCGGCATACTGATGCTGGGCCAGTTCGGCTTCTTTCAGCGCCGTAACGTTGGTGTAGGTATAGAGCAAACAGTCCTCGACACGGCTGAATGCTCCATCGAACCAGCCCTTGATGCCGTGCGAATCGAACGGGAACGTCAGACTTTGGGCTTCCCCGCTCTGCATCACCTGCACCATACGCTGATACATGTCGGACGCCTGCCAGCCGGGAAACAGATCGCCCACCACGGCGCCCGTCAGTTCAGCCAGGCTCAGGCCCGTGGTTTTGGCGTTGTATTCGTTGGTGAGTACATAGCGAAAATCGACAATACTACCCTGATCATCGCGCACGGGACGGGCCAGCATCATGCCCGCCTGCATGGTGTCGATGACCCGTTGCAGTAAGGTTGCCTGTTGAATTTTCTCGCGCTCATACTGTCGCAACTTACTCACCTCCAGTACATTAACTAGAATTCCATCGTTCCAGGGTTGGGCCGAAATTTCATACCAGGCTTCGTGACCATTGTTATAATAATGCTCAAACTGCTCAGCCTGCCCCGTGTTGATGACGTGAGCATACCGTTCCAGCAATGTGGTTCCTTTTATAGGAGGTAACAGATCACCCAGGGTCTTCTGTGTGGCGTCTTCTGCCGTGGCGCGGGTCATGGCTATCGACGCAGCATTGCGGAACACCGGCCTGACGTCGACAATAGTACCGGCCTCGTTGCGGATGGGCTGGTAAACGGCAATACCCATCTGCGACGACTGCTGAATACTTTCTAACAGTTGTGCCTGTTGCTGTGCCCGTAACTCAGTCTCTTTTTGCAAACTGATGTCAGTATACGAAGCCACTACCCCGTCGCCATAGGCCGAAACCGCCCCTACCAGCCAACTATTGTGGCCATCCAGTTCATAGTGGATGTCGAATTGCTGCGGCACCTGCGTTTCGGTCACGGCCACGTACCGGGCAAACACACCCGATTCAACCACGCCAGGCACCACATTGGTCAGCAGGTTGCCAACAAGCTTGTCTTCAGGTACCCCCGTTTGCTGAATCATGGCCCGGTTGACCAGCACCACCCGGAAGTTACGAATACTACCCTGCTCATCGCGTACGGCCTTCAGCACCAAAATCAACGTCAGAGCGTTGTCTAGCACTGCTTTGTATTGTTCGGCCTGCTGCTGAATCAGTAGCTCGGCTCGCTTGCGTTCGGTGATGTCGGTCCAGGTGATGACCAGCCCATCGTTCAGCTTTTGAGTCTGAATAGTGGCCCAGCAATCCAGGCCGTCGAGGCCGTAATACAATTCTAACTGCTGCGGCTCACCGGTTTCAATGGTCTTGGCATAGCAGGCAAATATATCTGTCTCAAAAATGCCCGGATACAGCTTACCATAACGCTGCCCTACCATATCGGTGGCGGTATAGCCAGCCATGGTAGCCGCGATCTGGTTGACGGCCACAATCAGAACATCGTTTACTTGCCCATTGTCGTCCCGAATAGCCCGGCCTACTACCACCCCGCAGGTAACCGTGTTCATCAGTGTATCAATAAACTGCATTTGCTCTCGCTGATCCTGAACGGCCCGCCCCACAAACCCAACCTCACGGCAGATAAGCAGCACACCGTCGTCAGACTTAGCGGCCAGCATGTCGTACTGATGCAGGCTACCGTCTAGCTGCCAGCGGCAATCCATATCGAACCGAACAGGCCGCCCCGACTCTACCACCAGGCTATAGAGTTGAATGAGGTACTGTGCCTCAGTAGGGGGAAATAGCTGGCTGGCCAACTGACCAATCATAGCCGACTGAGGGCGGTTCCAGGTGGCCAACGCTATGTCATTGATTAACGTTAGCTGGAAATCAATGATCTTGCCGTCAGTCTGTCGCACAGCCTGATACCCTACCATTCCGTTTGGCACCTGCGTTATGTCAATCTCGTAGGCTAAATTTTCAGACCTATCAGCTGCTGTCATACGAAAGGAGAGTCGTATAAAATACCAGTACTTTTTACTTAAACATTCTTGTGTGTGTTACCAGTACAAACAATATTAATACATTCCACCCAGAACTGACGCCAGGCAGGTGGTGAAATTCACCTTATAACTGCTACGTATATTTCTCCAGACCAGCAGGCTAGCTAACAAGCTAACAAGCGCGTTTTTAATATGGTTGACCTGACACCAGATACTCCGTAGTATATTGGCTGTCAAAATGGCCGTACCCACTTGCCCAGATGCAACGACCTAGCTTTTTTCAGTTAATAGGGTGGTGGCTGCTTACGCTGATGGTTAGCCCAACCAAGGCACATGCTGTACCCTTGTCGCCCCGAAACGCGAATTACGCCATCGACGTGCGACTGAATACCAACACCAAACGCCTCGACGGTCGGCAGACACTCACTTGGCGCAACACCTCGCCTGACGTTATCAACGAGCTACAGTTTCACCTATATCTCAACGCCTTCCGCGACAAGCAATCGACGTTCATGCGCGAATCGGGCGGGCAGTTGCGGGGCGATGAGTTGGACGATACCAAACCCGGCAACTTTGGCTGGACCAAACTAACGGCCCTCAAAGACCACCAAACCGGCGATAACCTGCTGGCCATGAGTCAGTTTATCCACCCCGACGACATGAACGCAGATGACCGGACCGTGCTGCGCGTGCCGCTGAAACGCCCGTTGAAACCCGGCGAGACCATCGTGCTCGACATGACGTTTCAGGCCAAACTGCCCCAAATCTTTGCCCGCACCGGCTTCAGCCGCGACTTCTTTCTAGTGGGGCAGTGGTTCCCAAAAATCGGTGTCTACGAACCCGCCGGGATGCGGGGAAGAACCACCGGCGGCTGGAACTGCCACCAGTTCCATGCCCACTCCGAATTCTACGCCGACTATGGTACCTACGCAGTAAACATCACCCTGCCCAGCCGGTGTGTGGTGGGAGCTACGGGGCTACCAACCGCCGAAAAAACCAACCGCGACGGTACCAAAACCCTGCGCTACCAGGCCGACGACGTGATTGACTTCGCCTGGACAGCCGCCCCGCACACGCAGGTAGTAACTGACGTTTGGCGAAGCAAAACCGGCCATACCGTGCAGATACGGCTGCTTATGCAGCCCGAACATGCCGATCAGGCCACGCGCCACGCCCACGCGCTGAAGGCCGCGCTGACCTATTTCGACAAAAACGTGGGGCCTTACCCCTACCCTGTCATCACGGTGGTTGACCCACCGTTGCATGCGTCGGGGGCGGCGGGCATGGAATACCCCATGTTCATCACGGCGGGCACGAGTTGGGGGCTTCCCGCCGGGGCACGTTTCCCGGAGCTGGTTACGGTGCATGAGTTTGGCCATCAGTACTTTATGCAACTCCTGGCCAGCAACGAATTTGAAGAAGCCTGGCTCGACGAGGGGTTCAACCAGTATTACGAAGGCCGCATCATGGACGCCACTTACGGCCGACAAACGAGTATGATCGACTGGTTTGGTTTCCGTATGGGCGACCTGGAGTCGTCACGTGATGGCTACGTTCACCTCGACAACCCCGGCATTGGCCCCTCGTATGGTAACGTGTGGCAACTGCCCAACGGCTACTACGGCGAGCTAACCTACTCAAAGACTGCTACCTGGCTCCGCACACTGGAAGGTCTGATTGGGCGGCGCGTGATGGACGAAGTCATGCAGACCTACTTTATGCGCTGGCGGTTTCGGCACCCCAACGCGCAGAGCTTTATCGATGTAGTCAACGAAATTGTGCCACAACGGCTGGGCCAAAACTGGGCCGGGGCAGCCTACGGCCCCAACCTAAACTGGTTTTTCGACCAGGTCCTCTTCGGCGACCGCGTCTGCGACTACAAGCTGGCCCGCATCTGGCACTATGCCGACGGCACCGCCGCCGTGCGCGTAGACCGCCTCGGCGACATGCAGCTGCCTATCGAGTTGCTGGTCCGCACTGCCAACGGCCGTGAACAAACCCTCTACTGGGACGGCAAGGCCAAGACCCACACGTTCAGCATTCCGGGCAAAAGCCGCATCGTCTGGGCACACGCCGACCCGAAGCAGAAGCTGTATATGGACGTGGACTTCAACAACAACAGCCGCGCCGTTAGTCCCTCCACAGCCCCCGCCGGCAAATACGCCGCCAAATTCCTCTTCTGGCTTCAAAACCTTATGCTGTGGTAATTAGTGGTAAGTGATGAGTGGTGAGTTTGCTGCCGCCTGCGTATTGTTCGTGCGGCAGCAAACTCACCACTTACCACTCATCACTTACCACTCCCTTCCCTACCTTTGCCCTATGGCCTTTCCCTACTATGATCGTCTGCGCGACGGGTTGAATTTTGCCGGAAAACTCACGCCCCGGCGCGTGAGCAATGCTCTGCGGGTACTGACGAGCTTCTACGCCTCTCGGCAAAGCGGTCAGCCCAACCAGCGGGGGCTGCCGGTGTCGCTGTCGGTCGAACCCACCACGTCGTGCAACCTGCGCTGTCCCGAATGCCCCAGCGGGCTGCGGTCGTTCACACGGCCCACGGGTATGCTGGGTGCAGACCTGTTCAAACGCACGATTGACGAACTGCACGACACGCTGCTTTATCTAATCTTCTATTTTCAGGGCGAACCTTACCTGCACCCCCAGTTTCTGGAGCTGGTGCGCTACGCCGCCGACCGCAATATCTACACCGCCACCAGCACCAACGCCCACTACCTCACCGACGAAAACGCCCGCAAAACGATTGAATCGGGGTTAGACCGGCTCATTATCTCTATCGACGGCACCACCCAGGACGTGTACGAGCAGTATCGGGTGGGGGGCAAGCTGGACAAGGTGCTGGAAGGTACGCGCAACCTCATTCGCTGGAAGCGGGAAATGAAGTCGGCCACACCGCACGTGATCTTTCAGTTTCTGGTGGTGAAACCCAACGAACACCAGATTGCACAGGTGCAACAGCTGGCCCGCGAGATTGGCGTGGATGAGGTAAAACTGAAAACCGCCCAGATCTACGACTACGAAAACGGCTCGGACCTGATGCCGATGATTGAAAAATACAGTCGCTACGCCAAAAAGGCCGACGGCACCTTTGGCGTGAAAAACGCCCTGCTGGACCACTGCTGGCGCATGTGGCACTCGTGCGTGATGACCTGGGACGGCCGCATCGTGCCGTGCTGCTTCGACAAAGACGCCGACCACCAACTGGGCACCTTGCAGGACAATTCCTTCCGCGACGTTTGGTTCAGCCCTGCCTACCGCCGCTTCCGCCAGACCCTGATCCAGAACCGCGCCGAGATCGACATGTGCAAAAACTGCACGGAAGGGGCCAAGGTGTGGGCGTAGTCTAATGAGTGTGCTAAGTGTGCTGTCAGGTCCCCCGACCTGACAGCACACTCATTCGCCTCGTTCACAATTTGATAACATACCGGCGTGGGCCGTTATTTTGGTGGGTGGTGACAAGTCGTTTCCTTTGAGTAACTGCGCTGCCAACCGATGACCCCCACGAACACTTCCTCCACCTACATCAACCGCGACCTAAGCTGGCTGAGTTTTAATCACCGGGTGCTGCGCGAGGCGGCTAACGTGGCCGTGCCGGTGTATGAACGGGTGCGGTTTCTGGCTATTTTTTCGTCGAACCTGGACGAGTTTTTCCGGGTGCGCATGTCGGCACTGCTCTCGCTGGAAGGCCACTACACAGCAGATAACGACGATGTGGAGACTTCCTTTTTGCCCGACATACAGGCGCAGGTGACGCGTTCACAACAGGAATTCGGGCGGTTGCTGGTGGAGAAGGTTTTGCCCGAACTAACCCGGCAGGGCGTACATCTCTACTACGGCGACCCGATTCGGGCGGAACACGGGCGGGCCGTCAGCGATTATTTTTTTAGCTGGGTGCTGGGTTTGCTGCGGCCCGTCTGGCTCGATGGGCTACTGGAAAAACCCCTCGACGTGCCCGACAGTGCCCTTTATCTTGGTGTTTCATTACGGAATGCCGACGGAAAGCAGCGGTCGGCGATAGTCAATATTCCCGATCAGCAGTTGCCCCGCTTCCTGACCCTGCCCCCATTGGATGGCGTGCATTACCTGACCTTTATCGACGACGTAATCCGGCAACACCTGTCGGCCCTGTTTCCGGGTTATGAGGTGCTGGGCAGCTATAGCGTGAAGATCACCCGCAACGCTGACGTGAGCATTGTCGATGAGTTTGCCGGGCAGATGGATGAGAACATCGCCCGGATGCTCGACCAGCGGAAAGAAGGCCACACCACGCGCTTCCTCTACGACCCCACCACCCCCACTGACCTGCTGGCAGCACTGGGGGCTGCGTTTGGGCTGCTGCCACAGTCGCGGGTGTCGGGCGGGCGTTACCACAACCTGAGCAGCCTCATGAACCTGCCCAACCCCGTGGGGGCCGCCCTCAACTACCCGCCACAGCCGCCGCTGCCCATTGCCGACCTCCAGGGCGAAGCATCCATCTTCGATCAACTTGACCGCCGCGATTACCTGCTCCACACGCCCTACCAGGCCTATAACCCCGTGTTGCGGTTCTTCAACGAAGCCGCCACCCACCCCGACGTGACCGATATTTTCGTCACCTTCTACCGCATCGCTACCGACTCGGCCATTGGACAGGCACTGCTCAGCGCAGCCTATAATGGCAAGCAGGTAACGGTGTTTATGGAACTGAAAGCCCGCTTCGATGAGGCCAACAACCTGCGGTGGAGCAAGCAGTTTAAGGCGGCGGGCATTCGGCTCGTATACAGCATTCCGAACCTGAAAGTCCACGCCAAAATAGCCCTTGTCAAACGCCGCGTCGGCCAACAGCAGCGGAGCTACGGACTGCTGTCGACGGGGAATTTCAACGAAAACACCGCCCGTTTCTACACCGACCATATCCTGCTCACCAGCCACGCGGGCATCACCACCGACCTGGAACGGCTGGTAGTTTACCTGAAAACCCGCAAACAACCCATCGACTACCCGCCCGTTACGTTTGGCCACCTGCTGGTGGTGCCGTTTAACCTGGTGCCACGGCTGCTGGTCCTCATAGACGGCGAAATAGCGAACCATCAGCGCGGCCTTCCGGCACGCATTATTCTCAAGATCAACAACTTGCAGGAACAGACTATGGTCGACAAACTCTACGAAGCCAGCCGGGCGGGGGTACCCATCGACCTGATTGTGCGGGGTATCTGTACCCTTGTGCCTAACGTGCCGGGCCAGAGTGAGACCATCCGGGTGCGGCGCATTGTAGACCGATACCTCGAACACGGGCGGGTATTTGTATTTCACAACAACGGCCAGCCCCAAACCTACCTCGGCTCTGCCGACTGGATGAACCGCAATCTGCACCGCCGCATCGAGGTTTGTTTTCCCGTGCTGAACCCGGCCCTGGGTAGGCAATTAGGTCAACTGCTTGATTTCCAATTGGCCGATACGGCTCAGGCAACGCTGCTCAACGAACAGGGCGACTGGGAGGCCGTTACCAGCAGCCAGCCGCCCCTACAGTCGCAGGCGACCATCTATCAATTCCTGCGCTGAAGCGAAATAGGTGCTCTGTTGTTGGCCTATTCACTCATTCGTTCAGTCACACAATCGCTCATTAATTTTTTGTGAAACATTTTCGTGGAACATTACTTGGAAAGGTAGTTTCGTTGCGGCATCTTTGACCCTGCAACGAACAGTCCCATGGGTAAAGTTATTGCCATTGCCAACCAGAAGGGTGGCGTCGGTAAAACCACAACAACAATCAACCTCGCGGCCAGTTTGGCGGCCCTCGAATTTCGGACGCTCATTGTCGACGCTGATCCACAGGCTAACTCAACCTCCGGGCTGGGTTACAACCCCAAGGAGATCGAGAATAGTATCTACGAATGCATGATCGAAGACGTACAAACGCGCGACGCCATCATTCAGACCGACTTCCCGAATCTTGACCTTCTCCCCTCGCACATTGACCTGGTGGGGGCCGAAATCGAGATGATTAACCTGCAAAACCGGGAAGACAAGATGAAAGAGGCCCTCAACCGGGTGCGCGACGACTACGACTTCATCATCGTAGACTGTTCGCCATCGTTGGGCCTGATCACGATCAACAGCCTCACCGCTGCCGATTCGGTCATTATTCCGGTGCAGTGCGAATATTTTGCGCTGGAAGGGCTGGGCAAACTGCTGAACACAATCAAGATCATTCAGTCGCGACTCAACACCAACCTGGCTATCGAGGGTATTCTGCTTACCATGTACGACCTGCGGGTGCGGCTCTCGAACCAGGTAGTTGGCGAGGTTACCTCGCACTTCCAGCAAATGGTGTTCAGCACCATCATTCCGCGTAACATCCGCCTCAGCGAATCGCCCAGTTTTGGGGTGCCGGTGCTGGCGCAGGATGCCGACAGTAAGGGCGCCATCAGCTACCTCAATTTAGCCCGCGAGATCCTGGCCAAAAACGGCCTGATGCCGCAAGAAACTGTTTAAACGTCCAATGTCTAACGTCTAAAGTTGTTGCAGTCGGCACACTTTAAACATTGAACATTAGACTTGAAACTCTTTTTGAGATGAACACCACAAATGCAAAGCCAGGGGGTATGAAGCCCGGCAAACTGACTGGCCTGGGTCGGGGATTAGGGGCGCTCCTGCAGGATAGTGAAGACCGGCAGACCAAACCTTCACCCTACGAGTCGATCAGTACCATGACTGAGATTAGTCTGGATCTGATCGAAACGAACCCCTTTCAACCCCGTACCCGCTTCGACGAAGAGGCGCTGAATGAACTGGCCGACTCGATCCGGGTGCAGGGCATCATCCAGCCCATCACGGTGCGGCAACTGGGTAAAGACCATTACCAGCTTATTTCGGGCGAACGGCGTTTGCAGGCTTCCAAGCTGATCGGGATGCTGCACATTCCGGCCTATGTGCGCACGGCCAACGACCAGCAGATGCTGGAAATGGCCCTGATCGAGAACATTCAGCGTGAAAACCTGAACTCGATAGAAATTGCCCTCTCCTACCAGCGCCTCATTACCGAGTGCAGCCTGAAACAGGAAGAACTGGGCGAGCGCGTGGGTAAAAACCGCACGACGGTCAACAACTACATCCGGCTACTGAAACTGCCCCCCGTCATTCAGGCCTCGCTGCGCGACACCCGGATTTCGATGGGCCACGCCCGCGCCATCATCAACATCGACAACCCCGACGTGCAGATCAAGCTCTTCAACAAAATCATTGAAGAAGACTGGTCGGTGCGGAAGGTAGAGGAAGCCGTGCGCAACCTATCGATGGCCGACGAAGCCGTACCAGCCCGCAAAATCACCCTGCCCAAGCAGGAAATGCGCAGCTTGCAGTTCAAACTGTCGTCGATGTTTGGCACCAAAGTGATGATCAAGGCCGACGATAAGCACACGGGCGAGATCAAGATTCCGTTCACCTCGCAGGAAGACCTCGACCGGATTTTGAATGTATTGAATTATTCGGCTTAAGTTTTTTTAAGCCGCCCCAGTAGTCAGATAGACCGGGGCTTTCGTTATGGTTATACTGCCTAGTCACGAACGCCCGCGCCGGTCGCGTCAATACCGAGTTTATCAGTGAACGCCCTTTTTCTTCGCCTTAGTCTGATCGGCCTGTTTCTATGGCTGGCGGTGATGACCACCAGCCACGCCCAGACAGCCGACACAAGCCGACCGGCTCCGGTAGGGCGCTTCCCCGTGATTCGGCAGGATTTGCCCGCCGATACTATCCGGCCCGACGTTGTGGAATACGACACCCTCTCGGCAGACACCCCCGTCGACACCGTAAGCTTGTCGGACTCGGCCAATGCCAAAATCAGGAAGATCATCCCGAAGCGGGCAGCGCTGCTGTCGTTGGCCTTGCCGGGGCTGGGGCAGTATTATAACGGGCAAATCTGGAAGATTCCGCTCATCTACGCTGGCTTCACCACGTTCGGCATCCTCATCAGCAAATTCAACGGAGATTATGTCGAGTTTCTGAGTGCCTATGAAGTAGCCTATAGTAAACCCGGCACGAATCCCGTATTGAAAAAGGCGGTAGTGGCCAGCCGAAACCTAGAGCTAGACCTGAACCAGCTTCAGCGGGGTACTGAATTTTACCGCCGCTGGCGCGACTACAATTATATTTTCACGGCGCTCTTTTGGGCACTGAACGTGGTCGATGCCAATGTGACGGCGCACCTTAAAACGTTTGATATCTCCGACAGCCTGACCCTGCGCTACAACCCCGTCGTGATTCCCTCTACGGTGGGTATGGTGCCGGGCATAAGCCTCACGCTGTCTTTCCGAAAATAACCATGAACATTTTGTTACTGGGCTACGGCAAAATGGGTAAGACCATCGAGCAAACCGCCCTTGACCGGGGTCACCAGATTGCTGGGCGAATCGACGTGAGCAACCGCACCGATATGGACCAACTCGCCGACGATGCCGTAGATGTGGTGATCGAGTTTAGCTCGCCTGAGGCCGTGGTAGACAACCTGCGGTACTGCATTGGGCGGGGGTGGCCGGTGGTGTGCGGCACCACCGGCTGGCTGAGTCAACGGGCCGAAATCGAGGCCGCCGTGCGCGAACGGGGCAGCGCATTTTTCTACGCTTCGAACTACAGCATTGGGGTGAACCTCTTTTTTAGGCTGAACAAAACGCTGGCGAAGTTCATGCATAACTACCCCAGCTACCAGGTCTCGATGACCGAGATTCACCATACCGAGAAGAAAGACGCTCCCTCTGGCACGGCCCTCACCCTGGCCGAAGGATTGCTGGAAAACCTGCCCCATAAGCAGCGTTGGGCTGTTTCGGAAGAAGGCAAGCCCGCCGAAAGTAACACCGATGATGCCATTGTGATCGACTCTGTTCGCGAAGGCACCGTGCCGGGCACACATATTGTCCGGTTTGAGTCGGACGTGGACCGGATCGAGATTTCGCACGTGGCGCACAGCCGTCAGGGGTTCGCCCTCGGTGCCGTCATCGCCGCCGAATGGCTCGCCCCCCGCCAGGGCGTGTTTGGGATGGATGATTTATTAAACGGTGAGTGATGAACGGTAAGTGATGAGTGGCTTCGCCCTCTATTTCTTCGCGAAGCCACTCATCACTTACCGTTCATCACTCACCACTAAATCTCGTAACTTCGTTTTATCTTAGTCTGAACCACGTATAGCCCGTGTCTGAAGTAAAAACCCAAGCTAAAGCCGATTCGTCGGTGAAGAGAAAATCGGCCGCCCGTGAGTGGTTCGACTCTATTTTGTTTGCCGTAGTGGCCGCCACGCTGATTCGCTGGCTGTTTATGGAGGCCTTCACCATCCCTACGCCCTCAATGGAGCGCAGCCTGATGGTGGGTGATTTTCTGTTTGTGAGCAAGTTTCACTACGGCACCCGCACCCCCAAAACGCCCCTACAGGTGCCGCTCACGCACCAGAAAATCTGGGGTACCGACATCCCCTCCTACCTCGACTGGATTCAGTTGCCACAGTTCAGGTTGCCCGGCTTTTCGAGCGTGAAGAACGGCGACGTGGTGGTGTTTAACTACCCACCCGAAGATCAGTACCCGACCGATTTGAAAACCAACTACATCAAGCGCTGCATGGGCATTGCGGGCGATGTACTGGAGGTGCGCCACCGGGCCGTATACGTAAACGGAAAAGCCGCCGAAGTACCCCCCTTTTCGCAGCAGACGTACTACATCTACACGAAAAAAGCCGACCTCGACGATGCCTTTTTCCGGCAATATGAGATCATCAACGACTATCGGCCCGAAACCATGTCGGAAAACTGGCAGCCTTTGCAGCAGTTAAACGATTCAACCAAGACAAACGAACTGGTTGGTTATCAGGTACGTACTACCGAGGCCGTCGTTGAGCAACTAAAAAAATTCGACTGGGTTCGTGAGATCGTTGCCGCTGATGAATTACCATCGGCCACCCCGTCAACCTACAGTCAGATCTACGGCAGCAAGCAGTTTAAGTGGACCGTTGATAATTTTGGACCGGTGACCGTTCCGAAAGAAGGCGCCACCGTGCAGCTCGATGCCAAGAGTATTGCCCTCTATGGCCCGGTGATTCAGAAATATGAAGGCAACAAAAACGTGGTCCTAACCGACTCTACGGTGTCTGTCGATGGCAAGGCGATTACGAGCTATACGTTCAAGCAGAACTATTACTTCATGATGGGCGACAACCGCCACAACTCACTCGATTCGCGGTACTGGGGCTTCGTCCCCGCCGACCACATCGTGGGCAAAGCCGTCTTTATCTGGATGTCTATTGACCCCAACCCCGCCAACGCCGCCAACAAAATTCGCTGGAACCGGCTGTTTAGTGTAGTGCACTAACGGAGAAAAGGAGGAGGGAGAAACGGAGGAAGGGGAGCTTCGCGATACGCAGCAACATAGCTGATACGTATCGCGAAGCTCCCCTTCCTCCGTTTCTCCCTCCTCCTTTCTTCCACAGGTTTTACTCTTCTGCGTGCAGCCAGGCTTTTTTGGCGAGCAGGGTTTCTTCGTCTTCCTCGTGTTCGGGGTCAGGCACACAGCAGTCTACAGGGCAGACAGCGGCACACTGTGGCTCTTCGTGGAAGCCTTTACACTCGGTACACTTATCAGTTACGATATAATAAAACTCATTCGACACCGGCGTTTGCGGGGCTTTGCCCGTCACGACCGTACCGTCGCCAAAATCTACTTCGGTGAGGGAGGTTCCGCCACCCCACGTCCATTCCACACCGCCTTCGTAAATGGCAGTGTTTGGACATTCGGGTTCGCAGGCACCGCAATTGATGCACTCCTCGGTAATCATGATAGCCATAATCAGGTCAAGTTAGCTGGCAAATACCGGCACATGTTAAACAGACAACAAATGTAATTATTTTTAGTTGGGCGCAACGCGAAAAAAATCAACCAACAACCAACAGTGAACAACCAAAAATGTTGCTGACGCGTAACTAATGGGCTCGCATCAGCAACACTGTTGGTTGCTAACTGTTGGTTGTTCACTGATTCGCTTCTTCTTCCAGGCGCTTGCGTTCTTCTTTTTCGCGGCGGCGTTGTTCGCGGCGTTCCTGCCGGAGCTGCCTGCGTGTTTTCACCGTGTCGGTGGGGGCTGGTACGTCGGCGGGGCGGTCGGGGGTGGGGCGGGCGGCGGGGGCTTCCTGAGCGGGTTCGGCGGTGGGCTTATCGTCGTCGCGGTTACCGTTGAAAAGCTGTTTGAAGAGGTCATCCATACCGTCGCCGTCAGCCGGGTCGGTGCCTACGCTGTCTGTTTCAAAGCCCGGAATCGGCGCAACCTGCTGCCGTAAGCCTTCGCGCAGGCGCACGTCGTAGAAGCCGTAGGCACCGCTATCTGGCTGAGTAAGACCACGTTTGGCCATAATTCGGCCAATGATTTTGAAGTACCCCCGCACGTTGCGCACCTGAAGCGAGCCGTCGGGCAGGAAATACGACAGGGCCTTTTTGGGGCTGGGGATAACAAAGGCCAAGAAGATGCTCTCGCCCAGGTTCAGTTCTGCCGGGGTTTTGTCGAAATAATACCGGGCAGCCTCGCCAATGCCGTAGACGTTTTTACCCCACTCGATAATGTTGAGGTACACCTCATACATGCGCTCTTTGGGCACGATACGGCCATTTTCAATAAGCCACACAATCAGGATTTCTTCTACCTTCCGGGCCAGCGTTTTGTTGCGGTTGAGGAATACATTTTTCACCAACTGCATCGACACCGTGCTGGCCCCGCGTTTGAATGCACCGGCTTTGTAGTTGGTGGCAATAGATACCCGGAAGGCTTTTTCATTAAAGCCTTTATGCGTGAAAAAATTGTAATCTTCCGAGGTGAGCACCGCATTCCGCAGGTCGGGCGCGATGTAATCCAGGGGGGTATAGTCGGGGTTATCGGAACCTACCGAAATATCGCGGACGGGTTTGTCTTTTTCGTAGGGCGTATAAACAAACGGCTGGTTAATCTGCCCAAAATCAGTGCGGCCCATGCGCAGGATCTTGAACCCGTCGGAGGTGAGGCCCGAATTGAACTTGACCGAGTCAGGCAGGGCCGTGTCGAAATTGAAGTTGAGGTCGTAGCGCAGTTTGCCCGCCACCTTCATGCCGTCGAGTGACTGGAATAAGCCTTGCGGAAACGAGTTGAATAGGGCCTGCGCGTCGAGGTTGTCGGTGTGCATCTGTACGTCGAATACCTTGCCAGTACCCGCTTTGGCATTGGGCAGGGTGTACTTCACAAATGGCCGGGCCTTCACCTCACCCAAATACAGCACCGAACTGCTATCGACCCCCACGTAGTTTTCGCCCACAAACAGGTTAGCGTCCATAGCCGCCCGGCGCACCACCACGTCTGAGGGCGACAGGGCCGGGTGATTCAGCCGCAGGTTACGCACCGAACCAGCCCCCTCAAGCCGGAACTCACCCCCCGACCGGTCAACGTCGCGCAGCTCAGCGTGGAGGGTATCAGCTTGGGCTTTAAGCTTAAATCTTTTCTCTAAGTACTTAATTTCCAGCGGCTTACCATCAGCATATAGATTCAGGCTATATTCTTTATCTGATGGTGACGCCGTGCCGGTCACGTGCCACATGGCTTCGTAGCGGTTCAGCCGGAGGCTAGACGACACGCGCTCATTGTCGATCTTGAACACATCGGCCAGGAGGGTGATTTTGGTCGAATCGTCGATCAACCGGATGTCGAGGTTTTGCACGTCGAGGTCGTCGGGAATCTTCGTGAGCAGGTTATTAATCAGATTTTCAGCCACGTCCGACAGGTCGGTACGGCGGGTAGTGCTGGTCGAGTCGCGGCGGCGGCGTTTGAGAATGGTGTCGAGGTTGGTGAGCGAGTCGCGCTTGACCACCTGCACAAAGCCGTCTTGTATAGTCAGGTTAGAGAGGGCTACATTGCCAAACACCAGTGGCCACAGGCGCATGCCAACGGCAACATTATTGATCCGCACCAGGCTGTCGCGATCCTGCGGCACGACCGAGATGTTGGTGAGGGCGAGTTCGGTAAGGCCCGTAAACTTAACCGAGCCAATGCCCACGTTGAGGGCATAGTCGCGTTTGGCTTTTTTAAGAGCCTTGTTGAGCACCAGGGTGAGTAATCGTTCGCGTTGCGAGTAGGCGATACCGGCCCCGATAGCACCTAACAGGGCCAGGGTCAGTAATGTCCAGCCCGTGTAGCGCAGGACCTTGCGTTGGTTAATTGGCATTGTGTGACGTACTAAGCGGGCAAAAATACGGATTTCAGGAGGGGAATGAGGCGCTTGGAGCGGATTTATGGCTTGTGGAAGTGTGCCGTTGTCGTTTGGCTCCAGCTGAGTGACAACGGCACACTTCCACAAGCCATACATTCCATCAAACGAAACGGGTACTGTTTGTAGGCATCAGCCCCAAACAATACCCGTTTGATAATCAGTTGGTTAAAAATTTTAGCGACCGCCCAGAGGAAACAGGTACCCAATAGACAATTGCCCAAGTACAGGCTTGCCCGGCACATTAGCGAACTCGGTAGTACCGCTGTTATCGCCGAGGGCATAATAGCCGCGTGCTTCGACGGTAAACTTACCAGCCCCCATCGGGAAACCCATACCAAGGCCTAGCGCCCCACCGTATTCGAGCGCTGTGGTGTTAGCATCAACAGCGTAGGAGCCGTAGGGGCCTACATTGACAAAGAAACGCGGACGGCCCTGCTGCCCAAACTGGAACTTTACCAGCAAGGGCACCACCAAGCTACTCACCGACATGTTTTCAGTTTTTAACGTTCCGGGGTTCAGCACTTTCACGTAATCCTGATTGAAGTTAATCTCCGGCTGAAACGCAATACCGCCACGTCCAAACAAAAACACAATACCGCCATGGAAACCATAGATGGGGTCAATTGTGACACCCGCCGGTTTGTCGAGTAGGGTGCTATAATTTCCACCTGCCCGAACGCCAATGTGCATTTTGGCCTCAAACCCAGCGTTTTCTACACCATATCGGTTGGCAGCGCGGGTAGCAGTCTCAGCAGTGCTACGATCATCAGTGGGGGTGGTGCCGGTGTCGGTTGACTTTGTTTCTTTCGTTTTGCGCGTGTTTCGGCTGTTCTTGCCGGTCTCGGGCGTCACGGGCTTGGCCTTTACACCGTGCAGTTCGTCATACATCTCCTGCTTCTTGACGGGGTCGAGTGGCTCATTGGTAGCCGCCGTGCTGGGATATTCAACCGGGGCCGTGGTGGTCGACTGGTAGCGGGTTAGGGTAGTGGACTGTGGTTTGGCAGGCGCTTTTTTCACCACCGACGGTGCCATAGTGGACTTACGCGTGGTGGTAGTTGGCTTCTTTTTAGCAGTTGATTTCTGCTGGGCCATACCCAGTGTGGTAGTGAAAAGCAATGCCAGGGCGACGAAGAGTGCTCTCATATGTCGATGTGGGTGTTTAGTTGAGACAAAGTTGTTCTATTCCTACACGAGTTACTACGTGATTTGAGGTAACGGCCAAATTTAGCAGTAAGTCTGAAAGCGGCCCCAGATAAAAGTTTAAACAAGCAACGCCCTAACTGATTTTAGTAAGAAACAGCAGCTTACTCCATGACGACTGAACACCCAAAAACTGCATTTATAACTGGTGCTAACAAAGGTATTGGCTTTGAAGTGGCCCGTCAGTTGGCTAAACGTGGTTTCGCCGTTTTTATTGGTGCCCGTGACATAGCCAAGGGCCGCGCCGCCGCCCAGTCGCTTTGCGACGAAGGCTACGAATCGACGTTTATTGCGCTGGACGTGACCGACCCGTTAAGCATTAAGCAGGCGGCAGGCACATTTTCACAAAAGGCCAGCCACCTCGACGTGCTCATCAACAACGCCGCCATCCTGGAAGACCACGGCGAGAACATTATGAAACTCAACGCTGAGTTGCTGGACCGGACGCTGAAGACCAATGTGACCGGTCCGATGATGGTGACGCAGGATTTTTTGCCTTACCTCCAGAAAAGTGAAGGTGGTGCCCGCATCATCAACGTGTCGAGCGATGTAAGCTCTCTGCAAACGATGGGTACCTATGCTCCCGCCTACAGCATTTCGAAAACGGCCCTGAACGCCATTACCAAGCAGTTTGCGGCGGCGCTCACCAGTCCACCCATTGCCGTCAATTCGGTTTCGCCAGGTTGGGTACGCACCGACATGGGTGGTAACAATGCCAACCTGTCGGTCGAGCAGGGTGCCGAAACCATTGTCTGGCTCGCTACCGATGCACCCGCCACCGAAACCGGCAAGTTCTGGCGGGATAAGAAAGAGGTGGGGTGGTAATAAGTGATGAGTGGTAAGTGCTGAGTGATGAGTTTGCTGCCGCACGAATAATACGCTGGCGGCAGCAAACTCATCACTCAGCACTTACCACTCATCACTTTATTTCTATACCGGCTTGGCGAGGTGTGGAGTTTCTGCTGGAAGAGGCGGTTAAGGGTACTGATGTTGTCGAAACCCGTTCGGAGGGCGATCTGACCTACTGGAAAATCGGTTGAGACCAGCAGCTGGCAGACGTGCGTAAGCCGCACTTTGTTGAGGTAGTCTACAAACGTCAGGCCCATCTGCTGTTTGAACCAGCGGCAGAACGCGTTGGGCGAAAAATGACAGGCCTGAGCAATTTCAGGCACGAGAATAGGGCGTTGGTAGTTGGCGTTGATAAAATCGATGGCCGTGCGGATACGGGTGGGCGCATCAGAAAGCGCCGCATGACGCTGGTATACCTCCGTCAGAATCGGAACCCGCTCCGTTGCGTTGGTAAGCTCAGCCAGTACGGTCATCAGCGCCATCAGCGCGTTTACCCCGGTCGAGAATACCGCCCGTTTCAGGCAAGCGATAAGTTCGTCAGCAGGCTGGGCGAAGGCAAGCCCCCGGTTGGCTTCCTGAAACAACGCTGTCAGCGGGCGGCATTCGGTGAACGAATCAAATAGCTGGGCCGGAAACTGAATGCACAGCGCCTCAACAAACGAGGCCGATTCGTCTTCGTACGTAACGAACGTATGGGGCAGGTTTTCGCCGATCAGAAACAGCTCCCCTTCCTGGTACATCGAAATGTCGTCGCCGATGAAGCGGATGCCTTTGCCTTTGCTGAAAAACACCAGTTCGAGTTCGGGGTGGTAATGCCAATGCGACCGGAATGCCGGCTGATGGAGCCGAAATGCTTTGAAAGAAGCATGGGGCTGGTTGCTAATGCCGAGTTCGCGTTCTGGTTTCATTGCCTATACTATCTACAAAATCAATACGAGCTATATATATTGGTAGAATACGCATAAAAGTAGTGTAGATGGGTAAAAGAAGAAACCCGTTTTCGTTTCGACTTTTGCCCATGCAACGTGGTCATCGATGGCCCTGCATGTAGCTACGCTTCTTAGATGGAAACCCTCGACACCCCTTACGAACTCAGCCCAGAGCAGGTAGAGTTTTTTCAGACAAATCGGTACATCAAGCTTCGGCAGGTCTTCGACGCCGACACGCTAGCCTACTACAACGCGGTCATTACCAAGCAGGTAGACCGGATGAATACGGCCACGCCCGCCCTCGAAGAGCGCGATACCTACGGCAAAGCGTTTCTGCAACTCTTTAACCTCTGGCGCGAAAACGACGAGATCAAAACGTTTGTGTTCAGCAAACGGCTGGCCAAAATCGCCGCCGACCTCATGCAGGTAGCGGGCGTACGGATGTACCACGACCAGGCCCTGTTTAAAGAAGCCGGTGGGGGCATCACGCCCTGGCACGCCGACCAGTATTATTGGCCCCTCAGCAGCGACAAAACCGTTACGGCCTGGATTCCGCTTCAGGCCACGCCCCTGCCCATGGGGCCGCTGGAGTTCAGCGCGGGTAGCCACCGGGTGGTGGAAGGCCGCGATCTGAAAATTGGCGACGACAGCGAAAGACAGATCGCCGAGAAGCTCCGGGTAACCGATTTCGAACACGTCGTTGAACCGTTTGACCTGGGCGAGGTCAGTTTTCATTCGGGTTGGGTGTTCCACCGGGCGGGGGCCAACGTGACCGATCAGATGCGGAAGGTGATGACCGTAATCTACATGGACAAAAACATGCGGCTGCAACAACCCGCCAACAAAAACCAGGAAAACGACTGGCACACCTGGTGCCCCGGCGCTGTGGTAGGCGAGGTGATCGATACCGAACTGAATCCGGTGTTGTATTGACGTGCCTGATAATCAATCACTACCAAAATGAAATACCTCATTTTCCTCCTGCTGTTTACGGCAAGCCTGACCGGTTGGGCGCAGCAATCGCTGTCCAAACCCCAAAAAGGTGAGGTCATTTACCACGTTTGCCAACGGAGTTTCTACGACAGTAACGGCGATACGCAAGGCGACCTGAACGGACTGCGGCAGAAACTGGATTATCTCCAGGAACTGGGCGTCACGTCGATCCTGCTGATGCCCCTCTACGACGCCGACTGTTACCACAACTATTTCGCCAATGATTTCGAGAAAATAGATGCTGAGTTCGGCACCATGGCCGACTACATCAAGCTGGTAAAAGACGTACACCGGCGTGGCATGAAGATCTACCTGGACATGGAAACGCAGTACGTCACCAGCAAGCACCGCTGGTGGAAAGAGGCCGTGGGCAACCTCAAATCGCCTTATAGCGACTATATTCTATTTGACGATGCAGCCCATCAGCAGCCCACCACCATGATTTTCAACCTGCGCGAACTCATCAGCTACGATGGCACCGTGATACCCATTACCACCGTCAATCTGCGAAACCCGGACGTGCTGACCTATAATGTCGGGCTGTTCTCTTACTTCCTGGACCCCAACAAAGACGGCAATTTCGACGATGGTGCCGACGGGTTCCGGCTCGACCACGCCATGGATAACCTGGACGAGAAACCCGCCCTGACCAACCTCTTCGCTACGTTCTGGAAACCGCTGGTGACCCGGCTGAAACAGGTAAACCCCGCCATGACCATCGTGGCCGAGCAAGCCAACTGGAACGACGTCGGCACGGATTATTTCGAGCGGGCGGGCGTAGACCGGATGTTTGGCTTCGGCCTGCAACGCGCCATGCTCTCGTTCAACAAACAGCAGCTCATCAACAAGGCCGACTCCATCCTGAGGCTGTGCCCCCAGGGTAAGGACCAGCTTATCTTCCTGGAAAACCACGACATAGACCGGTTTGCTTCGCTGGAAAAAGATGGTCGAAAACAACGGGTAGCGGCAGCTTTACAACTCCTCATCGGCGGCATTCCGGCTATCTATTACGGGCAGGAAATCGGGATGCAGGGGCGAAACGGCTCGTTTGGCAACACCGATGGCAACGATATTCCCCGGCGGCAGGCGTTCGACTGGTACAAGTCGGGCGAGGGACCGGGCATGGCGGTCTGGTATAAAAATACGGGCCAATGGTGGGCGCAGAGCACGCTGAAACCCAATGATGGCATCTCGGTAGCCGAGCAACTGGCCAGCCCAACCTCGCTGCTCAGCTACTACAAAAAGCTAATTGCGCTGAAACAAAGCAACCCCGCCCTGGCCACCGGTCGCTACGAAAACGCCGACAACACCAACGCTTCTATTTATGGGTTCTACCGAACCACAGGAGCAAGCCGGGTGCTGGTGCTGGTCAATCTGTCAGACCAGCCGCAGCAAACCACCCTAACCGGACGGAGCAGGCCCTACAAAACCTTGCTGGGACCGGCCATCGGCCTGCAACGCGCTAGGCTGGCCCCCTATGAAGTGGGCGTTTGGGAAGTCCGTTAAACTGCCAACTCAATCATAACCCATGCCCCAGACTACCTATGCCCTGGCTTTCTGTTTGGTCCTACTAAGTCACCTCGTCTATAGCCAGCAACCAACCGTGGCGAGTGGCACCCTGAACCGGTGGGCTAATTTCCCGTCGAAGTTTGTCGATGCCCGACACGTAGATGTCTGGCTACCCGATGGCTATTCGACAAAAACCAACTACGCGGTGCTGTACATGCACGACGGGCAAATGCTATTCGACAGCACCACCACCTGGAACAAACAGGAATGGGGGGTAGACGAAACGCTGGGCAACCTGCTGGCTAAACAAAAAATCAGGCCCTGCCTCGTGGTGGCGGTCTGGAATGTGCCAGCAAAACGGTTTGCCGATTACTTTCCGCAGAAGGCGATCAGCCACATCTCGGAGCCTACCCGAACCAAAATCCTGACGCAGCAACTTAAGAGCACTCCTAACGCCGATAACTACCTGAAATTTCTGGTTACGGAACTCAAGCCGTTTATCGACAGCGCGTATTCCACCCGGACAGATGCCGCCAGCACGTTTATCATGGGTAGCAGCATGGGCGGCCTCATATCGGCCTATGCCCTCTGCCAATACCCCAACGTGTTTGGTGGGGCCGCCTGTTTGTCTATCCATTCGCCATTGGTCATGCCCGATCTGGTCAATGACCGCACCGACGCCGATGTGGCAAGTAAGTTTCGGGACTATCTGGCCACGCATCTACCCAGGGCCAACACCCGCAAACTCTATTTCGACTACGGCGACCAGACCCTCGACTCGCTTTATAAACCCTATCAAACCGCCATTGACGCCCTCATGGCGCGAAAAGGTTATTCGGCTACCCACTGGCAAACCAGATTTTTCCCTGGCGAAAGCCACTCCGAACAGTCCTGGCGCAAGCGATTAGCCATCCCACTAGCATTTCTTCTGGGCAAGAAGCCTTAACCCACTAACCCCGTGAAACCCCGCCCTACCCTACTCTTACTGATCGCCCTGCTGCTGCCCATGCTGGGGCTGGGTCAGCACCATACCGACCATGCGATGCCCAAAACCGGGCTGGGTGCTACCGCAGCGGCGCTGCCGGTCATTACCAACATAGATCCGCAGCCGTTGCTGGCGCAGGCGCTCCGGTTGCAACAGGCGCTGTCATTTTTGGGCAGCTCCCTGGCTGAATCAGATGCCAACCGCCTGAAAGCCCTGCAACAGCAACCCCCAACCGCGGCCACCATTGCCCAGATTCAGGCTATTCTGGATCCGTATTGCCTGGCCATGGTCACGATCAATCCCGAAGCGCGGGTGACCGTACAGCGTGGCCCGGCCCCCGCCAGGCTCATGCAGGGCGGCTGGACATCGTTTCTGGTGAAAGTACATAACGAAGCCCACGCAACGGCCGAGCTACAGGTGGACAGCCCAAACGCGCAGTTTCCGTTTCAACGCTTCGAGTGGAACCCCAACGACCAAAAAGAAAAGGCTATTTCGGCGGGACAGGTGGCCCAACGATTTCTGGAAGTACAGCTATATAAGAATCGCCCACTGCTGCCTAGCCTATCCGGCCTTCTGCTTGAATATGCTGTAGTTCAAGTATATAGCAAAGACAGAGGGCAGCGAGAGGCCCAAATTGGCTTCAACATTGGGCAGGGTAGTCAGGATATTGGCTTTCGCAACGTGATGCCCGTGCTGTTTACTATAGCCCCGGCGGTGAAGGTAGTATTGCGCGTGCGCGACCACGACGGCACCCCCACTATGGCCTCGTTTGTCATTGCCGACGGTATTCAACGCACGTCGGCCAACCCCGCCGACCGCAGTCGGGCCGATTTTCGCCTGACGGGCTACGCGCGGGAGTTCAACATCGACAACGCGTATCTGGGCCAGAAAAGCTTGACGGGCATTTACCCGCTGCCCTCTCGTCGGGTGGCCGAGACAGACGAGTATCCCGATTTCTATTTTCATCCGCAGGTGTACCGAGCCGATGGCGAACACGTGTTTTTGCCACCCGGCACCTACACCGTCACTTACACCAGGGGGCCGGAATACCTGATTCAGGCCAAACAGGTCACCATCCCCGAAGGCGTTGACTCTACGACGATTTCGTTCGATCTAACACGCTGGATTCACCTGGCCAGCCTGGGCTTTCACAGCGCCGACCACCACATTCACGCCGCCGGGTGCAGCCATTACGAGATGCCTCAGGAAGGCGTAAACCCGCAGGCCATGTGGCGGCAAATCCTGGGCGAAGACCTCAATATTGGCTCGTCGCTGGCGTGGGGACCCAGCTGGTATCATCAGAAAACCTTCTTTACGGGCAAAGATGAGTCGTTATCAAACACCCGCAACCGCCTCCGCAACGACGTAGAGATATCGGGGTTTCCCTCCTCTGATAGTGGGCATCTGGTGCTGCTGCGCCTGAAAGAAGACGACTACCCCGGCACGAAAAAGATTCAGGACTGGCCCACCTGGACGCTGCCCATTATGCAGTGGGCCAAAGCGCAGGGCGGTGCGGTGGGCTACGCGCATTCGGGTTGGGGGCTGGAGCCGGTGACGCCCACCAAAGCCCTACCCTATTACGAAATGCCCAAAATGGACGGTATCGGGGCCAACGAATTTATCGTGACCGTGACCCAAAACGTGGTCGATTTCTACAGTGCCGGCGACACCCCACCAACCTGGGAACTGACCATGTGGTACCATAGTCTGAACAGCGGGTTCCGGCCAAAGCTGAGTGGCGAAACCGACTTTCCCTGCATATTCGACGAGCGCGTGGGACTGGCCCGCAGCTATTTCAAGACCGACGGCCCGTTGAGTTACGACGGGTTTGTAGAGGCCATCAAAAAAGGCCGCGCCTACGTATCGGAGGGGCACGCGCACCTGATGAACTTCGCCGTAAACGGGCAGGAAGTGGGCATCAACAACAGTCAGCTCACGTTTACCGGCAGACAAACGGTCACGATTTCGGCCACGGCAGCGGCGTATTTGCCTGAGCGCCAAGACTCATTGGGTGCAGCCATTGCCCGGCGCGACCCTACTCAGCAGCCATACTGGCACATTGAACGAGCCAGAGTGGGCACCTCCAGAAAAGTAGCAGTCGAGCTGATCGTCAATGGCTTCCCCGTCGATACCGCCGAGATCGTGGCCGACGGAAAACTGACCGACGTGCGGTTCAGCTACCCCATCAGCCGGTCAAGTTGGGTAGCGCTACGGGTGTATCCGGGGGCGCATACCAACCCCGTTTTTATCGAGATTGGCGGTAAACCCATTGCCGAACCCAAAAGCATCGATTGGTGCCTGAAAGCGGTAGATCAATGCTGGCGGCAGAAAGCCAAGCACATTTCGGCCATCGAAAAACCCGCCGCTGAAAAAGCCTATGAAGCAGCCCGGCAAGTGTATCGGCAACGCCTCCAAGCAGCGGGACAGAAGTAGCTGGCACTAGCCTGATTGCGGCACCCTGGCCTGTGTCTCCACAGGCTTACGCATCCGGATGGTTAGCGTTGGCTTGCGCAGGAATAGGCCTATGGGGACACAGGCCAGGGTGCTCAACGTAGCTTCTTATGTTGCTGTAACTAACGTTACTTTTATGCGCAAAACCCCCGCCCCAATGTCCTCTCTATTACTTCCTGTGCTTTTTTTGGTTGGTCTGGTCTATGCCTCGGTGGGGCACGGTGGGGCCAGTGGCTATATCGTGGCCATGACGTTGCTGGGTGTGGCCCCAGAGCAGATCAAGCCTACGGCCCTGCTGCTCAACCTGTTTGTGTCGTCGGTGGCGTTTTTCCAGTACTACCGGGCGGGGCATTTTCGGTGGGCCACGTTCTGGCCATTTGCTATCAGCAGCGTGCCGCTGGCCTTTGTGGGTGCCCGCATCCCGCTGTCCGATACCCTCTACAAACAACTGCTGGCCGCCGCTTTGCTGTTGCTGATCGTGCGCCTAGTCTGGTCGGCCAAGGCTACTGAGGAAACCCAAAAGCCTATTCCGCTGGGGGTTGGGCTGCTGGTGGGCGGGGCAGTGGGGCTGCTGTCAGGTATGCTGGGCATTGGCGGGGGCATCATCCTCAGCCCGTTGCTGCTGATGTTCAACTGGGCCACCATTCGCCAGACAGCAGCTACGTCGGCCCTGTTTATTTTCGTCAACTCGCTATCGGGGCTGGTGGGGCTGGTCACCAAAGGTTACAGCCCCGCCCCCGAACAATACGCCTGGATTGCGGCGGCTTTTGCGGGCGGACTGGTGGGTGGCTACCTGGGCAGCCACCGGTTTAGTATACCCGTTTTGCGCTACGTGCTGGCTCTGGGCGTGGCCGTGGCCTGCGTGAAGCTGCTGATCTGAGCAAGGGCAGGTAAGAGACAAGAAGCAAGAGACAAGAGGTAAGAGGCAGGAAGCAACAGGTTTTTATGGCTCGTGCGTTAGGCATTTACAGCGCGTAGTCTGGACTATAAAATCCTGTTGCTTCCTGTCCCTTACCTCTTACCTCTTGCTTCTTGTCTCTTGCCTCTCACCTCTTTTATTCAAGGAACTAAAGGTCTTACGATGGGTTTATGGCAGTGAATCGAATACTAAAAACGACATAAACAACGTACGATTATGGCAGCAGGAACACATGCTATTGAAGCCACCGACGCGAACTTCAACGACCTCATCAACTCAGATATTCCCGTGTTGGTTGACTTCTGGGCGGAGTGGTGCGGCCCCTGTAAAATGATTGGCCCCGTGGTGGAACAATTGGCCGCCGAATATGAAGGTCAGGCCGTGGTAGCCAAAATGGACGTTGACCAGAACTCACAGGTACCCGGTCAATTCGGCATCCGCAGCATCCCCACCCTGATGGTCTTCAAAAATGGCCAGATGGTCGATAAAGTGATCGGTGCCGTACCCAAATCGGTGCTCGAACAAAAATTGAAAGCCCAGTTGGTGCAGGCGTAACTTGGTTTAAGGTTTAATGTCTAAGGTCCAAACGGTCCGCCGTCGCGGTTGCTTCGCGTGCGGTTAGGCTGAGCGCGAAGCAACCGCGACGGCGGACCGTTTGGACCTTGGACATTAAACTTTAAACTCCCTCCGAATAAAACACCCGTTTCACCCGTTCGCTGATGCCCGTCAGCACTTCATAGGGGATGGTGTTCATTTGCTGAGCCAGGGTGGTGACAGGCAGGTTTGGCCCGAAAATCTCTACCCGGTCTCCTTCAGTGGCGGGGGCATGGGTCACGTCGATCATGGCCATGTCCATGCACACATTGCCTACCGTGGGGCACAGCACCCCGTTTACCCACACCTGCCCTACTCCCTTCCCCAGCCGCCGGTCGAAGCCGTCGGCGTAGCCAATGGCCAGGGTGGCAATCTGGGCGTCGTGCTCAAGCAATCCGCTACGGCTGTAGCCCACGCTTTCTCCTGCTTTCACGGTTTTGATCTGACTGATGGTGGTGCTCAGCGTACCTACCGTGCGCACCCGATTGGCCTCCAGTTGACTGCTTTCCACGCCATACAAGCCAATACCCACCCGCACCATGTCGAGGGTGTATTCGGGAAAGCGCACGATGCCCGCCGAGTTAAGCAGGTGCCGCACCGGCCGATACCCCAACCCGGCCTCCAGCATGGCCACCGCCTGCGCAAATGCCTCGGCCTGCTGCCGCGAGAATTCATTAAATCGGGCTTCGTCGGCACCCACCAGATGACTAAACACCGTGGCTATCCGACACGCCGGGTGCTGCTTCAGATACTCGATCACGGCAGGTATCTCCTCCGGCAAAAATCCCAGCCGGTGCATGCCGGTGTCGATTTTTAGATGGATTGCACCCCCACCCCACTCGGTCAACAACGCCATACTATACATTTCCGGCTCTAAGTGGTTGTCAATCAGCGTCTGGAAGGTTTCGGGGGCGGGATTCATCACCATGATCGGGAGCGTGATGCCCTGCTGCCGCAGAAAAACGCCCTCGTCGGCGTAGGCCACGGCGAGGTAATCAACGCGGTGAAACTGAAGCAGGCGGGCTACTTCGGCACTGCCGCTACCATAGGCGAAGGCCTTCACCATCACCATCAGGCGCGTTTGCGGGCCTACTTTTTCGCGGTAATAATTCAGGTTGTGCGTCAGCGCGTCGAGGTCGATGTGGAGCACCGTGCCGTGTACTTTTTCCTGCAACCGGTTCACGATTCGTTCAAATGAAAACGCCCGCGCGCCCTTAATCAACACGACGCTCTCTTGAAACCAATCGGTCGAAAATTGGGACAGGAACGTGTCTGTATCGGGGTAAAAACGGGCATTTTCGGCGAAAAAACGCCTATTCCGGCTAATGACGGGGCCAATGCCAATCACCTGCGAAACGCCCTGTTCGGCCAGCAGCGCCCCAATAAACGCGTACAGATCGGCCTCGTCCTGTCCCGATTGCAGCACGTCTGAGAGGATCACCGTTTTAGGCAGGCGGCTGCTTTGCTGCTTCTGAAAATCGAGCGCCAGCCGTAGCCCCGCCACGTCGTTGTTGTACGAGTCGTCGATGAGTACGCAGCGGTTGATACCCTGCTTCAACTCCAGCCGCATCTGCACCGGGCGCAGCCGGGCCACGCGCCCGTTCAGGTCGTCGGTGGCCACGTCTTTCAGCGACAACAGCGTGAGCAGGGCGTGGGTCAGGTTCTCGACAGAGGCAGCGTCGGTAAAGGGAGTCTGAATGGTCCACGTCCGGCTGTCGGCGCGGCGCGTCAGCGTGAGTTGATCACCGTTTATGCGGGTCCAGAAAGCGGCCTCCGGATGCTCCTGCGCCGACCAGCCTAGGTAAGTTGCGGATGGATTCACGGCCCGCAACATAATGGCTACCTCGCTGGCAACCACTTCGTTATCAAGGCAATAGATCAATGTCTTCACCCGCGTGAACAACCTAAGTTTCTCGGCTACCTTCTGCCGCAGGGTCTTAAACCCCTCATCGTGGGCCGTGCCAATGTTGGTCAGGATGCCAATAGTGGGCTGGATAATAGCTTCCAGCGCCGCCATCTCCTGGGGTTTAGAAATGCCCGCTTCAAACACGCCGATGGTGTGGGCCGACGTGAGCTGATGCACCGACAAGGGGACCCCCACCTGCGAGTTATAGCTCTTGGGCGACCGCACCACCACAAAATCGGGCTGGGGCGAACCGCCACTCAGCAGTTGGGCCAGCCATTCTTTCACAATCGTTTTGCCGTTGCTGCCCGTAATGCCCACCACCGGAATACGGAACTGTTGCCGGTGCCGCGCCGCCTCCTGCTGCATAAACGCCAGCACATTTGGCACGGTAATAAACTGAGCATCAGTATACTGTGTCGCCTCTGCTACGGGCCGGTCGACCACAAACTGCCGCACACCCTGGGCATAGAGATCACCAATGTACCGGTGCCCATCGTGGTGATCGCCGCGAATAGCGAAGAAAACACTCTGCGCAGGCACAAGCACCTGCCGCGAATCGGTAAGCCAGAAGGGATTCAAGATAAATTAAGAATGCAGAATTAAGAATTAAGAATGGCTTCGCAATCGACAAATCAGGTAAGATATCATTCTTAATTCTTAATTCTTAATTAAACATTATATCCACTTCTGCTTCCGGAAGTAGACGATCATACCCACAAAAATAGCTCCCATCACGCCCAGTGCCCAGAAATAGCCGGTACGGGTGTGGAGTTCGGGCATGTTGTCGAAGTTCATGCCATAGATGCCCGCAATGAAGGTGAGTGGCAGGAAAATAGACGACATCACCGTCAACGTTTTCATCACCGCGTTCATCCGGTTGCTGGTGGTAGAGAGGTACACGTCGAGCAGGCCGGGGATCAGTTCGCGGTAGGTATCCAGCGTGTCTACGATCTGATTGACGTGGTCGGCAAGGTCGCGGAGAAACGGGTCGGTGTGGTCTTTGATCAGGGCCGATTCTTCGCGTTGCAGGGCATTGAGCATGTCGCGCAGGGGCGACACATAGCGGCGCATGATCGTGATTTCGCGTTTCAGGGCGTAAAGCATACTGAGCGTTTCGCGGCCAGCCAGTTCCTGCACAATCCGGTCTTCGACGGCGTCCAATTTTTCGCCGATGTTGTCTAGGACCACAAAATAATTATCTACAATCAGGTCCATGAGCGAATAGAGCAGGTAGTCGGGACCATTGCGCCGCGTTTTGCCCGCCGACGCCCTGATGCGCTCCAGCACCGGCGTAAAAATGTCGCCGGTACGTTCTTCCTGAAATGAAAGCAGAAACGTTGGCCCCAGCACAAAGCTGACGTGTTCGGCGTCTACTTCATGCTGCCGGGGGTCGTGGTGCAACATTTTCATGGTCACGTAGATCACCGGAGAGCTTACCCGGTCGTCGTCATAAAAGTCGACTTTGGGCTTCTGCTCGGTGTTCATTACGTCTTCCAGCAGCAACGGGTGCAACCGAAACTGGTGCCCCAGCGTAGCTACCACCGGCGCTTCGTGGATGCCGTCTACGTCGAGCCACAGCACATGCGGTGCACCGCCGTTGGGCAGTTTGCAGGCACTCAGCTTTCCCGAATCGTCGACGTTGTAGTCGGTTTCGTTGTACTCGATCCGCTGAATGTGCGTAGCATGGTCTATTTCCTGCCCCACATACGTGAGCGTACCCGGCGAAGTGCCGACCTGGGTCTTAAACGATTTATTCCGGCGACGTGACAAGGGGGGAAGGGGTTTTCAGTTTTCAGTTGCTTCGCGCTTTGGCGTAGCCCCCCGCCCTAAAGGGTGCCTGCTGGCGCATGAATAGCTTCGCCAGAGGTGTACTCATGCGCCAGCAGGCACCCTTTAGGGCGGGGGGCTACGCCAAAGCGCGAAGCAACTGAAAACTTATTTTTTGTTAAACCAACAAGTTAAAAACGTGTCGAACGGCCAAATATCGGGGATTAAGTTATGGGCCGGTCCATTTTATACGCACTCTTACTTACCGCCGGGCTAAGCGCCTGTAACAGCGGCAAAACAGCTTATCGGCGCGGCGACTATGCCGAAGCCGTTCAGAAAGCCAGCACCCGGTTGGCCCAGAAAAAGGGCTGGAGCAATCGTGGGCATGAACTAGCCGCGCTGGTGTTGCAGCAGGCCTTTGCCAAAGGCTATGCGGAGCATCAGGAAACCATTCGGCGGCTGAGCGCCAACACAGCCATGCCATTCCGCTGGGAGGCCGTCTATGCCGAATACAGAACCCTGCAAACTATGACCGACGAGGCCCGCCAAACCCTGACCCGTCCCGACGCGCAGGCCGACACCAACTGGCTGGCCCCCTACCCTGCTGACTACGATACCCACCTGGCCGAAACCCGCCAACTGGCCGCTGCCGAACGCTATGCCCTGGCCGAAGCCGCCTACGCCCACCGCGAAACCGACCGCTTTGCCGCCCGCGAAGCCTACGAGCAGTATGGGCAGGCCCTAAACTGGGAACCTAACTACCTCGATGCCAGCCAGAAACGCTTGGTCGTTTCGTCGTTCGGGCTGTTGCGGGTGCTGGTGGAGCCACCCACCCAAACCCGCGAGTTTGCCCCCGACGATACCCGCGACCTGGGGCAGTCGGTGTTTGCCAGTCTGGTGAAAAACAGCACACCGGCACCGTTTGTGCACCTCTATCAGCCCGATCAGATCGAGGTGACGCCCGACGGGGAATATCGCCTCTTCGACGGGCAGCCCATTGCCGAAACGGTGCAGTATCTGGTGAGCCGGTATGTGCCTTACGATGAACACGTTACCACCAAAACACAGACCGTAGAAAGCAACCAGCTATATAAGGTGGGCGTAAAACGCATCAACGACTCAACCGTAGTCGACGTGCTGGAAAAGGTAAAGGGGGTTATCACGACCTACACGCACCACGTTGAAGCGCGGCTGTCGCTGCAACTACGGGGAGTAGATACCCAGACCGATGCCGTAGTCTGGACCGACACTGACTACCTCACCCGCGACTGGACCGGCACCTGGGAAACGTTCAGCGGTGACGAACGCGCCCTCAACGGCCATACCCTCCTGACCCTGACGGGCACACCCCCTACCCCTAGCCAATTGCGCTCCGATCTGGTGAGCGGGGCGGGTGGTTCGGTGGTGAGTACACTTCGGAAGCAGTATAAAAATCGGTAGGTTTGCCCTATGCAAACTGCCCTCGACCACCTGCGCCAGGACCCCGTTCTGGCCAATCTGATTGCCATTACCGAAGCCCCCAAACCCGCCCACGCCCACGACGATATTCCCGAACATGACCGGCTGTATGTAGCCCTGCTGGAAAGCATCGTGTCGCAGCAGATTTCTACCAAAGCCGCCGACGCCATCTTCCGCCGGTTCAGGATGCTCTTCAGCCAAACCGCCGAAGCCGAGGGCTATCCCAGCCCCAAACAGCTATCAGAGGCCACGGTAGAAGACCTCCGCACAGCCGGGCTGTCGTTTCAGAAAATCAAGTACATGCACAGCGTGGCCGAGTTCGCCCTGACCAACTCGCTGGATTTTGACTACGTGCAATCGCTTGACGATGAGGCCATTATTGCGTATCTTACTCCTATCAAGGGCGTTGGCCGGTGGACGGTAGAGATGCTGCTGATGTTTGTACTCGACCGCCCCGACGTGTTTCCGGTCGATGATCTGGTAATTCGCCAAAAGATGATCCGTGCGTACGACCTCACCGAAACGGGCCGCCCCCTCATCCGCCGCCTCCACGACATAGCCCAGCCCTGGCAACCCCACCGCACCCTCGCCTGCCGGTACCTGTGGCGGTGGAAACCCTAGAAGGGGAGGAAAGGGAGGAAGGGGAGGCTGACACATAAGCAATACGCTGGCGTCAGCCTCCCCCTCTTCCCTTTCCTCCCTCATTCTACCAACTCCCCAAACAACCTCGCCAGCGTTTCGGCGGCGTCGGTGCATAGGCCGGGGTGAACGGCGGAGGCCTGAATTACGGTGCTACGGGTGGCGGTGAGCCAGCGAAACCGGGCCGCCGGGGCAAGTTGACCAATAGGCCCGCCCGTGGCGCGGCCAGCGCAGATTTTGTTGAACGAATCGAGCCGGGCGTGTAGCTCGTCAAGGTCTACTTCGGGCGAAAAAGCGCGGAGGCGATCTTCGGGCAGGTAGTGCCTTGTTTGCAGAAAACCCTGGGCGGCGCAGTAGAGGATCACGCCTACATTCAGGAATTCTTCGCGCTCAACCCGGGGCACCACGCGGATGACCGCGTATTCAAATACGTGCATGGCGGGCGTTGATTGCTTCCTGAACAAAAAGATGAGAATGGGCCAGCCGATCCTGCAAAAATCCGACGTAAACCGCCCGGCGTTCGGCCGCCGATTCGGCGTCGGGGTCGTTGGCGTCTACCAGCCATTCGTTGGGCACCAGATCAACGATGTCGGCGATGCGTTCAGGCGTGAGCAGCTGGCGATATTCCGCATCAACCGTCTCTAATTCAGATGCTTGCGACAGCAACACATGGTCTTTTACGGGCACAAACGGCCGTCGGCTTTGCTCCTGCCAGGGTTGACCACTATGGTGAAAATAGAGTGCCGCGCCGTGGTCAATAAGCCAGAGTTCCTTGTGCCAGATCAGCATATTGGTGTTGCGGGCGGTGCGATCTACGTTGGTCACGAAACAGTCGAGCCACACAATTTGCGAGGCCAGCCGGGCGGGAAGGGTGGTTACCAGCGGGTCGAAAGTGATGGCCCCGGAGAGGTAATGGATACCCATGTTCAGGCCCGTACTGGCCTTCAGCAGATCCTGAATTTCTTCGTCAGGTTCGGTACGGCCAAAGGCTTCATCGAGTTGGGCAAACACAATTTCGGGCATCCGCAGGCCTAGGGTGCGGGCCAGTTCGCCTGCAATGAGTTCGGCCACAAGCGCCTTCAGCCCCTGCCCGGCCCCCCTGAATTTAAGTACGTACAAGAAGCCGTCGTCAGCTTCGGCCAGCGCCGGCAACGACCCGCCCTCACGCAGCGGCGTAACATAGCGCGTAACCCGGACGGAGCGGATAGGAGAGTCCAACTGATTTACGATTTACGAGGTACGATTTACGATTGTTGCTGACGCATCAGCTTACGCACGATAGGTTGACGCGTCAGCAAAAATCGTAATTCGTACCTCGTAAATCGTAAATCCCTACAGTTTATTCACCGAAAACGCGGCCTGGGCTTCTACTTTCAGGAGAATCTGGATGCCTTCGGGGCGGATGGCGAAGCGCTGGGGAATAAAGCGAAATGACTGAATGGCCAGGTCGTTTTTGCGGCCTACTTTGCCCTGTTCAAAAGCCCGGCCAATCAGGCCCGGCAAGCTTAGCACCTGCGTGCGGAGCGGTATGTGCAGCGCCCGTTGCAGCGTGTCTTTCATGCGGTCGTGCAGCAGCCAGTCGGCGGTGCGCAGGAGGCGCTCTTCCGTTTCAATATCGAAATCTATATCCTTAACTAGCAGCGTGTTAGACAAGGTATCATAGGCGGGCTGACCTCGAAAATACAGCGTTCCGTTTACGGTCCCGCCCACATCGGTGCGGATCACGAGCGAATGCTGTGCGCCATAAACGACTGCTTTTCTGATTTTCAGCGTCCCCCCCATTAGGCTCATTTTTTGTTTTACAATGGTTTTTGTCAGCACCCGATTAATGTCGGAATAAGGCAACAGACTCAGCACCTGTATATCAGATACCTGCCGTACGTGGTGATCTTTCCGTACGGCGGGCAGCACCCGGTTAAGGGGCACAGATGGCTTTGGTCCCAGATGCGTGCTAGTATAAAACGCCACCCGAATAGGAATGGTGAGGGTGGTTTCGCTACCGGTCACGTCGCCAACGGCTACGCTGAATGGCGTGGGCACCAGCCAGAGCGTATCTGGTTTTTTGGTCAGCAACAGGGGCTTTTGCAGGTCAAGCCAAACGGGGCGCACCTGTTTGTCGAGGCGTAGTTCATCATGCACCGCCGCGTCAATCGCCGACTCGATGTAGGCCCGGCGCTTGGCAAGGGCTTTTTCGGCAATGCGCTGCACGGGTATATTGATGCCCAGAATACGCACTTTGGGTGTCTCGATCCAGGTGTAGTCTACAAATTTCACCCGTGTCGACAATCGCCAGTCGCTCGATACCTGCAAGGGGCTTTGGAACTGCACGGCTAATTTGCAGAGTGGGTGGGTGGCTCGCTTTTTCTTATTCAACCGCAGTGGATTGTCAAGCCAGACGCTGAGCGGTGCCGAAAACGTGACCCGGTGATTGGTATAGCGCAGCCTGATCCGGCCCGTGCGAATAACCCGCAACGTTACGGCGCTGCCTTCTACTTTTTCAGTGTTTACAATTTCGGATTTCAGCGCCGCATTGATCTTGTCCTCCAAACTACGAAGCCGGAAGGTGATTGGGCCAGCCAAAAACGACCGCACAGGCGGAATAGCGTCATCATAGCCTCCCGCCTGAGGCGGTTTAGGCTTTACCCGATTACAGCCAATGGCCAGACCGATGAGTAGCGTGATAAATAGAAAGCGGATGGTTCGATAAGGGATCATAATCCCATCGAACCATCCGCTTTCTATTTATGATTTTTCTGACCTCCTAAATCTTATTGAATGACTGCGTTTTGTCGGCAGCACAACCGCAACCTTTACCGCAGCCCGCCTGTTTAGCGGCCATTGCCCGGTAGCCTCGCCAGCCTAGATAACCCAGCGCCGCCACAAAAAGCACGAAAATCAGTAGGGTCTGCATAATAAACGGGTGTTTATCCAGAAACAGTGGCCTACGCCCATCCGTTCCGTTCGGCCAGGCGGTAGATATGCTGGTAGTGATGCTCGCCATGCCAGGCATACAGGGCCAGCACGTCGGCTACAGAATATGTACGCTCGCTGCCGGGGTGGTAATACGTACGTGCCAGATCGTTGTCGGTCAGCGCATCGAGGCAGGTTACCCAGCGTTCGTGCAGCACCGTTAGTAGTGTCAGCGATGGCGTAATGGACAAGGCCGAATCGGGGAGTTTGGCCCACTCACCTTCCTCATAAGGGCTAATACGCGGGTTCTCTTCGGTCAGGGCCAGTTTGGTGCGTATGTAGGCGTTCATGTGACTGTCGGCCATGTGATGCACCACCTGCCGCACGGTCCAGCCTTCGGGGCGGTAGGGGGTATCGAGCCGATCGTCGGGCCAGCTAGCTACGAGTTGGGCCAATTTGCGGGGGAGCGCGGCAATCTCGGCCACGTAGCCCTGCGCCTGACCAGCAGCCAGCGGGGGAGCGACGGGCATCGCGCCAATGGGGTAACGTAGGGCATCCAGATCTTGCATGGAACGGCGATTTAATAGCGATTGACGGGAAAGTTACGCTGAACTTTTCAGGCCCAAAAACCTTTTTCTGTGCAACAATAACCAACTACCAATGAACTGGACCAGGCTAACCGACGCTACCCAACTCGACCAAATTAAGGAAGAATCAACTGAACAGCCCGTGCTGATCTTTAAGCACAGCACTACCTGCTCCATCAGCGCAATGGCCCTGAGCCGTATGGAACGCAATTGGTCTGATGCCGCTGGTATCAAGCCATATTACCTCGACCTATTGGCCAACCGTTCGCTGTCAGCTCAGGTGGCCGAAACGTTCGACGTGCAACACCAGTCGCCGCAGGTGTTATTGATCCACAATGGCGCGTGCGTTTACGACGCTTCACACATGGCAATTTCCTTCCAGATGCTGACGCAGGCAGTTTAATTTGCTTACTGGCGTTACCTTTTATCTTCCAAGCAGTCATATTCGCCAAGAGTGTGACTGCTTTTTTATTAAAATTGTGACTTTAACGTACTGAATCTCAGGCAGTATAATTTTAATCACCATTTTTGTACTAAAATATGTAGTTACACATAATCTAAAAAGCTGCTACTTTCGTAAGTCTATTTGTCCTGATAAGTTGATAGGGTAAGGTCTTTTCGACCAATAACCGGTAGACTTATACGCCTCATCGGGATCTCACGCTTTTCACATTGCTCTTGCTGCGCTCCTGACAGACGCACGGCTACTGTTTGTATGAAAAAAGTTTACTCCGATGAGGCATTGGTCGGTGCGTTTATACGCACACACAGCGACCAGGCCTTTGCCGAATTGTACCGCCGTTACAAAGCGAAAGTGTACCAGAGCTGCTTCCGGTATCTCGACGATACCGATGACGCAGAAGATCAGACACAGGAAATCTTCAGCAAAGTGTTCATGAAGCTGGACACCTTCCGAGGCGAAGCCAAATTCTCGACATGGCTCTTTGCCCTTACCCGCTTCCACTGCCTGTCGGTCCTCGACAGCCAGAAACGCCGCTCAACGGTCTCGCTCGACCAACTCGACGAAACGCACATTGGCCCCATTGAGAGCGATGAGCCTAGCCTGGACGAACGCTGGTACAACGCCGAGGTCACCCTCGACAAACTCTCGATGAGCGACCAGGATTTACTTCGTCGGCGTTACCTGGGTAACAAAGATGTAGCCACGCTGGCTGGCGAAGACAACGTAAGCCTTAGTGCCATGAAAATGCGCCTGAAACGCGCCCGCGACATGGCCCAATCATTCCGCAAGCCGGACTGAGGGTGAAAGAGTGAAAGACAGAAAGAGTGAAAGAGTGTTTGCTACAGCGTAATACATTGGAGCAAACACTCTTTCACTCTTTCTGTCTTTCACTCTTTCGCCATTCACTCTTTCACTCCTTGAGCGTAATCCGGGCGCGGTGGCAGACGCCGCCGATGGGCGGGTTGAATTTCGACACGCTCACTTCTACGGTGTCGACGGCGGGGTACTGCTGCTTTATTTCGGCGATCAGGCTGTGGGCGATGTGCTCCAACAGTCGGGCGGGGCGTTTCATCACTGCCGCCGTAATCTTGTACAGGTCTTCGTAGTTGACCGTGGCACTGAGCCGGTCGCGGCGGGCCGCCTCCGAGAAGTCGGCGTAGACGGTAATGTCTACGGCGTATTTGTTGCCTATTTTCTGCTCCTCGTCATAGAAGCCGTGGTAGGCAAAAAACTCCAGCCCTTCTAGTGCAATGGTTCCCAATGAATTATGATTTTTACGAAGGAGAAGCAAGAGGTAAGAAGCAAGAGACAAGAGCTTACGCAGGCCTAAGTCTATCGCGTAAACTCTTGTCTCTTGCTTCTTACCTCTTGTTTCTCCCTCCTAGATCTGATCAAAAAACGACCCACCTTTTTTGGGGTTGCTTTCTTCCTGGATGGCTTCCTGGTGGGCCGTTTCGGCCGGTTGGGGAGCGGCACCTACCGCAGCGTCGGCGCCGGCAAGGGCTAGTGGCTCGTCGGTGACGGGTTCATTGGTGGGCAGGTCAGTTGGCACGTCGGCGTCGGCGGGGAGCGTGACGGCATTGGCGGCCAGCACCGAGGCCGTGGTAGGCAACGGCTGCGACTCGTCATCGTCAAACTGATCAAAATCGTCTTCGTGCTGCACCACCTCATTAGCGGCGGGGGCTTCGTCGACCAGACCTGTGGCCGTGTTGTCAACAGAAGCGTTTTCGGCAACGGGCATCTGCTCTGCCGCAGTATCGGCCGTGGTAGACTCAGCGGGCATATCGACCGACTGAACCGGTTCAGTTTCAACGGCTTGTTGGGCCTCCGGGGCGGCTACCTCATCGAATTTCTGCTTGGCCGATTGTTTCGCAAATTTCTTCTCAAACCGGTCAACGCTTTCCATGGCGTTGGTGGCCAACGCCCGAATCTGCACCATCAGGTTGTCTTTGTAGCGCTCCATGGCCTTGAAATCCTGTTCCAGCGACTTCAATTCCGACGATAGGTTTTCGCGGACGTAGCGGGTTTGGTTTTCGGCATCCTGCACCATCACAGCGGCTTTACGCTTGGCAGCGGTAATCTGCTCATCGGCTTTCTGGCGGGTTTCGGCCAAGTATTTTTCGGCTTGCTGGTTAGCCTGTTCGGCAATACTGGCGCTGCTGTCTTCGGCGTTTTTTAGCGTACGGAACAGGGTTAATTCGATTTCTTTCAGCTTATTAAGCTCTTTTTCGGCCAGTTCGAGCTGCATCTTGAGCATCTTGTTTTCGCCCGTTACGCGCTCCCACTCCTGCGAAAGCGACGATAAAAAGGCATCAACTTCATCGACCCGATAACCGCCTAATGGCTTTTTTTCAAAGGTATGCTGCCGAATTTCGATGGGTGTAATTTTCATATAGTTGGTGTCTCGAAAGACGAAATGGCTTGGCTGGAGGAGGTGAACAATAATCCCAAACAGGAACTCCCTGGGGGAATTAACAACAATATTCGTTAAAAACCGTCAATAGCCCACACCACCACGGTGCGGTCGTCGCTGGCGGTGGCAAACTGGGTGTTGCTTAACCAAAGCACCTTGTTGACAGATGTACTATGCCCACCATGCCGCGCCCGGTCGACCACTTTGCGCAGTCGCAGCGAGTCGGCCTCCCAGATCTTGATGGTTTTGTCCATGCTCACCGTGGCCAGCCACAGCCCGTCGGGGCTGTAGGCCATATGGTTGATCGTATACATATGAGCCACAATGTCGGCATCGGAGCGGTAGCTGGCTTCTACATCCCACGACCGCAAATGAGCATCGCGCCCCCCGGCCAGCATATGCCGGAAATCGGGCGAATAGGTCAGTGCAAAAACAGAGTTAGTCGGGCCTTCCAGGGTTTGTTTCAGATCGAACGTGTTGAGGTCGAATAGGCGAATGCGGTGGTCACTGTAGCCTATGGCCACTTCGCGTTCAACGGGATTGATGGCCACGCACCGCGCCGATTTATCACTGGCCTTCAAATACTTACGCACTGAGCGAGTGGGCACGTCGAGCACCACCACTACCCCGTCGGCCAGAGCCACAAAGGCGGTTTGGCCATAGAGTTGAATGTCGAAAATGGCCGCTGTAGTGAGTTGCAATGACCCGGCCACGGTGCGGGCCACGGGGTCGATAAACTGGAGTCCCTCGTAATTCTGCCCTACCCACAAAAGCCCACTGGCAGGATCACGCGCCAGGGCATAGACCGACGCCGGAATCTGCGCTACCAGCGACCCCAGATCGGGCCGGGCCATGTCCCAGTCGGCTACCTGCCCGTCGGCCCCTGCCGAGAAGAAGTGGCCCGGCTGGCCTGACAGAAGCAGCGTGAAAACACTATCGCGGTGCCCACCAAAAGTGTCGAGGCGTTGGATGTGGAAGGACATAGTAAGTTCAAAGTTCAATGTTTAAGGTCTAAAGTCTCAGAAAAGACACTGTTTCCGAAACTTTAAACCTTAAACATTGAACTTTGAACTTCAGACTTTAAACTCGCACATGCCCCACCTTGCCACCCACGCCATTACCGCCGAGTGTACGCTGATTCGCTGGCAGATTACCGAAGATGAGCCTACTCTGGCCGGACAACTGTCCTTGACGAATGAGGAACGGGCTGATCTGGCGGGGATTGCGCACCCGGGGCAGCGGGTGGAATGGCTGGCCTGCCGGGTGGCGCTGAAAACGCTGGTCGAGGCGCGGGGGTTTGTGTATGCCTGTATCTGGAAAGATGAATTTGGCAAACCGCACCTGTGCGAAGGGGCTTCCAGGCAGCCTACAGGGCATATTTCTCTGTCGCACACGCCCGGCTGGGCCACGGCAGTCTGGCACCAAACCCGCCCCGTGGGGCTGGATATTGAGCCCATCCGCGACCAGTTTACGCGGGTTGTACCACGTGTGCTCTCGCCGTCGGAAATAGCCGATGCCAACGGCCTGCCCGACCGGCTGGCGGTGTACTGGTGCGCTAAGGAAGCGCTCTACAAACTGTATGGAAAACGGCAGCTCACGTTCCGCGAACACTTGCTGGTTGACCCCTTCCCCACCGGTGCTACCTTACTAACCGGCCATGTTCGCCTGCACGACCACCAGGAAACGCTGCAAATTCACTGCCTGCACGTAGCGCCGGGGCTAGTTGCGGTAGCCTTTTAGGTCCACTTACTCGATTATTTCCGGCAGGTAAGTAGAAACAATAGCTGACTGGCTTAGTTTTATAGTATAATTGCCAGATACTACTGTCTTTTTTTGCGAAAGCTGACAGTCTAGTACGCTATCACTCAACGTCTTATGAACGAACGACTACCCGCCCGCTTCTGGCGGCGCACTTCCCTGTATCTATGGTTTTGGCTACTGCTACCCGCTATCGGACTAGCACAGGGCCGTGTTGTGTCGGGGGTGGTGAGCGACGAAAAAGGCCAGACATTGCCCGGCGTAAACGTCATTGTGAAGGGCACCAACGCAGGGGCCACCTCCGACGTAGAGGGGCGCTACAAGATTTCGGTGCCTTCTGACCAGGCCGTATTGCAGTTTTCTTATGTGGGCTACACCGGTCAGGAAGTGGTTGTAGGCGCTCAATCGGCCATCAACATTACTCTGCTGGAAGACAAAAAAACGCTGAATGAAGTGATCGTGGTAGGGTATGGTGCCCAAAAACGCAGCGACCTCACCGGGGCGGTTTCCACCATTACAGCCAAAGACATTGCGCGCCTGCCCGTGGCAGGTATCGACCAGGCCTTGCAGGGAAAATCGTCGGGGGTGCGCGTTACGCAGTCGACGGGGGCACCGGGCGAGGGCGTGGCCGTACGGATACGGGGCGTAGGCACTGTCAATGACAACAGTCCGCTGTTTGTGATCGACGGGATTCCTACGAAAGATGCCTTCAGCGTATTGAACCCGGCCGATATCGAGAGCATGTCGGTATTGAAAGATGCCTCATCGGCCGCTATTTATGGGTCACGCGCGGCCAACGGCGTCATTGTGGTGACCACGCGGCGGGGAGCATCGGGCGCACCGCGCATCTCGTTCAATGCCTACGGGGGCGTGCAGACCCACGGGCGACTGATTCCGATGGCCAACACGGCCCAGTACGTCAGTATCTACAACGAAGCGGTAGCTAATGACAACGCCGATTTTACCGACCCAGCCCTCTTCCGCCGACCCATCACCCCCGAAATAGCCGCCACGCTGCCCAACACCAACTGGCAGGAGGAAATATTCAGGCCCGCGCCCATCCAGAATTATCAGTTGCAGTTTAGCGGCGGCAGCAAGCAGTCGCACTACCTCATTTCGGGCAATTATTTCAATCAGCAGGGCATCGTGCTCAACTCCGGCTACGAACGGTATTCGCTCCGCACGAGCGTGGACTCCGACATTGGCGGGAAGGTGCGCGTAGGCACCAACCTCAACCTGACCTACAGCAACCGCAAAATTGTGGGCAGTTCGGGCGATGGCTTTGGTGGCAACGGTGGCAGTATTGTTCGCTACGCCCTGTTCCGTGCCCCCGCCACGCCCGTCTACAACCCCGACGGCACGTTTTTCGACCTGCCCACCCGCACCGATCTCTTCGGCGATGGCTACAACCCGGTGGGGCTGGCCCTGAAAGCCGACAACACCCAAACGCAGTACCGCCTCTTTGGCGACGTGTTTGGCGAGTGGACCATCAACCGCAATCTGACATTCCGCACCAACGGTGGCATTGACCTTAACATCCTGAACGACAAGCGTTTCAACGAAAATTGGGGCACCAATGGGCGCATCAACAGCCCCGCCACGCTGAGCAATACCATTAGTCCCATCAGCACGCTGACCTGGAATAACACGCTGACCTACAGCCGCAAATTTGGGGGCGTGCATGACGTAACGGTGCTGGCGGGTACCGAGGCTATCCGCAACGTGAGCCGCGCCGTGGGTGGGTCAGACCGCAACTTCATCGACCAGGACCCCAGCCTCCGGTACCTGGGTCGGGGTGTTGACCCCACGGGCCGCAACAGCACTGAGGCTGACCAGCGTTGGGCGTTGTTTTCCTTGTTTGGGCGGGTCAACTACGCCTACAAAGACAAATACCTGGCTTCGGTCAACGTACGCCGCGACGGGTCGAGCCGGTTTTCGCCCGCCAACCGCTACGCCAATTTCTTTTCGGGATCGGTGGGTTGGAACATCGACCAGGAAGCCTTTTTCCAGCCTATCGCCAACACGGTTTCGCTCATGAAACTAAGGGCGAGCATTGGGCAGTTGGGCAACCAGGACATTGGCAACTATCCCTTTGCCAGCCTCATTGGGTCGGGGTTCAATTATCCGTTTGGGTCGCCGCAGGCCCAGCAGCCGGGCTATACGGTGGTGAGCCGGGGCAACGCCAACGTGAAATGGGAGGCCTCTACCCAAACCGACATCGGGCTGGACATGGCGTTTTTGAAAAACAAACTGCAACTCACGCTGGACGTATTTCAGAAAACCACCTCCGATATTCTCATTCCCGTACCCGTGCCGCGTTCGGGCGGCACCACGGCTTCGGCACCGTACGTGAACGCCGGGCGGGTGGAGAACAAGGGGCTGGAAATTGATCTGATCTACCGCGACAAAAAAGGTGATTTCACCTACGATATCACCGCCAACGCCTCGTTCATTCGCAACCGCGTGGTGTCGCTGTCTGACGGGCGACCCATTCCCGGCGGGCGCATCGACAACGGCGTGTTTGCTACGCTGACGGAGCCGGGCCATCCCATTGGGTCGTTTTACCTGCTCACGCAGGCCGGTATTTTCCAGAACGAAGCCCAGCTTTTCACCAGTGCCAACCAGGGCAACGGCATCAAACCCGGCGACGTGCGCTACGCCGACCTCAACGGCGATGGCCTGATCACCAGCGCCGACCGGTCGCACGTGGGTAGTCCGATTCCGACGCTGACCTACGGCCTCACGGCAAATCTATACTGGAAAGGTTTTGACCTGAGCGCGTTTTTTCAGGGCGTCACAGGCAACAGCATCTATTACCAGGTAGCCACCGACATCGAGGGTTTTTACCGGGCGTTCAACATCACGCAACGGGTGGTAGATGGGCATTGGACCGGCGAGGGCACAAGCAACAGCCAGCCGAGGGTGTCGTGGCGGGGGTCGGCCAACAACAAGTTGCCGTCCACGCGCTTTCTGGAAGACGGTTCATATACCCGCCTGAAAAATCTGCAACTCGGCTACACCCTGCCGGGCAACATCCTGAAACGATTTGGAGCGTCGAACCTGCGCATTTATGTGGGCGGGCAAAACCTGCTGACGTTCACGAAGTACCCCGGCCTCGACCCCGAACAACAATCGAGTGATAACCTCAACACCGAACAGTTTCGCGGCGACGTGGCCGTGGGCATCGACTGGGGTACGTACCCGTCGGCAAAGACCTATACCGTTGGGCTAAATGTGAACTTCTGACCCACACCGCAACGGCGGACCGCCATGAAAACAAACCTCATTACTTTCCTCTGCCTGCTTTGCCTCGGCGCTTGTTCAGATATGCTGAACGAGCAGCCGCGGGGTGATTATGCCGAAGCGGCGTTTTACCAAACCTCGGCGCAGGCGGTTTTGGCCATCAATGCCGCCTATCAGCCGCTCTCATTTGCGTCGGACAATAACCGGCTGTGGGTCTTTGGCGACGTGGCTTCCGACGATGCGGCGAAGGGCGGCGACCCCGGCGATCAGGCCGACATTGGGCTGGTCGATAATTTCCAGATTTTCCCTAACAATGGCCCTGTAGAGTCGGAATGGGGTGTTTTGTACGAAGGCATCAACCGGGCCAATCTGGTGTTGCAGCGCGTACCGGCCATCAACATGGACGCCACGTTGAAGAACCGGGTGCTGGGCGAGGCGCGGTTTCTGCGGGCATTGAACTACTTCTACCTCGTGAATATCTATGGCGACGTACCCCTGATTCTGGAGCCACTCAACGCCGACAAGTTGCAGGTAACGCAGTCGCCGGTAAGCACGATTTACACGCAGGCCATCGAAGCCGATCTGCTGGTGGCAATCCAGAACCTGCCCGCCGCCCATGCCGGTCCCGACGTGGGGCGGGCCACCAAAGGCGCGGCGCAGGCCCTGCTGGCGAAGGCGTATTTGTACCAGCAAAAGTGGCAACCCGCGCTGGATCAGGCGCAGGCGGTAATCAACGGCGGGCAATATGACCTGCTGCCGGTGTATGCCAACAATTTCCGGGCGGCCTACAAAAACAACCGCGAGTCGGTGTTTGCGGTGCAACACTTGTCGGGGCAGGTACCGTTTCAGGGAAACCGGCTGAACCAGTGGTTTGCGCCCCGTCCCAACGAGAACGGCTATTTCTTCGATGCCCCCACGCCGGGTTTCGTGGCCGAATTTGAACAGACGGCGGCCAAAGTAGCCGACCCCCGCCTTGACTATTCAGTAGGCCGGGCGGGCACGACCTGGCTCAACGGCGAACCCTTCGACCCGCAATGGTCGCCGACGGGGTATCTGAACAAAAAGCACGTGCAGCCGCTGGCCGAAGTCCCCGCCGCCACCAAAGGCGATGGCAATTTGAACTACGTCATGATCCGCTACGCCGATGTGCTGCTGATGGCTGCCGAGGCCCTGACGGAGCTAAATCGGGGAGCTGAGGCCCTGCCCTATCTGAACCGGGTGCGGAAACGCGCCCGCGAAAGCTACCTCAACGACCCTGCCCTTGCCCCCGCCACGGGTGCGCCGGCGGTACCTGCCAATCTGTTGCCCGACGTGGTGAACACCAGTCAGGCCAACCTCCGCGACGCCATCCGGCACGAGCGGCGGGTGGAACTTGGCCTTGAGTTTCACCGCTATTTCGATCTTGTGCGCTACGGTCAGGCCTACGCCGAAGCCGCCCTGCGCGACAAGAATTATTCCTTCGCCAAAAACCGCTACGTGCCCCTCCCCCAGAGTGAGCGCGACACGAATAAGGCGTTGAAGTGAAAGAAGGGAATGTACAATGCATAATGAACAATGTACAATGAACCTCGCGCACAGCGCATTCCGAGCGCGAAGCCCATTGTACATTGTTCATTATACATTGTGCATTCCCTCTCCCCCCTTTTGCAACCATTTTTTCTCAATACATATATGAAAAACAAGTCGATTTCTCTCCAGACGCTACTCAAATCAGTACTGGCTATCTTGCTGCTACTGAGCGTGTTTGAGGCGTGTAAAAAAACGGATGACCCGGTGGTGATTCCTGTTGATAAGTCTAAGTTGAAGGCGCGTATTGACAGCGCCACCGCCATCTACACCGCCGCCGTAGAAGGTGTGCAGGTGGGCAATTACGAAGTGGGGTCGAAGGCTACATTCAAAAATTACATCGACGCGGCTTCTATCGTGAACGGTAACACCGCCGCCACCCAAAGCGACGCGACCAACGCCTATGCCAACCTGGGCGTGGGCATGACCAATTTTGCCGCTAAGCGAGTGCAGGAGATTGCCGCGGCCAACCTGATCCTCTACCTAAAAATGGATGGCAACGCCAACGATGCGTCAGGGAAAGGATTCAACGGCACCTTGAAAGCTGGTGCGCAACCCATGTCTGCGACAGTAACCTCAGGCACAACAACCGCCGCGGTAAGCTGGACGGGTTGGGGTGGTAGCGCCACCAACGTACCGGCGCTGACCAAAGACCGCTACGGTGTCGACGGCAAGGCTTATACCTTCGATAAAGGATCGAACATTGAGATTCCGTATAACTCGGTGCTGAACCCAGCCAAAGAACTTACCGTAGCAATGTGGGTGCGCCCGACCAGAATTTGGGATAATAACTATGTCCTTTCGCTGAACCGCTGGAACGGATATAAATTAAATCTACAAGGGGCCAACAAGGTGTTCATGACGGTAAAAACGGCTCCTGGTAAGATTATTGACAAAGACAATGATTCGCCCACACTCGACGTAAACAAATGGTATCACGTTGCGGTGTCGTACAAGTCTGGTACGATGACCTTCTATCTCAACGGTACACCTGTAAAAACCTGGACCGACGTATCAGGTGACCCGTACGCCGTAAAGAGTAATATCAACATGACTATCGGGCAGGACTTACCATCCAACTTATACAACTTGAGCACAGATAATGATGCTGATGGCAACGTTTTCTATGGCCCTTGGGGTGGCTTCTTCACCGGTGATCTGGACGAGATTCGCATGTACAATGTCGTGCTGAGCGACACGCAGGTGAAGTCGATTTATAACGCGGAGAAGCCGTAACATGAAACCCCACCCCCAGCCCCTCCCCGTTAGGGAGGGGAGCCGCTTCAGCCTGTTGGTCCGCATTGGTACGGTAGTGCGGCTCCCCTCACTAACGGGGAGGGGCTGGGGGTGGGGTTTGCTTTCCGTAATTCTCTTCCTCTCCTGCCAATCGCCTAACCCCACCACCGCCCCTACCCGTCCCCTGGTGCTTTGGTGCTCCAACAATGCGCCAGAGATCACCTTTGCGCGGGAGTTTGTGGGGGCGTGGGGCAAGGCTCGTCCCGATAAACCGCTGCGGTTTCAACCCATACCGGAGGGGCAGTCGAGCGAGGAAATCATCCTGGCGTCGGTGGTGGGCAAAACCACGCCTGACATCTACGCCAACATGTGGCAGGGCAGCGTAGAGATGTACGCCAAAGCGGGCGTGCTGGTACCGCTGGACACGATTCCAGGCTTTCGGACTTTCCTGCAAACACGCTGCGATTCAGCGGTTATGAAGGAAATAACGTCGGCTGACGGGCATATTTATCAGGTGCCGTGGAAGGTGAACCCGATCATGATGCTGGGCAACCGGCAGGCGTTGAGCAACCTCGGCGTGGGCGGTCCACCCTATACGTATGGCAGCTACACACAGGCGGGGCAACGCTTCCGCAAAGACCGCAACGGCGACGGCTACGTGGATCAGTGGATTGGCTATACCGAAGTGAAAGCACTCTGGTATCAGCGACTGTTTAATTTTTACCCGCTCTACCTCGCCGCGTCTGACGGAGCGCCGCTGCTGAAAACTGGTCCCGACGGGCATCAGCGGGCGGCGTTCAACAACGCGGCGGCGGTGGGCGTGTTTCGGTTTTTACAAAACCTCTACAAAAACAATTTCTTTGCCCGCGAACGGCTCTCGGCCACCCGCGACCCGTTTCTCGATCAGCGCATTGCCACCCAGTTTACGGGGCCGTGGCAGGTAAGTTTTTTACAGCGATATGCCGCCCCTGACCTTCAGTACGACTTTTTTCCCATGCCCGTGCCCAATAATCACACGGGACCAGCCTACACCTATGCCGACCCCAAAAACATTGTCATCTTCAACACCTGCCCCGACCCGGTGGCCGCCTGGCAGTTCGTAAAAACCCTCATCGACCGCCCCGGCGATCTGCGACTATTGGAATTAACCGGCCAGTTTCCCCGCCGCAGCACGCTGAACACCGACCCCTTTTTTGCTAGTTATTTGGCCCAGCACCCCAAGCTAAAACCCTTCGCCAAGCAGTCGAAGTACCTGCGCGGCGTAGACAACAGCGAGGTGATTGTGGAGGTGTTCGACATCATTTCGCAGGAGTACGAAGCCTGCGTGATCTACAACCGCAAAACCCCCGAAGCCGCCATTGCCGAAGCTGCGAAGGCCGTGGATGTGCTGCTGGGGAATTAGTGCATGAAGAAACTCACCCCCTACCTCCTTGTCTCGCCGTACCTGCTGCACTTTCTGGTGTTTGTGGCATTTCCGGTTGGGTTTTCGGTGGTGCTCACGTTCCACGACTGGAACATCATTTCGCCGATGAAGTGGGTGGGGCTGGCCAACTACGGGCGGGTGTTCCGGGACCGCGAATTTTGGCAGGCCGTCTGGAATACGCTGCGGTTTCTGGTGGTGCATATACCCCTCCAGATCGCCATAGCCCTGTTTCTGGCCGAACTGCTCAACCGAACCATCCGGGGTGCGGCGTTTTTTCGGGCGGCGTTTTTCCTGCCCGTGATCGTGTCGGGCGTGGTCGTGACCATCCTGTGGCAGCAGTTGTACAGCTTCAACAGCGGCCTGCTCAATCGCGGTTTGGTGGGGCTAGGCCTCGGTCGCGTGGGCTGGCTCGACGACCCCGACGTAGCCATGTATAGCATTGCGGTGATGGCCACCTGGAAGAACGTTGGGCTTTATGTGATCCTGTTTCTGGTGGGTCTGCAAAGCGTGCCGGAGCAGTATTACGAAGCCGCCGACCTGGAAGGGGCTACCACCTGGCAGAAGTTCCGCTACATTACGCTGCCCATCATCAACCCCACGCTCTTCACCGTCGTGGTGCTGTCGACTATCGGCGGATTTTCACTGTTCATCGAACCCTACATCATGACCGAAGGCGGGCCGCTGAACAGTACGCTCTCGGCCGTGATGTACATCTATAAACAGGCTTTCCAGTACTACCACATGGGCTATTCAGCCACCCTCGGCTTCTGCTTTGCGCTCATCATCCTGCTGGTGGTGGTCGTGCAGCGGCGGTATGTGGAGAGGGAGATTTAATGAAGAATGGATGATGGATGTTGGATGTTGGATATTGGCTTCGTTAGCTAGGCCCCTCGACTGCGCTCGGGGTGACAGGCTACTAAAACAAGTGTCCTAGCTTGATTCAAGTTCGTTGTCACCCCGAGCGCAGTCGAGGGGCCTAGCTAACGAAGCCAATATCCAACATCCAATATCCATTAAAAAACATGAAACCTCTCCGCTACATACTCCTTACCCTGGCCGCGCTGACGTTCATTTACCCGTTCGTCTGGATGGTGTCGGCGTCGCTGTCGAGTGAGGCGGGGCTGGGGTCGCTGACGTTGCTACCTATTGGGGCGAGCATCCAGAATTATGTGACCGTCTTCGAGCGCATTCCGCTGGGACGGGCGTTTCTGAACAGCCTGTTTGTGGCCGTGTTCACCACCGGACTCGTGCTTATTTCCGGGGCCATGGTGGGCTACGCGCTGGCCCGGATGACCTTCCGCGGGCGCGACGCCATCTTCTACCTCATCATCTTCACTATGACGCTGCCGTTTCAGATTACGCTGATTCCCAACTACATAACGATGGTAAAACTCGGCTGGGTAGATTCGTGCCTGGCGCTGATCGTGCCGTTTGCGCTCAACTCGCTGTCGGTGCTACTGTTTCGTCAGGCCTTTGCCAGCCTGCCGCAGGCCCTCATCGACGCCGCCCGCATTGACGGGGCCAACGAACTGCGCATTATCTTCCAGATCCTGATTCCGAACATTCTGCCCACGGTGCTGACCATCACGATCTTAACATTTATGGGCCTCTGGAACGAAGCGCTCTGGCCCCTGATCGTGATTCGCGACGAGGCCACCATGACCATGCCGCAACTCGTCACGCTGTTCTCGGTGGGGGGCCGCGCCGATGGGCAGCTGGGCGTCAAGATAGCGGCCGCCGTGCTGTTGGCCCTGCCCATTATCATCCTGTATTTGTTCTTCCAAAAACACTTCATCCGCAGCATGGCGTCATCCGGCATGAAGGACTGAGGGGTCTCAACTATATGAAAAAACTCGTTCTTCTTCTCTTTCTTTCCTCCTTTTCATGCAAAAAGGAGGCACCTGTAACCCCCACGCCGCCCGCAGCGCGGCAGGTGAATACGGCCCACCTGAACAGCCTGTTTCAGACCGTGAAACTGGCATCTAACGGGGTTGAGGTGGGCACGGTGGCCATCTACAGCGAAGCACCTGATTACCGGCTTGTTACCGACGCCGACGAGGGCTTCACCTGCGTAGACGATGTGGCGCGAGCGGCCATTTTCTGGCTGGCCGAACCCGACTTTGCCACCAACACCGACAAGCAGGCCAAACACAAACTGGCTACCGAATTTGTATTGCAGCTACAGGCTCCCGCAGGTGACGCCGGGGCGGGCTATTTCTACAACTTTCTGTGGCCCGACAAAACGATCAATAAGACCTACAAAACCAGTGTGGCCGAAGCTAATTTCTGGTCGTGGCGGGCCTTGTGGGCGTTGTCAGAGGCGTACCCAACGTATCTGAAAAGCGACCCGGCCTTTGCCACCCGAATGCGCACGGCAATGGACCGGGTGGTGGCCAATATGCTCCGTGATTTTGGGTCGAAACCCAAAGACTACACCTTCATCAAAGGCATCACCGTGCCCAAGTGGTTGCCGTTTGGGTCGGGTACGGATCAGGCGGCTATTATGCTGCTGGGGCTAGCCAACTACCAACAAATAGCCCCCAGCGCGGCCAATTTGGCCCTTATTGATCAACTGGCGGCGGGTATATTGGTTATGCAGCAGGGCGACGCAGCCAAGTTTCCATATGGCGCATTTCTGAGTTTCGAGAATGGCTGGCACGCCTACGCCGCCGATCAGGCCTACGCGCTACTACACGTGGGTAAGCAACTCAACAAGCCCGACTGGATCACCGCCGCCCGCAAAGAAATCGACAATTTTTATCCGTATCTGCTCAAAGAAGGTTTCCTGGAATCATTCTCAGTGGAAGCGCGAGACGGGGGAATTGGCCTGCTGCAATCGAACAAATTTCCGCAGATTGCCTACGGCATCCGGCCTATGATCTGGGCCACGATGGAAGCCTACGACCAAACCAAAGACGCCAAATACCTAACCCTGGCAAAGCAACTATATGGCTGGTTTCAGGGCAAAAACGTCGCCAGCATCGTCATGTATGATCCCGCCACCGGCCGCGGCTACGACGGCCTGCTAAGTGGTTCAAGAATCAACCAAAACGCCGGTGCCGAATCCACCATCGAGAGTCTGTGGGCGGCGCAAAAAGTGAAAGAGTGAATGGCTAACGTACAACTCAACCATATTGCCAAAGCCTATGCCGATGGTCCGCGCGTGATTCGTGACGTGACCATCGACGTGAAAGACCGTGAATTTCTGGTGCTGGTGGGGCCAAGCGGCTGCGGCAAATCAACCTTGTTGCGGATGATCGCGGGGCTGGAGGATATCACTGATGGCGACCTGTTGATTGATGGAAAACGGATGAACGACGTGCCGCCCAAAGACCGCGACATTGCCATGGTGTTTCAGAACTACGCCCTGTATCCGCACATGACCGTGTTCGAGAACATGGCCTTCGGGCTAACCCTGCGCAAAATGCCCAAAGCCGAAATAAAACAGCGGGTAGAGCAGGCGGCGCGGATTCTGGAAATAGAACCCCTGTTGCATCGGAAACCAAAAGATATGTCGGGCGGGCAGCGGCAGCGGGTGGCCATTGGGCGGGCCATCGTGCGTGAGCCAAAGGTGTTTTTGTTCGACGAACCGCTTTCCAACCTCGACGCCAAGCTACGTGGGCAGACCCGGATTGAGTTGCAGAAGCTGCACCGGCAACTTAACGCCACCATGATCTACGTCACCCACGATCAGGTAGAGGCCATGACCCTCGGCGACCGGATTGTGGTGCTGCGCAGCGGCGACGTGATGCAGTTCGACACGCCGATAAACCTCTATAACCACCCCGTTAACCTGTTTGTGGCAGGCTTCATCGGCACCCCCCCCATGAACTTCCTGCCCGGCACCATTCGGCAAGATGGCAGCAGTTTATCGTTTGGTAGTCAGGGAAATACATTAACAATTGACCTGATAAACTCGGTGCATTATCAGCGATTACAGGCCTACGTGGGTAAGGGAGTGGTGCTGGGTATCCGGGCCGAACACCTGACCGATGCACCCACGAGCGGAGACCGGCCATTCTTTTCGTCGGAACAATTGCCGTTCGAAGCCATCGAAAACATGGGCAACGAAGCCCTCGGCTACCTCACCATCGAGGGTGTCCGCGTCGTGGCCCGCCTCACGCCCGACCGTGCCGCTGGGCTTTCGGCAACAGATACAGTTAGGCTGTTCTGGGATGTAGACAAGGCGCACTTTTTCGATGCGGAAACGGAGGAGAGGATATACGGGAGTGTGCAGTAGGCAGTGGCTTCGCGCTCTACCCTACCAAACTCTGTCCCGCTACGAAGCCCGTTGTCCAGGCGTTTTGGAAGTTAAAACCGCCCGTAATGCCGTCAACGTCAAGGACTTCACCGGCGAAAAAGAGGCCGGGGTGGGCCAGGCTTTCCAGCGTCTGCGGATCAATAGCACCAAGCGAGATGCCGCCGCAGGTGACAAACTCGTCTTTGAACGTACTCTTGCCCTGCACCGCAAACTGACTGTTACCGATGCGTTCGATCAGGCGGTTTTGGGTCTTGCCGGGAAAATCGGCCCAACGAACACCCTCAACAACCCCGGCGTCGGCGCATAGATATTCCCACAGGCGGGCAGGCAGTCCGAAGGGATTGTAGCTCATTACCTGTTTGCGTGGATTCAGTTGCCGAAGCTCGTTGAACTCGAATTTTAGCTGGTCTTCGTTCCGCTCCGGCACCCAGTTCACACGCAGCGAAAACTGGTAATCCCGGTCAGCCAGTTCACGCGCTGCCCAGGCCGAGAGGCGCAGCACGGCGGGACCGCTGAAGCCCCAGTGCGTAATCAGCAGCGGCCCTTTTTGCGATAGTTTTGTGCCCACCACCTGCACCATCGCCATGGGCACCGATACTCCCGCCAGGGTCAGCAAAGGGTTATTGGGCGTGTTGAATGTAAACAGCGACGGCACCGGGAGCATCAGTGGGTCGGTCTGTTCGGGTAGCCAGCCATAGGACGGGGCCTGCGGATAACCACCCGTTGCCACCAACACCCGATCGGCCATAACCTGCTCACCACCAAACAATTGCATCAGGTATGTTCCATCAATGTGTGGTTCCAACCGCTCAATACCGCTGCTCGTACGCACCTGAATACCCAGTCGACGGGCCGTGCTGAGGAGGCAGTCAATGATCGTTTCGGACGAATCGGTGGTGGGAAACATGCGACCGTCGGCTTCGGTTTTTAGCGGCACACCGCGCTCCTCAAACCAGTCGACGGTATTGACAGCGTCGAAGCGGGTTAGCAGTGGACGAATCCAGGCGTTGCCGCGGGGGTAGTGGGCGGCGAGTTTTTTATGATCGAAACAGGCGTGGGTCACGTTGCAGCGACCGCCCCCCGAAATGCGCACTTTTTGCAGCACCTGGCGGCCTTTTTCATAGATGGTTACGGTGGCCGTAGGGTCGGCTTCAGCAGCGGCAATAGCCCCGAAAAATCCGGCAGCCCCCCCACCCACCACGGCAATGCGAAGCGAAGTCATACCAAGGCAACATCGGCTGGGGTTGGCGGGTTCGGCGGTGGTGCAAGAGTGAAAGAGCGTCTTGCCTTGTCACTCTTTCGCCACCGCTACCCTGACCTGTGTCTCCACAGGCCTACGCCTGCGTCAGCCATTTGGCGCGTAAGCTTACGCACGAGTAGGCCTGTGGAGACACAGGCCAGGGTAGCGGGGTAGCGGGGCTTCGCCCTCTGCTCCTGGCCCGCCGCTCCATGCCTTTTTATCGTAGCTTTGCCCTATGTCTCATCATCCTAAAAAAATTACCCTCCGCAACGGGTTTCGGTTGCGGGGTAACGTGCTCATTTTGTTATTTGGCTTTTTTCTGGTCGGTCTGTTTTTGCATTATAAAGGCCGTACCGAGCCGGTAGTGGCGTTTTGGAATGACGTTCGCGAGTTGCTGGGCATCCGGCGTGGCCATGCCGACCGCAACGAACGCAACCCCTACCAGGCCCCCGAACCTCGTACCGATGAGGCCTCGGAAGATCGCACCGACAAGGCAACCAAACCGACTGACAATGAAGCATCGGCCGATGGGTCAGCCACGGCAGAAAACACGGTTGGTGATGGCTCATCGGGGCAAAAACGCACATCGGGAAAGCTGTTTGACTTTGAAAAGCAGGTAGATTTCATCCTGCCTGCCGGGCTGAGCAATGACCAACTGGTTCGACATGAGGGCTATACGCTGCGGTATGATGAAGACCTGAAAAACCCCGTCTGGGTAGCTTACCCCCTACTAGCCTACGAAATCACCGGCGACGCCGAGCGCGAAGGCAGCAGTTTCATGCCCGACCCCGCCGTAGAAGGCGGCACGGCTTTGCCGTCTGACTACACCCGCTCCGGTTATGACCGTGGGCATCAGGCCCCGGCAGGCGATTTCAAGTTTTCGCAGCGGCTGATGAGTCAGTCGTTTTATATGAGCAACATCTCGCCGCAAGCCCCGCAGTTTAACCGGGGCATCTGGAAACAACTGGAAGAACTGGTGCGCGCCTGGGCCTTGCGCGACGGAGGCCTGTATGTCGTTACCGGCCCCGTGCTACGCGAGGGGTTGCCCACCATTGGCCGCGCCAACGAGGTGGCCGTGCCGGAATACTTTTATAAGGTAATTCTTTACTGCCGCAAAGGCGAGTCGCCCGACATCCGCATGATTGGCTTTCTACTCAAAAACGAACCCTCGCGCGAACGACTGCAAACTTTTGTCGTGCCCGTCGACCAAATTGAGAAAGCCACTGGCATCGACTTTTTCAATAAAATCCCCGACGATCTGGAGCGCCGCCTCGAAAGCCAGTCCCCCGCCGATATGGTGGATAAGTGGTTCTTTTAACAGTGAGCAACCAACACTGTTGGTTGCTCACTGCCACTGCTCACTGTTGGTTGCTCACTGTACGAACTTCGCGGTTATCTCAGCGACGCGTTTTCCCTGAAAGCGCGCGGCAGCAAGGGCGGTGTCGTCGGGTGAAACGGTGCCGTTTTGGCTCGTGAATGATGCACCATACGGATTGCCGGCCTGGAACTGAATAGGATCGGCGTAGGCGGGCGGCACAATCAGGCAACCCCAACTGTAGAAAATATTATTCAGCGCCAGCAGTGTAGATTCATGACCGCCATGGTTTGTAGCCACCGTTACAAACGATGACCCGATCTTATTGTTGAGTTTGCCCTGCCCCCATAGTGGGCCGGTAGTATCAATAAACTGCTTGAGTTGTGCTGATGGCAGTCCGTAGCGCGTGGGCGTACCGAAAATAATAGCGTCGGCCCATTCCAGGTCGGCCAGTGTAGCTTCAATTATGTGCTGTGTCTCGAGGCGATGCTTGCTCCAGCCTTCGTTTGAGGCAATCGCCTCTTCTGGCGCTAACTCTTTCACTTTCAATAGTTTTACTTCAGCACCAGCTTGTTTAGCCCCTTCCTCAATGGCCTTTGCCAGTTGGTAGGTAGTGCCCGTGGCACTGTAGTAAATGATCGCGACCTTTGCCATATCCCTACTTGATTGATTGGTTTAATTATTTTAATTAAATGTAGCTACATGTAATTTTGTTTCAGGGACAACCTTTATTTACCAAAATCCCGATGCTATGGTCTCAAAGAGTATTGACAACCTATTTAGTATAGCATGTAGCCAAAGTTTGGCAACTATTACTATTTTCGCGTAGATTGCAATCGTTCATCCATCCTACTTTTCTACTTATGAAATTCACCGCTACCCTTCTCGCCCTCACGGTCTTACCCGTCTCGCTGGCAATAGCACAAAGTCAGATTGTGGTACCCGACAATACGCCGGTAGCTATCAGCTCAGACAATGGCACCAACGCACTGTATGTAGGGCAGAGTACATCCCTGGCCAATGGTTCATCGGCCAATACTTTTTTGGGTACGCAGTCGGGGCAGGGCACTACGTCGGGTGCCCGCAACACGTTTTTGGGCCTCAAAGCGGGTTTTCCCAACACCACCGGATCGAACAACACGTTCGTGGGTTTCGAGTCGGGCAAGAATAACGTCGACGGCAGCGACAACGTGTTCATGGGCTTCAACGCCGGGCAAAACCTGCGCAACGGGCGCGGCAACAGCGCCATTGGCGTAGGTGCCGGGGCCATTGAGGGCGACGGTGATCAGAATACGTACATCGGTTTCAACGCCAACAGCAGCGGCAAAGGCCTGAGCAACGCCACCGCCATTGGGGCCAACGCCCGCGTCATGACCAGCAATGCCCTGATCCTGGGCAATGGTGCCAACGTGGGCATCGGCAACTCGGCCCCTCAAAGTCTGCTCGAACTGACCGCCCGCTATGAAAACCAAAGCGGTCTGCGCTTCACCCACCTCACGGCCAACTCAGCCGCCCAAACGCAGGTAGCTGAGAAGTTCCTTACGGTGTCGGATAAAGGTGACGTGGTACTGGCTAATAAGCTGACCAGCAACCAGTTGGTGGTGCGTACTGCTTCGGCGAAGGCCTGGGCCGACTATGTGTTTGAGAAGAATTATAACCTGCAACCCCTGGCGCAGGTAGAGCAGTACATTCAGCAACACGGCCACCTGCCCGGCATTCCCGCCGCCGCCGACATGGCCTCAACGGGTGTAGAACTGACTAAACTGCTGACCACGCTGGTGCAGAAAAACGAAGAACTAACCCTGCACCTGATTGCTCAGCAGAAGCAAATCAACGCGCTTCAAAAGCAGCTTGTTGCCAAAAAACGCCGGTAGTTCGCTCAGTCATAGGCCCATTGTGGGTATTGAACAGAAACGCCAATCTCGTGCTTATACTAGCACGAGATTGGCGTTTCTGCTGGTTGGCCCTATATCTTTGCGACTTTTTTTAGTACCAATATGGTAGATGATACGTTGATTGCCGACACCGAGTCGGTAAGCTGGCGGGCGGCCTGGAAACGCCCCCGTTTTCGCCGAATGGCCATTGGAGGCCTGTTATTAGTGCTGGCGTTGCTGGCGGTCTGGCCTACCTATCTGGCTCGTATTGAAGCCCGTGATGGCATCCAACTCAACGACGTTGTGCTGTATGCACTACCCGTCTACGATGCATCGCTGGCCGTTTTCATCAGCCTCTGGAGCGCGGCCCTGCTGCTCATTTACCGCGTTCAGCGCAGCCCGGCCATGTACCTGCACTTCATCTGGGGCTATGCGCTGCTGTTTATCACCCGCATCATCAGCATCGGCCTTACACCCCTCGACCCGCCCAACGGCCTGATTGAACTCCGCGATCCGCTGAGTAACTACTTCTACGGTACCACCTTCATTACCAAAGACTTATTCTTTTCGGGCCACACGGCCAGTATCTGCCTGATGGCGTTCTGCCTCACCCTCCCCCGCGACCGTTGGCTGGTGTTCTTCGGCACGGCAATCGTGGGCGTGGGTGTACTGCTCCTCCGCATCCACTACACCGCCGACGTTATTGCCGCGCCCTTCTTCGCCTACGGCGTTTATCGCCTGGCCAAATGGCTGGTGCGGGACGCGTTATAAAGTGAAAAAAGCGGTCTACCTTGCTTTGTCATACAACCGCCTAAGCCATTTTTCATGATTCGACACCTTTACGTTTGCGTTTTGCTCTGTTTGGCTGTCGGTCAGCTACAGGCTCAGTCTAAAAAAATTGTCCAATCGCTTACCGGCTACATCCGTCACGCCACCACCAAAGAACCCATTGTTGGTGCTACCATTTTCATACAGAGTAGCCGAATAGGCACCACCACCGGCAAAGACGGTTTCTTTGTTATTCCCCTCGAAGAGGGCAGCTATCCCATTCGTATTTCGCACGTAGGCTACCTCTCGCAGACCATGACCGTCAACGTGAATAAACTCACGCTGATCAATGTCGAACTGGTCGAAGACACCCAGTACCTGGAAGAAGTAGTGGTGCAGACCGAAGCCCCCGACAAGAACGTACGCAAGGTAGAGTTGGGCGTTACGCAGCTGAGCATCAAGAACATACGGCGCATTCCGGCCTTTATGGGCGAGGTAGACGTGGTGCGAAGCCTGCTGCTGCTACCCGGCGTAACGAGCGTGGGCGAAGGAGCCACGGGCATCAACGTGCGGGGCGGTTCCATAGACCAGAACCTGGTGCTGCTCGACGATGCCCCCCTGTTCAACACAAGCCACCTGCTGGGCTTTTTCTCGGTCTTCAACCCCGACGTGGTGCGCGACGTGACCCTGCACCGGGGGGGCATTGCTCCGGCCTTTGGCGGGCGGGCATCGTCGGTGCTGGATATTAAGATCAAAGAGCCGGAGACCGAAAAATGGTCGGCCTACGGTGGCATCGGCATCGTGTCGAACCGGGCGGGCGTGGAAGGGCCAATCATCAAGAAAAAGCTGACCATGCTGGCTGCCACGCGGGTGTCATACAACGATTTCCTGTTCAAGCTTGGCCCCGCCAGCATCAGTGGCACCCGCGCCAATTTCTACGACCTGACCACCAAACTAAAGTGGCAAGCATCTGAAAAGCATACCATTACGGGCACAGGTTATTTTGGCCGTGACGTGTTTCGGCTGGCGTCAGACTCGCTCTCAAGCGTCGAAATCAACTCATCGTCTACCCAATTCGATTACCAGAGCCTGGCGGGTACCGTGCGCTGGAACTACTTCATCAACCCCCAGCTGAACCTCAACACTACGGCCGTTTGGAGTCAGTACCGCAGCGAAACGTCGGCACCGGATTCGGCCAATCAGTTTAGCCTGGTGGCCGAAGTGCGCCACAAACAGATCAAAAGCGACCTGACCATTGCCCTTAACGAGCGGCACGCGGCGCAGGTGGGCCTCAGCGCCATCGATTATTACGTACAGCCCAACGCCCTCACGCCGGGTCGTTTTTCCAACGCGCTGCCGTTTGCGCTGCCTACCGAACGCGCCTACGAACTGGCCGCCTACGTGCAGGACGAATGGAAGCTGTCGGAGGCCACGTCGCTGCTGGCCGGGTTGCGGTATTCGCTATTCCTCAACGACGGCCCCACCACCCTGCGCAACTACAGCCCCGAACTGCCCCGCCTGCCGGGCACGGCCACCAGCCTCACGCCCTACGCCGCCGGCACGATATACCATACCTACGGCGGTCTGGAACCCCGGCTGGCCCTGCGCATGACCATCGGCGAAGGCAAGTCGATCAAGGTTGGCTATAACCGGATGCGGCAATACATCCATTTGGTGTCCAACACCACGGCGGCGCTGCCCACATCGCGCTGGCTGCTGAGCAACCCCAACATTAAACCTCAGATCGCTGATCAGCTGTCGGTGGGGTACTTTGCCAACGGCAAGCAAAACGAATATGAGGCCTCGGCCGAAGTGTATTATAAGACGCTGACCAACGCTATCGACTACCGCGACGGGGCCAATTTGCAACGCAACCCCGCCCCCGAAACCGATTTGTTGCAGGGCACGGGGCAGGCCTACGGGCTGGAAATGCTGGTGCGGAAAAACAAGGGTGCCTGGACGGGCTGGGTGAGCTACACCTTTTCGCGCACATTGCTGACCATGAACGGTCGTTTCTCCGACGAGCAGGTAAACAACGGACTAGCCTACCCCGCCAACTTCGACAAGCCGCATACGCTCAACGCCACGGCCACCTACCGCCCCAGCCTGCGGTTTAGCATGTCGTTCAACTTCACCTACAGCACCGGTCGACCCGTGACACAGCCCTACGGCCGCGCCCGCATCAACAACGTGGTGGTGCCTATTTACGTAAACCGCAACCAGGAGCGCATTCCCGACTACCACCGCCTCGATTTTTCAATGCTGTTTGAACAGGACCCCGCCAAAAAGCGGAAGGTGCAACAAAGCTGGAACTTCGCGATTTACAACGTGTACGCGCACAAAAACGCCTATTCGGTCTTCTACCGCTACGACCCGCGCCAGTTTGAGGACGCCTTCAAGCTCTCCATCTTCGGCACGGCTTTTCCGTCATTGACCTACAACGTGCGGTTCTAAACTGCCCGATCAGCTACGTAATTACAACCGATACTCATGCCCCGTTTCTATAAGACTTTGCCCGACTTGCTTGCCCGCCGACTCAGCCTGCGCCGGTTTCTGGTGCCGCCGCTACTTTATGTGGGCGTTATGGCCTGCGTAACACCCTACCAACCCGAGACTAAATCGTTACCCAACAAGATCCTGATCGTCGACGGCTATATTACCAATCAACTAGGACCACATCAGGTAAGTCTCACGTATACAGCCGATTACACCAACGCATCGGTTAATTTTCGGGCCGATAAAGCTACGGTATACCTCACCGACAGCACCGGCAAGCGGCAGGATTTTCTGGAAGTAAGCCCCGGCCTGTATCGCACACCCGCCAGTTTTTCGGGGGTGACGGGGCAGAAGTACAAGCTCAACATTACACTGGCCGACGGCCGTAAATACGAGTCGACACCAGAGACAATAACGGCAGCGCCACCCGTGCTGAAGGTCTACGACGAGTATACGGAGAAGCCAGTTATCGGTACGAAAACCTTCGACAAGGGCTTCAACATCTACCTCGACACGAAAGACCCCGCCACCCCCGGCGACTATTACCGCTGGCGCTGGACCAACTTCGACCCGGTCATTTTTTGCAACACCCGGTCGGTTACTATCCGCAACAATACCACTGAATACGGCTACTATTGTTGCCAGCAATGCTGGGATGTGCGTACCTGCGCGGGACCTGCCTGCCTCAACGCCACCTCCGACGAGGCCATCAACGGCAACGCCATTAGCCGACAGTTTATTCTGCGGGCACCGTTTGAAAGTTTCGACCGCTATTACGTTGAAATAGAGCAGCTTGCTATTTCCCGCGCGGCCTACGTTTACTACAAAACCATTGGTAACCTCACCAGCAACAACGGCGGCATTTTCGACGCAGCCCCGGCTTCGGTGCGGGGCAACATGAAGTCGCTGACCAATCCCGACGAACCAGTTTTTGGCTTTTTCAGCGCCGCCGGGGCACAGAAGCTGCCCTATGTGGTAGACCGTACCCGTGGGCAGGGCGCACCCAATATTAGGGTGCAACCTTTACCCGACCCCGCTACCCCACCTCCACCCTGCGCCGCCTGCGTAGAGAGCGACTTCCGAACCCGCATTAAACCCCGCTGGTGGACGTTCTGACCAGTTAGCTAGTGTTGCCCACATTGGTTACATTAGCGTATTGACAGACATAGGTAGTCAATCCTGGTTGCACTGCCCGTAAACCACACGTTTATGAAGCACTGGTTTATCTTCGTAAGCTCATCTTGGGTGCCTACACAGCGAACAGCGCTTTTCCTGTTACTCATCGGTGCCGTTTTTGCCTGTGTCACACCCTACCAACCCGATACTAAATCGTTGCCCGACAAGCTACTCATTGTCGACGGTTACATTACCGACCTGCCAGGACCGCATCAGGTCATGCTTTCATACACCGCCAACTTTACCAATGCCTCGACCAACTACCGGGTAAGCGGAGCCACTGTCTACGTGACCGATAGCGCCGGCAAGCGGCAGGATTTTTTGGAAGTTGGTTATAGAACAGGCGTATACCGTACGTCTGCTGACTTTCAGGGCACTCGGGGCAACACCTACCAACTCAACATCGTGCTGACCGATGGCCGACGCTATGTATCAGGATTCGAAACCATCAAACCGGTATCTCCCATCGACAGGGTATATGACGAGTACACCCAAAAGCTTATTCCCGGCACCCTTGTGTTCGATAAAGGCTTCAACGTGTATATCGACACCAAGGACCCCGCCACCCCCGTCGACTACTACCGCTGGAGATGGACCCACCACGAGTTGGTAAAATTCTGTGCGATTAAATCTGTCAGGGGTGCAGATAACCCCACGTTGAACAAGGAATATTCATATGGCTGCTGCGAGCAATGTTGGGACATAGAAACCTGTAGCGGCCCGAATTGCCTTAACGCTTTTTCCGATGAGGCAATCAACGGTAATGCCATCAGCCGACAGTTTATTCTGAGAGCACCCTATGATGAGTACATTCGCTATTACCTCGAAATTGAACAATTATCTATTTCACGCAGTGCCTATGCCTATTACAAGGCTACAGAAAACTTAACGGCCAGCAATGGCGGTATTTTCGACGTGGCCCCTGCCAAATTACAGGGCAATATCCGGTCGCTGGACAACCCTGACGAGTACGTATTGGGGTATTTCAGTGCTTCCGGAGCGCAAAAGATACCCTACTTCGTGTTACGCAATAACCGGTCACCACTGCCCCCCGACCTGCGCTACTATCCCCCCACGCCCCCCTTCTACGCAGAGTGCTTCCCCTGCGTGGAAAGCGACTACCGAACCCGCATCAAGCCTCGCTGGTGGGATTTATAACGTAGTTTTGCCCTATGGCAAAGTTTCTCATCCTGCGGTTTTCGTCTATCGGCGACATTGTGCTCACCACGCCGGTAGTGCGTTGTCTGAAACAGCAGGTGCCTGATGCCGAGGTTCACTTCGCCACCAAACGCGCCTTCGCCACCCTTCTCGACAGCAACCCCTACCTCGACGGACGTCACTACCTCGACGGCTCACTTCGGGCGCTGGTCGCGCAGCTTCGCGCCGAAGGGTTCGACTATGTTATTGACCTGCACAATAACCTTCGCACCCGCCTGATCAAGCTGCAACTGGGCGTGAAATCATACGCCTTCGATAAGCTGAACTGGCAAAAATGGCTGCTGGTGCAACTGAAAATCAACACCTTACCCAACGTACATATCGTAGACCGGTACCTGGCTACGGTGGCCTCGTTTGGTGTAACGAACGACGGCAAAGGGCTTGATTATGTCATCCCCTACAAAGACCAGATCGAACCCGACTGGCTGCCCCAAACCCACCGGTCGGGCTACGTGGCCTATGCTATTGGTGGTCAACATGCCACCAAAAAACTGCCTGTGCTGCGGATGATCGAGCTGTGCGCCCGGATCAACTACCCGGTGGTGCTGCTGGGTGGTAAGGAAGACCAAGAAGCGGGCGCGGCCATCGAAGCCGCCGTGGGGTCAGCGCAGATTTACAACGCCTGCGGACGGTATAACCTCAACCAGTCGGCATCGCTATTGGCAGGGGCGCGGGTGGTGTTCAGCCACGATACGGGCCTGATGCACATTGCGGCGGCCCTGCAAAAACCGGTGTATTCGATCTGGGGCAACACCACACCTCTGTTTGGCATGTACCCCTACAAAACGCCTTATGTCGCCCTGGAAAACAACCATTTAAGTTGCCGTCCCTGCTCGAAAATAGGCTATGCCAAGTGCCCCCGCGGCCACTTCCGCTGCATGAACGACCTCTCGTTCGATTTTGAGATTAAGGAGTTGGAAGGTAAGTGATGAGTGCTGAACGGTGAGTGGTAAGTGCGTAAGGTTGAGAGCCGACCCTACGCACTTACCACTCACCGTTTAGCACTCATAACTTACCTTCAATTCCCCTCCGCCATTTCTGGGCGATGGCTATTGCCGTTTCGAGCATGGCGGGTTGCCAGCGTTCTGGTTGCCAGGCCGTGTGGGCCAGTTCTGACGAGGCCAGGCGGGTTTGCGCTTGCTGGTAGTCGGTGGCGGTTTCGAGGATCGTGGCTAGGGTGCGTTGCTGCGCATGAAGAGCGGCGTCAGTCAGTGGCGGGTTGCTAACTGACGCTTGCTTTGGTGGTAAAAAACTGTTTACCAGCCCGTTACCGTCCGTATCCATTGCTTTTACAATGGCATCCATCCGCCGAAAATCGGCCCGGAACTGCTGGCGGCTTTCATCTGTATCCAGGGCGGTGCCGAGTTGCTCCAGCACCACGAAGCGCAGGTTGGGGCACTGATCCATTACGTAGGTGAGCAGGTTGAACACGGCATCGGGCACGGCATCGTCGTGGGTGTCGCGGCGGATGGCGCGCGTGGGGTCGGCGGCAGAATCGTGCCAGCTTCCACCAGATATATGAATCTCACGCACCCGGTCCAGCGGGTAGAGAGCCAGCAGGTCAGGAGCCGAGATGTCGAAATTCATGAGCTGGCAATACAGGTTGTGCAGGTCGAGAATGATGAAGCCGTTGATGGGTTCAATCAGCTGCCGCAGGAACTCGCCATGTTGTTTCACCTCATCGGGGGCATAGGCGAAGGCGAGATTTTCCAGCCCCACGGGGCACCCACAGGCGTCCTGAATCCGCTGCAACCGGTCGCGGCCCAGGGCCAGGGTTTGGGGGGTGCAGGGTACGCCCAGCGGTGCACCCTGATGAAAATTGGCCCCGGTCATAAACCCGAAATGTTCGGTAACATGGTCGAACCGGAACCGCTGACTCAACGCCCGCAGGCTGGTGAGCCAAGCCGCCTGTTCGGGAGTCCACTGGCCCGAAAACAACGAAAAAAACACGCCATGCCCCACCAGCCGCCCCGCCTCGCCATAGGTGGTGAGCAGGTCGGCAAACCAGCCGGGCAACTCGTCGTAGCGATACAGGCTGTCGAACGCCCACTCAATAGCCCCTACCTCCCCCGCCTCAAAAAGCGGCAAGGCAGCAGCCATCAGGTTGGCATCTAGGTTAAAGGCGATTGTTGAGTGGATCACGGGGGGGTATTGGTAGTTTGTGGTTGCTTCGCGCTACGTGCCCTTCGACAGGCTCAGGGTGACAGGCAACTAAGAAAGTATCCTAGCTTGATTCAAGGTTGTTGTCACCCTGAGCTTGTCGAAGGGCCAAGCGCCGAGACGTCGGACCGCAGCAACCCACAGCGCGAAGCAACCACCAACCACCAACCAATACCCCCTTTACCCCATACCACAACCCGGACAAGGATCTGGGTTGGTTTGGCGGATTACCTTCTTCTCAGGGTCGATGGTCTTGGCTTTTTTGCAGGAACTGGCCGCCGACAGGGTGACGGCTAACGCCATGGCGGAAAGAATGGTCTGGGAAAGTTTCATCGCTAAGTGAGTCATTTTTTGGGTAGACCCGCATGAGCAGCGAGGGGTTGGAAGGCAGGGAGTGAATGATGAAAGAGTGAATGGCCGCACCCTACTCTTCGCTCTCTGCCCTTTGCTCTTTCACTTTGGGAACAACAGCGGCCTGTTTTTGGTCTTTAGACTAGCGGGTTTTTGGCCCGCTATTTCAACTGTATGGCAAAACGTAAAGACGCGCCGGTTCAATCGTCCGACGTTATTTTAATTGGGGCAGGCATCATGAGTGCCACCCTGGGGGTAATGCTTAAAGAACTCAACCCCGACATCACAATCCAGATTTTTGAGCGGCTTGATCAGGCCGCCGCCGAAAGCTCCGACGCCTGGAACAACGCCGGCACGGGCCACTCGGCTTTTTGTGAACTCAACTACACCCCCGAACGCGAAGACGGCACCGTCGAAACGGTGAAGGCCGTGAAAATTGCCGAATCGTTCGAGCAGTCGAAGCAGTTCTGGGCGCATTTGGTGGAGCAGGGCTTTCTGAAAGATGCCCCCAACTTTATCCGACCTATTCCGCACATGAGCTTCGTTTGGGGCGACGATAACGTGACCTACCTGCGCAAACGCTACGAGGCGCTGCAACAGTCGCACTTGTTTCAGGGGATGCAGTACACGGAAGATAAGGCCAAAATTGCCGAATGGACGCCCCTGGTGATGGATGGCCGCGACCCGGCACAGCCCGTAGCGGCCACCCGCATGGACCTCGGCACCGACGTCAACTTTGGCGCACTCACCCGCGCTATGTTCCGGCGGCTGGAAGAAATGCCCGGCGTGACGATGCATTTTGCCCACGACGTACACGAAATCTGGCGCTCGAAGACGCTGGGCGGCTGGAAGATCCAGGTCGAAAACGTGACGACCAACAGCGTCTACGACGTCCACGCCAAGTTTGTGTTTATCGGTGCGGGCGGTGGGTCGCTGCGGCTGCTGGAAAAATCGGCCATTCCCGAAAGCCGGGGCTACGGTGGCTTCCCCGTTAGCGGACAGTGGCTGCGCTGCACCAACCGCGAGATCATTGAACGGCATCAGGCCAAGGTCTACGGCAAGGCGTCGGTAGGGGCGCCGCCCATGTCGGTACCCCACCTCGACACCCGCATGATCGACGGTAAGCGCGAACTGCTGTTTGGTCCCTACGCTGGTTTTTCGACTAAATTCCTCAAGAACGGCTCTTACTCCGACCTGCCTAAGTCGATCCAGATGAGCAACCTCGCGCCCATGCTCATGGCGGGGATGCACAACCTGGCCCTCACCAAATACCTCATTCAGCAGGTCATGCAGTCGCCGGAGGATAAGTTGGCGGCCCTGCGCGAGTACTTCCCCGAAGCCCAGCTAAACGACTGGGAACTGGAAATTGCCGGGCAGCGGGTACAGGTGATCAAGAAAGACGACGAAGAAGGTGGCGTACTAGAATTTGGCACCGAAGTGGTCAGCGCCGCCGACGGTAGTATTGCGGCCCTGTTGGGTGCTTCGCCGGGGGCTTCCACCGCCGTTTCCATCATGATCGACCTGCTCAACAAGTGCTTCCCCGACCAGATGCAGTCGGCCGACTGGCAAGAAAAATTCCGCGTCATGATCCCCAGTTTCGGGCAGTCGCTGGCCAAAAACCCGGAACTGACCGCGCAACTGCGTGAACATACCAGCCAGGTGCTCGGCCTGACTCAGTATGAATACACGGCCTGATTGAGTACCGTCTCTCTTCGAGAAGCCCCGTCGGCTATGTCGGTGGGGCTTTTTTTGTAAGCACAGTGGGCTAGCTCTACGCGAGCAGCCTGTGAGAGCTGACTAATTAATTCGTTTATAACCAGCAGTTAATGAGCGGTTAACGAACCAGAACTACGTTTCATGACCAGAACCTGATCCTAGTTCATTATGAAAACCTGGCTACTTTTTTTACTCATTCTATCGCTGCCGTCAACAAGTTGGGCGCAGGCAGATACTACGTCTTGGCCCAGAAAGCACCTGCTTCAAGCCGACATTGGGCTTACTTCACTACCCGTTCCGCGTGATCGGGGGCTGGGCTTTACCATCAATTTCCTCTACCAGCCCTGGCCGCGGTCGAACGTCTCAACGGGCTTTGCCATGACAATCGGGCAGGTGCGCAGTTCCGATTCGTTTGGGTATACCGTAGCCCAGCCGACTGTCTTTTTGCTCGATCTGGGCTGGATAAACCAAATCCGGCTCGTGAAGGCCAACCGGTTTGCCGTCGACGCCAGCCTGACGAGTTCGCTGCTGATTACCAAATTGGGCGACTGGGCCAAACCCCGCACGGTATACACCCGCTACGGCCGAACCACCGAGCCAACTTACATCAAAACAGATGCCTATTTCGCACTGGAGCCGGGCTGTCGGCTTACCTACCACTTGACCCCATATCGGTCCGATGGGGTGTCGCTTTTCGCCTGGGCGTTGTACCGGTTTACTTATGGTGTCGGCGGTTTTAGTACGGCATCTGAGCTGACCGCCCCGGTATTCATCACAGGCCTGATGATCTCCGGCTACTCATACCGATAGCCTCGCTTCGAAAACGCTGCCCTCCCCTTGCGCCAATTGCCAATGGGTAGCCACGGGTGCTTACTTGCTGGTGACGGTGACGACATACGTTTTTTTCACCTGCCCGCTCCCGTCTGTGCCAGGCTGTTTTTCCGCAAAAACCACCCTGGCGGTGCCCGCCGTGACGCCTTTGATGAGAAAAACAGCCGACTCGTTTGAGAGACCAGCACCCGTGGTTTTGCGCGACACGTCGACAACTTCCTGATTGTCGGAGGTGGCGGTCAGTTGCCAGGTGGTGTCGGCGCGGGGAGTCATAGACACCTCCCTGATATCGCCTACGCTCAGCCGCATCTTCTGGCCACTGGCCGTGTCTATACGGCTACCCGTGCAGGCACTCATCAGGGCGAACAAACAGAGCAGTAGCGTTAGTGCGTACAATTGTGGTGGGGACGTTCGGTTGTTCATAGCAACTGTAACCTGGTTAGTGGTCTTACGGTTTAGTAAGTCCAAGAACTAAACCTACGCCTTTCGGGCATGAATCAACCCGTAGTCCAGCAAGGTTGGGATAACGTCGGGCAGGGGTATCAGACCGGCGTCGGTAAACCAGCGGTGGTGTTCGGCGCGACTGTAGCAGCGGCCTTTGGTGACCCAAAAAAGCTGGGCCGAATAGTCGGTGGCGGCCAGGGAACCATCCAGCGTATCGTTCAGGAAGGTGTCGTGCACCCAGATGTCGCCATCGGAGCGCAGGGCAGCGGCAAACCGGCGGGCCAACGCCTGGCAGGTATCGGTAGGCCAGTCGTGGAAGAGGCTGCCGGCCAGTAGCAGGTCGGTAGGGGGCAAAGGGTCGGTGAGCATATCGCCGGGCTGGAAGGTTACCCGCTCTCTCACGGTGTCGGCACCGGGCCGCCCACTTTGCGCCCAGTCATCCAGCAGTTCGGCGGCAACGGTCAGCACAGCGGGGCGGTCGAAGAGGGTGGCCGTGGCGGTTGGGTTGAGCAGCAGCCATTCGTAGGTGTAGTAGCCCGTGCCGCCCGCCACGTCGAGCAGGTGTCCCGGCTGCGTGGGCAGGTTGGCAGCCACCAGGGGTGCCAGCAGCCGCGCCCGTCCGGCCAGCCCCAGCGTGAATTTTCGGGCCGATTTGGGATCATCCATGGGCGAAGGGCCATCGCCTTCTTTCACAAACGAAATGCCCGCTGGTGCTTCCAGCGGACCGTCGTTTCGTAGTAGCTGCGCCATGTGCAACACGCCCGGATCGTCTTTTTCCAGGCCGGTGTATCCCGTCAGGTTCGGCTCCTGATCCTGCACCAAGTATCGCCCTAATGCAGTCAACGTCAGCCGATTATGAATATCATATTCGAGCAACTGCATGGCGCAGAGGGCCGGAAAAAGCACCATGGCCGGGCGTTCGGCCAGGTTGAGTTGCTGCCGGAGGTCGGCCAGCGAGAGCGGTTCGGCGCTGAGCGTGTCAAACACCGCCAGTTCGTGGATAGCCGCCAGCAGCAGGCGCGACCCGAACATGGCGCGCAGCTGCCGGGTAATGGGTGCGGGATCGGGTTGAGTAGTACTGAACATCAGGTAACGTGCTTTGTAGACGGTGAGTGAATATGTTGCTGATGGGAGGTAAGTTGCTGCCGCGCGGCAGCAACACATTCATTCAACCACAACCTACATCAATTACTGCCGGTTTGGGTGATTGTTCCCGTGTTATTGTTGCCGATCTGGTTTACGTTGGCCATGTTGGCTATGGTTGTGGTGCCCGTCTGCGTCACGGTCAGGCCGTTGTTGTTGCCGTACTGAAGGGCCGGGTTGGTTATCATCGGGTCAGTCGGCAGGCCGCGCAGGGTGCTGTTGCCCTTTTGGGCTACGGTGGCGGTGTTGGCGGTGCCCCCTTGCACCAGGTTGGTGGCGTTCATGTCGTTTTCCTGGTTGATGGTAGCCTGATTACCCGACGAGATCACGTTTAGCCCCGTCACCGGCGAGATGCCCCCGCTGAAGCCCTGCTGCACCTGGGCCAGATTTCCGGTGGTGGCGGTGGTGGTGCGGTTTTGCACAATGCTGGCCTGGTTGCTGGTGCCCAAACCCGTGTTGGCCCCGGCGCTGCCACCCGCGTAGGCGTAGGTCTGCACGATGGCTGCGCTGTTGTTGCTGCCACCCGCGCCCTGCTCAATGGCCGCCTTGTTGTTGGCCGACTGGGTGCTTTGGTCAATAAACGCTGCGCTATTCTGGCCCGTCTGCCCAATGGTGGCCTGGTTGTAGTGGCTCTGGTCGGTCTGGAAGACGGTGGCTCCGTTGCCGCTACCGGCCCCCGTCTGTTCCACGGTGGCCTCGTTATAAGTCGCGTTGTTGGTCTGATAGACAAGGGCCACCCCGTTTACGTCCGTTTGCTTCACGTTCACCCGGTTGTCGGTGCTGACGTCGGTTTGGCGCACCTCGGCTACTTTGGCCGACCCTTCCTGCCCCACGGTGGCCCCGTTGCGCTGGCTGTTGTTGGTTTGCAGCACCACCGCGCCGTTGTTTGTAACCCCGCCATTTACGGCACCCTGCCGGATGGTGGCCCGGTTCTGTATTGACAAGTTGTTCTGGTCAATGACCGTGCTGCCGTTGTTGCTGCCGATCTGCTGAATCGTGGCCGAGTTGGCCGCGCTGGCCCCGGCGATTCCGGCGTTCTGCCGGATGCTGGTGACGCTCCCGGCGTTGACGTCGCCGTTGCCCGACCCGGTTTGGGTGATACTCGCTTCGTTGCCCGCGTTGGCCGGGCCGGGGCCAACGGGACTGCCACCGTAAAGCTGCGCCCCACCACTACGGAAGCCGTTGCCGCCGTTCTGGTCAATCGTGGCCGTGTTGCCCGACCCCGTCGTTTGGCGGATGGTGCCCTGGTTGAAATCGGCCCCGTTAAGCTGGTTGATCGTGGCCTGGTTGGTTTGGCTGGTGCTGTTGGCCTGCTGGAACGTGATGGCTTTGTTGCCCTCGTTCATGACGCCCGCTGTACCCGTCCGTTGCGTAATCACCGAGTTGTTACCCGCGCCTTTCTGCTGCACGTCGGTGCTCTGGTTCTTGCCCGACTGGTTAACCGTCGAGGTGTTTTGGGCCTGTAGGGTCGTAAAGGCACCCAGGCCAAGCAGCCCGCCCAGGGCCAGGGGAATGATATGTTTTGTGTTCATAAAGAAGTTGGGGGTTGGAAAAGATGGGGTGAGGTGGTGGGGGTAGTTTGTAGTTTGTGGTTGCTTCGCGCAGTGGCGTATTGCTGCCGCGCGGCCCCTCGACTGCGCTCGGGGTGACAACGACCTTGAATCAACTCAGTAACCAGATATAGTTTCCTGTCACCCCGAGCGCAGTCGAGGGGCCGCGCGGCAGCAATACGCCACTGCGCGAAGCAACCACAAACCACAAACCCCCTCCCCTCACTGCTTCAGCACGCGCACGGTTTGGGTTCGGCCTTCCGAGCGTACCTGTAAGAGGTAAATGCCGCCGGGGTAGGCGTTCATGTCCAAGTCTACGAGCTGCTCGTAGTCGGCGGTGGTCCAGTGTTGTTTGTTTACCACGTAGCCGTTCAGGTCGATGGCCTGCACGTGTAGCGGTGCCCCGCCCGCGCCCCAGATCGTGGCCCGCAGCCTTCCCGATTCGATGGGGTTGGGCATGAGCCGCACCGTCAGGGGTGTGGTGGGTTCGGCAGTAGCGGCCAGGCGACCACCGTTGGCAATGCACCCTCCATTGATCTCAACGGCAAACGGACCACTCCACGCGAAGCTGCCGTTAGCCCCGAACACTTTGGCGTAGTAGGTGGCGTTGGTCTGCACACTCACCAGCGTGAGGCTGCTGGCGGTGGTGCCCGTTTGCACACCCATGACGTCGATGAGCCGGTTGGCAACGGTTTGGCCGTTGCGATACCACTCGTAGCGCGTGCCGGTGAGCGTGGCGGTGAGCACCACGCGGCTGCTGCGGCACACGCGCTGGCTGGCGGGCGTACCGGTGTAGTCGAGCAGGCGGGCGGGGGTGGGTTGGTCGTAGCTACTGTTGCTGGTAGTGAGCCGACAACGATAATAGACCGGCGCATTGACCGACGCGGCGTAGGTGGCCCCGGTGGCGTTGGGTACGTCGGTCCAGGTGCTGCCCGTGGCCGACTGCTGCCACTGGTACTTCATCACGCTGCCGCTCATGTTGACCGACAACATACTGGCATAGGGCACAGCACCGGTCGTGAGGGTAGCCTTGGTCACCAGCCCCTGCACCGTGCCCGTCAGGACACCCTCTGTCATCATGGCGGCGTTGGGGAACTGATCGGTGCGGAGGTAAAGCTGCCCGTTGGCGTTGAGGGTGGCGTTGCTTCTGAGCGTGGCCAGGCCCGTTACGGAAAACAGGCTGTTGAGCGTGCTGCTGCCGGTGATGCCGTTGACACCGAGGTTAACGACGGTAGCCGTGCCGGTGCCGCCGTAGGTGACGGGGCCGGTGAAGACCAACGGCCCGGTGGCTAAGCTCAGCGTACCGTTGTTGGTGAGGGTGCCCCCGCCGTAGGTAATCCGGGCATCCCCGCTGCTGACCAGGCGGGTGTTGCTGCCGATGCGCAGCGTGGGTTGGTTGACCACAACCAGCAGGGTCTGATCCTGCGCATAGGGCGTACTATTGACCTTGGTTAGGACTGGCTGAGCTAGTGTGCTGCTGACTACCGCCAGCAGGCATAACAGGGAGAGAAGTCTCATAGTGAAGTCGTTCGCGGTTTCGTGAAAGATGATTTCGTAGGAAAACGCGTACTAATTCAGCTTCACAATCGTCAGCACCGTGCCGCCGTTGTTGTTCAGTGTGGCCGTTTGTGCTGAGTTGACTCCAAGTGCCCGGATGCGAATGGCATCACCAGCACTTAGGGTAAGCAAGTGCATATCACGGCCCTGCCCCCTTAAACCGTTGGGCAGGTTGTTGGGGCCACCTGAATTGGTGACATACGTTGCATATGAGTTACTCGATGAGATCGCATTTCCGTTCACCTCAACGTAGTTGTAGACCGCTATCGTGTTGGTACCGTTGTCAGTTACGTTGTATCGAAACGTGATTAGGTACGTACCAGCAGTGCCTATGATGTACGTGTTGTTGGAAGTGTTGTACGAGCCAATCGTTGGTGTCGTGATCACATTGTTGAAAGTCACCACATCGCCCTGATTGCTGGAATTCGCGAGAGCGAGTTGTTGCGTAGCGTTGGTTTTTGAAACCACCAACTCGGTTAGCGCACCGGTGCCGCCAGCCCAAGAAGTGCCACCGTTACCGTTCGTGATCAACGCCTGCCCGGCATTACCGCGTGTAGTAGGTAAGCTCAATGAGTTAGAACCGCCGTTGATGCTTACCCCGCTGCTGCTCCAGCTTAGGGCCGTGCTGCCGCCAGCCGTGCCGTAGCCTAAGCGGCCACCGCCAAAGCCCGACAGCACGGGACCGTCTGTGGTGCTGTTGTAACGCAGAAAGTGGTTTCCGTCGCTGGCTCCGCGTAGGCTTAGGGCGTTGTCGTTGAGGCCCAAGTTACCTGTGCCGCCAAAATCCAGCGTTTTGCCGCCCATCGTTATGGTGCGGTTGGCAGTCAGCGTACCATCGGTGGTGTAGAGACTGGCTCCACCGCCCGCGCTGGGCGTTGTCCACTCCGTGTTGTAGTTGACACCATTTACTTTAGTCAGCACTTGTCCGGGGGTGCCGCCCGTGGGTACGCCCTGTCCGGCAGTGCCTTGCGGGCCAGTGGGGCCAGCCGCACCCGTTGGGCCAGCTACACCAGCGGGGCCAGTTGGTCCCGTTGCACCGGTTGCTCCTGCGACCCCAGTATCTCCTTTATCACCCTTCACCCCTTGTGGGCCAGTTGCTCCAGCCGGACCTGTAGCTCCGGTCAGGCCCGTATCGCCCTTGTCGCCCTTGTCGCCTTTCAAACCCTGCGCCCCAGCCGGGCCGGTGGCTCCGGTTAGGCCCGTATCGCCCTTGTCGCCTTTGAGGCCCTGCGACCCTTGTGGGCCGGTTGGCCCTGTGGCCCCGGCTGGGCCAACAGCCCCCGTTGCGCCCGTAGCTCCGGCTGCGCCTGTATCACCCTTATCGCCTTTTGCGCCCATAGCACCAGTTGGACCAACGGGACCAGCCGGGCCGGTTAAGCCAATCGGACCTTGTGCCCCCGTATCGCCTTTATCACCCTTATCACCTTTGGCTCCCTGTGCACCGGCTGGACCTTGCGGCCCCGTTAAACCGGTGGGGCCTTGCGGACCAGCCGCGCCAGCGGGACCCGTAGCACCGGCTGCGCCCGTATCGCCCTTGTCCCCTTTAGGACCTTGTGCGCCAGTCGGCCCAGCAGGTCCAGTCAGACCAGTTGGCCCTTGCGGACCCGTAGCCCCTGCGGCACCCGTGTCGCCTTTGTCGCCTTTAAGCCCCTGTGCACCAGCCGGGCCGGTCGCACCTACGGCCCCAGGATCACCCTTATCACCTTTGAGACCAGCAGCACCCGTGGGACCGACGGGGCCAGCCGGACCGGTAGCACCAGCGGGACCTGCCACCCCTACGTCGCCTTTATCACCCTTGTCGCCTTTGGCCCCTTGTGGCCCAGTCGCGCCAGTTGCTCCAGTATCGCCTTTGTCACCCTTGCCCCCCTGCGGCCCTTGTGCGCCGGTAGGGCCTTGGGGTCCCTGCGGGCCGGTGGCTCCGGCACTGCTCAGGGAGGTCCAGGCCGTGCCGTTGTAGAAGTAGAAGCCCGGTGTGCCGTCTGTTTGGTAAACGAGCAGGCCGGTGGCGGGGCTGCTGATGAGGCCGCGCTGCTGGGCGTTCATGCGGGGCACGAGTACGCCCTGGGTGGTGCTCTTCACGTCGAGCAGGGCCGAGGCGTCGGCGTTGGACCCGTCGGTGTTGACCGCCACCGAGCCGTTTTGGGCCTGGGCAACGGTGAGGGTTGCCAGCAGGGCCACGCCCGTCAGCAGGGAAGAAGGTAGAAATCTGAAGCGCATAAACAAGAGAGAAGTTGGTAGCAAAAAGGTTGTTTAGTAATTGTTAATCAAGCAGTTGCACTGATGAACGCCGGTTTACATACCGCGCCAGGATGGGGTGGTGCCACAACTGTTTGCGCACCGGCGTAATACGGCGGCGGGCCACCTCGATGCATTCGCCCGTGCGCAGCCAAACCAGCATCCGTTCAGCGACGGGGCGCTCGATGCGGTCGATGTAGTCGAGGTTGACGGTGTAGTCGCGGCGCAGGCGGATAAACTGGTCCGGGGGTAGCTGGCCCTCCATGTATTTCAGGGTACGGGGCAGCAACACCCGTTCGCCGTTTTGCCACAGCAGCCAGGTGTAGTTGGCGCTCGACTCCAGGCTCATAAGCAGGTGAACAGATCGGTGCTGCCGTTCTTTCAGTACACTCATGTACAGGCGCAGGTTGGGCGAGTTGTCGGCGGGGGCGTTTGTGGTAATGGCTTGTGGCATCATGAATGAGTAGGCTGACGGGCAGGGCCGCACACAGCGTTTGATTGGTAGCGAGGATGGCGGCGGGGTTAAATCGCCGGTCAAACGTAGGCGTAGCGCCAGGGGATATCCCTACCCGTGCGGGTAGTTATGTAGGGTAGTGGTGCCTTTTTTGGCAAAAAATTATAAATTTTTGTATGTTAGGTTTACTATTTGATGATTTTATAATACTAAGTATAGAATTGGCTTGGTGCGGGTGTGGCTTCGCGCATGTGGCCCTTCGACTAGGCGTCCCCGACAGGCTCAGGGTGACAGTTAATAACCACCAGACCTTAGCTAAAACATGGTGGTTATTAACTGTCACCCTGAGCCTGTCGGGGACGCCTAGTCGAAGGGCCACATGCGCGAAGCCACACCCGCACCAAGCCGTTGCTTTATTTCCGCCAGACGCTGCCGTTCGTTTTGTCGAACAGGTCCAGCACACCATCGCCATAGAACCTGAGGATGTGCCCCTGGCCTTTCGTGTTTGTTTGCCAGAGTACTTTATTGGCCGTATCAACCACCACCAGATTACCGTCTGGCTGAAAAACCAGCTCGTTCACCGCCCCTGACAGTGGTATCGACCAAACTACGCTTGTGTGGGCACCCATATCATCGCCCGTTGTGATGGTGACGGTTTTTTTGGCGACAAGCGCGTTGCGTTCGAGTGCCAATTCGGCAGCGTCGTTACCTCTGGTCGCTAGCAAGGGCGCATCGCCTACTTTCATCCGCCAGTTTGCGCTGGCCAGCAACTGAGCCGGTCGTTCGGCAGCGTTTACGTCGCCGTTGTTAGTAGGTGGCTGGGCAAAAGCAGTGGTGAGGCTCAGTAGCAGCGCGAAGACCGCCAGGCATTGGGTTTTCATAAATAAATCGGGTTTTGGTTGGTAATTGATTAGTAATGAACGGGTTGCTGATTAGGGTGATTAATTTTTTGGTAGCGCACGGTGTTGCCGGTCGTACCTACCGATGGGTGAGTTTAGTAGCTGTGATCGCCGTGGTATCCGTGGCCTCGTCAGTTTCGATGTGGCCTTCGTAAAGCACCGTGCCTTTTGCCCCACTGAGGCTATACATACCCTTCCATTGACTCAGCGTCAGCGTGTCGAGCGTCCAGGTCCCGGTCTCGTCGCCGGCCTTTTTCGCCAATATGCGCCCCGGCTGACCGGGCAAAAACACCTCCGCCTGCCCGTCTTCGTCGAACGAAGCAAACACCAAATAGGCCGTTTGGGCGGTATCGGGGCCGGTTGAGGCCAGTTTGATGCCCGCCTCGGCCAGCCGTACGCATCGTTGTTGCACGGCTGACCATTGGTAGCCTGCCGAACCTTTGCAGCCGTGTTTGTCAGCATCGGGCGGTGCGGTTTCGTTGGTTTTTTTGGAGCCGGACGAACAGGCCCCGGCCAGCCCCAGCAGGACAGTTAGGCCAAGGAGGTAGGTTGTGTTTTGCATGGGGGGAAGGGGGTTCGTAGTTGGTGGTTCGTGGTTCGTAGTTGATGGTTGGCGGTTGGCGGTTGGTGGTTCGTAGTTGATGGTTGGCGGTTGGTGGTTGGTGGTTGGCTGGTGCGGGTAGCGATTGACCCCGGCGGGGTCTGGTCTTTGTAGCAGCAGTCCCGTACCGCTACGTTTCGACTCCAGCGGAGTCGCGTCTGTGTTGTAGTTCACTTCATACAGCTACGTAATGAAGCAGTTGCACAGGCTTGTGAGCGTCGTTATCACCCAAAAGCCTGTCTCCGTTGCGCCAACACAAACGCGACTCCGCTGGAGTCGAAAGCGTTCAGGGCGACCACATGGCTACAAAGACCCCGCTGGGGTCAATCGCCACTCGCACCAGCCAACCACCAACCTCCTTCCCGCTCCGGTCACTTCACAATGCGGTAGGTTTGGGGCAGGCCCTCGGTGGGTTCCAGGTGCAGCAAGTACAGCCCCAACGGTTGATTGACGACCGACACCCGGCTTAGCGTGCCTGGCTCGTCGGCCTGTTGCACCACCTGCCCCAGCAGGTTGGTAAGCCGGTAGCGGCGGTAGGCCACGGCGGGTTCCAGCGCGGCCTCGCCCTGCGGCCCCATGGGGTTAGGAAACAGCACCGGAGCGGCCCCTTCGCGGCTGAGGGCAATGGGTTTGCTGGGTATGCGGCTGCCGTCGCGGTCCACCTGCACCAGCCGGTAGTAATTGACGCCGGGCCGGGGTTGCGCGTCTACGTACTGGTACGTTAGCTCGGTGGTGGCGTTGCCGTTTGGGGCTTTGCTGGGTACGTGGGCGATGGCCTCGAAGCCCTGCAAGTCACCGCTGCGTTCGAGGAGGAAGTGGCTGCTGTTGATTTCGCTGGCGGTGGCCCAGCCCAGCAAGGCTCCCTCGGCCACCATCCGCCCGCTGAAGTAGCGCAGTGTGACAGGCAGGGCACCCAAGGCATCCAGCTTGCTCACAAAGATGTCCCGCGACCCCGCCGAGACAAGGTTGCTGGTGCCTGCCCCCGGGTCGAAGTCGACTGTACCGGTGAAGGGGCCTGTGGTGTGGACATTGCCCGACCCGTCTACCGCAATGGCATTGCCTATATCACTCCCCGTACCGCCCATGGCTTTGGCCCACACAAAGTTGCCCGACCCATCCAGCTTGCTCACAAAGATGTCAAAAGATCCCACCGCCGTCGAGGTGAGGTTGGCTACCCCTACCCCCGGGTCGAAATCGACTGTACCGGCAAAGTGTCCGGTGGTGTAGACGTTGCCCGACCCATTCAAGGCGATGCTAAAACCAATGTCAGAATCCGTACCGCCTATGCGTTTGGCCCACACGAAGTTGCCCGACCCATCCAAGGCAATGCCATTGCCTTGATCAATACTCGTACCACCCATATTTTTGGCCCAGGTGGTTTGGGCGTGGGCCGTCTGGGCGGTGTAGAACCAGCTTACCAGCAGCCAGGCCCAGATACAATATCGATGCCCACAGCGGGCCGAAACAAAAGTAGTCGTGTGCATCATGGGCAGGTCGAGTGGGTAGTAGTGGTCTGTCAGTGGTGATAGGCTTGCGTTGGTCGTGGGTCAGCCGGGGCAAACGTACCGGTAAGCGAAGGGTTCATCCCTACCCCTACGGGTAGTTTTGCGGGGTAGTGACCCCTTTTTTGGCCTAAAAACAGGGTTTTGGCCGCTTACTTTCCCGTCAGGTTCACCAGCAGGTCTACGCGGTCTCTCACGTTCAGCAGGACGTAGATGTTCTTGAGGTGGTACTTCACGGTGTTCTCCGAGACGAATAGTTTGTCGGCGATGTCGCGGTTGCTGAGGCCCGCCACGATGCCGTCGAGTACGTCGCGCTGCCGGTCCGAGAGGGTGCTCAGGTCGGGGCGTTGCAGGCGCGGCGGGTAGGTGGGTGTAGGCGCGGCGGTGGGGGTCATGGGCAAAACGGCGGGCGGAACCAGCGGCGACGACGACAGGGTCATCAGGGCGGTCAGTTCGGTACGCATCCGGTCCAGTTCCGCTTCCATCCGTAGCTGCCGGGCGCGGCGGCGGCGCAGCGCGATCCACAGCCCCAGCGCGAGTAGCGCCAGCGTACCCAGCCCCGCCAGCGCGTAGGTAAGCCACTGCTGTCGGGTGGCCAGCTGCCGGTCCTGCTTTTCGCGTTCCAGCGTTTGGTGTTGATTATGCAGTTCGGCCATGTGCTGCGTCTGGGCGTAGGCCTGGTTCAGCGAATCGAGTACCGACGTGGCCTGGGCCATCCCGATCAGGTCGTGGCGGGCTTTGTATATACCCTTCAATTCGTCGTAAGCGTAGATTTTGTACTTCACAATGCCGCACGAATCGGCATACCGGCAGGTTTGTTGCAGGGTTGTTTCCACGCGCTGCATCTGGTTCATGGCGGCGTAGAGCTGCATTTTTTTCACCAGAATCATGGGCATATCGCAGGGCGACGAAGCCTGTAGGTCAAGCATCGCGCGGTCATAAAGCGCGTCGGCTTCGGGGTATTGTTTGGCCAAAAACAGCAGATATCCCTGCTGATGCACGATTTTGGCCCGGTTTTCGGGATCAAGGTAGCGGAAATGATTGCGCTCCAACTGCCGCATCAGCCGGTCGGACTTGGCATACTGATAGGACAGGGCCAACTGCGCCTGAATCTGCGTCTGGTTGGAATCGGGCCGGGTGGTTTGGCGCGCCAGTTGCCCGGCTTTGGTTAGCCACGACAGGGCGGTGGTGTAGTCGAGCAGGCGTTTGTAGGTATACGACAGCAGCACGGTGGCCTGAAACTGCTCGTCGGGCGAGTAGGCGGGGTTGTCGAGCAGGGGAATGAGCAACGCCTGCGACTGCTCGTACTTCGCTTCGTTGTTGAGCCGGTACACCTGACTTTCCAACTGCCGGAACGTCGCCGACTGACCGTAGGCGGCGGGGCAAAAACTACCAGGCAGGCCAGTAAGCCAGCCGGTAACGAGTAGTGTAGCAATTGAGTAAAATTGACCCATATTGTTTTACAAATCGCTCTAAATGTGAACATATATAAATGACAAAAATCACGGTATGGGCAGTCAAAAAAAATACCTCGCGCGAGGTATTTTTGTCTAGTTCATCTGTAGGCAACTTTACCGTTCGTTTCTCCTTAACTGACCCATGACTAAACGGGTAAACGTGGGTGTGTTGCTGTTGGGGCTGGGTGTGGCCCTCGGCGGCTTTCTGCTGGGTCAGTTTTGGCACCCGATTCAATGGCGTCCCGAAACAAACGTACCCGTCTATACGCTACCCCCTTCGTTTGATACGGAGGCGCTCAACAACCGAATGCTGGTCAGTCAGTCGTTCGCCTTCGACACGACGCAGCCAGTCCGGCAGCTCACGTCCGTTATTCGCCGGTCGTTTCGCCGCAACCCGCACCCGGAGGCGGTATTGCACGGCAACGCGGCGTTGGCACCGGTGGGTTGGGCTTTCATCGAACTCCGCAACGCCACCGATCAGCCCCAACGCCTGGTGTTGTCGATGCCCCAATACCGCGCTAATCAGGCCACACTATGGATGGGGCAAAGGGATCGCTTCGCGTTTGTGGGTACGTTGCACAACAACACCCCCTTGGGCGAACGGTTTTACCCGTTTCTGAACTACGCCTTCCCCATCGTTATCCCATCCCAAACAACCGTACCGCTGCTGTTACGTACCCAGTTCTACGCCGGTTTTCACGAGGTAGACGTGCGCCTTTCTCACCAGCATACCTACGCCGATGATGCCTTCATCGGTAGCGTCGGCGACGGCGTCACGATGGTCGTGTTTGCCCTGCTGGCCGTGGTTGCCCTGCTGGTCGGTGGATTTTCGGGGAGCCGGTTGCTGGTTTGGTTTAGCGTGTACCTGAGTACGCTGACGGTGATATGCGCCAACGTCGTGGGGTATCTGAGTCTGCTGCCTTACCCAGCCGGGCTGGCCCTCAGTGCCAACACCGTAGGGCTGTTCTGCCGCATCTGGCTGAACCCGATGATCCACCCGTTTTTCTACCAACTGATCAAACCGGCGGTTCGGCAACCGCGCCGCTATTGGTGGGCGGTGGGTGCCTACAGCGTGGTCAGTGGTGGACTGATGGCCCTGTTCCTGCTACCGCCCCAGTCGTTTGACCTACTTAATTACGGCATCATCAACGGCATGACGACCCTCACGATTATCAACACCGGTTGGCTGGTGGTGTGGGTGGTGCTGGCCTACCGCCGGGCGGGTATCTGGGCACCGCTATTGGTCTGTGTGCTGGGGTTGGCTCCGATTATTCTGGCGCAGGTGATCGGGTTTGTTCAGGCCATCAACGGGCAGGACACGTACCGGCAGATAACGCTCCCACCCTTTTATTTTCTGTTCATTTTGAGCTACTTAGCCTTCGATGAGTTCCGAAAAGAACTCGTTACGCGGCAAGGAATGCGACGACAGGTACGGGAGCTGACCAAACACAACGAGGCCCTGCGGCGGCAGGAGATCGAGGGCATTGGCCGCGACCTGCACGATCAGGTGGGCAACACGCTCGCCACCGCCCTGAGCTACCTGGGCCGCACACCCCTGAACCCCGACAAACTGCGGAGTATCCTGCTCAGTGCCATCGGCGAACTGCGCTTCCTGAGCCACAACCTGGTCAAAGACGACGACCGCCCGCTTACCGACAAGGTCCAAACGCTCGTCAGCCGCTTTACCGATTTTGCCCCCGTCCGGCTAGCCTACACCGACTACACGCAGGGGCAGATTAACCAGTTGCCCCCACTAACGCAGCAAAATCTCTATCGCATTATTCAGGAACTGCTGACCAACGTGATCCGGCATTCGGGGGCCACACAGGCCAGCGTTCAGTTTTTTTGTGACGGCACAACGGTCGATGTCAGCGTGGAAGATGATGGCGTCGGCTTCGACGTGTCGGCGGGCCAGCAGAAAGGCATCGGTATTCAGACGATCTATAAACGAGCGGCGCTACCGGGCATCAGCGTACGGTTCGACGCCGCCCCCACCGGCACCAGCGTCCTGCTCCAGACCACCCTTGCGGCCCCCGTGCTCACCCCCAGCCATGCCAACCCGAACCCTGCTTATTGACGACCACCGCCTGTTTAACGACGGCCTGAGTCTGGTCCTGCGCGAATCGACGGATTTTGTGGTGGTAGAGCAGGTCTACGATAGTCGCCTGGCCCTGGATGCCTGCGCCCGCCACCTCCCCGACCTGGTGCTGGTGGATGTGAATATGCCCCATTACGACGGGCTGGCGGTGGTGGAGCAACTCAGGCAACTGCCCACGCCGGGCAAAATCGTGATCATCAGCATGTATGCCGAACGGCACGAGATTGCCCGGTTCAACGCCCTGAACATCAACGGCTACATTGCCAAGACCGTGGCCGCCGACCGTCTGCTGACGCTGCTGCGGCAAGTAATGGCGGGGAAACTCGTCATTGAAACCGACGCGGCACCCAGCCCGGCCCTGCCCGCCAGCGACATGGCCCGGTTAACCTACGGCCTCACCAAACGCGAGGTGGAGATTCTGAAACGAGTAAAGCAGGGCCTGACGTCTGAACAAATTGCCGACGTCCTGAGCCTGAGCTACTACACGGTGCAAACCCACCGCAAAAACATCAGCCAGAAGCTGCCCTTCACCACCAAAAAAGACTTCTACGATTTTCTGGAGACCCTAGCCTGACGCACCCATGGGCGGGCTATTCGGCTACGGCAAAAACGTACACCAGTGCCTGGGGTTCGTTGGGATACGTTGGCTGATGACGTACATAGCGAAAGCCGTTTTGGGTCAGCAGGTCAAGCAACGTCTGGTGGGTGAACAGAGGCTTTTTGCAGCCATTGTGTAGTCTTCCCGGCTTGGTTGAGATCATTTCCATTACGTACAGCAGCCCGCCTTTTTTCAGACTCTTGCGCACGTCGGCAAGCACATCGGCTGGGTTTGTAAATTCGTGCAAACTATTCTCAATCAGCAGCTTATCTATCGTCGAAGCAGGCAGTTTGGTTTCGCTTTCAGTACCGATGACCGGAATAAACGTAGCGGTGTTAGCCCGGTTGGCAGTGGCATATAGTGTGGCGGCGTTTTGGGCGATGGTCTGGGCAGCGAGGCAAGCCGGATCGATGTCTTGCAGGTAGAACGTCAGGCTGTCGGCCATCATCGAATAAATGATTTCTTTGGTGCCGCTACCCGCGCCAACTGAGGCAAACACCTCGCCTTTTGCAGCCTCGTAAATGGGCTTATAGATGGCCTGGTGTTCAGCAATGGCTTTGGGTTTGCTCATGTACGTGGCCAGACAAGGGTGCTTTTTCGACTGCGCCAAACCAGGCGTAGCAACCACAAGCACTGCCAGCAACAGGCACAGGCTGGCTTTATAGCGTACTTTGTCGAGTTGGGCAAGGGACTGAATCATGTGCTGCTTTTTTGTCGTGACTGTTCACCAAATTTACCCCTTCAGACCGAAATACAAACCCGGCCCCCAGCAGCCGTACACCCAAAACATAGTTTCCAGATGAACACGCCCGACGAGAATTTTGCGGCCATGAATCTTCAGCTGCCCCCCGCCCCCACGCCCAAGGGCGTTTACAAACCCAGCCTCATCGTAGGCAACTTCATCTACGTATCGGGCCACGGCCCCTACCTGCCCGACGATAGCCTGATGACGGGCCGTGTGGGTAGCGAGGTAGACCTGGCTTTTGGTAATGCCGCCGCCAAACAAACGGGCCTCGCCATCCTGGCTACCCTCACCGCTGCCCTCGGTAGTCTCAACCGGGTGAAGCGCGTAGTGAAGATCCTGGGCATGGTCAACGCCGTGCCAGAGTTTGGCGAGCACCCCAAAGTCATCAACGGATGCAGCGACCTGTTTGCCCAAATCTGGGGCACCGAAAACGGTATCGGCGTACGTTCGGCGGTGGGCATGGGGTCGTTGCCGGGCAACATTTCAGTGGAAATAGAAGCGATGTTTGAACTGGAAGCCTAGGCGCACTAGCCCAATCAGGCTAGTAAGTCCGGGAGTGGTTGAGCTTATAGGTACTGTTTAACGGTACATACCTCCTTCCGCTCCCGGCTTTCTATGTCGCCTATAACCTCCCTCTCGCGCCGTCATTTTCTGGCCAGCATCGGCGCTTCGGCCCTTACCGTGCCCTCCCTTACGGACGCCCTTGGCCAGCCCCTGTCGAGCCAGACCGGGCAGGACAAAAAGCTGGGCATCGCGCTGGTGGGCCTGGGCAGCTACAGCAAAAATCAGCTGGCCCCGGCCCTGCAACAAACGCAGCACTGCCGCCTCGCGGGCATCGTGACGGGCACCCCCGCCAAGGCCACCGAGTGGACCCAGAAATACAACATTCCGGCAAAAAACGTCTACGACTACAAAACCTTCGACCGCATCATCGACAACCCCGACATCGACGTGGTGTATGTGGTGCTGCCCAACTCCATGCACGCCGAGTACGTGATTCGGGCGGCGCAGGCGGGCAAACACGTGATCTGCGAGAAGCCCATGGCCATTACCGAAAAGGAATGCCAGGCTATGATCGACGCCGCCAGGAAAGCCAACAAGCAGCTGGCCGTGGGCTACCGGCTTCATTACGAGCCGTTTACGCAGGAAGTCATGCGCCTGGGTCAGCAAAAGGTGTTTGGCCCGGTAAAGTTTGTCGAAGCCAGCGACGCCTTCCGCATCGGCGACCCGTCGCAGTGGCGCATGAAAAAAAGCATGGCCGGCGGTGGTGCGCTCATGGACGTGGGCATCTACGCCATCCAGGGTGCCCGCTACGTCACGGGCGAAGAGCCGGTTTCGGTAACGGCCCAGTTTTCGCCCAAGACCGAGCCGGAGAAATTCAAAGACGTGGAGGAGACCATCTTCTGGCAGTTTCGGTTTCCGAGCGGGGCCGTCAGCACCTCCACCAGCAGCTACACGGCGGGGGTAGAACGCCTCTACGCCTCCTGCGAAAAAGGCTGGTTCGAACTCGCACCCGCCTTTGGCTATGGTCCGCTGAAAGGCCGCACCAGCAAAGGCCCCATCGAGATGCCCGTGGTGAACCATCAGGCCGCCCACATGGACGGTGTCTGCAAAGACCTGCTGGCCGGAAAAACCCTCCCCAACCACATCACCGGCGAGGAAGGCAAGCGCGACGTTCGCCTTCTCCAAGCCATTTACCAGGCCGCCGAAACGGGCCGCACCATCAAGCTGGCGTAAGGGGTCAACCTTCTTTGTGCACGTCCTTAAACCGGAGCATGTCGCCCAGGCGCAACTCTTTTTCGGGGTCGAAGCCGCAGGTTGACGTGAACTCTTTAGGGTTTTGGTAGGTACCAAAGAGCATGTCCCACCAGACGATATCGCCGTAGTTGCTGGTGTGTTTTTCGTATTCGTGGTGAATGCGGTGCATCTCTGGCCGCTGAAAAATGTAGCCGATCCACTGCGGTGTCTTCACGTTGGTGTGGTAGAAAAACTCACCCAGGGCCGTGCAGAGGGTATAAATAGCCCCCGCTTCGGCGTTCAGCCCCAGCAACGTGTAGACCAGCAGGCTACCAATAATGGAGTTGACCGTCATTTCGAGCGGGTGTTTATAGAACGACGTGATCACCTCCAGCCGTTGCGGGCTGTGGTGTATCTGATGAAAGTGCGTCCACAAAAAATCGACGGTATGCCGCCAGCGGTGCCACCAATAGAACAGGAACGTAGCAATGACGTAAGCGATGATGCCGCCCGCCGCATTACCTACCACCGCCGACAAGTGAAAAAGCGAGTAGGCCGACAGCCACTTTTCCCAGGTATAGCCCGCCACGACCACCACCAGTAGTTGCACGAAATTGATGGCCAGCACCCGGATAGTCCAGGTGGGCACGGCGGGTAATTTCCAGCCCGGCATGAGCCGTTCGAGCAGAAAACAGGCGGCAAATACGCCAAAAATGAGGGGTAACATAGGCAGTTGGGTTTGAGGTGATTGATACCCCAAAGCAAGCCTCCTACGAGTGCCCAACCATTGACGGATGTCAATATTGATGCTACCCAAACCTAACCCTAGCCATGAAAACGTCTTTTACTCAAAAACTCCGTAGCCCATCGCCATCATTGGGCACGTTGGTATCGTTGCCCGCGCCGGAGGTAAGCGAGATGCTCTCACTGGCGGGGTTCGACTGGCTCTTTATTGATATGGAGCACAGTACGCTGTCATTAGCTGAGGTACAGCGACACCTGCAAGCCATCCGGGGCGAGTGCAGTGGCCTGGTGCGCGTAGCCGAAAACAACCCAATCTACATTCAGCAGGCCCTCGATCTGGGAGCCGACGGGGTCATTGTTCCTGCTGTCAACTCAGCCGAAGAGGCCCGTCGGGCTGTGCAGGCAGCCAATTATCCACCCACCGGCACCCGAAACGTGGGTATTGGCCGGGCGCACGGGTATGGCCTCGCCTTCGCTGATTACGTGGCCACCGCCAACGAAACCACGGCCCTGATTATCCAGATCGAACACATAGATGCCGTCCGAAATCTGGATGAGATCCTGGCCGTACCCGGCATCGACGGGGTATTTATTGGCCCCTACGACCTGTCGGGCAGCATGAACCGCCTGGGCGACGTGCAACACCCCGACGTACAGGCAGCTATTCAAACCATAAAAACGGGTTGTGTAGCGCGAGGTATTCCGGTAGGTATCTTCACCCGCCAGCCCGAGGCCATCACCGCCGAAATCGCCAGCGGTACCCGTTTCATCGCCGTTGGCACCGATGCGGGGTTCATCTGGCAGTCGGGCAAAGCGGTTGTTGATGGATTTCGGAGCCTTGTTTAGCGGAGTGAGGCGCACAGCCCGTTGTTTGGCGGACCGTTCCGCTAGACTGCCTTCCGACCTCGCAATCGGCTGAGGGTTTCGGGCGAGATGCCCAGGTGCGAGGCAATATATTTCAGCGGCACCCGGCCGAAGATATCTGGGAAATCGGTCAGCAATTGTGCATAGCGTTCGGGGGCGGTGAGCATCCGCAGGTTCTGCGTGCGCAACTCGCTCAGTACGTAGTAGGTCTCGGTCAGTTTTCGGCCAATGACGTTGAACTCCGGGAAGTCGCGGTAAAGCTGCTGTAGCTGCTCATACTGAATGGACCAGACCACGCCGTCTTCCATCAGTTCCACATACTCGCGGGCGGGTTGGCGGGTGTAGAAGCTCACGATAGAGACAATGAAGTCGCCTTCGCGCATGAACCACGAGGTCACCTCGCGGCCGTCTTTGAGGTAATAGCCCCGCACCACGCCCTGCTGAATAAAATACAGCCGATCCGACACCTGACCGGGTTGCAACAGCCAGCTTTTCCTGGCCGGTTCCTCCCGCCGCAGCAATCCCATCAACGCCGATTTCAGTGCCTCAGACAACGGCCCCAGCGTCTGTATCTGGTCGATGAGTTGGTTCATGCGCGGGTTAGTGGTAGGCTGATGGCTTCGGTTTTTGGCAGTGGCTGCGTTGGCTTCACAAAAAACGCGATTTTTGGGTTCTATGGCCACGTTTTCCCTCCCCAACGACCCGCAACCCTGGCAGGTCGAGCAGTCTGACTACATTCACCGTCAAACCTGGTTTACCGTCCGCAAAGAGGCCATCCGGATGGCGGGCGGTGGTTATATCCCTGATTATTACCTGCTTGAATACCCCGACTGGATTAACGTTGTGGCCGTTACCACAGGCGGCGACCTCGTGCTGATCAGGCAGTATCGGCATGGGGTCGGCGATGTGCATTATGAACTTTGTGCCGGTTGCGTTGATCCGGGCGAGACACCGCTTGAGGCCGCCCAGCGCGAACTACTGGAAGAAACCGGCTACGGCGGCGGGCAGTGGCAACCATTGATGACACTCTCGGCCAACCCTGGTACTCACACAAACCGGAGTTATTCGTTTTTGGCCCTGGGGGTAGAAAAAATTGGGGAACAGGACCTCGAACTGACCGAAGAAATTGCCGTCTGGACCGTGTCGCCAGTCGAAGCGCTCACCGTTCTCGACACCGGCCAGATGATGCAGTCGCTCCACGCAGCCCCCCTGTTGCGTTACCTGCTAGGCAGTTTCGACGTGCACCCATAGAAGCGACTAGTATGAGCCGCCTATATCGGGCGATTCGTTAACTTGGAACCGGTTGTACAAAACCACCACAAGCCCGCTAAACCCACTCCGAATGCCAGCTACCACTACCCGTTTTTTGTCCCTGGACGTGTTCCGGGGGCTTACCGTTTGCTTCATGATCGTGGTGAATACGCCGGGTGCGGGAGCCACGCCCTTTGCACCACTGCTCCACGCCAGCTGGCACGGCTTCACCCCCACCGATCTGGTGTTTCCGTCGTTTCTGTTTGCCGTGGGCAACGCCATGAGCTTCGCCAACGCCAGGTTTCAGTCGATGCCCACGGCGACGGTGCTGGCCAAAATCCTGCGGCGGACGGCTATTATTTTTCTGCTCGGCTACCTTATGTACTGGTTCCCCTTTTTTCGGGTGAACGAAACGGGGGCTATCGTGGGTGCTCCCATGGGCGAAACCCGCATTTGGGGCGTGTTGCAGCGCATTGGCGTGTGCTACGGCCTGGCATCGTTGCTGGTTTATTTCTTCCCACGCCGCACGGTGATCTGGCTGGCCGTGCTGTTTCTGGTGGGCTACTGGCTTATCCTGCTGGGGTGGGGCAACCCCGCCGACCCGTTTAGTCTTCAGGGTAACGCCGTGTTGCGGCTCGACCGGTGGACCATCGGCGATGCGCACCTCTACATGGGCAACGGCGTTCCCTTCGACCCGGAAGGCCTGCTCAGCACGCTGCCCGCCATCGTGAACGTGCTCATTGGCTACTACGCCGGGCAGACGGTGCAGCGCGTGGGCAAGAACTACGAAAGCACCACCCGGCTGCTGCTGGCGGGCGCGGCCCTAATCTTCCTGGCCCTCTGCTGGGACGCGGTGTTTCCGATCAATAAAAAGCTCTGGACCAGTTCGTTCGTCCTGCTCACTACCGGCCTCGACCTGGTTATTCTGGCCGCATTGATCTACGCTATCGAGATTCGCCGCTGGAACCGGGGCAACTGGACCAACTTTTTCGTCATCCCCGGCAAGAATCCACTGTTTATCTACCTGCTCTCTGAACTGGTCGTGATCATTCTGGCCATGATCCCCGTCGGCAACGGCGAAAACCTGCTGGACTGGATCGGTACGCACCTGTTCCAAAATCTGGCCCCCGGTCCCGCCGGCTCCCTCCTCTTTGCCCTCACCTTCATGCTCTTCTGCTGGAGCGTGGGCTGGCTACTTGACAGGAAGCGTATTTACGTGCGGGTGTAAGGTAGGTGCTTCGGTTAGCGGCTCACGATGATGTAGACAAGGGTGATTAGCATGACCAGCAGTATAAAAAGGCCATAGCCCAGCAAATAAGCTGCTGCGCTTCGCCACACAATAGTTCGCGTGGGCAGTTTTCCCTGGTAAAGCTGCGTATGCACAATCATGTTATAGCCCATCATGACCAGGAGGCTCAGCGACATGCTGCTGGAGTACACGGCCATCGACGAGCCCATTGCCCAATACATCAATACCGGGATGAGCGAGAACAAAAGGGCAAAATTGGCCACGAACGTCTGTGTTACCAGCAGTTCCGGGTAGTTATAGCCACGGCGGCGGAACATGATCCAAAACCCCAGCGCGTAGATGGGAATCAGCGCAATCTGAACCAGGGTGCGGTTTCTTTCCACAAACTGGGATGCTTCCTTCTGAAAAGCCTGCAGTCGACCCGACTTAGTTGCTGAGGCGGGCGACAGCAGTTTTTGGGTATCCTGCGCGATGTTCACGTGCAGGCTGTGGGTGACAAACACCACTACCGCCCCCAGAATAAGCAGCAACGCCAGGGGCCGGTAATGCTTGACCCGTTTGCCCGCTAAAAATTCGCGGACGGTATGGCCGGGGCGCGTGCAGAGTTCGCGCAGGGTGAACAATATGCCCCGGTCGAGGTGCCAGACGCTATGGGGTACTTCGTGCCAGATGTAGTGCCAGTTGACGGCGTGGGTATGCGCCGACTGACCGCACTGATTGCAAAAATGCCCCTCGAACGGATTAGCACAGTTGCGGCACGTGATTTGACCTGTTGCGTGGTGGTTGTGAACGTCAGTAACGGGTTCGGAGAGCATAGCTATAAGCAAAGGGTTGAGAGGCAAATTCTCATTATTTCACCAGGTCAGCAACGGTGCTCATTAAAATCAGTGGCCCAGTAGTTATTCATAGCACCATCACACCTTCCCCACCATCTCAACGGGCACTACCCACTGATCAAACTCGTCGGGGGTGAGGTAGCCGAGGGCCACGGCGGTTTCTTTCAGGGTTGAGCCGTTTTTGTGGGCGGTTGGGCGATTTCGGCGGCTTTGTAGTAGCCGATTTTGGTGTTCAGCGCTGTCACCAGCATGAGCGAATTCTGCACGTGCTTGTCGATGTTGGTAATGATCGGTTCGTTACCCGAAGTACGTTTATCCGAGGAGTACTTATCGGCCAACCTTAACTTGTACGCCTGTTCCCAAAAGCAATTTTCCGGCGTTAGTATACCAAATTCGTTGAGCTTCTGCGATTTGCCCTACACCCACGACAACAGAATGGCGTAGGAGAACGGTGTCGGTGCTGGTGGGTATATTTCCACAGGACCATACTGACTGGTCATACCATTGACCCGGTTTAAGGCTATTTATAATGCCATTGTCGGCACCAGTCCGATTAGTACAGAAAGCCAGCCAGTCCCCACCGTTTGCCAAACCCACATTACCCGAAATATCTACCGTTTTACCGCACAAATTTGTCAAGGAAACCGGCAAACAACCTGTCAACTTATTGGAGGCTACATTCAACCGTTGCAACGCAGACAGGTTACCCAACCCCGATGGAATACGGCCTGAAAGCTGGTTGAATCCCAGAGAGAGCGACGTAAGTTTTGTGAGCGAACCAACCGAGGCAGGGATTGGCCCCGTTAGTCCGTTTGCCGATGCATCAAGCAGAGTGAGACTGGTAAGCGCACCAATTGATGTTGGCAGACCCCCAACAAGCTGAGGGTTATTATTAATGAGAAGCTGCTCCAAACCGCTAAGGACAGAAAGACTAGCCGGCAAGGTGCCCCGCAAATTGTTACCTGCCATTGGTGCAGATGGAGGTGATAAGTTTAAACTTGTTACCTGCCCCGTTAGGGGGCTTGTGGTTAGTCCAAACCAACCACTGTAGGGGGAACAAGTCGTTAGCCAACCGCTTTTGTTTGTCCAGTTTGGGCCGTCTGTGGCGTAGAAAAAATCAGCCAAAGCGTCAAATTCAGGATATGAACTTGCTTCGAGCGAGAAGGTAGCTCTTGTGGAGTAAGCACTGCCACAAGCTGCTGACAGGAACACTCTGTACGAAACAATGTCGCTTGGCCGGGCATCCCAGATGGTGAGTGTAGGACTGGTAGCCCCACTAATTCGGACCGAATTGGTGAGCGGGCCAGCCTCGTTATACCATTGGTACGAAACTGGCAGGCTGCAAGCCGCACTTACCTTGAGTTGCACAACCCCGCGATTGCAGGCGTACTGCATAGTAAATGGCTGTTGGGTTATGAGCAGATCGCAGGGTGGACAAATACCTGTCTGATTTGAACAAAAAGCGGCCCAGTCACCGTTGCCGGGCAAGCCTGCGTTATTGCTTATAGTTATAGTTCTACCGCACAACGTAGCAAAAGAGCGTGGAATGCAGCCGCTGAGTTGATTGCTTTGTGCCGAAAAACTCTGTAGCTGCACTCGGTTTGCTATATCACCGGGTAAACTTCCCGAAAATTGATTATTACTCACATCTACGTATCGCAAATAGCGGCTGTCTGTAAAGGCAGGTATTTCTCCTATAAAGCGATTATTTGCGGCTAAAAAAGATTGTAGATTAGACAAATAATTAATCGATTCTGGTAACGAACCAGTTAACTGATTATTGGCAATAATGAAATTATACAAATTTCTCAAATTACCGATTGTTGAAGGGATACTTCCCGAAAACTGATTATCATTAATTGTAAATATATTTAACCTGGGCAGGTCCCCAATAGAAGCTGGTAATGCACCTGAAAATTGGTTATTTGCCAACCTGACATCAAATAAATTGGTCATTCGTCCAATTGTCGTTGGTAACTGACCGCTCAATTGATTTTTTTCTACATCAAACGTACTCAACCTGGTAAGTGCGGTATACGATTCAGGTATGCTGCCTGTCAGCTGATTTGTATTTAAATTCAAAACGTAGAGTGCTGCCAACTGACCAAGACTACCTGGCAGTGTACCCGTCAATTGATTACCATACAGAACCAAATTCTCTAATTTGCTGAGCCGCCCTAAGCTAGAAGGAATAGGGCCAGTCAACGCATTTTGGCTGAGATTGAGTAACTTAATATTTTGCAGCGAGGTGAGCGAAGCAGGTATGCTTCCCGTTAACTTATTGTTACTTAATACTAACTGAGTTAACGCAGTGAAGGAAGAAACAGAGCTAGGGATTGGGCCAGAAAGTTGATTATCATTTAGGTAAAGAACTATCATGTTTTTGAGTTTGCCAAACGATTCAGGTATCGAACCAGTTAATTGACTCTGCTGAACATATATCTGAGTCAGTGCTGTACAATTACCTAATTCAGCAGGTAAAGAACCGCTGATTTTTGTTCCTCTCAATTGAAGAAATGATAATTTAGTTAAGTTCCCTAACGACTCGGGCAATGTGCCGGACAAACGCTCGTTGTCAACCAATTGAATATATTCTAAATCAGTCAGTTTCCCAATTGAAGTTGGAATTGGACCACTCAATCCTCTGTTGTACGATAAATTTAATGTAGTTAATTTCGTCAGTTGCCCAATACTTTCTGGTAAACTTCCAACCAGATTATTACCGTCATAAGTATAATCTACGTTGGCAAGTTCAATGCCCGTAACCCTGTTATTACTGCAAGAAATTCCGGTCCAACCGCTACAAGGTTCACAATTGGTGGCCCAGCCTCTTTTCAATTTCCAACCCGCTCCATTTGTGGCGTAGTACAAACTCATCAGGGGTAAATAATCAGGATGAAACGCGCTTGCAACGGCAGTAGTTACGGTATCCGTGCAGTTGCGTTCCCAGTTAGTGGCTGTCACTGTATACGTTCCGTCGGCTGTGACACTTGTTACGCCGGTTGTATTCCACGTAAAAAAGTTATTAGGGCCGCTGAAACTATAGAAAACACCACCTGTGCAGGAGGATAACGCAGTAATAGTCGCATTTTTTTGTGAACACGATAACGTGTTGCTTACTGAGACGGTCAACCTCCCCTGCGCTTTTCCCGATAAATAAGTAAGACTACACAACCAACCAATTATAATAACGCGGTACAACAAGCTACTTTTTACAAATGGGTAGAGTAGGAACATAATTTATAGTAGATGGAAGTAGTAGTTAAAACTAAGTTAATTGACAGCTATATCAAATCATTGTGCTTGCTGATATAGCTGTCAATAGTCTGGGCTTCTACACCTTTCCCACCATCTCGACGGGAACAACCCACTGATCAAACTCGTCGGGGGTGAGGTAGCCGAGGGCCACGGCGGTTTCTTTCAGGGTAGAGCCGTTTTTGTGGGCGGTCTGGGCGATTTCGGCGGCTTTGTAATAGCCGATTTTGGTGTTCAGCGCCGTCACCAGCATGAGCGAGTTCTGCACGTGCTTCTCAATATTGGCTTCGATAGGCCGGATACCTTCCGCGCACTTGTCGTTGAACGATACGCAGACGTCGCCGATGAGGCGGGCCGAGTGGAGGAAGTTGAAAATTATCACCGGCTTGAACACGTTCAGCTCGAAATGGCCATTCATGCCGCCGATGTTGATCGCCACGTCGTTGCCCATCACCTGCGCCGCCACCATGGTCATGGCCTCGCACTGCGTGGGGTTTACCTTGCCCGGCATGATACTGCTACCCGGCTCATTATCAGGAATAAACAACTCGCCAATGCCCGCACGGGGTCCACTCGCCAGCATCCTGACATCGTTGCCGATCTTCATCAGGCTGGCGGCTACGGTCTTCAGCGCGCCGTGGGCCTCTACAATGGCGTCGTGGGCGGCGAGGGCTTCAAACTTGTTTTCGGCGGTGATGAAGGGCAGGCCCGTGAGGTCGGCAATGTGTTTGGCCACGTTTTCCGAGTAGCCGGGGGGCGTGTTGATACCCGTGCCCACGGCCGTGCCGCCCAGGGCCAGTTCGCTCAGGTGGGCCAGCGTGTTGCGGATGGCGCGAAGGCCGTGATCCAGCTGCGACACGTAGCCTGAAAACTCCTGCCCCACCGTCAGCGGGGTGGCGTCCATGAAGTGAGTACGACCAATTTTCACCACGTGCATAAACTCCTTCGCTTTGGCATCCAGCGTATTACGCAGTTTTTCGATACCCGGAATCGTCACCTCCATCAGGATCTGGTAGGCCGCAATGTGCATGGCCGTGGGGAAGGTGTCGTTGCTCGACTGCGATTTGTTGACGTCGTCGTTGGGGTTCAAAAACTTCTTCTCGTCGGTGAGCGCGCCGCCATTGAGCACGTGGGCGCGGTAGGCCACTACCTCGTTCATATTCATGTTGCTCTGCGTGCCCGACCCGGTTTGCCAGACCACGAGCGGAAACTGATCGGCGAGTTCACCGGCCAGAATCTCGTCGCAGACGCGGCCAATGAGATCGGCTTTTTCAGGCGAAAGCACACCCGCGTCGAGGTTGGTGAGGGCGGCGGCTTTTTTGAGCACAGCGAAGGCCCGGATGATCTCGCGGGGCATTTTGTTAGTGTCCTGCGCAATGCGGAAGTTGTCAATCGAACGCTGGGTTTGTGCGCCCCAATATACGTTGGCAGGCACCTGTACCGGCCCCATCGTGTCTTTTTCTATGCGAAAGTCCATGTTATTGATAAGCAAATTAGTGACGGTCCGGCGCTCCGGTGAGTGAATGAGCGAATGCCTGGATCTGTGCAATATGCCTTTCATAACTCCCAGGCATTCGCTCACTCAATACTGGCGCAAAGGTATTGCAGCCGGGCGATTTAGTTGGCTGAATTTGATCGGGTACACCTAAACTGAGCGTAGGCGTTAGAACCGAAGCTTCACTGGCTTTACCCAGAAAGCCACCAAACCAACGGGCCTCATGGATCAGCGCATCATCAACCTCTTCGACGAGTACACGCACAAACCGCTTAACCGCGACGAGTTTTTGAAGCGGCTGGCCAAGCTTACGGGTGGTACCGCAGCCGCCATGGCCGTATTGCCCCTGCTGGAAGTCAACTACGCCAAAGCCGAAACCGTAGCGAACCACGACGACCGCCTCAAAACCGAGATGGTTTCCTTCCCCGGTGCCGACACCACCATGAAAGGCTACATGGCCCGGCCCGTGGCTAACGGCAAATACCCCGCCGTGGTGGTCATCCACGAAAATCGGGGCCTCAACCCCCACATTGAAGACATCACCCGGCGCATGGCCCTGGCCGGTTTTCTGGCCGTAGCGCCTGATGCCCTCTCGGCCGCCGGTGGTACCCCCACCGACGAGACCCAGATGCGCGAACTCTTCGGCAAACTGGACCCCGCCAAAACCCGCGACAACTTTGTGAAGGCCGTGGAGTACCTGAAAACCCGCCCCGACAGCAACGGCAAGGTGGGTTGCGTGGGCTTCTGTTGGGGTGGGGCCATGGCCAACCAACTCGCCATTTACGCCCCCGATCTGAAAGCGGCCGTACCCTTCTACGGTCGCCAGCCCGACGCTGCCGACGTGCCCAAGATTCACGCGCCAATCCAGCTCCATTACGGTGGCCTCGACGAGCGGATCAACGCGGGCATTCCGGCCTATGAATCCGAACTAAAAAAAGCGGGCAAGCCGTACGAACTGTACGTCTACGAGGGTGCCCAACACGCCTTCAACAACGACACCGCCCCCAGCCGCTACAACGAAGCCGCCGCCAAACTAGCCTGGGAACGCACGATCACGTTTTTAAAGAAGAATCTGGCGTGACAGCTTTAATAGGTTCCTATCGTTAAGGTTTTACAAGCGTCATCTTTTTCACTCACGTGGACCCCACTCATGATTTTTGGTCTGTAGTCATCCTGCTAGGTGTAGTACAGGGGTTCTTCCTGGCGATTAACTGCTTCTCCATTTCGCGACGGGGCCAGCCAGCCCATACCTTGCTGGGCTGGCTCCTGGTGAGCGTATGCCTGACGGTGGTGGAGGTGTTGCTCTGCTATTCAGACACAATCGCTTCTGTTCCTTACCTGATTGGCTTTTCAGAGCCGTTTAACTTTGTTTTCCCCCCACTCTTTTACTTCTACACGGTAGCGCTGGCCCGCCCCAATTTTCGGTGGAAGGCCAGCTTCAACTGGGCATTCCTGCCTGCTTTGCTCCACGCTATCTATTTGATTCCATTCGTTGCTCAGTCAAACACGTGGCTCCTTCAAACAGTGGAGATAGCCTACCGCAGAGCCACTCAAACAGATGCTGTGTTTCGTGATCTGTGGTGGGCTAGCTCTTACAAACCTTTTTATCAGGTCTTCAAATACCTGTTGGCGAGTTACCAGATCGGCTACCTCCTGTTGACGCTTCGGTTAATTAGCCAACTTAAACAGAAGGACGAAGCCACAAAGATCTCGCTGGAATGGGTGCGACAACTCTGTTTGTCTTTTCTGCTGGTAATCGTGGTTTATGCGGTGCTCACGTTCTATTATCAAAGCGACGTTGGCGATGTATACATAGCGACCTGCGTTTCGCTGGTCTTCTTCACCATGAGCTTTCGGCTGATTTCTCAGTCAAAAATTCTGGCCCGCCAGGCAATGAATGATGGTACTGCGACCTTGCCTCGCGTTAAATATGAAAAAACGGCCCTGGATGAGCAGACCTCGATTCAAACACTGAACCGGTTGCTAAACTATATGGAACGGGAGAAGCCATATCGTCAAAATAACCTCACCCTGTCGGTATTGGCATCACAACTGGCAACGGCTCCCCATCATCTGTCTCAGGTGATCAACCAATACTGTAGCCAAAACTTCTTCGATTTCATTAATGCCTATCGGGTTCAGGAAATTCAGTCGAAGCTGGTCGTACCCCAGTATAGCCATATCAAAATAGAAGAAATTGCCTATGAGTCGGGCTTCAATTCAAAATCGGCGTTCAACGCCGCGTTCAAGAAAATGACTCAGCAGACCCCTTCCCAATACCGTAAAACGGGCGTGAGGGGCTAACGGCAGGCCGTACGACCTTGCAAGGTGATACGGCTGCCTTGCAAGGCCGGTCGCTTACCGCTCCCTGAGGGAATAATTTTGGCGCTTATGAAAGCGACCACTCACCGGGCCATCTGGCTTGATTACTTACGTTCATTCGTCACGATGCTGGTTGTTGCCCACCATGCCGCCCTGGCGTATCCCACATTTGCCAGGTTTAACCCTGCCCATTACATATGGTCTACGGCCCCCATTGTGGATGACAGCCGATGGTATGGGTTCGACGTGTTTATTGGCTTCAACGACGCGTTTTTTATGCCGCTTATGTTTCTACTCAGCGGCCTGTTTGTCTATGGCGGGCTTCGTAGAAAAGGGTCCAAAAAGTATGTCGCAGATCGACTCGTTCGGTTAGGCATTCCATTCCTGATTGCCGAATTGGTGCTAATTCCAGTAGCATACCTACCTTCTTTCTACCAGTCTACGCAATCTTTTCAACTCGTTCCATTTGGTAGCGATTACGTTGTCGACCAGCAATGGCCAGTAGGACCTCCCTGGTTCGTCTGGCTTCTGCTGTCTTTTGATAGCATCACGGCACTGCTCTTCAACTATAAGCCATCCTTTTTTCCCGCCATCGCTGCCAGACTGGCCAGGTTGAGCCAATTTCCAATTCGTTTTGGGGTACTGGTGTATGGGGTTGTAGCGCTGAGTTTTATTCCGCTCAGTTTGTGGGTAGGTCAATACACCTGGGTAGGCCATTGGGGGCCTTTCGATTTTCAGCTCAACCGGCTCTTGTTCTACTGGTTGTTTTTTCTTCTTGGCAACTGCTTGGGAACCATCGACTGGCAAACGTATTTGTTTCACCAGGGGAAGCTATTGGGCAGGTCGCAGGCTTTCTGGCTTGGCCTTAGTCTAACCTGTTATGCGCTGGTGATAATTGAATCTGGGTGGGGGGCAGCGCAAGTCAAAAATGGTCAGCTAACGGCCACCGAGGGGTATTTGCTCTATGATCTTGTTTTTGTGGCAAGTTGCCTGGCAAGCATAGGGGCGTGTCTGAGCTTTTTTCGAAATCACGTAACAACGTCGATTCAGATATGGGATAGCTTGTCGGCTAATGCATATGGCATTTATATCGTGCATTACGGCTTTGTCACGTGGCTTCAATTCATCTTATTACCCGCTGACTGGCCCGTCCTTATAAAGTTTTTGGTTGTCTTTCTAGGCGCAGTAAGTCTCAGTTGGCTCAGTTGTAGGCTGATTAGGCGTAGCCCATTAATTGCCAGAGTTTTATAAGCACCACTTTTTTCGACGAGCAAACTAGTGTACGTAGTGACCTATACCGCGCATAAACCCTTAACGATCTTTAAGGCAACTGCTCAATCAGTTTGAGCACGAGTTTGGCTGAGTTGCGGGCGGCGATGCCCAGGAATTGTTGCATATCCATCCGGGCGTTGCTGTTGGCTTTGTCGCTCAGGCTGCGGATCACGAGGCAGGGCACCTGTTCCTGATAACAGATTTGCGCCACGGCAGCCCCCTCCATCTCAGTAGCGTCGGCCCCAAACTCGCTCCTGAGTTGAGCCACTTTCTCTTCCGACGATACGAATACATCACCCGTAACAATCGTCCCGACCACCACCCTCGGCGGGCGACTAGTGACCGGAATTGACTCAAAATCAATCGTTTTGGCCGTCTCCTGTGCCCTCGCCAGTAGCATCGAGTCGGCCGGGAGATAGAGTGGGTTCTCCTGTTTGGTGATGGCGTTGCGCGTTTGGTGAGAGAGCCGGGGCGGTGTGGTCATGGTCATCCAGCTATAGTCATGGTGGGCCACGCGTTGGCCAATAACCATATCGCCGGGTTGCAGGTCGGGGTTGGTACCGCCCGCAATGCCGGTAAACAGCACCCGCCGGGGCCGGAAATAGGCCAGCACAAAGGCGGTTGTGGCGGCGGCGTTGACTTTGCCAATACCCGTTTCGGCCACCACCACCCGCTGCCTGCCCACCCGCCCGGTGGTAAACGATATCCCATTAATCACGCGCGTTTTCGGACCATGCAGCGACTGCCGAACCAGCGTCAATTCTGGCCCAAATGCCCCCAGCAGCGCAGTTACGGGGCGGGGCTTGTACAGTTGCGCATGAGCTAACGAACTGACGAGCAAAAGCAGGAAGAGAGGTAGTCGTTGCGTCTTCATAGCGCAAAATTACCCCACCAGCGATAGCACGCACAGGCCATCTACCACCCACAACCCGGCAGGAATTTCACGTACCCGACCAGTGAACACCCGCACGATGGTCCACGATAAAAAACCCCAGACAATGCCGATGGTGATGCTGTAGCTGAATGGAATCAGCACCAGCGCCAGAAACGCAGGCAAGGCTTCGTCGAGGTGGTCCCAGTCTATTTTCAGGATCGGTTTCATCATAAATGCGCCCACCAACACCAGCGCCGGGGCCGTGGCAATAGCTGGAATCACAGATAGTAAGGGCGACAAAAATAGAAACGGCAAAAACAACGACCCCGCCACAATGGCCGTCAGCCCCGTGCGCCCGCCCTGCGCAATCCCCACTGCCGACTCGATGTAGGCCGTGCCGGGACTGGTGCCCAGCACCCCCGCCAGCGTAGTAGCTACGGCGTCGGTCAGCAGCGAACGGTTTAGGCGAAGGGGTTCGCCGTGTTCATCGGTGAGGTTGGCGGCTTCGGCTACGCCCACGAAGGTGCTAATGCTATCGAAGAGGTCGGTGAAGACAAACGCAAAAATGACCGGCCACAGTGACCATCGTAGTGAACCCACCAGGTCCAGTTTGCCGATCAACGAAAAATCGGGCAGGGCCAATAGCCCCTGCCACTGTACCAGCGGCACCGTTCCGCCCCACCACCGTCCAATGGGCAGCGCGGCCAGCGTAGTGAGCACAATACCGATGATAATGGCACCGGGTACGTTCCTGATGAGCAGTACCGCCGTGAGCAGCAGCCCGCCCACAAACGTTAGCACGGCGGGGTCGGTGAGGCGAGCCACTCCAACCAGCGTAGCCGGATTCGCCACGATAAAATGGGCATTTTCAAAGCCAATGAGCGCGATAAACAGCCCGATACCCGCGGAGATAGCATACCGCAACGGTCTGGGAATGAGCCGCACCAGCGCCGACCGCACGTTGACAGTCGACAACAGCAAAAACAGCACGCCCGCCCAGAATACGGCTCCCAGCGCCACTTCGGGCCGGATACCCATGCCCTTGACGGCTGTAAAGGTGAAAAACGCGTTCAGCCCCATGCCGGGAGCCACCACCAGCGGGTTGCGGGCATACAGGCCCATCATCAGGCTGCATAAAAAAGACAGCAGCACCGTAGCCGTGAGCACCCCCGAAAACGGCAACCCCGCCTGATTCAAGATCGCTGGGTTGACCACAATGATGTACATCGTCGCGAGGAACGTGGAGACGCCCGCCAGGATTTCGGTTCGTTTGTTCATTATTGCGTCTATTAACAGACAAACTAACCCGTTTTAGTAAGTATGCCTTTCTCATGCTGAAAATACGGTTTACCCACACATACAGCTACTTGGCGGCGGCTCTGGCTTTGTCGGTCAACTTTTGTGGAAACATATAACCCTCCGTCTAATAAACATATACCTACCGTTTATCAGATTTCCGAGTTATGCTAATCCGCCAATTAGTCGATCAAACCTATCGGAAATTCACTACCTGATGATCCTCAAAGTCGTTTTAATTTGCTTAATTTATAGGTTAACACCTTGATTAGTAACAACATATGAATAAATATATTGACTCACTTACGCTAACCCATACAGGGAATACAGCTGCATTTATATAAGAAAATAATAAACTATTTTCATTTTACATCCCAATACACAGCATTGTGTACTAAGATGAGGGCTTTAGCTTTGTTATGAAATTTTGCTTTGACAAGCAACTGAATGCTGCCTCAGAGTTGGAAACTTCTATCCACATTCCTCATGAAAGCAACTTTCCTATGTACCAGTTTGCGTCTTGCCGTAACGGCGGATGTGCTCAGTAGCATCAAACCAGTTGCTCCTCCCTGGAACTGCCAACGTCTAATACCGCGCATCGAATAAGCGCATTCACCTCCTGTTCTGTAGCAGTCGACCTGCTCAACATCAACCTATACTTACTCTTGACTAACGCAATTTGATTCGCGCCGGAGCCTGATTTGCGTTTATGTATTTTGTAACCAAATTTGTTGTTTTTACCACAAAACCGCAAGTAAGTAACACGCTGACAGGAGTCAGATGGCTTATCGACGTGCTCAGCTACGGTCTGAGGTTGTACGTGATAGGTTAACATAGACTGATCCGTGTACCCCGATACCAAGGCTTTGGTGCCTCATCAGGGTCAGTAACACGCAGATTAGTACGTGTCGGGCTTTGTTTGCCGACACTGCGCACAAGCCTGGTGATGACGCTCGCTGGCCAGGAGCTGAACACACACAGAAACCGCTCTGCATAACGGCTTTATGCCGACAATATCTGCTTATCAGTCAGACAGTTACAATACGTTTTCACTCCATTGTATCCATGAAAAAAGTTATCTTAACCGGCGCGGCTCTAATCGCCTTTGCCGCTACGGGCTTCGCCCAAAATACCTCAACGGTTAACCAGAGCGGTAACCAGCAAACAGCGAACGCCACTCAATTGGGTAGCCTGCTGATTTCCAACATCCAGCAGACGTCAACTGGATCCGTCACCAATCAGGGTAATTACGGTGCCACCAGTCAGAAGCTTGGCATCACGACGCCCGCCCGGAACAATGAAGCGTACATCAACCAGATCGGTACAAAATCGGGTTTCGCCAACATTGGGCAGGAAGGGGGCGGTTCAGGGAAGAACGTAGCCACGATTAACCAAAAAAATAACACGGGTGGCAGCGGGACAGCCATCACCGCCGCCAGTGCGCCGGGCGCACCGCTTGCCCAGGGTAATGCGCCTAATGCAGCGGGTATTGCGGCTGTTAAGGCTGCGGGGGGCAACTACGCGAACAGCTACCAACAGGGTCATAACCAAACGCTGACCATCAGCCAGAACGACGGTTTATCGGCCAACGACGCCGACGTGCGGCAGGACAACTACGGTACCGGGCAGACGGCCACGATTAACCAAAACAACGTATCGACCAACAACTCGGCAGCGACGAATCAGTTCGGCGATGTTAACACGTTGACGGTCAGTCAATCGAACAAGTCGAGCAACAACAAAACAACCGTACGGCAGGGTTTTTCCAACGCAGCGAGCGGGCCAAATTCCTTCTACGCCGTGGCCACGGTTGAGCAGAACGGTACCGGCACGAACGCCAGCACGGACAACATCGCTACGGTTGCCCAAAACGGCATCAACGGAGGCGATGCCACCATCCATCAAAACGCTGGTACCAATGGAAACAGTACCTTCAACGAGGGCACTATCACCCAAACCAGCAGCGGCGACATGGGCACCATCAACCAAAACGACCGCAGCGATAACAACGACGCTACCCTGACGCAGGCGGGTACGGGTGGGCACACGGCAACGGTAAACCAAAATGGCAGCTCATCAGGAACCAGTTCTAACAACGAGGCGGTGGTTGGTCAGACTGGATCTGCCAACCAGGCTACAGTCAATCAACTGGGTGTAGACAGCAACGGTGGAGGCGTTGGCGACAGCAACAACAACGATGCATTCGTAACCCAGTCGGGGCAGAGTAACGAAGCCTTTATTAATCAGAACGACGGCAGTACCGGCAACGTGGCGACTATTAATCAGGCTGGTGGTGGAGCCGGTGATTTGGCGACCATCGACCAGAATACCAACGCCTACACAAACGCGGCCACGATTAACCAGGGAAGCCTGAGCACGGGCGGCAACACCGCTGCCATTACTCAACAGAATACTTTCAATGATGGCGGCACGGCAACCATCAACCAGAACACGACAATCGGGGGTGGGGGTAACTTCGGTGCGCTTGTGCAAGGGACACCGGGAGCGGGAACCCAGTCTGTTAATAACACGGCCACACTCAGCCAGCAGGGCAGCTTCAACCAGGCACGCTTAGAACAGATCGATGACCTCAATACGGCTACCATTACGCAAACCGGCAACTACAACGTGGTGCGGAATGTTTCTGGGGCAGCCGGCTCGTTTGCGCGGCAAGAAGGCACATCTAATACGCTGACTATCAGCCAGACCAGCCCAGGAGGCGCGGGTATGGTTGGCAACATCGCCAACGTCTCGCAGATCGGAACCGGCAACGGGTCAGTTATTACCCAGACAAACAATTAGTGCGTTTCGCGTTTTTCAGCCCACCTGCCACAAGCCGGTGGGCTTTTTTTGTTGGGTCAGCCCAGCCACCGGGCCAACTACTTCACGTACCCCAGCGTGCGGGGAATCGTGTAAATTTCGGTTTGGCGACCGTCAATGTAGCGAAAGGATTGGCCGTCGAAAAAGCCGTCTTCTTCCAGCATGATGCGGACCATTTTCTTCCATTCGGGAATTTCTACGGCGGCATTTAGCTCAATCGAATAAGCCGTGTTAGCCAGCAGCGGGTAGTCGCCGGAGCCGGGAACGCCCTTTTGCTGATCCCAGAGGCCGATGGTAGGTCCGGCGGCGTGGCCGTGAACGCCGATTGGATGCGAGTAGATCGTGCCTTTGATACCTTCCGTTTCGGCCTGGGCCAGGGCCGCCAGCAGAAGTTGGTTACCCGTTTTTCCCGCCGAAAACTGCTCCGTTAGAATATCCTGCAAGCGGTTGCCCTGCACAAACGCCTTACGGATACTTTCAGGTACGTTAGTTTCGCCGGGACGAAGTACGTAGGCGTGTTGCTGTTGATCGGTGTTGAGCCGCAGGTACGTAATGCCAAAATCGACGTGGAGCAGATCGCCCGCCTGAATCACCTCTTTGTCAGGGCGTTTCGAGAAAGTACGCAGGTGGTTGAAATCGTTTTGGTCGGCCCGTTGCACATCTACCGTGGGGTGAAACCAGGTGTCTACACCAAGATCGGTGATGCGCTGCCGGAACCACCACACCACATCGTCGGTGGTGGTGATGCCGGGCTGGATTACCTGTTCCGAAAGGCCTTCCTGAATGATCTGGTGCGAGAGGCGGCAGATCATGGGGTACACGGCCATTTCCTTTTCCGTACGCGATTCGAGCCAGTCCACGGCGAGCTTTTCAGCCGACACAATGCGTTTTTGGTAATCCTGAGGCAGTTTTTCCAGGAACTCACCCTGTTCGGTAGCCGTCAGCCCGTCGGCGTGGGCGTAGTTGGCCGAGCGGTTGAGGCCAATTTTTTTGGGTTTACGGTCCTGAATAATCTTGGCAAGAGCATCCCACTGGTTGGGCCGCACGTCGATGTCCCACGCGCCTTTCAGCAGGTTGCCCACATCGTAGCGGGCAATGGCTAATTTCTCTACTCCTTCTTTCTCGCCCCGGTCAAAAAAGACCATAATGGTCCGCCGCCGGGCCGAGAGCCAGGTGCTGGGCAGCATGGTTTTCAGGACCGGATCTTCGTTGTATTCGCGCGAGATAATCACCCACATATCGATGTCCTCGCGGCGCATGAGTTGGGGCAGCAGGTTGGTGAACCGGTCTTCCAGCACCTCATCCACAAACTGCGCACGGGCACGTTCGGCCAGGATAGTAGTAGGCTGAGCAGCAAGAAGAAATGGAGTAAGAAACAAAAGGAGTAAGTATAGTAGACGCATAGTAGCATGTACGTTGTGTGCAGACAAGTTACGGCTAAGCCCGGATTTGTGTTCTGCATTGCTTATACGTATAGCCAATACCGTAAGCTGTTCCGCTAATTTTTATCAGGCTAAAATTTTTCTTACAGCCATAAATGTCTCATAGCCAATAACTAACAAGATCAATTGTAGTTTGGAGTCATTCCTTCCTACGATCAGCCATGTACTATATCAAACCAAACACCGTTCACAAGGCAAACACTAACGCTTTATCCAATGAAAAAATCGTATGTCTACGGGCTGCTCGTAGCCCTGCTCGGTGTGGCCGCGTGCCAGTCTGATAACAGCCTGACCCCAGCACAAGACGGCACAAAAGTAGCTACCTCGTCTACTAGTCTGGCTACTGAAGGTGCCACGGCTACGTCGTCGGGCGTGATTACGGGTAGTATTAACACGGCCAATGCCTCATCTAGCCCGATGGGGGCGCGGGCGGCATCGGCGGCGTTGCAGCAGGAGATTTTGACGTACCTGAACGCCGCCCGGTCGAAATCATGCTTGTGTGGTTCAACTACTTATCCGGCCGTACCTGCCCTGGCGCTGAACACCAAGCTGACCACGGCTTCCGACAAGTTTGCGCTGGATCTGGCCACCTACAACTACTTCAGCCACACGGGCCGCGACGGCTCGCAACCCTGGGACCGCATGACCCGCGAAGGATATGTCTGGCGGGCAGCCGGTGAAAACATCGCCGCGGGGTACCCCACCGCCCGCGCCGTGGTCGACGGCTGGCTAAAATCGCCGGGACACTGCGCCAACATCATGAGCGCCAATTTCAAAGAGGTAGGCGTGGGCTATGCCTACACCACCACGAGCACCTACAAACACTACTGGGTAACGGACTTCGGTACGCAGCGGTAAAGGGAAAGTTTAACGTTCAACGTCTAAGGTTTAAGGTTGGCTGACGCGAACGTACTGGTGCGTCAGCCAACCTTAAACCTTAGACGTTGAACGTTAGACTCCCTTTACAACTTACTTGCCGCGGCTTTGTCCAGAAACCAGACAAACTCCTCTGTTTTCGGCTTGATGCGCTGTGAGGGGTATTTGCTGGGTTGGTAATCGCCTTGCAGCACTTCTTTGAGCGCGTCGGCTTTTTTGGCACCCTCTACCTGGAAGATTACCGCCGCTGCCGCATTCACCACCGGGGCCGTGATTGTGAGGCGGAACATGTCCTGTTGCGGCAGAAAAAACGCCTTTGTCCAGTCTCGGTCTTCGTTGACGACTTCCGTGCCGGGAAACAGCGACAGCGTGTGTCCGTCGTCGCCCATGCCGAGAATGACCAGATCGAAGGTGTGTTCGTGACCATCGAAATACTGGTGCAATAACGTGCCGTACTCGGCCATCGACGCGTCGGGTGGCAGGTCGATGTTCATCGCGTAGATCTGCTCTTTGGGCACGTCGACGTGGTTTAGCAGCGTCTCGAAGCCCATTTTGGCATTATTCCGGTCGTCACTGAAGAGTACACAGCGTTCGTCACCCCAGAAAATATGCACCCGTTTCCAGTCGATCCGGTCGCGGTAGGGTGGCGCGGCCAGCAGTTTATGCAGCGCAATGGGCGTACTCCCTCCCGACAGTGCCAGCGTGAACCGTTCGCGTTGTTGCAGCACCAGTTCGGCATAATCAGTAATCCACTCAGCAGCTTCCCGCGCACAGTCGGCCGGGGTATCGGCGATATTGATGTTCATATGGAAAGGGGAGGAAGGGAAGAGAGGGAGAAAGGAGGAAAGGGATTTGAACTACAGTGTTCACGCGTAAGCAACCCCTTTCCTCCTTTCTTCCTCTCCTCCCTTCCTCCTTTTTTCACCCATTCATCCAGGTAAACCCGTCGCGTTCGGTGAGTTTGGTGGCTTCGTCGGGACCCCACGAGCCGGGGGCGTAGGTAGGCATGGCGGCGGGCGGTCCCGCGTCCGGGTCGGTTTGGGCGGCCCAATGATCCAAAATGGGCATCACAATCTGCCAGGCCTCATCTACCTGATCGGCCCGCATAAACAGGGTCGCATCGCCCGCCATCACGTCGAGCAGCAGGGTTTCGTAGGCTTCGGGTTGCTGCTCTTTAAACGACGTATCATAATTGAACTCCATCTCGACCGGGTCAAGCGCCAGGGTCTGTCCGGGACGCTTCGCCTGGAACCGCAGGCGGATGTTCATATCGGGCTGAATACTGATGATCAGGCAGTTATGCTGCCACGTCTTCGTCGCTTCGTTCGGAAATGCGTAATGCGGCGCGGGCCGAAACTGCACCGTAATCACCGACGACTTGGCCGCCAAATGCTTACCCGTGCGGACGTAGAACGGGGTTCCCTCCCACCGCCAGTTGTCGCAGAAGAAAGTTACGGCGGCGAACGTTTCCGTCATCGAATCTGGCTTTACCCCTTCCTCCTGCCGGTAAGCGGGCGATGATTTTCCGTTTTTCTCACCAGCGCCATACTGCCCCCGCACGGCAATGGTATCGACCTGATCGGGCGACACGCGGCGCATGGCCCGGAGCACGTCTACTTTTTTGTTTCTGATCTCGTCGGCCTCAAACGAGGTAGGTGGTTCCATGGCCACCATGCACAGCAGTTGTAGCAGGTGGTTCTGAATCATGTCGCGCAGGGCGCCAGAGCCTTCGTAGTAGCCTCCGCGGCCTTCCAACCCCACGGTTTCGGCGGCAGTCAGTTGCACCGACTCCACGTAGTTATGGTTCCAGATTGGCTCGAACAGGGTGTTGGCGAACCGCATGGCCAGAATATTCTGCACCGTTTCTTTACCCAGATAGTGATCAATCCGGTAGATCTGCTCTTCGGCGAAGTGGCTCAGTAGCAGGGCGTTCAGCTCACGAGCACTTTGCAGGTCGTGGCCAAAGGGCTTTTCCACCACCAGACGTACCCGGCTTTTGTCGCCACAAAATGGCAGCTGACTTAGGTTGGTGGCAATGCCCGGCACGAGTTGCGGGGCCACCGACATATAGAAAATAATGTTGGCGGGCGTACCCCACTTGTCCTCGCGGGCCTTCACGCGGTCGGCAATGAGGTGGTAGGCGGCAGCATCACCCCCGTCCATGCGCAGGTAGCCCACACGGCCCGAAAACGTTCCCCAGGTGTTGTCGGGGCCGTTTTTGCGCCTCGAAAACTCCTGAATACCCTCTGCCAGCCGCTCCCGGAAGGTGTCGTCGTTGTAATCGCTTCGACCAATGCCCACCACATCGAAGTGTTCGGGCATATACCCATCGAGAAAGAGGTTATAGAGGGCGGGTGTCAGCTTGCGGAAATTAAGGTCGCCGCTGCCGCCAAAGATGAAGACAATGGTGGCTGGTGGCCGCTGTGGCGCAGGAGATGTAGTCATGAGAAGGAGGTTGTACTGGTTTACGAATTACGATGTACGAATTACGATTTTTGCTGACGCAGGAGTACGCTGGCGTCAGCAAAAATCGTAATTCGTACATCGTAATTCGTAAATCAGTACAACCACAACCCAACATGCTTAGTTTGCAAGACTTGCGCGATGCCCACAACCGGATTCGGCCATTTATTCACCGGACACCCTGCCTCACCAGCCGCACTATCGACCAGATGGCCGGGGCAACGCTGGTGTTTAAATGCGAAAATTTTCAGAAGATAGGAGCGTTCAAAGCGCGGGGTGGCATGAATGCAGCCTTGCAACTCGCTGACAGTGAACGTAGAAATGGTCTTGCCACCCATTCGTCGGGCAATCACGGGCAGGCGGTGGCCTACGCGGCGCAGCAGTTGTGTATTCCGGCCTACGTGGTCATGCCCCGCACAGCCCCGCAGGTGAAAAAAGATGCCGTACGGGATTATGGCGCCACTGTTATTGAGTGTGAACCCACCATTGTAGCCCGCGAAGCCGGAGTAGCCAACATCGTTGCCCAAACTGGTGCCGCCCTCATCCACCCCTTCGACGATGACCGCGTGATCGCCGGACAGAGTACCGCCACGATTGAACTCATTGACGACAACCCCACCGGTAAACCGTTCGACGTCATCATGGCCCCCGTGGGCGGTGGTGGCCTCATCAGCGGAACAGCCCTGGCCACGTACTACCTGTCCACAACGGCCGATGGCTCAAAAACGCGGGTTATTGGGGGTGAACCAGAAGGTGCTGCCGACGCCGTTTTATCCTTTAAAAGCGGCCATGTAGAAACCGCCCCCTACATTAACACCATCGCCGACGGACTTATGGCTCCCCTCAGTCAACGCACTCTGGGCTATATCCGGCAGTACGTCAGCGACATCAAGTTGGTGAACGACGCCGAGATACGCGCCGCGCAACGCCTGGTTTGGGAACGCATGAAAATCATCATCGAACCCTCCTGCGCCGTCCCCTTGGCGGCAGTCCTTCGCTACCGAAACGAGTTTGAAAGACAAACTATTGGGATAATTCTGACGGGAGGAAATGTGGATCTAAAATAGTGGTAAGTGCTGAGTGCGGTCCGACGGGTCGGTAAGTGATGAGTTTGCTTCCGCACTAGTAATTGCTCCGGCGGAAGCAAACTCACCACTTACCGACCCGTCGGACCGCACTCAGCACTCACCACTATTTTAAACTCCCCATACCCCCATCAACGCCGATGATTTGGCCAGTGATCCAGGAGGCCTGGTCAGCGAGGAGGTAGGCGGCCATTTGGGCGATGTCTTCGGGCGTACCGACGCGGTTGAGGGGGTGGCGTTTGTCGGCGGCTTCACGCTTTTCGGGTGTGCCCAGCAGCCCTTTGCTTTCGGCCAGGGGTGTGTCGGTCAGGGACGGTGCTACGGCATTCACGCGGATGTTATACGGGGCAAATTCCGCCGCCAGTGATTTGGTCAAGCCTTCCACGGCTGACTTCGCCACCGACACCGATGAGTGCAGGCCCATACCCAGTTTGGCCGCAACCGTGCTGAACAAGACAATGCTGGCCCCTTTCGACTTCTTCAACAATGCCAGCGTAGCGTGGATGGCCGATACGGCACCCAGCACATTGATTTTCAGATCATTGTCGTAGTCTTCCGGCTGCAACCGCTGAAACGGCTTCAAGTTGATCGTGCCGGGACAGTACACCAGTCCATGCAGTGTGTCGGGAAGTTGGTTGAGCGCATCCACGGCGTTAGCCTGGGTCACGTCCCACTGCATGTGTATGGAGGTGATGCCTTCGGGTTGCCGCCGTCCTGCCGTATAGAGTACGGCCCCCTGCTGCTGTAACGTTAGCGCCAATGCGTACCCAATGCCTGAGCTAGCGCCGATGATGAGAATATTCTTGCCGGTCATAAAACTGTTCAAAGTTTAACGTCTAAGCGGTCCGCCGCTGCGGGTCCAAAGTTACTTCGCGCTTTACTTTTCCGAACGCGAAGCAACTTTGGACCCGCAGCGGCGGACCGCTTAGACGTTAAACTTTGAACTCCCTTATATTGTTGGCTTAGCCATGCCCACGTACTTCAGAAACTCCTGTTTCGTGGCCTCGTCCTCGAATTTGCCGCTGTAGGCAGCCGTGAGAGTCGACGAGGCAGTATCGTTCACGCCACGGGTCGATACGCACAAGTGCGCGGCGTCGATGATCACGGCCACGTCTTCAGTCTGTAGCGCCTTCTTTAGTTCGTCGGCGATTTGCATCGTCAGGCGCTCCTGTACTTGTGGCCGTTTAGCAAAATGCTGTACAATCCGGTTCAATTTCGACAGCCCAATGACCTTGCCGCTGCTGATATAGGCTACATGCGCCCGACCAATGATGGGTACAAAGTGGTGTTCACAATACGACTGCACCGTGATGTCGCGCTCCACCAGCATCTGGTTGTACTGGTACTTATTGTCGAAAAGCGTGGTGCTGGGTTTGTTGGCAGGGTTGAGGCCCTTGAACGTCTCGTTGACGTACATTTTAGCCACCCGGCGGGGTGTACCTTTCAGGCTGTCGTCGGAAAGGTCGAGGCCCAGAATGGTCATTATTTCGCGAAAATGTTCTTCAATCAGGTCAATCTTAAGGTTATCGTCCAGATCAAAAGCGTCGGCGCGGAGGGGTGTTTCCAGGTTAGCACTGCCGTGCGTATCGCCTTGTTCGTCAATGAGTTCGTCGGTAAGCAAATCGTCGTGGTTGTGGGAATGGCCGTTGCATGAGTGGCCGTTAGAGAGGGTATTCAACGAAATTCCGTTCGGTTTCATAGAGTCTGATTTTGAGGTCGAGCGTGGGCTCAAGTTGTTCACGTAGTATGTTGTAAATGACGATGGCGATGTTCTCGGCCGAGGGGTTCAGGTCACGAAATTCGTCGGTGTCCAGGTTCAGGTTTTTGTGGTCGAACCGATCCGTCACATGCGCCTTTATCAGGTCGCCGAGGTACTTCATATCGATCACATAACCCGTTTCAGGATCTACCGGGCCGTTTACCTGCACAATCAGGTCGTAGTTGTGACCATGGTAGTTAGGATTGTTGCACTTGCCATAGACACGCGCATTTTTTTCATCCGACCAAGTGGGGTTGTTTAGTCGGTGCGCAGCGTTAAAGTGTTCTTTTCGGAACACCGCAACGCGAGGGACAGTTGTCCCGGGGGTATACGTCATGTGTACTAGATCAAAATCAGTTGATCAACCTGTCGTTACAAAGTATGTGTACAACACAGGCAGACCTGGGCGCGGTACTGGCTGGGAGTTGTCCCAGTGCGCAGAGGAGTGCTTTGAGTCAATAACATAACCAGCCTGTTTAAGAGTTTGTTCAACGTTTTGTATCAAAAGTTAAACAGGATGATTAGTACCATTGGCTTACTTTTCTAACGTAACCGGTCCTTACTTTGTTCATTAAGCAGCTGGTTACCTGGTGCCTGTTTATCTTGCCACACTCTATCCAGCACCCCTGTATGCAACAACGCGCTACCCGACGCACCTTTCTGCGCACGGCCACATTGGCCACTGCCTTGGCTCCTTCCATAAGCACCTGGCTCACAGAGTCAGCAAAGGCAGCAACAACTGGTCCTGTCAGGCTAGCAATCGTAGGTGCCGGAAATCAGGGGCAGTATTACCTCAGGCAAGTTGTAAGCCGCTCCGATGTGTATATTTCGGCTATCTGCGATTCTGACCCTGAGGCTATCCGTCAGGCGCTAAGCTTATTCGATGCACTAGGTAAACCCCACCCGGCTATCTGTTCGAGTGATGAATCGGCTGTAGAACAACTTTTTCAGCAAACGAACATCGACGGGGTACTACTAGCTGCTGCTGCCAACCAGCAGGTACCACTGGCCATCCAGGCTATGCAGGCAGGCAAGTACGTGGGTATGGCCGTAGTTGCCCCCATCAGCGTTGGCCAATCGTGGGCACTGGTTCACGCCCATGAGCGGACGCAGACACCTCTTATATTGCTGGAAAGCACCTGTTACCTCCCCGAAAATATGGCTGTGCTCACCCAAATTCGGCAGGGCGCGTTTGGCGAAATCACTCACGCCCGGAGTGGCTATCAACAGGGCCGAAGCGGGTCCACCCCCTACCCTACGCATGGGCTTGGGCCGGTGGCGCAGTGGCTGTCTATCAATCGGGGAAACCAGTTTGTATCCCTCAGCAGTACCATCAACAAAAGCCGGGGATTGGTCCGGGTAGCCGCTGAAAAGGGGGTATCTAGCCTGTCTGGCACTACATACACGCTGGGCGAGGTTATCACCACCACCATCTTGTGTGCCAGCGGAGCCACCGTCGAGCTTATTCACGAGGGCGAAGCTACCCGCCCTTACGCGCCGGGATTCCGAGTACAGGGAACCCAAAAGCAGTGGATGGGTGCCCATGAAACAAGCGCCGATGCGCAGGCCAGTGCAAACGCCCTACTGGTGCATGACTTCGTTCGGGGAGTCCAATCCAAAGCCACCCCAGCCATCGACGTATACGACGCGGCGGTGTGGTCCTGCGTGCCTTATCTGGCTATGGAGAGTCTGGCAAATGGAGGTCAGCCGATAGCTATACCCGACTTCACGAAAGGCAAGTGGCAAACCGCTCTGGTATAAGCTTACCCGTTTAGCTCTACCACCTGCCCGTCCATACAGCGGAGGGTACGGCCCGGAAATTTGTGTAGCAGATCGTAGTTGTGTGTGGCCATCAGAATAGCGGTGCCGGCGTTGTTAATCTGCTTGAACACGCTCATAATCTGGTCCGACACACCAGGGTCGAGGTTGCCGGTGGGTTCGTCGGCCACCAGAATGAGGGGTTCGTTGAGCATAGCGCGGGCAATCACAATCCGCTGCTGCTCACCACCCGATAGCTGATGAGGCATCCGTTTATGAGCCGTGCCCAGCCCCACCTGCATCAGCACTTCCGAGATGCGGTTGGTCATCTTTCCCTTGTCGGTCCAGCCGGTGGCTTTCAGCACAAACTTCAGGTTCTCCTCCACGTTCCGGTCTGAGAAAAGCTGAAAGTCCTGAAACACGATCCCGATTTTACGACGCAGGTAAGGCACGTCTTTGGGCTTCAGGTTTTCAAGGGCAAACCCCGCCACCATGCCTTTGCCCTGTTGCAGCCACAGATCGGCATACAACGTTTTCAGCAACGACGACTTGCCACTGCCCGTTCGCCCAATCAGGTACACAAATTCGCCTTTGTGGATATCAAATGATACATCGCCCAGCACCAGCTTGGTATCCTGATAGATATCAGCCTGTTGCAGCGAAAGAACGGGGTCGGAGTTGAACATAATTAGTCAGTGGTAAACGGTAAACGATAAGTGGTGAGTTTGCTTTCGCAAGAATAACACGCGTCAGCAAACTCACCACTTACCGTTCACCGCTTACCACTATTTTTTATCCGTTGCTCGCTTTCTTGTGGTCGGCGAGGAATTTGGCGAGGCCGATATCGGTGAGGGGGTGGTTGAGCAGGGCCAGCATGACGCTGAGGGGGCCGGTCATTACGTCGGCACCAATTTCTGCGCATTGCACTACGTGCATCGGGTGCCGGATCGACGCGGCCAGCACTTCGGTGGTGTAGCCGTAGTTGCGGTAGATGGTCACGATCTGCTCGATCAACTCAATGCCATCGGTTGAGATATCATCCAGCCGACCTACAAACGGCGACACGTACGACGCACCCGCTTTGGCCGCCAGCAGGGCCTGACCAGCCGAGAAGATGAGCGTGCAGTTGGTACGGATGCCTTTCTCCGAGAAGTATTTCAGGGCTTTCACCCCGTCGCGCGTCATCGGAATTTTTACCACGATGTTGTCATCGAGTTCGGCCAGTTCTTCGCCCTCGCGTACCATCTCGTCGAAGGTAGTGCCGATGACCTCGGCGCTCACGTCGCCCTCTACGATGTCGCAGATTTGTTTGTAGTGGCGCATCACGTTGTCTTTGCCCGTAATGCCTTCTTTGGCCATCAGCGAGGGGTTGGTGGTCACCCCGTCGAGAATACCCATGTCCTGTGCCTCCCGAATGTCGGCGAGGTTGGCCGTATCAATAAAGAACTTCATATGCTGGAATCGTGTGTGCGGTTGTGAACTGGTAAAAGTAAATCAGTTTACAGTATGTGTGTGCCGTCTTCGATCACGCAACTATAGATTGACGTGTCTTTGCCGGTTTGGGCTTTATACTGTTCGCGGATAGTTTTCTCAAAATCGGCCAGGGCTTCTTCGCGCACGAGGTTGATGGTGCAACCGCCGAAGCCCCCGCCCATCATGCGGGCACCCAGCACACCGGGGTGATTACGGGCAATGGTCTCCAGAATATCCAGTTCGGGGCAGCTTACTTCATACCACTTGCTCAGCCCCTCGTGCGAACCGTACATGCGCTGCCCAAAGGCCGCCACGTCGCCGCGTTGCAGGTCGGCCACGCCATCGAGCAGGCGACCGTTTTCAAGCACCACATAAGCACAGCGGCGGTACAAAAGAGGTTCCTGATCGCGCACGTGCTGATTCAGCATGTCGATAGTCACGTCGCGGAGGCTCTGAATGCTGTCGCCATAGACGGCCTGAAGCATGGCCACGCCTGCTTCACATTCGGCCCGGCGCGTATTGTATTCCGAAGTCACGAGCGAATGTTTTACCCGCGAATCGCAGAGCACAATGCGGAAACCATCCAGTTGAAGAGGGGCATAGGCGTACTCCAGCGACCGGCAATCGAGCTGAATTACGCTGCCCTTCCGGCCCATCATGGAAGCAAACATGTCCATGATACCCACTTTAGCCCCCACAAAATTATTTTCGGCCCGTTGCGACAGCTTCACCATCGACACGCGCTCCATACCAAGGTTGTAGAGGTGGTTCAGGGCGAAGACCACGCCGTTTTCCAGCGCCGCCGACGACGAAAGGCCCGCCCCGATAGGGATAGTCCCGCCAAAGACGACGTTCAGGCCGGTGGCAAGGGGAGTAAGTTTGTTTACTTCATCGACTACGCCGAGCAGGTAGTTGGCCCAGCCTTTGGCCGCGTGCGTGAGGCTGTCGAGTGAGCCTTTGTAAGTACTGTTAAGGTCGGCGGCAATAAAATGGAGCTGCCGGTCGGTGCGAGGGCCAACAGCCAGATAGATGGCTTTATCAATGGCGGCGGGCAGCACGAAACCCATATTATAGTCGGTATGTTCGCCGATGAGGTTTACCCGGCCCGGCGACTTAATAAGCACCGGCGTTTCGCCAAACGTAGCCGCGAAGGTGGCGGACAGCGTATCCTGAATTTGCATAGGCAGGAAAAGGGTTTAAAGTTTAAAGTCTAAGGTTTAAAGTTGGCTGACGCTCCAGTACGCTTGCGTCAGCCAACTTTAAACCTTAGACTTTAAACTTTAAACTCAATTTAAATGGCAAAAAAAATGGCAAACCGAATGTCTCACCGCTACGACCACCTACCCTTGCTTCCGTCAGGACCTGGGGGATTCAGCAGGAGCTGGTAGCACCGATTTGCCGATGCAAAAGTAGGGCTTTGTTACGAATTTGTAAAGGGGTTGGGGCTAATTTTGGGGATAAAAGTCGTAAGTCGATAGTCGTAAGTCGTAAGTCGCTCTAGCTGAGCACAAACGTAATTCGGGTTGTCCTTGCGACTCGCCATACTGACGACTTATGACCAACTTACGCCACGTTCTTACATTGTTCATTGTTCATTGTTCATTGTTCATTATCACAGGTTGCACCTCCTCGACCGACTACCTGGAGCAGGGGCGGAAACTGCTACGCGAGGGTAAAACTCGCGAGGCAGTGCAGGTGCTCAACCAGGCCGTGGAGGCCGACGCCGACAATGCCGATGCGTTCAATACCCGCGGCGTGGCTTATTTCGAACTGAAAGAGTATAACAACGCCCTGCTGGATTACGAACAGGCCCTGAAAGTGAAGCCCGATTTCTACAGCCCCTACTACAACCGTGCCCTGCTGAAAACCACGCAGGGGGACATTCAGGGAGCCTTGACTGACTACTCGCAGGCGATCCGGCTGGCACCCGACACCGCCAAACGAGGTGCCTCAGAAGCGTTTCTAAACAGAGGACAATTGTTTGCTGCCCAAGATCAGATTCAGCCCGCCCTCACCGATTTCGACCAGTCGATCAAGCTTAACCCACGCAATGCGCTGGCTCTCTATAACCGGGGCAATCTGCGGTTCAACCAAAAAAACCTCGACGGAGCCATCGCCGATTTCCAGGCCTGCATTGCCGTCGATGCCAAATTTGGCAAAGCATTCTACGGTCTTGGTCTGGCGCAAGTGCTTGCCAATCAGCGCGATGCCGCCTGCCTCAGCCTGAAACAAGCCCAAAAGCTAAACTACCCCGACGCTGCCAACGCGGTTGCGGCATATTGTCAATGATAAAGAGTCTGGAAAGTCACGGTCCGCCGCTGCGGTAGAGGGGAGTACAGGTAGTCTGGAAAGTCACAAGCTATAAAAACGACTTTCCAGACTACCTGTACTCCCCTCTACCGCAGCGGCGGACCGTGACTTTCCAGACTATAAAGCCTATGAAACCCTTCTCGCTCATTTTTGCCGTTGTTTTCGTGCTGTTTGCGGCGGTGCAATACAACGATCCTGATCCGCAAGTCTGGATTCCGATATACGCGTTTGCGGCCATAGGCTGTATTATGGCCTATGCCGGACTGGGCCGACCCTGGTTTTTTATTGCTATGGCTCTAGTGTATGGCGGAGCTGCCATCTGGCAGTGGCCCCCGGCGTTTGAGGGCTTTCTGCTCAACGAGGTAGGCATGAAAACGGTGAACATCGAACTTGCCCGCGAGGCTGGTGGCCTGGCCATTTGCGCCATTGTTATGGGTACGCTCGCCTGGCTGACGCGGAAACGGTAGTGCGTTTGTAGTTGGTGGTTAGTGGTTGGCTGACGCATCAGTAGCTGACGCCTGGCCCCTCGACTGCGCTCGGGGTGACAACTACCTTGAATCAAGCTAGGATGCTTTCTTATTGGCCTGTCACCCCGAGCGCAGTCGAGGGGCCAGGCGTCAGCTACTGATGCGTCAGCCAACCACTAACCACCAACTCCATCACCCCATTCAGATACCTCAAAAAAGGCCAGGGCGGTTTTCCAATGGAAAACCGCCCTGGCCTTTTCTACTACAACCTAATCGAACCGCTACATACCACCAGCTTCAAACGTGACCGTGTCTACAGCGAAAAGCGGTTTGTTGGCTGAGTTGGGGTTTACAAATACCAAATACAGCTTGTGGGTGCCTGTTTCGGGCTTTTTAAACGGAATCTGCACCGGTGCCATCGTGCCCTGTTTCACTTCGGCTTCGCCCAGCAGCGGCCCCGTGGGCGAATCGGTACGGACCTCAATACTACCACCAGCAGTGCGGGGGTCACTGGCAATAGCCAGCACACTAACTCCGGTCAGGCCCGTCAGGTCGATATTATTGTAAGCCGTGAAGCTGCCATTGCCCAACGCCACGGCGGCATCGTTGCCAGTGGGCATCTTGAAATTCATGATCTCCTTCTTATCGTCGTAGCTCGCCGCACGCATTTTGGGGCTGCGCAACGCTACCGACTGCACCTGCGTGAGCGGGCCGATGTCGCCGTTGCCCCGGTCGGTGTAGGTGGCGGTGAGTACGTATGAGCCGTCTTTGGCGTGGTTCTCAGCGACGTAATTGCCTTGCAACGGCTGCTTGTTGGCCATCTTCGTATCGGCCAGCGACAAGATGTAGCGCACCATGCTTTCGGCATCTTCCTTCTTCAGCTGAGGGTGGGCACTCATGGCCTGTTCGCCCCAAACCCCGCCGCCACCGTTGATGACTTTGTTCACCAGCTTAGCTTCGATCATAAACGCACCTTTGTACTTTTTAGCCACGTCGATGTAGGCGGGTCCGATTGATTTCTTGTCAATGCCGTGGCACGACTTACAGTCGCTCAGTTCAATCAATCGCTTGCCGCTCGAGTAGCCAAGGTTTGCCTGGTGGCCCTGCGCCAGCATCGTTTTGTCGAATCCTTCCACGTAGTCGATGGTCATGGTCACGTCGTCGGGGTTGATGCCTTTGGCCAGCGTACCATCTTCTTTATCGACCACGTTGGCCTGATAAACAATGGGTTGTTTAGGGAAGTAGAACGTTTTGTTGCCCTTCACGGCCAGGTCAACTTTCGGCATGTCGTTGCCCACTTTCACGGTCATCGTCTGCGTGACTTTGTTACCCGATGCGTCCGTTACGGTGAGCGTAGGCGTGTAAATACCTGGCTTGCTGAACGTTACGGTGGGGTTGCTCGCCGAACTGGCTGGAATACCCTTGCCGAAATTCCAGCTGTAGGTCAGCGCGTCGCCGTCATAATCCATGGTGCCGTTGGTGTTGAACGTTACCTTCAGCGGGGCAGCCCCGGCCATCGTGCTGGCCGACGCCACGGCCACCGGCTTGCGGTTGCCTGCATTGTAGGTGATCCTAGAGAGCCGGGCGTCGTCATTCTGGGCAAACCAGTTCTGGCCGTATTCCAGCGTGTAGAGGCTACCATCGGGCGCAAACTGCATGTCGATGGTATGCGAGAATTTGGTGTTAGGCAGGAACCGCTCCATCTTCACGAAATCACCGTTGGGGGTCATCGTGACGGGGTTGATCCAGTCGCGCATCCAGTCGTAGGCGAAGAACTTGCCGTCGTAAGCGCGGGGGAACTTCACTTTCGAATCGGCCGCGTAGTCGTCGTAATAATAGACCGGGCCACCCATGGCGTTGCGGCCACCCTTGCCCACAATGGCACCAAAATCGGGCGAATCGGCGTAGGGATAGTAGATAAATGCTTTCTGCGCTGGGGGCAGGTTGTTCAGGCCCGTGTTATGGGGCGAATCGTTAACTGGCTTAGCAGCATCGAAAAGTGGTCCCGACGCCTTGGTAGCGAAATCGTAGGCGTTGTAAGCTTTGTTGTCGGCCACAAACAGAGGCCAGCCGTAGTAGCCAGCCTGCCGGGCCTGGTTCATTTCGTCGTGCCCACGGGGGCCGCGGCCCTCCTTGTTGTCGCCGGCATCGGGACCTACTTCACCCCAGTATAAGAATCCCGTGCGCTGGTCTACCGAGATCCGGTAGGGATTGCGGTTGCCCATGACATAGATTTCGGGGCGTGCCTTGTCGGTGCCTTTAGGGAACAGGTTGCCGTCGGGAATGCTGTAGCCGCCGTTGCCGTCGGGGGTGATGCGCAAAATTTTACCCCGCAGATCGTTGGTGTTGCTCGACGTAGCGCGGGCATCCCATCCCTGCCGACCAGGTTGGCCATCGCTGGGCGAGAAGCCGTCAGAGGCAAACGGGTTGGTGTCGTCGCCGGTAGAAAGAAACAGGTTGCCTTTGCGGTCCCAGGCAATAGACCCGCCCGTGTGGCAGCAGCCGGTACGCTTTACGGGCACGCGCAGCACCACTTTTTCCGAATCCATCAGCAGCGTGTCGCGCACGTCGTCATACGTGAACTGGGCTAGGTGCTGGGCAGTGTCGGCCCCAAATTTGGCGGCGTCGGGCGAATAATAAAGGAACAGGCGTTTGTTTTGTGCGTAGTTCGGGTCGGCATTCACACCCATCAGACCATATTCAAATTGGGTAAACACCGGCATTTTGGCCACTATTTTAGTCTTCTTGGTAACAGGGTTGTACATCTTCAGCAGCCCCTTGCGTTCACCAAAAATCACCTTACCCCCCGGCAACACCACCAATTCGGTAGGTTCGTCTAGTTTGTCAACCAACACGGTCCGCTCGAATCGGTTTTCTTCAGCAGGCGGCTGCGATTTGGCTAGCGAGTAGTCCAGCTTCGCGGCCATCACCGACTGTAGTCCGCCCAGCAGGTGCTTCAGAAACACGGGGTTGCTATAGGTCTCGTCGGGGTGGCCAAAGTTGGTGTAAAACGCCTTGCCGCCGTCGTAATCGTGGTACCAGGCCATGGGGTGGTCGTCGCCCATCTTGCCATCTTTGTAGGTCTTCTCGTCGATTTTGACGAGCACATTTACGGCCTTGTTGAAATTCTTGAAGTCGTAGAATTCGTCTTTGATGGTCCAGCGGTCGGGGAAACCAAACATCGAAGCATGGTTTTTATTGATAGCTACGGCCTCTCCCGTTTGCACGTTGGGGTTGCCGGGGTGCGAGGCAAATTGCGCACCCGACAGTTTATTATACCACGGCCAGTCATATTCGGTATCGGTGGCCGCGTGAATGCCCACATAGCCGCCGCCAGCCTGTATGTACCGCTCGAAAGCGGCCTGTTGGGCATCGTTCAGCACGTCGCCGGTGGTCGAGAGCCACACCACGGCATTATAGCGCTTCAGATTAGCCTCGGTAAACTTGCCGCCATCTTCGGTGGTGTCTACGGCAAATCCGTTTTGCTGCCCCATGGTCATGAGCGTGGCCTGCCCCACCGGTATTGACTTATGCCGGAAGCCAGCCGTGCGGGAGAAAACGAGGATGCGCTTTTGGGCAGGGGCGCCTGCCGTCGCAGCCGTGGCAGGGGCCTTCGCGCGCGTCTGCGCCATAGCTGGCTCGCCGACCAAAAGGGTCACCAAACCACCAGCCAGTGCAAGTGTTTGAAACAGAACTTGTTTATACATAGGATTGTGACGGTTCTTATTATGGCTAAAGGGTTAAGACAGGGGGTTTTCTACTTGCTTGAGAAGCAGAGGGCACGGGGCGAAGGGCGGGGAGCGGGATCGTTGTCGCTTGGCTCTCCGCCCCATGCCCTCTGCTCCTGGCCCTTCGCCCCTACCGCTTACCCCACCAGATAAGCAACCCTGTGGCGGTAACGATGGTCATGGCTAACGAGAGGATGAAATAGATCGTTTTGCTAACAAGACCACCGAAACGGCCGTAGTGCAGTTCTTCGTTGATGTGTTCAAACTTGTATTCGGCGTCTTCGTTATTGGCGTTGAATACCTTCGTCAGGGCACCTGTTTTGGTGTCGAATTCGGTGGCGGCGGTGAATTTGCCATAGAACGGATTGGCATCGGCACCGTTACCACGCACCACCAGCGGCCCGTCGGGCTTTTCGGGGAAGCTGATGACCTCAGCTACAAATCCAGGCACACTAGCTGAGCTTTTAGCCAGCAGCGCATCGACCGACGTAGTTAGTGTCAAGGCCACCGGTTCGGGGCGGGGCCCACGCGGACGACCTTCGCCGAAGGCCCGGTCAACGGTTTTTTCCCAGTGGAAAAACGTGCCGGTGGCCCCCATAATTAGTAAAAAGAGCAGCGCGGCCACCCCCAGGTATTTGTGCAAATCGCCGTAGACGATGCGTTTGGGCTTGTTCCAGCGCACACCGACGCTGAACACGCTCAGCAGTGATTTGCGGTAGTACCAGGTCCCGGTCAGCACCGAGCCGACGAAGCTGATGCCCACCAGCAGCAAAATCCAGTCGCCAACGGGGGGTGCCAGGAGGTGTTCATGCAGGTTGCGCACCTGCCGTACAAAGGCGTTTTCCATGTTGCGCTGCCCCAGAAAATGGCCCGTATAGGGGTCTACGTAGGCCCAGAGACGTTCGCGGCCCTGGTTCACGTCGGCACGAAGCGCACGGTTGGGGACGGCGGGATAAAGGTTGAGGTTTCTGAGTCCACCCGCCGGAAATTGCCGCTGCAAGGTCTGCACGGCGGCATCGTAGGGTTGGCGGGCGGCGTTGGCCGGGGCCGAAACGGTCACCAGGCCGGGGTTCAGCCAGCCGTCTATGACAATGTCGAAGAGAAGAATGCAGCCCGTAAGAGATAACATCAGGAGGAAAAGCCCCCCAACGAGGCCAAAAATGCGGTGCAAAGAGTAAGCCAGTTTGTCGGTACGCGTCATGGTCAGGTTGTCAGTATAGTACAAAAATACGCGCTACGTGTCAATGCGTTGCATCACGTATTTATTGATGCCACCACTTAAAGCGATGGCATCAACGGGATGGCCTATCCGGAGCCTAACGCCATGTATTGGTTCAGTAGAAAGCACAACGTGTTTACTTCGGCACTATATGAAAAATCGGAACGACGCTACACAACACACCCGTTTGCCGGGCTGGCTTTCGCCCACGGCAACAATACCCCAACCCTGTCTCGCCGGGGGCATAGACCGCAGGCAGTTTCTGAGCCTGGCCGGGCTGTCGGCGCTGGCGCTGGCAACTGGTTCGCGGGGGTTAGCGCAGGCACCCAATCATGAGGGCATTCACATTGGTTACTCGGCCATCACCTGGGGCGGCAGCGACGCGCAGGCTATCAATGATATTTCGGCCACGGGCTTTAAGGGCATTCAGCTACGGGCCAATGCCTTCGGACCCTACCGCGCTAAACCGTCGGAACTGAAGGCACTGCTGGATCAGCACAACCTGAAACTGGTCATGTTTTCGAGCGGCAACGTAGACATCAACCCGGCCAACGAACAGAGTACGATTGACACCCACGTGGCACACGCCAGCTTTGTAAAAGCCCTGGGTGGTTCGGCCATTCAGCTGACCAACTCGGCCCGGCCCAAAGACCGCCAACCTACCCCTGAAGAACTGAAACGGCTGGCCACAGTGATGAACGAAATTGGTAAGCAAACCGCCGACCTGGGGGTGCAGGCCGTATACCACAACCATATGCACCAACTGGGCGAAACCCCCGCCGAAGTAGACATGATTGTGCAGGCTATGAACCCCAAAGCCGTGCGCCTGCTGCTCGACATTGCCCACTATCGGCAGGGCGGCGGCCAGCCCGAAAAGGCCGTGAAGCAGTATAAAGACATCATTCATTCGCTGCACCTGAAAGATACCCTCTCGCCCCTCCCCGACCGCCCCACCGACCCCAACGCCTACAAGTTTGTGGAGCTTGGCCGGGGTAATGTCAACGTGCCGGCCGTGTTTAAAGCGCTGAAAGAGATCAATTTCTCAGGCTGGGGCATCGTTGAACTCGACGGAGTGCCCGACCAGGGCCGCACGGCCCTGCAATGCGCCCAAACAAACAAAGAATACATCACCCAGACGTTGAAAGTGAAATTATGAGCGCAGCGAACAACACCAAAACATGGCTAAACCGGCCCTTTATTAGCCGCCGCCAACTAATGCTGGCGGGCCTAGAAACTGCCCTGTTTGCCGTGGGCTTTCTGCTGTCGGCCAAAGCGCCCGTTCAGCCTAACACCCTGACTAAAAGCGAAATACGCGAAGGCTGGAAGCTACTCTTCGACGGTAAAACCACCACGGGCTGGCGCGGGGCCTACAAAGATGCCTTCCCCGAACGGGGCTGGCAAGTGGAAGACGGCACGCTCACGATTCAGAAATCGGACGGCTCGGAATCGCAGAGCTACGGCGACATTGTGACCGTGGATGAGTACAGCCAGTTCGACCTGAGGTTTGAGTTTAAGCTGAGCGAAGGGGCTAACAGCGGCGTGAAATATTTTGTGGCCGAAACAACGCCTAAACCAGCCGGATCGGCCTTTGGGCTGGAATTTCAGGTGCTCGACGATGCCCGCCACCCCGATGCCAAACTGGGCCGCGACGGCAACCGCACGGTGGGGTCGCTCTATGATCTGATTACAGCCCAGGGCAAAACCGTGAACCCCATTGGCCAGTGGAACGCCGGGCGCGTATTGGTGCGCGGCAACCACGTAGAGCATTGGCTGAATGGCAAGCGGGTGGTGTCCTATGAACGGGGGAGCGAAGCCTTCCGGGCGTTGGTTGCGAAAAGCAAGTATGCCGCCCCCGCCTACAACGCCAACGGCCGCTTCGGCGAAGCCCCCAAAGGCCACATCCTCCTGCAAGACCACGGCGAACAGGTGGCGTTTAGGAATATTAAGATCTTAAATAAGTGATAAGTGCTGAGTGGTAAATGATGAGTTTGCTTCCGCCCGTTTAATACGCTGGCGGAAGCAAACTCATCACTCATCGTTTATCACTCATCACTACTTTCTAACGTTTCCAGTACGTCCATGAGCGCTCCGAAGTCTTTGCTTCCGGGGCGTTCTTCGTTTTCGCCCGCCAGGGCAATGCCTGCCAGGGGTAGCTGGGTCAGAAGGGTATGCACATTGTCGGGGGAGATGCCCGTGCCCAGGAGCACGGCGTGGCGGCTGGCGAGTTGGCCCAGTGCCGCCAGCAGGTCATCGTCAAAATGAACGGGCGAGGCACTCTCCAGCAACAGGTATGTCATGTCGGGCATGGGAGTGCTGGCCAGGGTATCGAGTTGGGCCAGGGTGGTGCCTACCAGGTCGAGGCGCAGGATCAGGGGTTTGTTGAGCGTGTGCAAAAACGGCAGCAGGGCCGCTTCGTCTACCTGCACCATGTCGGGTTGGTAAACATCAACCATACTACTCACCGCTTCGGGGTCAATGGATTGCGTTTCGCCCACAATTTGTACGCCCGCCACCCAGCCCCGCATTTCGCCCACTTTTTCCGGGGCTACGTAGTCGGCACTGTGGGAGTCCATTGAGAAGCCAAGCATGTCTACGCCCATACCAGCGCAGTAGCGGGCATCGCTGAGGTTGGTAACGTTACTGATTTTAACGGTAGTCTGGAGAGCCATAAGGGAAGCGGTTGCCATTGGGCGTCCCAAAATTACACGATGCGGGCTAGTTCATCGACCGAAAATTGGGGTGGTTTGGTGCTGGTACGGATGTAATGGCCAACCACCATGTCGGCTCCCTGCGTCACATCCTGCGCAGCCGTCATTGTTGGTGCACCCGACAGGCAAATGGTAGCCCCTCCGTTGAAGAAAGCCAGCTTCAGTGGAGACGTGGCGATACTACTGTTGGAAAAAACGGCCATATTACCCGCCAGCTTGACTGTTGTTTTTGACACAGTCAACTGATTTTGAACAGGTTCATCGGTGACCGCCAGCATGGCAACGGCCAGAATCTTCTCGCCCATTTGCTGGATGTGTACTTGAGAAAATCGGTTTTTGGCACTGTAGCCATACTGATACAGACCCGTCAGATCAGCCAGCTTTGCTCTTGGTTCTTCGAGTTGTCGTACCGTACTTAACGAAAAAGCAAGCGACCGACTTGGCAAGCTGGGGCTGCTCCAGGTGCCGGAATACCCCGCCCTCGACCATTTGCCCAAGTGGATACCCGTGACATTACCCTTCCTATCGAACTCATGCAGGAGCAGTTCGTCACCAGCTAGCGTCCCTACTACCGGAATGGCAATACCCGACCGCATGTAGAGCAAGGTACCATGCGCCAAAGACCCCGTCGTAGTCAGTGTGAGGGTGACGGACACCGAATTGTTGATGGCGCCAACTAATGTCTGCGTCAGTTGTGATTCTGGTGGCTGTGTTGCATTGAATAGCGAGAAGAAAGATGGTAAAGCTGGCATGACAGTAGTAGCAAAAAATGGCACAGGCATATACACACACATATGTCGCCAAATACCTGGCTACAACCATTGTACCAATTCTGGTTTTAGGGCTATTCACCCTTGTGATCGCTTCAGAACGCTGCCTAAAAAGCTGCCTACAAATGTGAGCCCAATAGCGCCATACAAGCAAAACGCTTCGAGTTCACGAGCTACACTCGACGCCGACGGCCCAACCACCAGCCAGTAGCCAGTGAGCAGCAGAACCACCTGCCAAACAGCTAGTAACCAGCCTTTTCGTGGTTCGGCAAAGCCAATAGCCCCCGCCGAAAAGGCTGCCAACAAGTAGGGCCAGTGAATAACGGGACTCCGCTTAATCAATATTAACAGGATTAGGGCATTCAGTGTTGTAAAAAGTGCGTGAATAACCAGCTGACGGGTAACAAACGAGGTAGTGGTGGGGTGCGTTTGCCCCAACACATCGCGGGCCGCCTCAACGGTAGCCTCGGCTTTGGCCATGTCGCGGGCGGCCTCCTCAGCCTGGTTTAGATGCTGCCGGGTGCGGCCCCGCCAGTAGTATGACTCAGCAGAGGCACCATGGAAAATGGCTTTGTCGAAGTCGAGAAATGCCTGCTGATAATTGCGCTTGTCGAATTGAATCTGTCCCGTTTCCAGGTGCAGGTCAGCCACGGTGTCGTCGTAGCTTTTGCCCTTCTCCAAATCGGCCAGAGCAGCCTTGGTGTCATTGAGGGCGCGGTAGATGCGGGCGCGGTAGAGATAAGCCACCGCCAGTTTGGGCCGCGTGGCCAGAGTATTGTTGAAATAGGCTAGTGCCGCCGCAAACTGATCGTTTTCGTAGAGCGAAATACCCTCCCGCAGTTCGTCGGCCTGTTTTTGGGCGTCGTTGCGCCCATCGGCATAGTAGCGGAGGTAAATAATATAGCCTACAAAGGTGGTGATGGTCAATAATTCGATCATGACAGGCGGCGGAGGGGAGCATCAGTTGGTGGCCCCAAATAAGCAGCGCCGGACTTAGTTGGCCGGGATCAGCTTGCGGGTGAACTCCTGAAAGCGAATATGCCCAAAATCTCGTTTCCCTACCCGTTCGGGGGGCGTTATGCGTTCGCTTTTACCTCCATTAACCAATTCACTCTTAGACATACTAATAGTGTAGAGCAGCCAGTCTTTTTCTTTGTCCTCGTACCGAAACGTAACGAACTCATTTGTTTTCAGGCCCATGCCATAGCTCTGAATGAACGTCAGGCTTTTACCAAAAAAATCGACTCGGCTCAGGGGGTCCATCAATGAACCGCCGCCGCAGGTGCTACAGCGTAGCAGTTGATCGGTATAGGGGCCGTTTTTAAACCGCCCATTGGGTTCGTTGAGCAGCAACAGTACGCGCCGGTCGTAATTTACGCGGGTGGTGTTGGGCTTGGGGTTGGGTTTATGCGCAATAATCACCACGTCGGCCTGACGGTCGTTGTTGATGTCGCCGGTGGCGTGTTGTTCATACGTGTAGCCGCCCGGCGTTTGGGCAATGTGCCTTTTAAAGATGGCTATCGAATCGGCTCTGGATACGCGCTTTTGGGCTAACGTAGGCAGGCTGAGCAGAATAAGCAGGCAGGCTGTAACGGGCATCCGGGCAGTAATCAGACGGAGCATGGTGGTTGAGCTTGAGGTGTTTTATGACAACCAAACCACCGATACCGTTGAGTCGTTATAGCTAAGCGCATTAGGGCATTAGATATGGCTATCATCATCAGTAAAGAGCGTGTTCAGGTCCTTGATAAATTATTGTACTTCGAGATGGATGAAGAACAACGGTGTTTCATTCATATGAAACAAAAAAAATTTGACCAGTTAGTCAACTTTGCTGACAATCTGGTGTAGCTGCTTGTCCCATCGGGACATCACAGCGTAGCGTCGGTAGCTGTAGGGTTGGGGTTTCCCCTCCATGCGTGCCGTAGGTACGCCACTGGTAGCGTACCTACGGCACGCATGGACTCAGGACGAACTTGTTTTTCTACCGACGCTACGCTGTTAAATCCCTACGGGATAAGCAGCTACACCAGCTTGACACGCACCTCCGTAAACTGCCAACTGCCACTGCCCACTGCCTACTTATTTCTTCGCACGTTTCACCAGTTCGTCGCGCTTTAATGTGATCTGGCGGCCTGATGGCTGGCCGTTACGGTAGGTGATCGTGCGCAGCGTTACGTTGCCGTCGGGAATAAGCACGGGCTGGGTGTAGCGAAGGCTATAGCGGCCGGGCATGGTGTCATCCAGGGAGTAGTAAATCTCCGAATCGGGGATCTCGCAGTCGAGCATCAGGGTCAGCTTGCCGTCGGCGTTGGTGGTGCTCACAATGGGGTCGTAGGCGGCGCGGGCGTAGTTGATACCGGCGGCCTCGGCGCGGCGCATCTGGGTTTCCAGGCGGGGTATAAACCCGGCCCAGCTGCGTCGGCTTTTCGGGGTCCAGAACGTCTCGGAAAGCGCCCACACGCGTGGGAACGACATATATTCGGCATGGGCGAAGGTGCTGAGCTGCTCGCTCCAGAGGTTGCCCTGCCCACCCAGAATCAGCGTGGAATCGATACCATCGGGCACCGGCTCAAACTCGTAGCAGGTCTTCAGGCGCAGGCTGGCGTAAATACGCGGCTCCAGCGTGGGGTCGCTCTGCATATAGTCGATGTAGGTAAACGGGGCGGGGGTCATCACCACTTTATACCCCATTTTGGCCGCGTCGATACCCTGCTTCACCCCATGCCAGCTCATCACGGCGGCGTCTTTCGAGAGTTGGGCGTTGGGATCGTGGCTCTCGATGATCTCGTCCCAGCCAATGAGCTTTTTCCCTTTCGACTGGATGATCTTTTCCACCCGCTTCATAAAATAGCCCTGTAAGTCTTCCATATGCCCAAAGTTGTTGGCCTTCATGAGCGCCTGGCAGCCGGGGTCTTTTTCCCAGTAGCCTTTGTAGCATTCGTCGCCACCGGCGTGGATATACTGCCCCGGAAAGAGGCTGGCCACTTCGCCGAAAACCTTGTCCAGAAACACATACACGTTCTCATCGGCGGGGTTCAACGTATTGTCGATCAGCATCTTAAACGTACCGTCGGCATACCATTCCGAAAACTGCGTGCCGGGGTTCACGCGCACCGACGTGTCTTTGCTGCACGACAGGTTGGGGTAGGCCGCCAGCGCCGCCATGCTGTGGCCGGGCACGTCTATTTCGGGTACGATGGTAATGTTGCGGGCCTGGGCATAGCCAACTACCTCGCGGATGTCGTCTTGCGTGTAGAAACCGCCGTAGGTGGCCGGTTCGCCGGGTTTGGGGTCGGGGCGTTCGCCAAAATGACCATCGCGGGGTACGCGCCAGGCCCCCACGCTGGTGAGGCGGGGCAGCGATTTGATCTCGATCCGCCAGCCGTTGTCGTCGGCCAGGTGCCAGTGGAAGGTGTTGATTTTCAGCTGCGCCAGTTCGTCGATGTAGCGCAGCACCTCACTTTTGGGGAAAAACGTGCGGCTCACGTCGAACATGACACCCCGCCACGCAAAACGCGGGTAGTCAACCACTTGCACGCCGGGGATGGTCTGATTGGCCTTACCCATAGCCGGACTGGCCAACTGAACCAGCGACTGCACACCGTAGAAAATGCCGGCCTTGTTGTTGGCCGAGATCGTGATGCCTTTGGCCGAACTGCTGAGCCGGTAGCCCTCGCGGCCCAGCCGGGCGTCGGGCGTGGGGATAAGCTCCAGGCTGATGGCGGTGGCAGCGGGTGACTTCGCCAGGCGGTGGGCCAACGTCAGGCCCGTGGGGCGAGTAAGCTGCTCGGAAAGTCCAGCGGCAATGGTGGCCAGTTCGGGGCTGCTATAAACAATGGCGGTGGTTTTGGTCAGGGTGAATCCCACGGCCTGCGGTACTACGCTCACAGGCTGCGGAATGAGGTGGATGGGTGATTGGGCAAGGGACACAGTAGCCAAAAGGAAGAGGCAGATGAAGAGGCTTAGACGCATAAGAGGGGGCTTATTAGGTATCTGTTCCCAAAGTACGGAATTGCCGTCAGCGATTATGTGGGTTCGTTAAAAAAGCCACGCCCCTGTTTACACAGCTATACCTGCTTGTCTCGTTGGCCACATTAAGCCAGGCAACTGATTAACGCCTTACCTATCGTGACAGATCTCAGCCACCGGCCTGTATTTTGCTGAGTTGCGTGAGTACCACACCTGTCAGGACAACAATCAGCGCAACAACCTGTAGGCCAGTTACTGCCTCACCAGCGGCGAGCCAGCCTATCAGCACAGCAATAAGCGGGTTTATATACGTATGGGTACTGACAATGGCGGGCGGCTGAACGGTGACCAGCCAGGCAAAGGCGAGGTAGGCGATGAGGGAGCCAAAGAGAATCAGAAAAGCAAGTCCGCCCCAGGCTGGCAACGGCACGGCCAGCCATACAAAGCGATTCCATTCGCCGTTGACCATCGCCAAAAACGTCGCAAAAAGCCCGGCAGCTACTAACTGAATAGTGGTGTGCCAGAGGTTATAGCGGCCAGGCTTTATCCTGCGTGCCGCAAACAGGGTGCCACTCACCCACAGGATAGCCCCCACCAGAACAATCACTGTGCCTAAGAATTGGTTGGTTGACTGGTCTTGTTGAGGGGAATTGGCAGGTGCCATCTGGGCAAACAGAACGACGCCCGCAAAGCCAATAAGCAGCCCTGCAATAATTTTTCCATTGCTGAAATACAACTTCCACCGAGGCTGGTCCAGCAGAACAAACCAAAGCGGCTCAGTGGCTACAATGACAGCAGCAGAGCCAGACGTAATATATTGCTCGGCCACAACGACCAGGCCAGAGCCACCTACCAACATCAATACGCCACTGATGGCCAAATCTCGAATCTCTTTCTTTTGTGGCCATGCCTGGCTTTTACCGTAGGCGAGTAGGGCTAGCAATAAGCCCGCAACCAGATAGCGGAGTGCCGATATGACAAACGGCGGAATAGCCTTGAGCGCATACAGGTTGGCCAGATAGGTCGTTCCCCATACAAAGTAGATAGCGAAAAAAGCCAGCACCAGCCAAAAGCGAGAAACAATCGTTGTGTTCATCATATAACCTTTAAAACACGTTTTAACAGTATGAATTTCGCTACATAAACTATAACCGTTTAAACTTGTTTTACTGGTTATATAAATTGTCATCTTTTGAGCATGGCCAAGGTTAGTACAATTGCCGAAATGGACCTCACGGGCGGAATAGCGTGTCTCGATTTCATTAACACGGCACTCGGCGATCACTTGTCAGTAGAGCGCCTGCATAGCTACAGTGATCTGCTAGTTCTAAGCCGCCGGTTATCACTGCTCGACACGGCCACCCTTGACACCCTGGAGCTTATAGCCAACCAGCATTCAGAGCAGGCTGAGCGTGTCTTGCTGGAAGCCCGTGACGTCAGGCAGTCGATGTTGGGTGTATTCGACGCGCTGGCAAGTGGTCAGTTGCAGCAGGTTACGGCTCAGTTGTTGACATCCTTTAACGGGTATGTTCACGAAGCGCTCTGTGAACGCGGTTTTTCTATACAGGGCAACAAGCTGGCAATGACCCTGGAACGGTCAGAAAAACAGCTTATGCAGCCTGTCTGGTCTTTTAGCCTGTCGGCCTATGACTTGTTGACAACCAGAGACCAACAACTGGTTAAACAATGCGGTGCCTGCGGCTGGTTTTTCCTGGACGAAACCAAGAACCATCGTCGGAAATGGTGCGATATGCAAACATGTGGCACAAACCAGAAAGCCCGCCGCTATTACCAGCGTAAGAAACTGGCATCTTTGGGCTGACGTAGACTGTCTGTCCTATCCTGACCAGCACTCAAATACCCGCGCTCCACTACCCCATTTAGTCAGGGGTACCAATCGTTCGGGGGTGATGCTGTACTTTTGGGGTGCCAAGACTACCCCGCATGCTGTTCAATTCGCTTCATTTTCTCGTCTTCTTCCTGTTTGTCACCCTCAGCTACTACAGCCTCTCCAAACAGGGTCGGTGGGTGTTGCTGCTGGTGGCCAGTTGCTACTTCTACGCCGCCTTCATCCCGTCGTACCTGCTCATCCTGGGCGTAGTTATCCTGATCGACTACTTCGCCGCACTCTGGATTGAACGGTCTGAAGGCTCCCGGCGGAAGGCGCTGCTCATTATCAGCCTGGTGGCCAACGTGGCGCTGCTGGCCTTTTTCAAGTACTTCGATTTCATCAACCAGTCTGTTGACAGCCTGCTGGCGCCACTGGGCTGGCAAAGTTCGGTGCCCATGCTCGGCAACTGGTTACCCGGCGTAGTGCTGCCCATAGGGCTGTCGTTTCATACGTTTCAGTCCATGAGCTACACCATCGAGGTGTACCGCGGCAACCAACCCGCCGAACGCAACTTTGGGGTCTACTCGCTCTATGTGTTGTTTTATCCGCAGCTCGTGGCTGGTCCCATTGAACGCCCCGGCCATATGCTGCCGCAACTCAACGCCTTCCATGCGTTCCACTGGCCCACGGTGCGGATGGGCCTACTGCGCATGGCGGGCGGTTTCGTGAAGAAAGTGGTCATCGCCGACCGGCTCGCCCTGGTGGTCGATCAGGCTTATTTCGACGTCGATAGGTCATCGGGCACGACCATGCTGCTGGCCAGTATTTTTTATTCCATCCAGATCTACTGCGATTTTTCGGGCTACTCCGACATTGCCATCGGGGCGGGGCAGGTGATGGGTATCCGGATGTCCGAAAACTTCCGCACCCCCTACCTCGCCGCCTCTATCGGCGACTTCTGGCGGCGGTGGCACATCTCGCTCTCCAGCTGGTTCCGCGACTACGTCTATATTCCGCTGGGGGGCAACCGCCGCACCGCCACGCGCACGGCCCTCAACGTGCTATTTGTGTTTGGACTAAGCGGCCTCTGGCACGGTGCCAACTGGAAATTTGTGATCTGGGGTCTGTTGCACGGACTGTATCTGGTTATTAGTCAGTTCATTACCCCGTCGGCGCGGCCGTTGACCATTCAGGACGACAGTTCGGCCACGGTGCAACTCCGGGGCGTGGGCGGCGCGGTTCGGCACCGGGTCAATCAGTTGCTCACCTTCGGGCTGGTCACGCTCACCTGGATCTTCTTCCGCGCCCGCACCACCGACGATGCCTTTACGGTGCTGAAAAAAGTGTTTACGCTTAACCCCGCCGTGCCCGCCCAAACGCCCATGGCTCCACCCGAACTGTGGCTATGTGCGGCACTCATTGGGCTATTGCTCTACGAAAACACCTGGATTCGCTACGTGCCCCGCGCCAGCACCACCGCCTTCTGGGTGATGATGCCCCTGCTGGCCCTGATCTGCTATTTCCTTGGCGTGTTTACGTCAAACCAGTTTATCTATTTTCAATTCTAAAATGAGTTCAATGTTTAACGTCTAGGCGACCCGTCTAAAGTTGCTTCGCACTCGCAGGTTTGTACGCAGAGCAACTTTAGACGGGGTCGCCTAGACGTTAGACTTTAGACCTTGAACTTCACCCCCCCATGCTCTCCCTCCTCCGCTGGTTTTTTCTACTGCTGTCTGGCCTGGTGCTGTTCGTAGGGCTTACGCCACCGTTGCAACGCAAACTGAGCAGCAAAGGATTGATTCCCAATCAGTTCACTTATGGCGACCTGTATAATATGACCAACCTGCCCGCCTTTCGGGAAAAGAACATTGGCGAAAATATGGCCCTTACGCCGCAGGACAAGCCCGCCCGCCGCTACGAGAACGTACATTTCTACAACTTTGGCGACAGCTTCACCGATATCGACACGAGCTACTACGCAGGCGGGTTCAACTTCCGGGCGTCGCAAAATGAGCATCTCCAGCCCATCCACCTCGACCGCAGCAAGAAGAACATCCTGTTTTTTCAGTTCATCGAACGCGTCATTCGCGAACGGTTGCAGCCGTCAGTTTACCCCGCCATGTACATTCAGAATGGCGTGATGGACACCACCGGCAAGGGACCACTGCCCCCCCAGATCGCCGCCAAACCCAGCCCCCTGCCCGACTGGGCACTGGCGCAGTTTGGGCATGATATGTCGTCGCGGCTGGAGTTTATCCTGTTCAATTTCAAGCCGTTTCTGAAACTGAAAGAAGCCAAGGCGCAGTTCACCCTCGACGTGCTGGGTCGGGTGCCTGCCGCCGAAGTATCGCGCGACCACCAGCATGTTTTCTACAAGATCGAAGCCAACGGGCTGTCGAGTTCCAGTTCATTCTATCCCGTCGATGAAGCCGAACTGAAACGGGTAATCAGGGTCATGAACACCATCCGTGACTACTACAAAAAAATGGGGTTCGACGAAGTGTACGTGGCGTTTATACCCAACAAAGTAACGGTCTTGGAACCCAACCACCGGCCTTTTGGCCAGCCCTATAACCACCTCATCGAACGCCTGGAGGCCGATACCACGCTGAAAACGCCCCTGCTGTCGTTCTACGGCACCGTGACGAAGCACCCCGAATGGTACCACCTCGGCGACGGCCACTGGAACAACCAGGGCAAACGCTACTGGCTCAGCCGTGTCAACACCCTCATCGGCCAGGTCAGCCGCGGGGATTCCATTCCGAGGATACAGTATAAGTGAAAGAGTGAATGGTGAAAGATTGAAAGAGTGAATGGTGAAAGCGTGTGGCCTGGCACTCACTCTTTCACCATTCACTCTTTCAATCTTTCAATCTTTCACTCTTTCACTGAGGGAACCCCTGGAAGCAGACGGGCCTTGTGAAGCGGTAGATGGCCGTGGTGCCTACTGAGGTGCTGCGGCTGTCGGTGGTGGCGGGGAAGGGGCCGCCGTGCACCATGGCGTGGTTGACCTCTACGCCCGTGGGGAAGCCGTTGAAGATAAGTCGCCCCACCTTCGTGGTCAGGATGTCGATCAGGTCGGCGTACTCGGCGAGGTCGGCTTCGGTGCCATGGATGGTGGCGGTGAGGTGGCCCGTCAGCTGCCGGGCAAAAGAAAGCAATTCTTCCTTCGACTGAGCCAGCACCCCCACCGTCGACGGGCCAAATACTTCTTCAGATAATTCAGGGTGTTGTAGGGCATTATCTACTGATGTGAGCAGCAGGTGCGGCTGGGCCGTACCGCCTGTCCAGGGGGTTGGTTGCCGGGTGTTGGCAATGGTGCGCAGGTGCGTGATACCATGACTGTACGCCTGTTGAATACCCGCCGTGAGCATAGTACCCACGGGCATAGCGCTCAGTTGCCGGGCCAGTTCATTGGTGAAATCGGTGGCGGCGGCACTCGCGACAAACAGGCCGGGATTGGTGCAAAACTGCCCCACGCCCTGTGTTACCGACGCCGCAAATTGGGCCGCCAGCTGATCGGTTTGGCCAGCCAGGGCACCGGGCAGGAAAAAGACAGGGTTGGTACTGCCCATTTCGGCGTAGACCGGAATAGGCTCAGCCCGCCGTACGGCCAGGTCGTACAGGGCCTTGCCTCCTCGAAATGAACCCGTGAAGCCCACCGCCTTGATGGCCGGGTGCTGCACCAGCCGCTCCCCCACCCGGTTCGACGCGCCGTGTACCATTGAGAATACGCCATCGGGCATACCGGTCTGCCCAGCCGCTTTCTGAATAGCCCGGCCTACCATCTCGCAGGTGGCGGGGTGGGCGGGGTGCGCTTTGAACACCACCGGACAACCTGCCGCCAGCGCCGACACGGTGTCGCCGCCCGCTACCGAAAACGCCAGCGGGAAGTTACTGGCCCCAAAAACGGCCACCGGCCCCAAGGCAATTTGCTGTTGACGCAGCAGGGCCGGTTCGCCGTTGGGCATCTTCTGCAATTGCAACGGGCTGCTGATTTCACGCACCCAGCTACCGTCGCGGATGAAGTCGGCGAAGAGGCGCAGTTGGTTCACCGTCCGCCCCCGTTCGCCCTCGATGCGGGCGGTGGGTAGGGCCGACTCCTGCGCGGCGGTGTCGATAAGGTCGATGCCCAGGGCCAGTATTTCGGTGGCGATGGCCTCTAGAAACGCCGCCCGCGCTGCCCCGGTCGTTTTGCGGTAGGTCCAGAAAGCCCTATCGGCGGCGGCTACAGCGCGGTCAATTTCGGCGTCGGTGGCCTCGTAAAATGCCGTCGCCGTGGGTTTCCCGTTATGGGGTGTATACCCATGAAACGTAGTAGTTCCTTCGGCCACCAGCTCACCGTTAATCAGTTGTTTTCCAGTTAGTTGCATGTGTTTGGTCATTTTTCACTCCACCCAATTCTGCAAGGTACCGATACCGTCGATGGTAATGGTGATCACGTCGCCAGATTGGAGGGTGAAGGTATTTGGCGGGACAATGCCGGTGCCGGTCATCAGATACACGCCCTGTGGGAAGCTGCATTCGCGGAAAAGAAACGAGACCAGCTCGGTATGGCTGCGCTTCATTTGACTGATGAGAATTTGCCCCGAAAACTGCGCCTCGCCACCGCGTTCGATGGTCAGGCCAATCTGTGTGTCGGGTGAAATGGGCTGGTTGGTCACATAGAGGCAGGGACCCAGCGCGGCGCAGCGGTCATAGCTTTTGGCCTGCGGCAAATACAGCGGGTTTTCACCCTCGATGCTCCGCGAGCTCATGTCGTTGCCCGCCGTGTAGCCCACAATCTTACCCGAACTCGTCACGAATAGAGTTAGCTCCGGCTCCGGCACGTCCCAGGTCGAATCGCGGCGGATACGGACGGCATCGTGGGTGCCTACGGTGCGCCCGGCCGTAGCTTTAAAGAACAGTTCGGGGCGTTCGGCGTCATACACCTTATCATAAAACGTGTCGCCTCCCGATTCTTTCGACTCGTCCATGCGGGCGTTGCGGCTACGCAGGTAGGTCACGCCCGACGCCCATATTTCCTGACTTTGGATGGGTGGCAGTATATGCTGATCGGCCAGCCAATCGGCGGGTTGTAGTAGGGCGCGGGTGCTGTTAAAATCGGCCATGGCAGCGTCGTAGAGGTCATCGCGGTTGATGAACGTGTCCCAATCGGTATGGCCCAGCAGCTTGATTTGCCCGTCTAGTTCGAGTGCAATGCCAGCTGTAGTGCGGTAGAGTTTCATAGACGTGAAAGCAAGCCGCGCCCCGAAACTATTCAGCCGCGGTTCGTGGTTGATTAACTTTGTACTTATATCAATCCTATCGCCGGACTTTGAACCCGGTTAGATACCATGAGCAAACACGGACGAATCCTGGTCGCGATGAGCGGCGGGATCGACTCTTCGCTGGCGGCGGTACTGCTGCACGAAGAAGGCTATGAGGTCATTGGCATGACCATGAAAACCTGGGACTACGCCTCGTCGGGCGGGACCAAAAAAGAGACCGGCTGCTGTAGCCTCGACTCCATCAACGACGCCCGCAACATTGCCGTCAGCCTCGGTTTTCCCCACTACATCCTCGACATCCGCAACGAATTTGGTGATGCCGTCATCGACCATTTCACGGGCGAATACCTCGACGGCCGCACGCCCAACCCCTGCGTGATGTGCAATACCCACATCAAGTGGGACGCGCTGCTCCGCCGGGCCGACCGCCTCGACTGCGAACACATCGCCACGGGCCACTACGCCCACATTCGGCAAGATGTAAGCGAGGGACCATCCAACGGGCGGTACGTGATTTCTAAAGGCGTTGATACGCTGAAAGACCAATCCTACGTACTCTGGGGCGTATCGCAGGAGAGTCTGGCGCGGACCATCCTGCCCCTGGGCAACCTGCGCAAAACCGAAATCCGCGAGATGGCCACCGAGCGCGGCTTCATGGAACTGGTCTCAAAATCAGAGTCATACGAAATTTGCTTCGTACCTGACAACGACTACCGGGGTTTTCTAAAGCGCCGTGTGCCTACGCTGGAAGCTGAGGTGGCGGGCGGAAATTTCGTGATGGAAAGCACGGGCAAAGTAGTAGGCAAACATGAAGGCTACCCGTTCTATACCATTGGTCAACGCAAGGGCCTGGGCATTGCGCTGGGGCATCCCGTGTTTGTGACGGAGATTCGCAAAGACACCAACGAGGTGATCCTGGGCCTCGATAAAGACCTCTACCGCAATGGCATGCTGGTGAGCAAGCTGAACCTGCAAAAGTACCCCAGCATCGACGCTCCCCTGCAAACGGTAACGAAGGTGCGCTACAAAGACGCCGGTACACCCGCCACCATTATGCAAACTGCCTCCGACAAAATCGAAGTTCATTTCGACGAGGGCGTGTCGGCCATTGCCCCCGGCCAATCGGCGGTTTTTTATGAAGGCAACGACGTCATCGGCGGCGGCTGGATCATGAAGAGTTTTAATCAGGAGTAGGTGTACGTACCACGGACTTCAGTCGGGGACGCCTAGTCCGTAAGATTGGTTATTCTTATGGACTAGGCGTCCCCGACTGAAGTCCGTGGTACGTTTAATGATAATATCGAAACCAAAGCGGTAGAGAACCAGCAATAAATTCTGGCTCAGGCGAAGAGAACCGACGCGAATAAATTAACTCTATGGTTTCTGCCCTAACATTCACAAGTTGCAGTCTGTCAAGCAAGTGTTTATTTTTGGCAAGCAGTGGAAATGTATTGTGGTACATCGCTTCTACTATTGATGGCTCAACAGCGTGACCACCAGCTAGTTGCCTTACCCTTGCTCGATCCAAACAAAGCTGTAAGTCGTCGGTATAAAACAAAATGACAGTTATAGTTCTGAACGGATCGCGTTGTCGGACATCATGAATTACCGAATAATGATTATCAAAGCCCAGATTTAGTTCAAGGCCAAAATCGAGCTTGTTAGTTATTTTATTGGTAACGAATTCTTTCGCCTTCTGGCTGGCTATTTTTTGAAAATTAATAGCCCCTGCATTTTTATAGCGAAGCGCAATATAATCGTGATTCAGAATGTCAACTTGCGGATTAATAAAAGAGGGACCGTGAGTACTTTTTCCAATACCCGGTGGCCCGGCAATAACATAGGTTGTAGCCACTATTTACAAAGTCGTGATTGATCCGTCGGCAAATTCAGCGATTGTCTTTCCGTTCTTCTGGTATACCAATGGCATATTGATCGAAAAAAGGTACTGCTTTGCTTTTTCAGCACATCGGGCATAGTACACCTCTCGTTCTTCTGAAGTCATGTCCAGAATATCTTTTTCCATCTCACCCCGACGAATACCGATCTGATCGTGTTCTATATCTACAGCTAGCATCTGATTGTGTTGGCTTTACAGCAAGTTAACTATATCGCCCAAACGCGCAAGTTTGCCGTTTCGTTTATCACGTATTCCTCCTCTCCGCCCTTTCTCCTTTCTTCCTTCCCTATGCACCTCACCGAATGCCCACGCGATGCCATGCAGGGCCTGACCCGGTTTATTCCGACAGCCGACAAGATCCGGTACCTCAATGCACTCCTGACCGTGGGCTTTGATGTGCTGGACTTTGGCTCGTTCGTGTCGCCGAAGGCTATCCCGCAACTGCGCGACACCGCCGACGTGCTGGCCGGGCTGAACTGGGCCGCATCAGCTACCAAACTGCTGGCTATTGTGGCCAATGTGCGTGGGGCCGAACAAGCCGTAAGCCACGAAGGCATCCGCTACCTGGGCTTCCCGCTGTCGGTGTCGGAAACGTTTCAGCAGCGCAACACCAACAAGTCCATTACCGAGGCCCTGACCGACGTGGCAACCATGCACCGCTTATGCCAACAAGCTGATAAAGAATTGGTTGTGTATTTATCAATGGGTTTTGGCAATCCCTACGGCGACCCCTACAGCCCGGCCCTGATGCTCGATTTCACAGCCCGCCTCGCCGACCTGGATATCAAACACATTGTTCCTTCCGATACCATTGGCACGGCCACGCCAGCGGCCATTGAAACCCTGTTCAACACCCTCTCCGATGCGTTTCCGCACTACCGGTTTGGGGCACACCTGCATGCTATTCCTGGCGAAGCTCCCGCCAAAGTACGCGCCGCCCTTGATGGGGGCGTAGGGCGGCTGGAGGGGGCCATTGGCGGGCTGGGCGGTTGCCCCATGGCGGCAGATTCGCTCACGGGCAACCTGCCTACGGAGGCCATTCTGGACACGCTGGACGGAATGGGCATCAAGACCCGCATTGATCCTGATCAGTTTGCCGAAGCGGTCCAGCTTTCGCGGGAGTTGCTTTACTAAGAAGTGTTGCTGTTGCGCGGCCCACTAGAGCGCGTAGCTAAACGTCGGAATATAACCTGCCACCCACTTCCCTACTCCGCCTTGCCGTCGTCATTGCTGATGCGTTTTTTAGTACGCGAGGCTTTGGCTTCCATCTTGCCGAAGCGCCAGTTGGCACTTAGGCGGATGTTGCGGTAAGCGTTGTAGCTGTAGCCGTCGGTGATGAACTGCACCGTTCTGAACTCGTTGTAGATCGTGTTGTAGCGCGACAGGAAATTCTCCAGGTTCAGGGTCAGCACCACCTGCTTCGGCTTGAATTCCTTTCGAAACGCCAGCACATAATTGTAAAAACCCGACGACTGCCCCTGCAACTGAATCCGGGGCGAATTATAGGAACCGTTGGCCTGAATGCTGTAGTCCTGTGGCAACGGCACCGAGGCGTTGAGCGTGACGCGGTAGTTCCAGTTGGTGTTGCGGATATTCAGCGCCACGCTGTTTAGCACGTTGTAGTTCAGCCCAAACGAGCCGTTTAGCTGCCAGTTTTTGTAGGGCCGCCCCGCCGCAAAGAGGTTCATGCCGTAAGTGGCGTTTTTGGCAATGTTCTGAAACGTACTGTACGAGACGTTGGCTGTATCTACGGTCGTGATGCGCTCAATGGCATTATTGGTCAGGCGTGCAAAAAGCAACGCGTTGATATTCAGCCCTTTTTTGGTGAACGTGCTGTAAGTCAGTTCCACTGAATGGGCCAGTTCAGGACTGAGGTACGGATTGCCGAACGACAAATTCTTGGGGTCGGTGGAGTTGATGTAGGGGTTTAGGAAAAAGATCTGTGGCCGCTGAATCCGCTGGCTGTAGTTGAGCCGGATACGCTGACTCGTGCCGAAGCGCTTCGAGAGGGTGATGTTGGGCAAAAAGTTGCGGTAGTTGCTCGCAAACATCGTTTTCGTCGACATGAAGTTGGCGTCGATGTGGGTGATCTCGTAACGCCCGCCCAGCGTGTAGCTCCATTTTTTGGGCGTAACCAACCGAAACGACGCGTAGGCCGACCCCACCCACTGCCGGTAGTTGAACTGGTTGGCGCGGCTGGGCACGTCCTGGAAGGCGGTGCTGTCGGTGGCGTTTTCAAGGCGGTAATCACTGGCCACGGTCCGGTTGATGCTCTTGGCCCCCACTTCCAGCGTCTTTTTGCCCGTCTTGAACGGATGGGCGTAGTCGGCCTGTAGCGTTACTTCGGTGGTGGTGTTGAGGTTGGTATTTCGTTCGCGGTAGTTGATCAACTCGGTTTGCGGCAGCGGATACTGGTCCAGCGAATAGCCGCTGTTGTTTTTGTTGCGGTTGGCCTGCGCCAGAAACGTAAACTGCTGGTCGGTGCGTTTGAACAGCCGGGTATAGTTTACGTTGCCGTCCACGCTGTTGTTGCCCGACGGGCTATCGGTATAGCGCCGAAAGGGTTGCCGGGCATCGTCGGTACTGTAGCGGGTATCGCGAATAGACGAGCCGCTGCGAGAGCCACTGTTAAAGCTGCCGTCTAGCCCAAACTGATTAGTCGAGTCGAGGTCGTAGTCGAGGTTAAACGACCCAAACCCCGCCCCGCCCGTGTTGCGGTTACTGCTGGTCTGCTCCAGAATACCGCTGCCGGTGGTAGGAATCAGGCTGCGCCGAAGTGAGTACGAGCCACCGTCGTTCTGGTTCAAATTGGCCCCGGCATAGGCCGTCAGGGCCGTTTTGTCTTTCCGCATGTTCAGGTTGGCCCCCACATTGTGCTGCCGGTTGCCGGTGGTCGCGTTGAGGCCACCCATCAGCCCCTGCAACCGGCTTTTGGTGATGATATTGATCACCCCCGCTGTGCCTTCGGCATCGTATTTGGCCGATGGTGCCGTGATTACCTCCACCGATTTAATGGCATCAGCAGGGATCATCTGCAACGCCTCACCAATGCTCCGCGCCATAATGCTCGACGGCTTTCCGTTCACCAACACCTTAATGCTCGTACTGCCTTTCAACGTCAGCGTCCCGTCGGGGTCAACGGTAAGGAGAGGCACTTTTTTCATCACGTCGATAGCCGTGCCACCGCTGTTGGTGGGGTCGTTGCCTGCGTTATACACCAGCCGGTCTTCTCGATCTTCGATCAGCTCGCGCTTGGCGGTCACTTTCACCTCGTTCAGCGTCTGGTGCGAACTACGCAGCAGCAGTTTCGGCAGGGTCACGTCGGGCTGTACGGGTGTGACCATGAAGACGTTAGCCAGTTGGTTTTCATAGCCTACGAAGCTAATCAGCAGCCGGTAGGTACCGGGCGGTACGTGGTCGAACGAGAAATGCCCGCTGGCATCGGTGGTGGTGCCGGTGATGGGGCGGTTGCTTGTCGGACCCAGCAAGGCCACCGTGGCAAACTCCACCGGACCCTGCCCCGCCGAATCGAGCACCATGCCCGTAATATGGCCCGTTGCTAGTGCCGCAGGCTGATTACCGACAGATGTAACACGCAATGAATCAACGCGTTGTGCTGTAGAATCGGGCGGCGCGGGCTGGTTCGTTTTCTTCACCAGGCTATCCGGTGTCATTGTACCTTCGGGTGGAACGGTGGGGGTCTGCGCCCAGGCGGAGAGGCTGAACAAGGCCAACCAGAGGAGGAAATACTTTTTCATAAGTTGAGTTCGTAGGGGCGGGCACGATGGCCCGCCCCTACCGTACTACCGGGAACGCCGAAATACGTAACCTTGTCGTGCCCATGGGAATCAGCGTGATTGTTTCGAGAGGTTCGGCGGTGGCAACGGGGCTCTGGGGCAATACGGCGCACAAGCCATACTTATCTACGCCCCAGTCAGGAATTTTGCGGACTTTGGCCGTCAGGGTAATCGGAGCGGTGTCGGGCGTAAAGGGAAAGGTGCTGGTGGCTCCTTTTTTCTTCACCACCGTAAACGACGCTTCTGGTTTGCTGCCGTTTAGCACTAGCCCGTAGTTCCAGGCTGATTTCGGAAAAATCTCGAATGAGGGCCACTGCGTTGGGTCGGCGTTGGGTTGCCATTTGGAATCGCCAATGGCCGTTTTTTTGCTGTCTTCCTTCCGAAACTCTTCGTCAATTTTGGTCGAAAACGTCAGCGGGCCGTAGTTCACGCTCACGCTGTTTTTGTTCTTGTCCCACGTCCGCACGGCAAGGTGCATGGGCAGGTCGAGCGTGATCTTGTCGCCCTGCTTCCAGGTGTCGGTGAGCACGATATATTGGCCGGGTTTGGCGTCGGCTTTTATCGCCTGCCCGTTGATGCGCACGGTGGGGTTAGGGCACCAGGCCGGTACGCGCAGGTACAGTGGAAATGATACGGGCTTGGCCGTCTGTACCGTCATACACACCTGTTCGTCAAACGGATAATTTGTCTCCTGCTTCAGCGTAACAACCTGTCCACCAGCCACTTTTGCCGTTACCGACGAGGCATTATAGAGCACCGCCGCGAGGCCATTATCGGGCGTGGCCATCCAGAGGTTTTCGGCGTAATAGACCCATCCGTTGGAGTGGTTGTGCTGGCAGCAGCGGCTGCTGAAGGGGTTCATCATCAGAAAAGGCCCTTCGTTTTGCAGGCCGGGGCTGTGGTTTTTGCTGTCGCTCACCACCATATTAGGCGCGGTGAGGTAGCGTAGCGACCGGTAGTCGGGCATGAAGGCGGCGGGCAGGGTATTAAAAGCCACGTCTTCGCAGTTTTCGGCCCAGAACGGGTCGCCAGTGAAGCGCATCAGCAATTCATCAGAAGCCATTTGCTCCACCATGCCGCAGGTTTCCACCGCCTGCCGGGGGTCGTCGTAGCCGGGGCGGCTGTTTTCGTCGCCACCCCACATGCCGCCGGGCACCTGCCCGAATCGTTCGCGCACCATAGTATAGTCGCGGTAGGTGGCTTTCAGGTCGTCGGGGTCGTTGCTTTGGAGGTAATAGGTGGCCGGTTCGCGGAAGCACTGCGCAATGTTTACGTTGTGCAGGTTGGGCAGCTTGTTCGCCTGCCGCCAGTTGGCGGTGTTGTTATGAATTTTTGTACCCAGCTCCAGCAGCTTGGGGTTTTTGGTGCGGTTATAGAGCCAGTAGACGCTGTAGAGGTTGTCGCCACCCCGGCTGTTTTCCCAGTAATCTTCCAGAAACTGATCGTCGGGGATGGTGCTTTGCCATTGGAAATAGCGCGTCATCAGGGTCAGGATGCGCGGGTCGGGCTTGTGTTCGTAGCTCGATTGCAGGCACCAGAGCATGAGCATCTGCGCCCAGAGGTCGCGCTTGCCGTTTTTCATCACTATTGGCCCAAAGTCGCCGTTGTCGCGCTGACTGTTTATCGTGCCATCGAGCCATATTTTCGTTTCGGCCAGCAGGTCGGGGCGGTTCAGCACGTAGGCCATGTCGCCGTAGCCTTTTAGCCAGTAGGGCAGTTCTTCCCAGCCGTATTCGCCCTTGCCGGTTTTGCTCAGCCAGGCGTTGTCTTTCTTGGTTAGCCAGATGCTGATCTGCCCCAGATGCCCCGCCAACCCGTTGGCCTGCCGGTTTAGGTTTTCGCGCAGCCACCCCGCCGGTTTGATAGCTCCGATAGGCAGCTTCACCAGAAATTCGGGCCGCAGTGGCGCCTCGTTGCTCACGTAATGGGCGTTACGTGTACCAGTAGCCGGCCGGTCTACCACGGCAACAGTGCGGGTGGGGGCAGGCTTGTTGGGTGCCACAAATGCCGTTGCGGAGAGGGCAAAAATGGGAATGAGGTGTTTCATAAAGTTGGGGGTTACGCCGAAGCGACTACTTAAACAGCGGTGCGTGAATGGCTTTCAACGTTTCAACGGGGATTTTGATCACCTCGCGGTCATACGTCAGCAGGCCGTTGACTTCGCCTTCCACGTCGGTAGTTTGGGTATACACGGCCGCCGACAGCGCCTGCTTCTGGTAGTACTCCACAATCTTGGCGTATTTCTTCCGGTAGGCGGCTTCCACGTCAGCGGCGGTCTGGTAGGTCTGGTAGCCCCAGTTGCGCATCTCCGGGTTCCAGAGGTGCCCCTGCACCGGCCAGCCGATGCCGCCAAACTCGCCGATCACCACGGCCCGGTCACTTTTTTGGCCCGTGGGGCGGGGTTCGGGTTCGTAGGTGTGAATGTCGTAGAGGTCACCGCCGCCTCTGTCATTCCAGCCGCTGATGGCGTTGACCAGCCGGCTGGGGTCGATACCCTTTACCCAGTTAGCCAACCGGACGTTGTCATACTGCCCCCAGCCTTCGTTTTGAACTACCCACGTCACAATGCTGGGGTGGTTGTGCAGGTTGTTGAGCATGCGCCGGAACTCCAGTTCCCACTGCTCTTTGGCCCGCGACCGGCGCACCGGCTCGGTCACGTCGCCGGGAATTTCGTTCTGCCCTTCCAGAAATCCCGACGGCATATCCTGCCAGATCATCATGCCCATTTTATCGCACAGGTAGTAGTACCGGTCCGGCTCTACCTTGATGTGCTTGCGGAGCATGTTGAAACCCGATTTTTTCAGGAAGTCGATTTCATAGGCCATCGCCTCGTCAGAGGGGGGCGTGAGCAAACTGCCGGGCCACCAGCCCTGATCGAGCGGGCCGTTCTGAAACACAAACTTGTTGTTGAGCAGCATCACCGGCTGACCAGCCACGGGACCACCCGCACCAATGGCGCTTTTGCGCATGGCAAAATAGCCCGTCACGACGTCCATCGGTGCGCCTGTGACGGTGGCGTTGGCATATAAGGCCCGTTCTGTTTCGTTCCGATGCCCCCGCTTCTCTCTGGCCAGGTTGGCAAACGGGTCAGCCACCGTGACGAGTTCAACGCGGTAATCGTAGAGAAACGGGCGGTCGGGCGACCACAGCTTGGCATTTGGAATGGGCAGGTAGGCCGGGCGGTTTTCGCGCACCAGCGTAGTAGCTACTGTCTGCCCGCCGTCGAGGGCGGTAATCCGAATGGCGTTGGTGGCTTTGTTCAGCGACGTGTTGAGCGAAACATCCACCCGCACCCGCCCCGAATCGACCTCCGGCGTCAGGTGTACCTCTTCGATATAGGCCATTTTCGGCACCGGCTCCAGCCATACGGTTTGCCAGATACCCGACACCGGCGTGTACCAGATACCGTTGGGGTTCATCAATTGCTTACCCCGCGCCTGTTCACCAGTAGAGGTGGGGTCCGTAACGCCCAGAACGATCTGGTTAGTACCATTGACGAGGTAATCGGTGATGTCGAAGGTGAAGGCATCAGAACCACCCACATGTCCGCCCACGTAGGCCGCGTTGATCCACAAGCCACATTCGTAGTCGACCGCGCCGAAGTGAAGCAGCACCCGTTGGCCAGCCCAGTCGGCGGGGATGGTCACATTCCGCCGATACCACAGGCGCTCATCTGCCCCAAGAGACTTGTTTGCCTTCGAAACGGTCGATTCAAGACAAAACGGCACCAGAATTTGCGCTGTGTAACCTCGTGGCATCGTCGAGTTTTTGGGAACGATAGCGTAGTCCCACAGGCCGTTGAGGTTCTGCCACTGCTTGCGCACCAGCTGCGGACGGGGGTATTCGCGCCAGGCGTTTTCGGGCGTAATAGCCTTCTCCCAACGGCTCATAACGTTGGCCTTACGGGGGGCGTTGACCGTGGTTTGCGCCAATGCAGAGGCCACGCTAAGGCCCAGCAGGCAGATGACGAGGTGTATTTTCATAAAGTATATCGTAAATCACTTCGCCAGTTTTCCTTCCAGCATCTTGATATAATACCCTCCAACGACTGAACGGGCCTGAAAACCAACCTGTTTGGCATCGGTGGTTTCGTGCCAGTCGGTGAGAGGAACGCGGCTGGGTGTTTCGTTGGCGAACTTCCAGACGGGTGAAATGAGTGCCTGAAAATCCTTATTCGAGTCGGCCATGGTAGCCGTCCACATAATCCAGTCCGACTTGGTATAGGTCTTGCGGCTGTCGAGGGGCAGGCCGTAGGTTTGCTGATTCTTCAGGTAAAATGCAATTTCCTTCTGGGCCACTTCTTTCGGAAACACGTTCATACCCAGCAGTTTGTCCCAGACAATATTGTACTTCTGGCTCCAGCTATTTGGCGTTTTATCAAACGTCAGGGCGTAGTGGTCACCTTCACCGTCCATCACCATCCATTTTTTGGCCAGGTCGCGGGCCAGAGCCATGTGTTCATCGGCGATCTTTTTATCGCCCATCATCTGCGCCATTTTTCCGTAGCAGGCAATGCCCATAATGGCCTTGGCGGAGAGGTTGGCATTGCGGGCGAGGTGACCGGCAAAGTCGTCGGTGCAGAGTTGCGTACCGGGGTCGAAGCCGTCGCGTTTCAGGAAACTAACCCACTTGGTCAGCGTAGGCCAGTGCTTTCTGGCGAAGCTGGCATTGCCGTCTACCTGTGCTACTGCCGCCGTTATGATCATCATATTACCGGCTTCTTCCACGGGCATGTCTTCGCCGTAAGTCTGGCCGTTGGCCAGCGGGTAGGTACCCACGTCGTGCGCCGGAAAGTCTTTTTTCCACCGCCCGGTTTCGCTGTAGTCAAAAATAAACCGCAGCAGTCCCTTCGCTAACTCGTTGTTATACAGCAGAAACATGGGCGCCGAGGGGTAGGTTATGTCTACCGTACCGATGGAGCCGTTGGAGAAATTCTCTTTCGAGAAAAAGAACAGTTCGCCCTTGCGGTTAGGGTTTTCCACCATCTTGTGGGCGGCAATAGCCTGCCGGTAGGCCAGCACACATAGGTCGGCGTACTCCTTGCCGCCCGCTTTCTGGGCATCGGCGCGTAGTTGGGCATCAAAGGCGGTGCTTTTTTTGGTCAGGCGGGCGTAGTCTTTTTCGGCGGTCTGGAGCAGCATAGGCATGGTGGTCTTACCGTTGCGCCGCCACCAGGGCCGCAGGTTCTGACCAAAATACTGCACCGAATAGAGGTCATCGTAGGCCAGCAGAAGGTGTTTTTCCACCCCACTCGCCCCGACCGACCCCACCGGAATGCTCACTGCCAGGCCCACCTGACCCGCCGTACCCGTGTTGGCCCGGCCCGTGGGCACGGTACCTTCTTTCAGAAACGCGTCTTTCATAGCCGTCAACGACCCGCCCGATAGTTTGGCGTTGGCCTGTGCGGGGGCGGCCAGGTAGGCATAGCCCCAGTCAATGCGGACGTTGTCGCCTTTACGTTTCAGCAGCGGCTGCGCCTGCGTACCCACGTTGAGCCACCGGAGGCCCCCGCTGCCGCCCGCCGCTATCACCACGTCCTGATCGGGCGAATTGGTAGCGATGGTTCCGGCCTCACTCATAAACAGTTGCACGTTATGCGACTTGCCGTCGGTGGCTTTGGCCGTAAACGTAACGTAGGATACCGGGCGAGCCACCACCTCCAACTCGTCGAGCAGCAGAGGCGACAGGAAATTGACGGTTAGCTGCACCGGACCGGCCGCAAACGTGTAGTTCGTCTGCGTAGCCGACACCCGGACGCCCGTTTGCGTGGCCGTGCTCAACCCCATTGCGGGCGGGTTAGGCACCACAATGCCCACGTCGACAAAAGAGCCGCCGCCGGGGCTAGTGCAATGAATGGCCAGCACGTTTTTGCCTTTTTTTAAGGCCGCCTGCCCCGCCGCCGACAGGGGAAGCAGGATGTACTCGTTTACGTAGCCCGGTTTGTTCAGGATACTCACGCCGTTAAGGTAGATCTCCACGTCGTCGTCGTGGTTCAGGCTGAGCAGCAGCTGACTGGCATCGGCGGTGCCGTCGTAAGTGAATTCGCGGCGGGTCCAGATCTGGCCGGTTTGCCCAGTGCCGTTTCGCCAGTTAGTGCGGGCATCGGGCGTATCGCCGAAGGGCCCTGGGCCGGTTTGCCAGCTTGTGGCCACGTAATCGGCTGACTGCCAGTCGGCTTCTGGTTTGGTAAACGTGTATTGGGCGGTGTAGGGCCTGGTTTCGCCGGTGGGTAATATGGACGTGTAGGTGGTGGGCACGGCACCCAAAAACTGATACGAAACGCCATCGACCCGCACCACGCCCTCCAGCGATTGCGGCTTGCCGGTCCAGTGGCGCGTGGGCGAATCGGTGAGTTTGTCGGTTTCGCTCCAGACGCTGAAATAGGGGTCGTGGGTAATGAGCGGGTAGGCCGGTGGGCGCAGCGACTGCGCCTGCGAGAAGGAAATAGACCCCAGCAGGGCCAGATACAGGACACTATTTTTCATAACTCGTGAAGCAGGTATTGTATCAGCAGAAGAAAGCTGGGGGGAAAAACTATCCTTCTGTAGCTGCGGAATCGCTACACAACTCAGAAAATCCATTACCTCGAAAAAACAGCCCCGGCTCGTAGTCGTCTGTTAGGTAAAGACACAAAAGCCTGACGATTGACCTGCCTGACTATGCACCAACGGCTACTGACGATGGCCCTTTTTGCGCTGACACCGCTACTGACTAACGCTCAGCCTTCCCGTATCACTGACCACAATGCCATCGGCTGGTTTACGGTCAACGGCGACTACAAGCTGACCCGCCAATGGACTATCCATACGGAAGCACAGTGGCGGCGCGCTAATTTCATAACCAATTGGCAGCAAGCCCTTTATCGGCTGGGTTTGGTGTATAAAGCGACTGACAAGATTCAGCTTTCCGGGGGCTACACGGCCCTGGTTACCTACCCCTACGGCGGCTACCCGGTTGCCGATACGGGTGTGCCCACTACCGAACACCGGGCCTACGAAGACGTGACACTGTCCGATACGGCGGGCATTGTGAACCTCAGCCACCGCGTCAGGCTGGAGCAACGGTGGCTGGCGAACCTCCTGCCCGGTGGGTCGCGCGAGGTAGCCAACTGGCGCTATCAGAACCGGGTTCGCTACCAGCTACAGGCCACGGTGCCGTTGCAGGGCCGGACGCGGGACAACCGGGAATGGTACGCGTTCTTTTATGACGAAATTTTCATCGGTTTCGGGGAAAACGTGGGCAACAATGTCTTCAACCAAAACCGCATCAGCGGTGGCCTCGGCTACCAGTTTTCCGACGCGATCAGGCTGGAGCTTGGCTACCTGAATCAGATCACGCAACACGCTGATAATGACACCGTGACGGGCAAGTCGGTATTTGAAAATAACAACGGCTTCCGGCTGAACGTGGCCTGTGATTTTTAAGTCTGGCCAGACTACCCGTACTCCGTTTAACGACTGGCCAGACTTAGTACTTTATCGACCGTGATGGGCAGGTCGCGGAAGCGGTGGCCGGTAGCGTGGTAAATCGCGTTGGCGATGGCCGCCACGGTACCCACCACCCCAATTTCGCCGATGCCTTTTACGCCAGCAGGGTTCACGATATCGTCGGCTTCTTCGATGAAAAAACCGTCTATTTCCCGAATGTCGGCGTTTACCGGCACGTGGTATTCAGCCAGGTTGGCGTTCATCACGCGGTTGGTCCGCATATCGAAAGCTGTCTTTTCGTGGAGGGCCATACTCACCGCCCAGACCATGCCACCGAGTACCTGACTGCGGGCCGTTTTGAGGTTTACGATACGCCCCGCCGCAAACGACCCCAACAGCCGCGTAACCCGCACTTCGCCCAAGAGTTCATCAACCTCCACTTCGGCAAAAACGGCCCCAAAGGCATTCATGGAGTATTTTTCTTTCTCGTCGCCCTGCTTCGACTGCACTGTGGCCTCTACGGGATTATTGCCATTTCGCTTCAGCAAATTGGTGATGGACTCCCCTATTTTCGGGTTCGACTTCTGCTGCAAGCGGCCACCTTTTTCGGCCACAATGTCGGCTTCAGCTACGTTGAATAGCGGCGATTTCGAGTCTTTGAACGCCAGTTGTTTCGTTTTTTTGAGCACCTCCCGCGCCGCCTGCTCCACCGCCGACCCCGTGCTAGACGTGCAGCGTGACCCTCCCGATACCGACGAAGCCGGGTAGATTGAATCGCCGGCGCTGAGCGTCACCTGGTCGGGGCTAACACCAAAGACTTCGGCGGCAATCTGGGTCATGATTGTAAACGTGCCCGTGCCCAGATCCTGCGTGCCGGTTTCTACCTGTAGCGTGCCGTCGGGTTTCAGGCGCACCAGTGCCGATGACTCCGCCCGGTTCATGGGGTAGACCGTAGTACCCATGCCCATACCCCGGAGGTAATGACCGTTTTTCAGGCTGCGGGGTTCAGCGGGGCGTTTGCTCCAGCCAAAGCGTTCGGCCCCCTGCCGGTAGCATTCGCGCAACGATTTCGACGAAAAGGGCTTGTCCTTGTTAGGGTCTTTCTCCGCATAATTGGCCAGCCGAAACGCCAGTGGGTCCATTTTCAACTGCGCGGCCATTTCGTCGATGGCGCTTTCCAGTGCAAACACGCCGGGGGCCTCGCCCGGTGCCCGCATGGGGGTTGGCGTGCCAATGTTGGCGCGGATAAACTTATGGGTGGTGTCGAGGTTGGAACAGGCGTAGAGCATCCGGGTGATGGTGCCCGCCGGTTCGGCAAAGTCGTCAAAATCAGACGTTTGCACCAGCGAGTGGTGCGCCGTGGCCAGCAGTTTGCCATCGTTGCCGGTGGCCAGCGTCAGCGTCTGCTCCGTGGCCGACCGGTTGCCCACCATGCCAAACATCTGCTCGCGTTTGAGCACCAGCCGGACTGGTTTGCCCACGAGTTTAGCCGCCATAGGGGTCAGCAGTACGTGCGAAAACGTGGTGCCCTTGCTGCCAAAGCCGCCACCCAGAAACTGCGTAATCACGCGGACGTTTTCTTTGGGCATGCCGAAGAGTTCGGCTACCCGCTTCTGGCAACCCGAAATGCCCTGCGTGGCGTTGTACATGGTCAGCTTGTCGCCCTCCCAGAAAGCCAGTAGCGCGTGGGGTTCCAGCGCGTTGTGGTTCATGGTGGGCGTAGTGTAGGTAGCCTCTATCCGCTGCGTTGCCGCCCCTAGTCCCGCCGCCAGATCACCCCGTTTGGTATCGACCTGATCGTCTATGCGGGGCAGTTGCTTAGGCGTAGCCAGGTCGGCTTTGCCGGTGGGCAGCGGCTGTTTCACGGGTTGAATCTGGTAGGTCACCCGCACCAGCGAAGCCCCCTCGGTAGCCTGCTCCAGGGTATCGGCCAGGACCATGGCAATGGGCTGATTGTTGTAGTGCACCAGATCGTCCTGAAAGAGCTGCAACACCCGGTCAGTGGCGATCTCTGACGCCTTGTTTTTGTCTATTCCGGCCAGTTTAGGGGCATTTAGGTGGGTCATCACGTTCACCACGCCTGGCAGTTTCAGCGTCGCGGCGGTGTCGATAGCCGTAATTTTTCCGTTGGCCACGGTGCTCATCACCAGTACGCCATGCAACATACCGGGCCGTTTTATGTCGCCCGAATAGCGGGCACGTCCGGTCGCTTTCAACGCTCCGTCGACGCGGTTTATGGGATCACCCAGCAGTTTCTTTGCCATGTTTTTAGGAGGAGTTTAAGAGGGTTGGTGGTTGGTGGTTAATGGTTGGCTGACGCAAGCGTATTCTCGCGTCAGCCAACCACTAACTACTAACCGTTTGCAACGCTCTGATGATGGCGTTTTCGGCGAGCTGGATCTTGAATGCGTTGTGTTCGTGGGGTTTGGCACCGGCAAGCAGGGCTTGGGCAGCCGTTCGGAAGGTGGCTTCGGTGGCGGGTTTGCCAACCATCGTTTGCTCTACGACGGGCAGTCGCCAGGGTTTGTGGGCTACGCCGCCGAGAGCAATTCGGGCTTCACGGATCATGCCGTTTTGGGTCACCAACCGCGCCGCCACCGATACCAAAGCAAACGCGTAGGAAGCCCGGTCGCGCACTTTCAAGTAATGCGATTTACCACCAACTGCCGACGTCGGCAGGTCGATGGCCGTGATTAACTCGTTGTCTTCCAGCACGGTATCTCGCTGGGGTGTGGTGCCCGGCAGGCGGTGAAACTCCAGGATGGGAATGGACCGGCTGCCATTGGGGCCGGTTACCTGCACCACCGCGTCGAGGGCCGCCAGGGCCACATTCATGTCGCTGGGGTTGGTGGCAATGCAGCTTTCCGACGACCCCAGAATGGCATGGATCCGGTTGTAGCCGCCAATGGCCCCGCAGCCAGTCGGTCGGAATGCCGCATCACCGGCGTCCCGGCCAGGTGTCCGCTTGTTGCAGGGCTGACTGACGTCGTAGAAGTAATTACAGCGGGTGCGTTGCAGCAGGTTGCCGCCCATAGTGGCCATGTTGCGCAGTTGCGGCGATGCACCCGCCAGGAGCGCTTCCGCCAGCAACGGAAACTGTTTCTGTACCAGCGCGTTGGCCGCCACGTCGCTATTGCGGGCCAGGGCACCAATGCGCAGTCCGCCGTTAGCAGGCTCTATTTTGGCCAGATCGAGATGGCTGATGTCAACTAGCCGGTCGGGGTTTTCGACGGCGTATTTCATCAGGTCAACCAGGTTGGTGCCGCCCGCAATAAACTTCGATTGGGGCTGTGCGCCAAGCAGTTGCACGGCATCGGCGGGCTTGGTGGCCTGGGCGTAGCTGAATGATTTCATCCGATGGTGTCTCCTTTTTTAACCGATTCAATAGCCGCCACGATGCCCGCATAGGCCCCGCACCGACATATATTGCCGCTCATCCACTCCCGAATGTCGGCGGGCGAATCGGCGTGACCGTCGCGCAGCACCGCCACGCCCGACATGATCTGTCCGGGGGTGCAGTAGCCGCATTGCAGGCCGTCGTGCTTCACAAAAGCCGCCTGTAGGGGATGCAGTTGCTCCTGTCCGTTGGTTTTTCCGGCGGGGGCCAGCCCCTCGATAGTCGTGATCTCGCGGCCCTGCTGCATTACGGCCAGCAGCAGACAGGCGTTGGCCGTACGACCGTCTACGTGTACCGTGCAGGCCCCGCACTGCCCGTGATCGCAGCCTTTTTTGCTGCCCGTGAGGTCGAGCCGTTCGCGTAGCACGTCGAGCAGCGTTTCGCGGGGTTCGGCGTCGAGCCGGTACGTTTTTTTGTTGACTTTCAGCGTAATGGCCTGTTTCTGAGTCGCATCTACTGCTGGTTCTGCTGGTATCATAGCCCTCGTTGGTGCTACCAGCGGTGGCAATGCCAGCAGCCCCGCCAGAGCCGAAGACTGCTTCAAAAACCAACGCCGATCACTCCCATCAATTATGTGTATTTTATCTGCTGCCATACCCCTTCCCGGTGCTCGTTGGTTCGTATTCATACGTCTGTGCCCGATTAACGAAGGCATTCCAGGAAGGTTATAATAATTTAGCCAGCACAAAAAGTAGTCGGCATCAACGAACCGCTTCTTACCAAAACGTTCATTTTCCTACTTGGCCATTATGCCTATGTCTCCCACCCCCACCCGAAAACAGTTTCTTCAGCAGGCTGGACTACTCAGCGCGGCCACCCTGCTTGGGCCGCTGACTGGTCAGGCGTCTATCATGGCTCAGGCTCCCGACAAACGGGTGCGGATCGGACTCATTGGCTGCGGCAGCGTCTCGAATATGTACCTGCCGCACCTGAGCAAATCGCCCTTTGTGGAGTTGGTCAGCACCTGCGACATCATTCCCGAACGGGCACAGCAGGCCGCCGCCAAGTATAACATCGCCAACCACTACCCCCACATCGACCAACTCCTGGCTGGTGCGCCGTTCGATTTGCTCGTGAACCTGACCAACATGCAGGAACACGGCCGACTGAATCGGCTGGCGCTGCTGGCGGGCAAGCACGTCTGGAGCGAAAAACCAATGGCCAACACCTACCGCGAAGGCCGTGCCCTGCTGGAACTGGCCGTTCAGAAAAAGCGGCGCATCTGGGGCGCTCCGGCGGTAGTGCAGAGTCCACAGTTTGCATTTATGGCGCAGGCCATCCGCGACGGTAAACTCGGAAAAGTATCCGCAGCACACGCGCACTATGGGCACCTTGGCCCCGACTGGTCAGCGTTTTTCTACGAAAAAGGAGGTGGCAGCCTGCCCGACCTGGGGGTCTATAATTTGGCTACGCTGACGGGCTTACTGGGTCCGGCCAAATCTGTAATGGCCATGACGAGCATTGTGACGCCTACCCGCAATACTACCAACAAAGGGCAGATTCCGGTGGTAGCCGAAGACAACGCCATGGTGCTGCTCGACCACGGAAACGGCGTTTTATCGCACGTGCAGTGTGGTTTCAACTACTTCGACCCCTACGGCCACGAAGGCAAAGGCCAGGAAAAGCCCACCATTACGGTCTGGGGCACCAAAGGCAACCTGGCCCTGATTGGCTACGACTGGGCACCCTTTGGCGTGGACATGGCCACCACCGACAACGAAAAAGGCGACCGTTTTGCCACCGACGCCGGGGCCTATCGCTGGGAGATGGGCGCGTCGGTGATTGCCGAATGTTTGGCTACGGGCAAAGAGCCGCTCATCCACCCCGAACACGCCCTGCACGTGCTCGACATCATCGAAGCCGCCCGCAAATCGGGCGACACCGGTCAGCGTATAACGTTACAGTCCACCTTCCGATGGCCGGTGGTGTAGTGAAAGAGCGAATGGTGAGGGGCTAGGAGTCTTGAGTGATAAGGTTGTACTCAGCGTAGCTATGCGCTCTAGGCCTTTCACCCTTTCACTATCCGCACAGCTAACTTAATAAGCGCCTCGTTGGTGGCTTCGTCGGTGATGTGGCCGCTGGCATCCATCTTTTTTCGGACCGACGAAATCACCAGCGAACAGCCATCGGGAATACGTGTGTTTAGGGCCGTGAGCGTGGGTAAGAGCGACGCCATAGCTTTCTGTCCACCCTCATAACCCGGCGAGGCACTGACAACACCCACTAGTTTTTGATCCATCAAAACGGTGGATACAGTCCAATCAAGGGCATTTTTCAACACACCGGGGATGCCAAAGGCGTATTCGGGGGTGCTGATAAGCAAGGCATCGGCCTCGTCGATAGCAGTACGCCACCGAGCTACAGAAGGTAATGGGGCTGTGCCGTTTTCATGATCAGCATCCCGTTCGGGACTGAAATGAGGCAGGTCATCGAGGCCATCAAATACGGTTATCGTAACCCCTTTGGGTAACAGGCCGGCCACGGCCCGAAGAAGTAGCGCGTTGGTAGATCCCTGACGAAGACTACCTGAAATTCCGAGAATTGTCATGTATGCGTTAAAACGTCAATAAGCGATGGCCCGCTCTTTAACCCGTTCACTCGTTCACCCGATACCCTACGGTGAAGCCGACCTGGATATCGGGTTGGAAAAAGGTGTGGGAGCCTGACTTACCAAAGCGGTCGGCCGTGGCGAGGGGATTGTAATAGGGAGAGAACAGGTAATCGGAGGGGTATTGACCACTCAAACTGGCATCGAGCGGTGCCCGTCTGGTCCAGGCGTAGTTGATGCCAAGGCCCGCGTAGAGATCGAGCAAAAACCGGTAGGTACCGTTCAGGCGGGTTAGGGGTACGATCTTACCCACTTTGCCATAAGCCCCCACTACGTAGCGCGTAGCCAATTGATTGACCAACTGAAAATAAGCGCAGTTACCATTCCGGCAATCGCGACCAAGCGTCTGATTATCAACGGCGTTGACCTGTTTATACGTACCTTCCACGGCCCAATACCACGGCGAACTGGTGGCTACACCTTCGCGGGCATACCACCGGTATTGCAGCCGCGCCCGCCAGTTTTCTTTGTTCGTGTACGTGTCTGAGTCGAAGTTCATCAGGCTCCGAAACGCCCCGTAACCCACTTCGGTCTGTATGGCCCCGATCTTGCCCACGGGCGCTTCAACACCCCCATACACGGCCCCGTCGACACCCACGGCCATCAGCGGATTCAGCTTAATCACCACCGACCGGGGAATGGGGCGTTCATACAGCACCGGCCGCGGCTGCCGGACAACCTGTTTATAGCCCGGCACCTGGTCATACCGGGGTACGTTGGAATAAGGGTTCTGCGCCAAAGCCATCAGCGGCCCCAGCCAGCAACACAGCAGCAGGGTTGATTTCATCGGGGCGCGAAGGGAATGGTGCTCAGCAGTTTGATCGATTTCAGATTGCTGTAGTCATACTGGTAAATGCCTTTGGTACCCGTCACAATCAGCACGTTACGGGCCGGAATGAGGTCGTAAGTACTGATGTCCTGGAGGAAGGCAACCTCGCGCAGGTTGGCCGGGTCGGTGGCATCAAACACACGCAGGCCCGAATCGCCCTCACCCACAAACAGCGTGTTGCCGTCGATACCCAAGCCACGGGGGTTGGTCATGGGGTAGCTGCGAATAAGTTTCGGCTTCAGCGGGTCACTGATATCGACGGTTTCGAGCAGGTTTTGCCCGTTTCGGCAAGTGGTGCCGCTGCGGAGGGTAGCGTAGGCAATGGTGCCCTGCGCCACCACCGGGTCGCAACTAAACCAGTGGGTGTATGTGCTCACGTAGGAGGGCGTGGCGGGTTTCTGGCTGCGGTCGTAAAACAGGATGCCCGTAGGCGTACCCAGCAGCAGGTAGTTGCCAAACGGAAAAATGGTTTCGGGCATGGTGCCATACAAGGTGGTGCTGCTTCCAAATACTGGGTTCTGGCTGGCGGTTACTTTGTATGATTGCAGCGTTTGCTGGTGCAGAATATACAGAAAATCGTCGGCCACGGTAAACCGGGCCGTAGACCCACCCGTGCCCGCGCCAGTGGTGGGCGTGAGTGCATCGCCACTCGACCGGCAGGCGCACAAACCGGCTAGCAGCAAGACATATAGGACAGCTTTCATAGGCATAACGGTTTGGTGGTTAGCGGTAGCACTGTGGGTTGGTAAGGGCGGTACGTTCCCAGCCCACCACATAGCCTTTAGCCGGGTCGGGACACTCGAACCACACCTGCCGGGCATCGGGGTAGTTGCTGATGGTGAAGACGTCGGCCATGCGTTTTACCACCCGCACGCTGGCCGGGCGGCCAATATTAATGGCTATGAGGTCGGGGCCGTTGTTGGCGTAGAGCGTACTGTCTTTCACGGCCATTTCCGAGTTACCGGGAATACGCAGAAAGCCCAGTTCGACCGGTTTGGCAGGGTTGCGGTTGTCGAAAATATGGATGCCCCGCTGCTGATCGTTGATGAACAGGTAGCCGTCTTTGATGTAGATTTTGCCGGGGCTTTGCAGCGGCTGCGGGGCCTCTACCGTCACGTTGCGCAGGTCTTCGTTGGTGATGTAGACGGGTCGGTAGCCGTTGGCGGGGTCGCCTGGTTGCGGCGCGGGGGTGAATGGGTGCTTACAGCCGTCGAGCAGCAAAGGTACCAGCAGGGTCAGCAGGCATAATCGCGTATAGGTGTGCATGGGGCATAAGTTTATACATGACTTCACCAAGATACAATTTTCTGGTAAAGGGTTGGAATCGGTTGCTGGCAGGGGCTGGCCGGTACGTATTGGTGGCTGAGCGTATATTCTGCTTACTTCGTCCTTTGCTGTCAGCAGCCTATTCCTAAACCACGCTCTGCTTCATGGTGCCCCAACCAATAGCCTCACAAACCACCACTACCCGCTCGCTGATCAGCGTCATCGGTGCCTCGTCGGTGGGTACGCTCATCGAATGGTACGACTTCTACATTTTCGGCTCACTGGCGTCGGTGCTGGCCTCGAAGTTTTTCCCCGAAGCCAACCCCACGGCGGCGTTTCTAAGCACCCTGGCCACCTTCGCGGCGGGCTTTGTGGTGCGGCCATTCGGGGCGTTGTTTTTCGGGCGGCTGGGCGATATGATTGGCCGGAAGTACACGTTCATGGTCACGCTGCTGCTTATGGGCGGGGCCACGTTTGCCATTGGCCTTGTGCCCGGCTATGCTACCATTGGCTTTCTGGCTCCGGTGCTGGTGCTACTATTGAGACTGTTACAGGGGCTGGCCCTCGGCGGTGAGTACGGCGGCGCAGCAACCTACGTGGCCGAACATGCCCCCGCCCATCAGCGTGGCTACTGGACGTCGTGGATCCAGACAACGGCCACGGCAGGTCTGTTTGTGTCACTGCTCGTGATCATGGGTACGCGGCTGGCCCTTACCAAAGAGGCGTTCGACGATTGGGGCTGGCGGGTGCCGTTTTGGGCCTCGGTCATGATGGTCGCCGTGTCGTACCTGATCCGGCGCAACATGAGCGAGTCGCCCTTGTTTGCCAAAGCGAAGGCAGAAGGCAAAACCGCCACCAACCCACTGAAAGAGAGTTTCGGAAACCGCTACAACGTCAAATTCGTACTCCTGGCCCTGTTTGGGGCCACCATGGGGCAGGGTGTCATTTTCTACACGGGACAGTTTTACGCCTTGAGTTTCATCGAAAAAATCGGCCACGTCGATAAGATGCAGACCGACGGACTGATGACGATTGCCCTGCTGATGGGGACGCCCTTTTTCGTGTTCTTCGGCTGGCTGTCGGACAAGATTGGCCGGAAAGGCATCATGATGACGGGTATGCTATTGGCCGTGCTGGCCTACCGCCCCATCTACCAGCGGATGTACGAGGCCATGAGCCTGCAAAACCGCACCGAACAGCCCGACAAAACCACGCGAAAAAACACCCAAACCCCCGACCCGGTCATTGGCGGCGCAACGGTACAGACACAGACCGTGCAACGTACCTATACCGACGGTACCATGGCCACCGAGGTGACAACCACCAAACAACTGGCCGACGCCACGCAAGGTGAGCTGGGGCCACCGGTAACGACGGTGAAAGAAACGATTACACTCAACAGCAGCGACCGCTGGACGTTGATCTGGCTGGTGTTTGCGCAGGTGCTGCTGGTGACGATGGTGTACGGCCCCATCGCCGCGTTTTTGGTCGAGCTGTTCCCCACGCGCATCCGCTATACGTCGATGTCGTTGCCCTACCACATTGGCAACGGCGTATTCGGCGGGTTGATGCCCGCCGTAGCCACGTACCTGGCCACCAACGCCAATAATGCCAACGCAACGGCCAAACAAGCCGGACTAGCCGCTCCCTACGCCGCCCCATACCTGGAAGGCCTCTGGTACCCCATCGCCGTTGCCGCCGTCTGTTTCGTGATCGGCCTGTTGTACATCAACGGCAACGATAAACGTGGTTCGTAGTTGGTGGTTTGTGGTTGCTTCGCGCTGTAGTGGCTGACGCAACCACAAACTACCAACCACAAACTACCAACTACGAACCCCCAACCTTTCCCTCATGAACGCTCTCAAAAAATACCTCGGCATTGCCTGGCTCGCCTTAGCCGCGTTGGTTGGCTATTTCGGCATTATGGATTTTGGACTGCCCAAGCTGGGCACCGGCAAAACCGATGACCTCGTCTTTGGCATCATCATTTTGTTTATTTTGATGCCCATCATCGTGGGCGGCCTTGTCACGTTCGGCTGGTTCGCTCTCCAGGGTGATTATGACGAATAGCCCCTTATGCCCACCACCAACAACTACGCCGACCAATACCACCGCAGCCTGACCAACCCCGATGGTTTCTGGGCCGAGCAGGCTTCGCGCATCCCGTGGTACACGCCTCCCACGCAAAGTCAGTCTACGGATGCCGACGGCCTCACCCGCTGGTATGCCGATGGGGTGATGAACACCTGCTATGCCGCTATTGACTACCATATTGAACAGGGCCGGGGTGAGCAACCCGCCCTGATCTACGACTCGCCCGCCACGGGGCAGGTGCGTACCTATACCTACCTCGACCTGCGCGACGAGGTGGCACGGGTGGCGGGTATGCTGCGCAATCTGGGCGTAAGCAAAGGCGATACCGTGGTGATCTATATGCCCATGGTGCCCGAAGCGGCCTTCGCCATGCTGGCCTGCGCCCGGCTGGGGGCCGTGCATTCGGTGGTGTTTGGCGGGTTTGCTTCGCCCGAACTGGCCGTGCGTATTGATGATGTCCGGCCACGTGTGGTGCTATCAGCGAGTTGCGGTATTGAGTTCGGCACCGTCATCCCCTACAAACCCCTGCTCGATGCGGCATTAGCCCAATCAGCTTATCCACCCGCACACTGCGTCATTCTTCAACGCCCTCAATGTGAGGCCATTATGCAATCTGGTCGTGATCTGGACTGGGCTACCTTGCTGGCCCGCGCTACCCCCGCCGACTGCGTACCCGTGCTGGCCACCGACCCGCTGTATGTGCTCTACACGTCGGGCACAACGGGCAGACCCAAGGGCATTGTGCGCGACAACGGGGGGCATGCCGTGGCGCTAGCCTACAGCCTGGAAGCGATCTACGACGTACGGCCCGGCGAGGTATTCTGGGCGGCTTCAGACCTGGGCTGGGCAGTAGGCCACAGTTACATTGTCTATGGCCCACTGATCTACGGCTGCACGGCCATTTTGTTTGAAGGCAAGCCCGTCCGCACCCCCGACGCCGGTACGTTCTGGCGTGTCATTGCCGACCATAAGGTCAACGTGTTTTTTACAGCACCCACCGCGTTCAGGGCTATTCGGAAAGAAGATCCGGAAGCATCGCTGCGGCGCAACTACGACCTCTCATCGATCAGGGCCTTGTTTGTAGCGGGCGAACGTTGCGATCCACCCACCCTCGGCTGGCTCGATCAGATACTGAACATCCCCGTCATTGACCACTGGTGGCAGACCGAATCGGGCTGGCCGATGGTGGCCAATCAGTTGGGCCTCGACCCTATTCCCGTGAAAATGGGGTCGTCCTCGAAACCTGTTTGCGGCTACGACTTGCAGATTCTGGACGAAGATGGGCAGCAACTTGGGCCGAATCAGGAGGGGTACGTTTGTGTGAAATTGCCCCTACCGCCGGGGTTTACGCCCACCCTCTGGCACGACACGCCCCGCTTCCGCGAGTCGTACCTCAACCGCTTCCCTGGCTATTACCTCACCGGCGACGGCGGATACATCGACGAAGACGGCTATGTATTCATTATGGGTCGGGTAGACGACGTAATCAACGTGGCTGGTCACCGGCTGTCGACCGGCGAGATGGAAGAGATCGTGGGGGCGCATGCCGCCGTGGCTGAGTGCGCCGTGGTGGGGATTGCCTGCCCCCTGCGCGGACAGCGCCCGGTGGGGTTTGTGGTGCTCAAAGACGGCCAAACCATCACGCCCGAGCAACTGGAAACTGAATTAGTCACGCTGCTCCGTGAGCAAATCGGGGCTGTAGCTTATTTCCGTAATGCATTGGCCGTGAAACGATTACCGAAGACGCGCTCCGGAAAAATTCTCCGTAAAACCATCCGCCAACTCGCTGATGGCGAACCGTTCACCATCCCCGCTACCATCGACGACCCCGCGATTATCGACGAAATTCGGTTGGTACTGGCAAGCCGGAAGGTTGGGGTTGCGTTTGGTGAATAGTGTGTGCGATGGTGTAGCTTCGCGCTAGTACGGCTTCGCTAGCTAGGCCCCTCGACTGCGCTCGGGGTGACAGGCCAATAAGCAACTATCCTGGCTTGATTCAACATCGTTGTCACCCCGAGCGCAGTCGAGGGGCCTAGCTAGCGAAGCCACCACAGCAACAAGCCACTGCTAATACAAGCTCCCCCCTCCTTAACCATGAAAAAATACTACGTCTACCCGCTTCGCTGCGCTGACCGGACGTATTACACGGGTGTCACCAACGACCCCGACCGGCGGCTCGCGGAGCATCTCGAAGGTGAGGACGTGAACGCGTATACGTACCCACGCCGCCCCGTCGAATTAGTTTGGTACGATGCGTTTCAAAGCCCAATGGCCGCTATCGAAGTAGAAAAGCAGGTTAAAAACTGGAGTCGTAAGAAGAAAGAAGCCCTCATCGCAGGCAAATTTGACCTGCTTCGTGAGCTGGCTACCTGTTTGAATAAATCTCATTTTTCGTTGAAAGAGGTCCGAATGAAACGAAAAGATGAAGGTGACTAGCTGGTGTAACTGTTAGCGTGTGTGGCTTCGCTAACTAGGCCCCTCGACTGCGCTCGGGGTGACAGGGGAATAAGCAACTATCCTAGCTTGATTCAAGGTCGTTGTCACCCCGAGCGCAGTCGAGGGGCCTAGCTAGCGAAGCCACACACGCACGCAATCCCCGCACCCTCAACTGCGCCCAACTTTGATCTACTTAGCCAGGGGTAAACTTCGCCGATGCCTGTACTTTTACCCCGTCAATCATTCCGTTACCCATGCGCATTACAACCTTTGCCGAGTACGAAACCGCTTACCAGAAAAGCGTCGAAGACCCCGAATCGTTTTGGGCCGAAATCGCCCAGGAGTTCCAGTGGCGCAAACCGTGGACCAAAACCCTTCAGTGGAACTTCACCGAACCCAACGTGAAGTGGTTTGTCGGCGGTAAACTCAACATTACCGAAAACTGCCTCGACCGGCACCTCGCCACCCGCGGCGATCAACCCGCCCTGATCTGGGAACCTAACGACCCCTCGGAAGCGGGCGTCACGCTGACCTACCGGATGCTCCACGATCAGGTATGCCGGATGGCGAACGTGCTGAAAAAGAACGGCGTCGTGAAGGGCGACCGGATCTGTATCTACATGCCGATGGTGCCCGAACTGGCCATCGCCGTGCTGGCCTGCGCCCGCATCGGGGCCGTACATTCGGTCATTTTCGGGGGTTTTTCGGCCCAAAGCATCGCCGACCGGATCAACGACGCGGCCTGCAAGCTGGTCATCACTGCCGACGGTGCCTACCGGGGTAACAAAGAAATTCCACTCAAAGGCACCGTCGATGATGCCCTGATCGGCTGCCCCACCGTGGAACGCGTGATCGTGATGACCCGCACCCGCACGCCGGTGTCGATGCTGAAAGGCCGCGACGTCTGGATGGAGCAGGAACTGAAGCATGTCACCGCCGACTGCCCCGCCGAGGAGATGGATGCCGAAGACATGCTGTTCATCCTCTACACGTCGGGCAGCACGGGCAAGCCCAAGGGCGTGGTGCACACCTGCGGCGGCTACATGGTCTACGCGGCCTACACCTTCCAGAACGTGTTTCAGTACGACGCCCCGCTGGGCGAACGCGCACCCACTGAACGCAGCCCGGTCCATTTCTGCACCGCCGACATTGGCTGGATCACCGGGCATAGCTACATCGTCTACGGTCCCCTCGCCTGCGGGGCTACCACGTTGCTCTTCGAGGGCGTACCTACGTACCCCGACGCGGGCCGGCTGTGGGACGTAGTAGACAAGCACGACGTGAACATCCTCTACACCGCCCCCACGGCCATCCGATCTCTGATGGGATTTGGGTTGGATCCTGTGAAGGACAAGGATTTAAGCAGCCTAAAGGTGCTGGGGTCGGTGGGTGAGCCGATCAACGAAGAGGCCTGGCATTGGTACGACGATAATATCGGCAAGAACCGCTGCCCCATCGTGGATACGTGGTGGCAAACCGAAAACGGCGGCATCCTGATTTCGCCACTGGCGGGCATCACCAAAACCAAACCGTCGTTTGCTACCCTGCCGCTGCCCGGTGTGCAACCTGTGTTGGTCGACGAGAACGGGAAGGAAATCGAGGGCAACGGCGTCAGCGGCAACCTATGCATCAAGTTTCCGTGGCCGGGCATCCTGCGCACCACCTACGGCGACCACGAACGCTGCCGCCAAACGTATTTCGCCACCTACCCCGGCCTCTACTTCACCGGCGACGGCTGCCTCCGCGACGAAGACGGCTACTACCGCATCACGGGCCGCGTAGACGACGTGCTCAACGTGTCGGGCCACCGCATCGGTACGGCGGAGGTCGAAAACGCGATCAACATGCACACGGGCGTGGTAGAAAGCGCCGTTGTCGGCTACCCCCACGACATCAAAGGGCAGGGTATCTACGCCTACGTCATCACCGACCAGCAGCCCACAGATCACGACGCTGAACTGACCAAACGCGACATACTGGCCACCGTCACCCGCGTGATCGGGGCTATTGCCAAACCCGATAAGATTCAGTTTGTCAGCGGCTTACCCAAAACGCGTTCGGGCAAAATCATGCGCCGCATCCTCCGCAAAATCGCCGAAGGCGACACCAGCAACCTGGGCGACACGTCTACGTTATTGGACCCGGCGGTGGTGGAAGAGATTAAGAATGGGGCGGTATAGCATATTTGTGATACGTAAAAACGGAAGCCAGCAAGGTAATTTGCTGGCTTCCGTTTTTACGGAATTTGTATAATTTCTGTCCCTTCTCCTTTTTTCGGATACTTTACCTTAACCAAGTTCAAACCAAAAGGGACTAAATGATCATAATCGTTATCTGAGGTGTAGAGGTTTAGCTCATAAAAAATAGCTGTTGCAGCAATCCAAAGATCGTTTTTACCCATTTTCCGGGCTGTCTGTCCTTTCGGAGGTGGATCGTTCGGCAACTTTCCCTTACTGTAACAATCTATTCGTACATACTCATCGAATAAAGCCACATCTACAGCAATCTTTGGCAGTCTGTTAAGCATTCTTTCCAGCGGCCTTATGCGATTTTCGCCCCAATTCTATTGCTTAGCTAATGAGCGTAATTCAGCTTCGGTGACTAACGAGATGAATGAACTGGGAGGTAAGTTTAATCCGCTACGTAAGGCATTTACAACAACACACGTATCCAAAAGTGCAGCCATCTAGTAGTGCTTAGTTATCGCTACTTAAGTCATGTGTCATTTCTTCCCATTCCTTTTCCGAAATTTCAATCAAAGGCGCTTTTATAGAACGGCTATTACCAATTGCTTCGCTTAAAGCATCGATACCGCCCGCTTCCCGAATTTCTCTGGATGAGTAGACAGGAAACGAGGTTTGGCCGTCTGAGGCAGGTACAAATAAGGATGTTTGAGAGATCGGCAAAGCCACTTTAATAGCTTCACTAGAGAGAATAAATGTATTATCTCCTGATTTGACAACTACAAAACCTTCTCCAGCATTGTTGCGCCTTACTCTTGCCTTCCGTACAGAAGGATGTCTGCCTGTGCCAGTTTTATGCGTAGATTTCATAAGTCGTTTTTCTTAACCAAATATACATTTTTTGCCTGAGGATAGTTTATCCCAACCGGCATAAACACGTTACAGTCTTACTACGTCTATGCCTCGCCTGTTGCTGTTACTATTTTTTGGTTGTCTGAGTGCCTGTGGGCAGGGGCAGCAACCGCAGCAGGAAGCACATGCTGTAGCCATAGCACAGCTACCCGCGCCAACACCCTACGCACAGAAACTGTCTGAAGTAGCCCTCAGCCTGACCCGGCAATCGGTACAGTATGACCCGACCTATTTCCGAATTCCCTACCCCAACGGCGATGTTCCCGCTGACCGGGGTGTTTGTACCGACGTGGTTATCCGGGCATACCGCAAACTGGGCGTAGACCTGCAACAGCGCGTTCATGAGGACATGAAAGCCAATTTCGACCGCTATCCAAAAAAGTGGGGTCTCAGGACAACCGATACGAACATCGACCACCGGCGCGTCCCAAACCTGATGACGTTTTTCAGCCGACACGGGCAATCGAAATCCTGCTCCAACCGGGGCCGTGATTACCTGCCCGGCGACATTGTAACGTGGAATTTACCCGGCAACCTGACACACATTGGCATCGTGGTAAACCGCCTTTCGACAGACCATACTCGCCCGCTCGTTGTGCACAATATTGGTCGGGGGCAAGAAATATCCGACTGCCTCTTTTCGTGGCCCATCACCGGGCATTACTACTACACGCCATAGTAATCAGCGACCATACACAGGCGAAAAACCATACATGGCAGAATCGTTTTGTCGGACAGAGAACCCGTCTCGGCCGTTCTTTTTGCGGCTTCGGTACACCTTTCGACAACGTACCTAGTTGAACAGGCGAGGTTTGTGGCGTTCAATCAACGCACACAACACCATGTCGCTTTCCAGGCGTCTTTCTTTGCTACTTGGCTTTGGGCTACTGCTGAGTGGTCTTTTTTGGGGTTTCAGTAACCCGCAGTCAGACGAAGCAACTGCTGCACCAGGGCCAACTAACCCGCCCGACAAAACGGCGGCGGTTAACGTACCCAGCCCGGTTACCGTACAACGGGCAACCGCGGGCATCACGGCGACAACCACATCCGGGTCGCTCGAGTATGCGGGTGTGACCATGCCTAATCGCACAGTCGTCATTACTTCCGAGACGCAGGGGCGGGTGGTGCAGGTGCTGGCGAAAACGGGGCAGACCGTACAGCGCGGGCAGACGTTTGCCGTGGCCGATACGTACCTGAAAACGTTGGCGGTCCGGGCGGCGGAGGCCCAACTAACGCAGGTACGTGGCCAACTCGAACAGGCCCGCCGCCAAACCGACCGGCTTCGTGCCCTTGCCGCCGAACGCAACGCGTCGGTGGTTGAACTGGAAAACGCGCAGAACCAATTGAGTCAACTGGACGCGCAGCATACCGCCGCGCAGGTACAGCTTCAGCAGGCCCAACGCCAACTCGCCGACGCCACCGTGCGCGTTCCCGCCGCGGGCATTCTGGTCGAACGAACCGTTGAACCCGGCGCGGTGCTTCAACCCGGCACCGAACTCGGCAAAATCGTCGATATCTCGACCCTCAAGGTTCGCATCATGGTTCCGGAGCAGGAAGTATTCCGCCTGCGCCTCGGCCAAACTGCCCGCCTTCAGCCCGACGCGCTGCCGGGCCTCTCCCTCACCGGGCGCATCACCCTCATCGGCAGCCTCGCCGACGACGTCCGCAACTTCCCCGTCGAACTCACCCTCGCCAACCCAACCAGACGCTTGAAGGCGGGGCAAAGCGTAAGGGTAACGGTAAGCGGTGAGCGGTAAGTGATAAGTGGCTTCGCAAAGCCAACACGCAGCAAAAGCCCACTTACCGTTTACCACTCAGCACTTACCACTTAAAAAAATGAACCTCACCAGGCTCGCCATTTATCGCCCTATTCTCATCATCGTGCTGTTTACGGTGCTGGGCGTGCTGGGGCTGTTTAGCTACCGGCAACTGAGCTATGAACTGCTGCCGAACCTCAACACGCCGTTCGTCACCATCGCCACCACCTACCCTGGTGCCGCGCCCGCGGAGGTGGAACAAAGCGTGACCAAACCCCTCGAAGACGTGGTCTCGACGGTCGAGAAAATCAAGCGCGTCACGTCGTTTTCGAGCGACAGCTACTCGATGGTGACGCTTGAATTCAGGATGACGGCCAACGCCGATCAGGCCGCGCAGGAGGTGCAGCGCAAAGTAAACGAGATCGTCGGTACGCTGCCCACGGGCGTAAAAACGCCGATGGTGCTCAAATATGACATTGGGCAGTTGCCCGTGATTCGGGCGGGCGTGACGGCGGCGGGATTGTCTGGGCGGCAGTTTCGCGAGTTGCTGACCCGGCAGGTACGTCCCCGGCTGGCGCAGTTGCCGGGCGTGGGGCAGGTGGCGATAATCGGCGGCGACGAGCGCGAAATCCGGCTGTCGCTCCGGCCCGATGCCCTGCGGCTGTATAACCTCACGGCCCTGCAAGTGGCGCAAACTATTAAAAGCGCTAACCTCGACGTACCCGCCGGATCGGTACAAAACGGCCAGAACGAAGTCAGTTTGCGCGTGATGGGCCGCTACGTATCGCTCGATGCGCTGCGCAACCAGGTGATTACCCGCACGGGCAGCGGCTCGGAGGTACGGCTGCGGCAGGTGGCCGACGTGCAGGAAGCCACCCGCGATGCCCAGACCATCGGGCGGCTCAACGGCGTAGCCTCGGTGGGGCTGAACATCCAGAAACAAACCGACGCCAACGCCGTCGAGGTGGCGCGGCTGGTGCGGGCCGAACTGACGGCGCTGGAGACTGAATTTTCCGCCGAGAAATTCAAGGCCACCATCGCGTCTGATTCGTCGGAGTTTACGCTCGATGCCGCCGATGCCGTGAATCACGATTTGTTGCTGGCGGTCTGTCTGGTGGCAGTCGTTACGCTGGTATTTCTCCACAGCCTGCGCAACGCGCTGATCGTGATGGTGGCTATTCCGGCGTCGTTGGTCAGCACGTTCATTGCCATGTATGCCTTCGGGTTCTCACTGAACCTGATGACCCTGCTCGCCATGTCGCTGGTGATCGGGATCCTGGTAGACGATTCGATTGTGGTGCTGGAGAACATCTACAAGCACCTCGAAGCCGGAAAAGAACCGAAACGGGCGGCGGAAGACGGGCGGACCGAAATCGGGTTTACGGCCCTGAGCATTACGCTGGTCGATGTGGTGGTGTTCCTGCCTATTTCGGTGGTGCCGGGGCTGGTGGGCAACCTGCTGCGTGAGTTTTCGCTGGTGATGGTGGTGTCTACGCTGCTGTCATTACTGGTGTCGTTTACGGTCACGCCCATGCTGGCCAGCCGTTTCTCGAAGCTGGAACACCTCAGTACAGGTACGCTGATGGGGCGCTTCGGCCTCTGGTTCGAACGCGGTTTCGAGCGGCTGACCAACGGATATGAAACGGCGTTGCGCTGGGCATTGGCGCACCGAAAAACAGTGTTTCTAACGTCTACGACCCTGTTTGTCGGCTCACTGTACCTCGTCGTGGGTGGGTACGTCGGCTCTGAATTTGTGGCCGCTACCGACCGGGGGCAACTATCGGTGGTGGTTGAACTCCCGCAGGGCACGCGCCTGCAAACCACCGACGCCGTGGCCAAACGCCTGGAAGCCCAACTGCGCGCCCGCCCGGACGTACAGCGCGTGTTCACCAGCGTTGGTGCCACATCCGAAGGCGGGGGCACGGGCGAGAGCCTGCCCAACACGGTCGAGTTTTCGGTCACGCTTGTTAATAAGGAGCAACGTACCCAAACGTCAGCCGCGGTGGGTCGAGCCATCAAACAACAACTACTACGCGAATCCCGAACAACCGGAGTCCGAAAAGTGCGCGTGGGCACCATTGGCCTCTTCGGCACTGTCGATGATTCGCCCATTGTGGTTGTGATGACCAGCACCAACCGCGACACGCTGCTGTCGGTAGCCCGGCGGATGCTCACCTTAGTGAAAAACGTACCCGGCACCGACAACGTCCGGCTGTCAACGTCGGAACCCAAACTCGAAACCCGCGTGGCTCTTGACCACGACAAGCTGAGCCAGTTTGGCCTCACCACCGACAACGTGGGCTACGGGCTGCGCGTGGCGTTCAACGGTGATGACGAAAGCAAATTCCGCATCGGCGACAGTGATTACCGCATCAACATCCGCTTTGATTCCGTCAGCCGCGCGCAATCCGACCGGCTGGACCGACTGCCGTTTGTGAACGACCGGGGACAGGCGGTGCAGTTGCAGCAGATCGGGCGTGTCGAGACGGCGCAAAGCCCGGCAAAGCTGGAACGGCGCGCCCGCAACAACGCCATTGTGCTCTACAGCCAGCTCAATAACCGCCCCAGCGGCGACGTGGGGGCCGATATTCAGGCGGCGGTGGCGAAAGCGGGTCTCGACAAACAGGTACGGATCAGCTACGAGGGCGACCTCGAACTGGCCAATGACGGCTTCGACGCGCTCGGCCTCGCCCTGGGTGCCGCCATCCTGTTTGTGTACCTCATCATGGTCGCGCTCTACAACTCGTGGGCCTATCCGCTGGTGGTATTGTTCTCCATTCCGGTAGCCATTGTGGGAGCGTTGGCCGCGCTGTGGTTAACGGGTAATGCCCTAAGCATCTTCTCCATGCTGGGTATCATCATGCTCATTGGGCTGGTCACGAAAAACGCCATCCTGCTCGTGGACCGTGCCAACCAAAACCGCGACAACGGCACCGGGAGCGTCACGGAGGCCTTAATCGAGTCGGGGCGGAGTCGGCTGCGGCCCATTCTGATGACCACCCTGGCGATGGTGATCGGGATGCTGCCCATTGCGCTGGCGTCGGGGGCGGGGGCCGAGTGGAAAACCGGCCTGGCGTGGGTGCTCATTGGCGGCCTCTCGTCGTCGCTCTTCCTGACCTTGCTCCTCGTTCCGGCGGTGTATTACGACGTGGCGCGGCTGGTCGCCTGGTTTGCCCGAAAAACAGGGCCGACTATTGGAAAGACGGTCGTAGCGGGGGCGGTGTTGATGGGGCTTTGCTCGTCGGGATTTGCAATCCCGACGAGCGACACGCTCCGCCTTTCGCTCGATGATGCCATTCGGTTGGGCCTCGCGCAAAACGCTTCCGTAAAAGTGGCGCAATTGGAGGAGTTGCGGGCGCAGCAGCGGGTGCGGGAGGCGCGTGGGTTCCGGCTGCCTGAGGTGAGTGCCGGGCTTAGCTACAACCGGTTTCTTCAGGTGCCCAAGTTTCTGTTTCCGTCGTTTGTGGCCGACCCTGATGTAGGCGTTCGGGTCGATGAAGGCAGGTTTCAGGTGATCGACGCAGGATTGCGCAACGCTTGGAACCTGACCGGGCAGGTGTCGGTGCCGATCATCAACGGTGGGGTTCGCAACGGCATCCGGCAGGCCGAGGCGGGCGTTCGGGTGGCCGAGGCGCAAACCGCACAGGCCCGGCAGACACTGGTGGCCGAGATTCGGAAAGCCTATTACCAGGTGCTCATCGCTGAGGAAGCACGGGATATTGCCCGCCAGGCCATCCGCCGCGCGGAGGTCAGTTTAGCCGAAACCCGCCAACTCGCCCGCCTGGGTATGGCTACCGACGCCGACACCCTGCAAGCCTTTGTGCAAACCGAAAACCACCGCCCCGATGTCGAAAAAGCCGCCTCCGGCCTCCGCACGGCCCAAACCTTGCTCACGTACCTGATCGGTGCCGAATACAATACACCCGTGCACCTCACCGACCGCCTGACTCCCAACCTTAATTCGGTTCCCGATTTATCCACTGCCTACGCCGAAGCCCTCGCCCGTCGGCCTGATCTAGGTACATTGGCGGCGCAGGTGGCAGCCAGTCGGCTGCAGATCGAAGCGGCGGTGCAGGCCACCCGGCCCACCCTGGCGTTTTCGGGTCAATACACGCTGTCGCCGCAGGCCAATGACTTCAATTTTAGCCGGTATTTCTGGCCGCAACAGTCGTTTGTGGGCCTCACGCTAAGCGTACCCATCTACGCCGGTGGGCGCCACGACGCCCGGATTCAGCAGGCCCGAATTGCGCAGCAACAGGCCGAAGCCCAGCAGGCGCAGGTACGTCGGCAGGTGGCTACGGAGGTGCAAAGCGCGCTGGCGCAGGTGCAGGACGCCCGCCGCCGCATCGACAGTCAGGTACGTACGGTCGGGGCTGCCGAGCGGAGTTATGCGCTGATTAACAGCCGTTACCAGAAAGGCCTGGCCAAACGTACTGACCTGGCCGAAGCCGACTTTGCCCTTCGACAGGCTCAGACAAACCGGGTGCAGGCGGTCTATGATTACCTTGTGGCCGTGAGCGAGTTAGAACGCGTAACGGGGCAATAATGGCTTTGGTATATGTCTTCGCAGTTTGAAAAATGGTTCAGGTGGGTGGTGTCGCCGCTGGCGGGGCTGATGGTCTACGCGGCCTGCCAGTACCTGCTGCCCCCCAACCCGTTCGACGATTATTACGCTACGTTTGGCTGGAAAGCCTACGCCATCGACGTGCTGGCCACGTTGTTTGGCACCCTGCTCTTATCGGAAAGCAGCATCCTCCTCTCCCGAACCCTGGACAGGCTGATGCCCTGGGAACGGCAACCGGCCTACCGGCTTTTGTTGCAGTTCGTGCTCTTGCTGGTAGTCAGCACCCTGACCATCTATAGCATCGCTGAATTGATTGGCTTACTGACCACGCCGCCCAATTACGTCTATACAAAAGCCGATGAGCTGAGCATCCGTCAAACGCTCATTGTGGGGGGGCTGGTGGCGTTTGTGCTCAACGGCCTCTATACAGGCGAGTATTTCTTCCGCCGTTGGCGCGATGCGTTTCTGGAAACCGAGCGGCTTAAACGCGACACACTAACGGCGCAGTTTGAGACTCTGAAGGCGCAGATTGACCCGCACTTTCTGTTCAATAGCCTCAACACACTTACCACGCTGATTGAAGAACACCCACCAATGGCTGTGCAGTTTGTCGACAAGCTGGCGCAGGTGTACCGATATGTGCTGACTAACCGCGCCCAGGACATGGTGCCGTTGCGCGACGAACTGACGTTTCTGAACGCCTATACCTACCTCGCCCAGATGCGGTTTGGCGATAACCTGACCGTAACGATCTGCGTCAATGGCGCTGCCGACACGGCCACAATTCCACCGATGGCGTTACAAATGCTGCTCGAAAACGCCCTGAAACACAACGTCGTATCCCGCAGCCAGCCCCTCACCATCAGCATCAGCGAAACGCCCGACGGTTGGCTCGACGTGCGGAATACGCTCCAGCCCAAACCGCATCCCGAACCCTCTACGGGCCTGGGGTTGCTCAATATTCAGAACCGCTACAAACACCTCACCAACCGGCTACCCGACATCCGGCAGGAGGCCGGTACGTTTGTGGTGCGCCTACCCCTGCTGCTTCCCGAACCATGACCACTATTCTGATCGAAGACGAAGCCCCGGCGGCGCGGCGGCTGGCCAAACTACTCACCCAACTGGAACCCGACATCCAGATTCTGGCCCAGCCCGACACCATCACGGGGGCCGTGGGCGCGTTGCGGCACAACCAGCCGGACCTCGTCTTCTCCGACATTCGGCTGGCCGACGGGCTGAGTTTCGAGGCCTTCCGGCAGGTGGAGGTTAGTTGTCCCATCATCTTCACGACGGCCTACGACGAGTACGCGATCCGGGCTTTTTCGGTCAACAGCATCGACTACCTGCTCAAGCCCATCGACCCCGAAAAGCTGGCCCAAAGCCTGGTTAAGTTCCGACAACTGCGCCCTACAACCCTGCCGGAATCCACTACGTTTCAGGCCCTTATGACGCGCCTAATGCAGCAGGGGGAAGCAAACCGCCCCGTTTACCGGAGCCGATTTTTGGTCAGCTACCGCGATCAGCTAACCGCCGTACCTATCGACGACGTGGCGTATTTCTATTCCGAACAGAAAATTACGCATCTGATTACGGCGGGGGGCAAACTGTATCCCGTTGCCCAAACGATGGACGAACTGGAGACGCAACTAGACCCGCAGCGCTTCTTTCGGGCCAACCGCCAATTTATGGTCAGCGTGGGGGCCATTGGCACTATTTTCACCCATTTCAACGGCAAACTAAAGCTCGACCTCCGGCCCGCCACGCCCCATGAGGTGCTCGTCAGCCGCGAAAAAGCTACCGCGCTGAAAGCCTGGCTGAACAGTTAGCGGCCCTATCACCGCGTCGGCATCCAGACCAGGGTGGCCTGGCAGTAGGCTACTTCGGTGCCGGTTTCGTCGGTGATGGGGCTGGTCAGCACCAGCTCGCCGCGTTCGGTCTCGGCAATGAGCCGCGCCTGCTCATCGGTGAGCGTGGCCGTGGCCCGGATGCCCCCCTGCGCCCGGCGGCGGTAATCGATGGTGACGGTTTTAGCTACCACCAGGCGGTTATCGGGCAGATTGGCGCCCACCACCAGCGCCATGGCACTTTCGGCGGTGGTGTAGAGGCCGCCCGCCTGAATGCCGCCAAAACCGTTCTGCACCGCCCCGCTGTTGGGCAGGTGTAACTGGCAGTGGGTGGCTTCGTAGGCTTCGACCACCACGCCCAACGTACCCAACATCGGAATGATCCGCTGCATGGTAGTCGTCAAAGCGGAGGTACGGGCCTCGGCGGGCAGGGTCAATAGCTGTTGCTTGAGTTGGCTAAATCGGTTGGTCATACTTAAGGGAGTAGGGTTTCGAAAAGCTGGTCAATTTCCTGTCTTACCTGAAACGGGCTTTGCCGAAAAAGATCGCCCATCGCCAGTTGAATGGTATCACTGACGGCCTCGCGGCGGGTGTGCACAACCTGCTCAATGGTCTGGGTATAGTGGCGGTTAAACAGCAGCCGGTCTTTATCAACAACACCCTGTTGCACCATCGCCCTGGCTTTTTTGGGACAGCGGCAGGGGTTGCGTGGGTCGACAAGGCCGCACTTGCCCCCCACAAACTGCCGGAGGTCGGCGTTGGCGCGGTGGAGCCGTACCCGGTAGTTGCCCGGCGTGAGATCGAACAGCGCCGCACCAAGCTCGTGGTCGGCCCCGAAAATGTCGCCGATGATGTAGAGTAGCCGTTGTTCGCGGGTGAGGCAGAGCAACATGGCCGTAGCACACAGTACCCGCACCTCTTCAATTTCGGCTTCGTTGGCTTCGCGTTCCGGTACGTCAGGGAGTTGGCTCAGGTCGGCGACCCGGTCGTGCTGTTGTTCGTAACGGCGGAGGGGGCTATTCAGAAAATGGTTGACCACAATCCGGTACAGCCACGTCCGAAACCCACTTTGTCCGGCAAACGTCTTCAAACTCGTTACCACCTTAATCAGCACCTCCTGCGTGGCATCGAGGGCATCATCGGGGTGTAGAAACAGCCGCAGGGCCACGTTGAACACATAGTCTTGGTGGCGTTTCAGCAGCACCTCCAGCGACCGCCGGTTGCCGCCCACAGCGTCGGCCACCAGCGTTTCGTCGGGCGGGTTGGTTGGCACAGCCTGGTGGAATGGATGCATAGCCTACTAGGGGTTGGGTGACAACACCGTTTTGTTGTTCAGCAAAACCGGCGTTTTATACCAGTCGTAGTGCGTCAGGTGCTGTTTGGCAATAAACGACCTGGCCGTATCTGCCGACGCAAACAAAAAGAAGCCGCCCTGCTGCCCACCCGATTCTCCGACAAGATACGTCTGCCATAGGCCATCCTGCGCGCTCAGGGCGTGTTGCCGTTGTTTTTCGCTCAGGTTGTGCGCAAACACCGTCACGCAATCAGTCTCGTGCTGCCGGTAATTGAAGGAGGGGGTTACGAAGGTAGCCGTCTGTACTACCGGGAAATAATCGACCGTTGGTTTTACGTTCCGTTTTCGCTCCACGTCGGCAAACCAGGCGGGCGAAAACCATTGCCGGGCTTGCCGTTCGCTATCCCACCAGTAGATGCCCCCAAAAAATGTACCGTCGGGCCGGTCGATGCTGGAGAACGCTTTGAACCGAAGTCCATCGAGCGACTGGTAGGTGGGCAGCGCCTGGCGAAAGCCGCGGCGCAGCAAAAAATCGAAGGCATACCAGGGTGCTTTCACCCGAACAATAGTGATTACCTGCCCCGTGGTCTTAACCGCATCGGGTGGGGTGGCGGCAGCCGGTGCGTGGGGTTGGTGCGTGGTGGCTAGCAGCACCGTGCCGGCCAGTACCAGGTGGAGAAAAACAGGCGTCGTCATGTGTTAGCTCGATTTGTTGACGACACTTAGACCAGCATTCGGGCAGGTGTTACAAACTATCGACAACTTGCCTATTATCTTGTTGTATAGAAACATGATGAACCGCGTTGCTCCGATAGCTATTCAAAAAGTAACGGCCTCGACGATGGGCGAGGCCCAACCCGATCTGCTGGCCGTGGAAGAACCGATGGAAATCAGGCTAAGCTATGGCGAGATTACCGACCGGCAGCAGCGGAGCATTTCGGTCACGATGCGCACCCCCGGCCATGATTTCGAGCTGGCCCTGGGCTTTCTCTTCACCGAAGGCATTATCCAGAGCCGCCGACAAATCCACAGCATACGGCACTGCACCGACCTGGGCCGACAGGAAGCCGCGGGAAACATTGTCCGCGTGGAAGTAGCCCCCGACGTGACGGTTGACCTGCGCAGCACCGAACGAAATTTCTATACCACGTCCAGCTGCGGCGTATGCGGAAAAGCGTCTATCGAGGCCGTCAGGAACACCGACTGCCCGGTTTTACCACCCGCTGAGGCATTTGTTGATGCTGACATAATTCACACTTTACCGCAAAAACTCCGCGCCACACAGGCCGTTTTTGAATACACCGGAGGCCTTCACGCCGCCGCTATTTTCGACCAAAACGGTAACTTGTTGCTGCTGCGCGAAGACGTGGGGAGGCATAATGCACTGGATAAAGTGATTGGCGCGGCCATGCAACAGGATTTACTGCCCCTGCACCAGTCGGTACTTTTTTTAAGCGGACGCATCAGTTTCGAGTTAGTTCAAAAGGCCCTCATGGCCGGTATTCCGCTGGTGGCTGCCGTGGGTGCCCCGTCGAGTCTGGCCGTGCAGATGGCGCAGGAAACGGGTATGACGCTGCTGGGCTTTGTCCGAAATCAAACGTTCAACATCTACACCCACGCCGAGCGTGTTTTGGTTTAAGGTCTAAGGTCCAAGGTTTAGGGTTGGCTTCGCGCTGTGGTGGCTTCGCTAATCGGGCCCCTCGACTGCGCTCGGGGTGACAACCACCTTGAATCAAGCTAGGATAGTTGCTTATTGTCCTGTCACCCCGAGCGCAGTCGAGGGGCCCGATTAGCGAAGCCACCACGGCGCGTAGCCAACTTTAAACCCCAAACATTAAACTCCCTTATGGATAAATCACCCAATAACGAGCGCAAACCTATTGACCCGGCAGCGCAAACAGCAGCGGGCCAGAAAAGTGGCGAACGGCCCGAACTAGGTACGCCCGTGGCCCCCGACCATTACGATACCCACGGCAAACCCGACAGTGATAAGCGCATTTTTCCCGCCCCCGACAACGTGACCGCTAAAGACAAAAATCCCATTCTGGCCCAACCGCCCGCCGACCTGCTCGACCTGAAGCTGGAGCCAATTCCCACCGTAGCCACCGGCCTCACCGCCGTGCTCAAATCGGGGCAGTATGCCTGGGGATGGGACGGTGTGGGCCGGGGCACCAAAGCGCTGCTCAACCTGAACCAGAAAGACGGTTTCGACTGCTCGTCGTGCGCCTGGCCCGACCCCGACGGCAAGCGCTCCTTTGCCGAATTCTGCGAAAATGGGGCCAAAGCCACCGCCTCCGACGCCGACACCCGCCGCGCCGACCCGGATTTTTTCGCCAAACACAGCCTCGTCGAGCTAAGCCACATGACCGACCGCGACCTGAACAATTCGGGGCGGCTCACGCACCCCATGGTCCTGCGCCCCAGCGATACGCACTACCGGCCCATTGCCTGGACCGATGCGTTTCGGCTGGTGGCCGACGAGCTAAACGCCCTGGCATCGCCTAACGAAGCGATTTTCTACACGTCGGGAAAAGTGCCGAACGAACCGGCGTTTTTGTACCAGCTGTTTGTGCGGCAGTTTGGCACCAACAACCTGCCCGACTGCTCGAATATGTGCCACGAGAGCAGCGGTTCGGCCCTCAGCCCCACGCTGGGCCTGGGCAAAGGCTCGGTCACGCTCGACGATATCCACGAGGCGGAAGTGATCCTGATTATGGGTCAAAACCCCGGCACCAACCACCCGCGCATGCTGACGGCCCTACAAATTGCCAAGCGAAAAGGGGCCAAAATCATTGCCGTAAACCCCCTGCACGAGGTAGGGCTGAGTCGCTTCAAAAACCCGCAGGACTTTGCCAATCCGCTCAAGGCCCTCCCTACCCTGCTGGGCAACGGCACCCCCATCAGCGACGTGTATTTGCAGGTGAAGATCAACGGCGACATGGGTGTGTTGCGGGGCATCATGAAGCTCCTGCTGGAAGCCGACGAAAAAGCCCCCGGCACCGGCGTTATCGACCACGAGTTCATCAAGCAATACACCGCCAACTACGACGAGTTTGTGGCCACTATACGCAACACCAGCTGGGCGGACATTGAGCAGATTAGTGGGCTGACGAAAGACCAGATCAACGAAGCCGCCGACATCATTGCCACCCGCAAAAAGCTCATTACCTGTTGGGCCATGGGCCTGACGCAGCAGAAAAACGGCGTCATGAGCATCCAGGAGATCGTGAACCTGCAACTCATGAAGGGCGCGATGGGTATTCCCGGCGCAGGCACCTGCCCCGTGCGCGGCCACTCGAACGTGCAGGGCGACCGCACCATGGGCATCTGGGAACGGCCACACAAGGAGTTTCTGGACGACCTGAAAAAGGAGTTCAACTTCGAGCCGCCCCGCGAACACGGCTACGACACCGTAGAGTCCATCAAGGCCATGTATGAGGGCAAAACAGGCGTGTTTATCAGCCTCGGCGGCAACTTCCTCTCCGCCGCACCCGACACCGAATTTGTTGCCGAAGCCCTGCGCAAACAGCGCCTGACGGCCTTTGTGAGCACCAAACTCAACCGCGGCCACCTCGTCACGGGCAAGACGTCGCTTATTCTGCCCTGCTTCGCTCACGTCGATATCGACAGGCAGGCGTCGGGGCACCAGTTCACCTCCTGCGAAAATTCGATGGGGGTAGTGAGCCAGAACAAGGGCGTACTGGAGCCTGTGGAAGGTGAGATGCTAAGCGAAGTGGCCATTATTTCGGGCATGGCCATTGCCACGCTGACGGAAGGACGCCCGGATGCGAAAACCACCGCCAACTGGGTGGGCTTTACCGAAAATTACGACACCATCCGCGACGCCATTGGGCGGGTGATTCCAGGCTTCGACAACTTCAACGAGAAGATTCGCAAGCCGGGCGGGTTCTACCTACCCAACGGCCCCCGCGAACGGAATTTCACCACCGAAAACGGCAAAGCCAATTTCTCGGTGACGGAGATGCCGTTGCACCAACTGGAACCCGGCCAACTCGTGCTGATGAGCATCCGCAGCCACGACCAGTTCAACACCACGATCTACGACTACAACGACCGCTACCGGGGCGTCTATGGCGAACGGCGGGTGATTTTCATGAACGCCCAGGACATGGCCGACCGGGGCATTGCTGAAAAACAGTTAGTCAACATCACGAGCCATTTCGAGGGGCAGCAGCGGCACCTGGAGAAATTCATTGCCATCCCCTACAACATCCCCCGTGGCAACACCGCCGCCTACTACCCCGAAGTAAACCCGCTAGTACCCGTAGCCAGCGTGGCCGCCATCAGCAACACGCCCACGTCTAAGTATGTGGTGGTGACGGTGGGCTGATTTACGATGTACGAATTACGATGTACGATTTATTGCTGACGCCTGGGTTTGCTCTGGCGTCAGCAATAAATCATACCTCGTAATTCGTACATCGTAAATCAGACCATTTAGTCATAAATAATTCCTTGATCGCCTACTCATTTTCTGATCTATACTTCTCTACTTGAAGGATATTATTCTGAATGTCCTGCATAATCCACCTGGCCCACCAACTGGCGTAAAAATTAAACGTTGTGTGCAGCTTAAAATGACTGTACAAATGTAGTCTATGGGTAGTAGTATTTAACCGTTCAAGTTCATACGTCCCATTCAACACATCAAAATACTGACCACCAATAACTACATGCTCGTCCATAGTGGTTGATGGTATCTCGTGAGGATAGGCTTTAATGGCAAACACCATTTTCTGTCTATCGATGTAATCAGAGACTGTCTCGTGAAAAACCAGGCCATCGGTAAAAATTGCTTTTCTGTAGCCACCAACGCCGTTGTAATTCAGCTCTGCCTTAACAGGCCTGGGGAAACCAAGAAAACGCGTCAGCCAGCCCTTATCCTGTGCTGCTGAAATCCCGCGAACCCTGGTCACGTTGCCCCATATTTTGTCGGCGGGGGCAGTAATATCAATATATGTGTATGCCTCATAAGTGCCGGGTATAGAACCAATTATGGCCTCAATTGGCGCAGCTATTAGTGGCAATAGAGCAATCAGTGATATGTAAAGTTTATTGTCATGCTTACGCATTCTTAATCGGCCGCCAATCAGGCCACCAACTGACGAAGCAATCAAAAACAAGGGTAAAATCATCAACCAGCATGCCCACCCTTCAATAGAAAAGGCCGTGGTGATTAACAAGAGGATAACCACCGGAATCCAGGGAACGAAAAAACGATAACTAAATTTTCTTATATCATCAATGTCTGAATAATATACGGTAAGTATACCCATAATCGTAGGCACACAAAATAAAAATGACATCGACATAACGTAAAACAAATTCCCCCAGGCAGTAACGCCAAAAAACAACCTGAGTACCACAGCGTACAGCGTGGGTAATGCTAATATTTTTGCTACTGTTATTAAATTTTCTCGATTCATAAAAGCGTTTTTAACTTAAGACTAACATTCAATCGTTCAAGCCTTTGATCGGTCTGTTTTCTTTCGAGCCGGGGCCGAAGACGGACAGGCGTTTTTTGGGGTTGTTGATGAGGGCGTAGAATTGGTCGAGGTAAAGGATCGTGTCGCGGATGTAGGTTTTCTCCAGCAGCGGATTGTTCTCGTAGAGTGCGTAAATGGCCCGCTTCTTTTCGTTGAACCGGGCAAACACGCGGTTGAGCAACGCCTCCGAATAGCTCGGTCCCCGGTAGATCCGGTCGCGCACCGAGTCGATCATGAGCTGCTTGTCGGGCACGGAATAGCTCGTTTCTACAATACCGGCGTAGTCGAAATCATAGGGCACGGCCACAAACTGATTCCTGACCGTGTCGATCATCACGTTTACATTATGCTGGTAATTGACCGACCAGTCGGTGTTGCCAATCATGTACTGGAAAACGCCCACCGTGGCCATCGTCAGCGAATCGGTATACACAGCCTTAATGCGCTGATCGGTCAGTTTCAGGCCGTTCCGTTTGGCCACATCGTCGTTGTCTTCCACCAAAAATGCCCAGTGGGTGCCGCCCTGCTGCTTGTTGGTCGAGTCACGGTAGGTGATTTTAGCCAGCCGGGCGCGGAAGCTCAGGTCGGTGAGTTCGTTGAAGAGCTTGTAGACCAGGTACTCGCGCACAATGTAGTTGTCTTCCTGGCAGTGCGTCACCAGCTTCAGCTTGTTCTGTTCGGCAAAGACAGTGCCCGCCAGCTTCTTTTTGGGCAGGTCGAGCGAGAGCGGCGGGAAGATGCAGTTGCCCGCGTCGCGGCGGAAGTTACCCCGTACGGTGAGCGAAACCGGCAGCCGCAGCGGGGCCGAACCAGCCATAGTGAGCAGCGCCGGGTGCTTCTCGGCCTTTTCGCCGAAGGGAATCTTCACCCGGTCTTTGTTCAGAATCTGCAACTGCGTGGTCAGCGTAAACGATAGCGGCGCGTTGTCGGCAAACAAAGGCACCGTAGGCAGTTGCGCAAGGGCCTGCTGGCCCAACGTCAACGTAAGAAACAAGGCGTAGAAACGGTTCATAAAAGTCATTTAGAACTGAAACTGGCAAATAAGTGGCCGTCTTTGTCGCCGTTGAAGAAATTGGCCTTTACGGCAGCGGGGTCATTAATCAGGGCGTAAAACTTGTCGAAGTAGGCTATCGTCTGCTTCACATAGGCCTCAGACAGGCGCGGGTCATTGGTGTAACGGGCGTAGAAACGGGGTTTTAGCTCATTAAACCGGCCAAACACACGCTTCAGCAGCCAACCTGGATACAACGGTCCCCGGTACTGTCGCTGCCCGGCATCATCGGCTTTGGTGGCATACGAGGCATCGACAATAACGGCATGGTCGAAATCATACGGTGCTGGTGTGGGCGGATTGTTACTGCCCGGCAGGTTCATCAGGCGCACATTGTGGCGGTACATCACCTCCCAGTCAATATTGCCGATCATGTATTCAAACACCGCCATGGTAGCCATGCTGAGCGAGTCTACCTGAATCATCTGCGTTGGAACTTTGTATTCCCGCAGGCCATTACGCCGGGCCACGTCGGCCTCATCTTCTATTAAAAAGGCCCAATGTGTTTCGGCAGGGCGCTTTTTTACTGAATCGACGTAGGTGACGCGGGCCATCCGGGCGCGGAAACTGACGTCGGAAACCAGGTTATACAGTTTATAGACCAGGTATTCGCGCACAATGTATTCATCGTCCTGGCAGTGCGTTACCAGCTTCAGTTTGTTCTGTTTGGCAAAGGGCGTACCGGCCACGCGCTTCTTCGGAAAATCAAGATAGAGCGGGGGGAACTTGCAGTTTTTGGCCTTCCGGCGAAAATTACCCCGCACCACCAGCGACAGCGGAATAGCCCACTCCACACCGCGAGCGGAGTCGGCCACGTAGGTGAGCCGGGCGGGGTGTTTGACGGCCAAGCTGTCGTGAGCGGGGTAATTGCGGTCTTTCACGATGGCCTGCATCCGGGCCGTCAGCGTAAACGACAGTGGGACGTCGCTTGCAAACAAGCCACCAGCCACCTCCTGCGCCGAAGCACTCAGCGTACACAACAGACCACACAGCCACGGGGCAACAGAAACGAAGAGTGATTTCATACGGGGTGAAGATACAAACCCGAAGTACGCATTTTCAACCACGCAAAAGAACATCGGCCGCTACGGCTAGTTTACTAAGCCTACAAGGCTCAACCCACATGAAGAATCAACCAACTGACCACGCCGTACTCGACGCTCTTCCCGCAGGCGACGTCATCACGGCCACACCCTACGATGTAACCCACGATGTGTTTGGCATTAAAACACTGTTTGTCAACGTCTTCTTTATCGGCAAACCCGGCCCCGGCCACCCGTGGGTGCTGGTCGACGCGGGTTTCTTTGGTTATGCCGATGCCATTCAGCAACGTGCTGACCTACTTTTCGGCCCGAACAACCCGCCTAAAGCCATCGTACTCACCCACGGACATGCCGACCATGTTGGCTCGTTGCGTAAACTGCTCGACCGCTGGGGACCCGTACCCGTGTATGCTCACCCGCTGGAACGCCCCTACCTCACCGGGCTATCGGCCTATCCCCCACCCGACCCAGCCATTGGCGGTGGTGGCATGTCGCTCATGTCGTGGGTATTTCCCATTGGCCCAACCGATTTCAGCGACGTCTTCCACGCCATAGACCCGTCTGGCACCATTCCTGAATTACCCGGTTGGCGGACCATTCATACGCCCGGCCACGCGCCGGGCCATGTGTCGCTTTTCCGCGACAGCGACCGTACGCTGCTGGCCGGCGACGCGTTTGTGACCACCAACCAGAACGCACTGAGCGAGGTCATCAACCAGACCCAGGGCGTTCACGGACCACCCGCCTATTTCACCTGCGACTGGATCGCCGCCGCCGATTCGGTCCGGAAACTGGCCCTACTGAACCCCACGCGGGTAGGTACCGGCCATGGCGTGTCGATGCATGGGCTTGATCTTCAGCTTGAACTAGGCAGGCTGGTGAGCGAATTTCCCGAACGCGCCATCCCTTCGTCCAACGGGCGATACGTGCAGGAAGCCGCCGTTACTAACGAAAACGGCATTGTCACCATGCCAACGCCTACCTCCTTCATTGTGGCCCGCCTCCTGGGCATCGGCGCAGTAGTGGGCCTGGCCTGGTGGCTAGTGGTGAAAGAGTGAGATGGTGAAAAAGCGAATGAGTGAAAGTTGCTGCCGCCAGAGTACGTTTGCGGCAGCAACTTTCGCTCTTTCACCATTTCACTCTTTCACTCCTTGCTCCCCTCCGCTGAACAAGCTTACATCCTGGCGCACCTCACGGCCGACGTGCGGGCGTTGCTGCTGAACCCACCGGCCAAACCGGCACTGAATTACCGGCTGGTGGCCGAACAGATTCAGGCACGCCAAAAAGCTCGCGAAAAACTGCCCCGCTGGTATGCCAACCCCGATTTGGTGTTTCCGGCGGCCCTTTCAGTGGAACAGGCTTCGTCGGAACAGACGGCGGCGTATAAGGCGTCGCTGGTGTCGGGGAGTTTGCTGATTGACCTCACGGGCGGTATGGGCGTCGATGCAGCGGCGTTTGCAGGGCGTGTGGGCCGGGTCATTTACGTAGAGCGCAACGCCCAGTTGGCGCAACTTACAGCCCACAACCTGCGCGCACTGGGGCACTCAAATGTGGATTTTATCTCTGGCGATGGCCTCGAACAGCTGGCCTGCCTCCCCACCCCCGCCGACTGGGCTTACCTGGACCCCGCCCGCCGCGACGACCGGGGTGGCCGCGTGGTGCAACTCGCCGATTGTGAGCCTGATGTGCTCGACAACCTGCCGTTGCTGCTGGCTAAAGCCAACCAGATCTTATTGAAAACCGCGCCCCTGCTCGACATCGAGGCCACGCTTCGGCTGCTGCCCACCACCCAGGCGGTGCATGTGGTGGCCGTGCAGGGCGAGGTGAAAGAAACACTTTTTGTGCTGGGACAGACCCCCACAGACCCCGCCAACGTGCTGATGAACGCGGTCAACCTGCGCAGTAACATGGCTGACCATCAGTTGTTTACGTTTTTTCGCGGTGAAGAAGCTGCCGCACCGGTAATGCTGGCCGACCCGCAAACCTACCTCTACGAACCCAACGCGGCGGTGCTGAAAACGGGCGCGTTCCGGTTGATAGGGCAGCGGTTTGGCCTGGCCAAGCTGGCTCCGCACAGCCATCTCTACACGAGTGGGACACTTGTGGACGGGTTTCCGGGACGAACCTTCCAAGTGGTGGCCACCTGCAAGCCTGACCGCGCCGAACTGCGTAAGCTACTGCCCGACCAACAGGCCAACCTGACCGTTCGTAATTTTCCCGAAACAGTGGCGCAGCTTCGCCAGAAATTGGCCTTGCGCGAGGGTGGAAATACTTACATTTTTGCCACCACCTTCGCGAACAACGCCAAACGGCTACTTGTTACGGAGAAGGTCTAACTTGTAAACCATGTACCGAACCTACAAAGCCATGATGATGACAATGCGTACCGGGCTGCTCAGCGCCGCCCTTTTCCTGCTGACCACACTAAGCACCGTTGCCCAAACTGTTTATACAGGCGATCAGGTCATTGACAAAGTAACTTACAAAGGCATTTTCCTGACCCTACCCATCAGCGACCGGCAGGTGGAAAAAGAATGGGAAGACTACATCAAGCCATACGGAAAAATTTCCTCGTCGCGCAGTGTTTACCGCATCACCACCGCCGACATGCGCGACATCTCAGCCGAACCGGTGAATTTTACCTCGCAGGTGAAAGGCAACAAAAAATCGACCACCATTTTCGCCGCGTTCGATATGGGGGGAGGTAATTATGTGGCCCCCGGCAACGGCAACTACGACGCCGCCAGCAAATGGCTGACCGATTTTGCCACCAAAACAGTCTATAACGACGAAGTGCGTGTGGCCGAAGACGGCTTCAACGAAGCCCAGAAAGCCCACCAGAAATCGGTGAAAAACGGCGAACGGCTGGTGCGCGACATCGAAAACAATAAAAAGGAAAAAGAGCGCCTGCTGCGTAAAATCGACGAAAACGCCAAAGAACTGGAGCAGCTTACCAAAGACGTAGAGACCAACAAAACCGAGCAAGCCACCGCCCTCACCGAAGTAGACAACAAGAAAAAGAACGTCGAAACGGTGAAGACGAAGAAGCAATAGCGGTGAAAGAGTAAATGGCGAAAGAGTGAGAGAGTGGTCCGGCACTCCGGCTGCTTCGACATATGTAAGCTAAAACAGCCGGAGTGCCGGACCACACTCTTTCACTCTTTCGCCATTCACTCTTTCAATTCTGCCCGTTAAATAATTAATACTAACATAATCTGTTGATTAGCTAGGTTTTTGCTGGAAGTTGCTATTTTTACTCTACCGTTAATTAAGTACTGCTTAGTTAGTCGGAGCATCCAACGGGTATCTTCCTCTCTTCCTCATGTTAGCCAATCTCCCCTCAACAGACCGGTTTATGCTCTATCAGCAGGAGCATCAGCAATGGCTACGTTCCCTGGCAATGTATACCGACCAGGAATCGTACTTTGAATCGTTACTCAGCCGCGTCTGCAACAGCACCGCCGATTATGAGCTGGTGAACCGGTCGGGGTCGTTTCGGCAGTGGTTTGTGGGGTTGCGCTCGCAGATGGCGCAGCTATCGGAGTTGATTGAAGCCGAACAGCGGGCCACCGAAAACGGCATGCCTAACTGGCAGCGCCGTATGGATATCGACGACCAGCACCGCCGGATGCGTAGTGGCTACCAGATGCTGGAACAACAGTTTATCACCGTCCGTCAGCAGTTCTACGCCTTCATTACGCCGTATGTGCATTAGCAGTCGTAAGTAGTGAAGGGGTCGTACGTCGTAAGTGGCTGACGCAAGCATATTGCTGACGCCCGGCTCCTCGACTGCGCTCGGAGTGACAACCACCTTGATTCAACTCAGGAAAACTGTTATAGTAGCCTGTCACTCCGAGCGCAGTCGAGGAGCCGGGCGTCAGCAATATGCTTGCGTCAGCCACTTACGACATACGACCCCTGCACCACTTATGACTATTCTATTGACTCCTTTATTCGCCCACACGCCAGCCGGATTTCGTCGTCGGTGATGGTGAGGGGGGGGGCCAGGCGCATGGAGTTGTTGCAGAATAAAAACCAATCGGTGATAATGCCAGGCCGCACTAGGCCCGGCACGATGGCCCGGTCGATGATAGGTTTGAGCACCTCGAACGAATCGAATTCCACGGCCATCATCAATCCCTTTCCCCGAATAGCACGTATAGCCGGGTGCGTTAGCAACGACCGCATCAGCTGCCCCTTACGCTCGGCGTCGGCGTAGAGTTTCTGGTCTTCGATTACCCGGAGCGTGGCCAGCGAAGCCGCGCACGAAACGGGGTGGCCGCCAAACGTGGTAATGTGGCCCAGCATGGGGTTGTTCTTGATCACGTTCATCACCGCCGCAGGGGCCATAAACGCACCGATGGGCATACCGCCCCCCATGCCCTTGGCACTCACCAGCACGTCGGGCATAACCGCTACGCCCTGGAACGCCCAGAACGTACCCGTGCGACCAAAACCAGTCTGTATTTCGTCGAAAATGAGTAGCGCCCCCACGGCCGTACACCGCGCCCGGACCGCCTGCAAATAGGCCGGGTCGGGCACGCGAACGCCCGCCTCACCCTGCACCACTTCCATAATCACCGCCGCCGTGCGGGACGTAATCTGCGCCAGGTCGGCCCAGCTGCCGTGCTGAATATGCCGGATGTCGGGCAGTAGCGGGCGGTAGTTGCGCTTGAAATTCTCGTCGCCGCTGAGCGAAAGAGCACCCTGCGTAGAACCGTGGTAGGCGTTGTAGCAGGCAATCAATTCGCTTCGGCCCGTGAACCGCTTGGCTACCTTCATGGCCCCCTCAATAGCCTCGGCACCCGAGTTGGTGAAATACACATTGTCGATGGCCCCGTAAGCTGTTTCGGCGTTGATGGTCTCCACCAGCGCCCGTGCCAGTTCGGCCTGCGTACCCTGCACATATTCGCCGTAGACCATCAGATGCAAATACTTGTCGAGTTGCGCCTGAATGGCGCTCAACACGGCCGGGTGCCGGTGTCCTACGTTACTCACCCCAATCCCCGAAATAAGGTCTATATAGGGCTGACCGTCTTTGTCGTATAAATAAACGCCCTCGGCGCGGTCAATTTCCAACGCCAGCGGGAAATCAGTGGTCTGGGCAATATGCTGAAAGAAAAGCTGCCGATGTGTCACTATTTGTTATGATCGTTGTAGGTTGCTCACTGTTCACTGTCCTAACGCCCCATTCCATGAAAACAGTTCTCCTGGTTACCCTGCTGCTGGCGGGCTTTTCTGCGGCTACGTATGCACAAGTTTTACCCGTCGATACCACCAACGGCCGGTCGTATTATATCCTGCTGAAAGACGGGTCGCACATTCACGGGCGCATTGTCCGCAGCGACAGCGTCATGTATGTGGTGAAACCCCGCGTAGGGCCGGTCACCTACGTAGAGCGGGCGCTGTTTGGCTCCATAAGCAGCACGGCCCCTGTACCAGCCGCCGACCTCACCTATTACACCCAGCAAACGGTTTCGGGGCCAGGGCAAACCACGGTGGCACCCAACCAGTACGTTATCTCACTCTCTGACGGCACGGTGCTGAGCGGGCAGGTGCTTAGTCAGGACAGCAGCCGGGTGGTAATTAAAACCAACACCATCGGCACCGTCTACGTCCCCGCCGACCGCGTGCTGCGCATGGAACGGAGCTATTTGGCGGGCAATATGGCCAACAGACGGCAGCCGGTAGAAGGTGAGTACCCCAACGTGTTTCCGCAATATCTCAACTTCATGCCCACCGCCTACCAGGCCGAACGGGGGCGGGTTTATTATCGCAATAGTATGCTCTACTTCAGTCAGTTTGACGTGGGCGTGACCGACAACTGGAGCATAAGCGCGGGGGCTTTCCTGTTTCCTATCACCTCGTTTGGCTGGCTGACTACCAAACTATCGGTACCCCTGGGCGAACGTGCTCGCATTGCGGTGCAGGGTCAGCTTTTCTACGGGTCAACTAACTTCATCTACCGCAGTACGTTCAATACCAATTTCGTTCAGGGCATTTTATCACTGGGCACCAGTCAGAAGAACGTCACCATCGGGCTGGGTTTTAGTGGCCAACGAGGCTCAACCGGGCAGCTAGTGACCGTCGGCTTCGTGCGGAAGGTCAATCCCATGCTCACCTTCATCAGCGAAAACCAATTTATCGTGAACAATTACGGCGATTCAACTATCAAACTAGCCGGTGGGGTCCGGTTCGACCGCCGCCGCCACTCGTTCGATCTGTCGGGCAATGTGTTTATTACGCCCGGGTACTTCGGCAATTCAGCGCAGTTTGTTCCACTACCGTGGCTAAGCTACCAGGTTCGCGTGGGTCAGTAAGCCGATTTGACTATATGTATTGCATTGATTGTCAATGATTTGCGTACCGAAAGGCGATCTTGGCGCACGTAGATTCGTACGTCGTCGACGGTGGTTACCAACCGATACTGCTGCTGAATAACCTGGTTAACAGCGTCGAAATGCTCGTGGCGGTACTGCGGCTTGGTAAGCAGTAGGCTGGCGTTGCCTACGGCGTCGAGAAATACTACCGGGCGGTTTTGGCGCAGTTCGCGAGCATACCGGTTCAGGTATTGTTGTTGCATCCTGTTGGGCATGGCGCTCCGCTGGCTGTGGTTTTCGCTGATACCCTGCGCCAGTTGCGTTTCTACGTAATATTGGCAATTCCAGCCCCAGACGGCCATCCTGTCAGACGGAATCGCGTAGGTATCAACCACCCGCGACACGGGCGATTGGTGCAGTTGCGTCTGTTGCGGAAACGAAACCAGCGGCCTGTTACGAGCCAGTAGCCAGGTAACAGGCTGCTGCCTGAGTTCCATGTCGGCGGTTGTTTCGGGTCTATGCCGGATGGTCCGGGCCAGGTGGCTGCCGTAACTTACCGACAGCGGATCGGTGAGCAGCATATCCACCAGCAGCAACGCCCCTACCAATCCGGCCAACCGAAACGGCATCTGCGAACCGGGTTGTTGTTGCGCAACAACCTGAAGCCCCAGGGCCATAACCCACCCCAGCGGAAACACCAGCAACAGCAGGTGATGCCCGAATTCGGTACCGGGCGTGATGGTGGCCCACAAGGCCCCCGCCGCCGTAAGCCCCACCAGCAGAGACATGAAGTTCAGCCCAAACGGCCGGGGTCTATTTCGCCTAAAAGCAAGCAGCCCCAGCACCAGTACAAGCAGGCAGTTAATCAGGATAAACAGGAGAAAATCAGTGTATTGCGCCAGAAAAAAGGGAAAGTGCCACAACTTGGCCATAAACCCCTGCTGCACCAGCGGTACGTTGGCGTATATCTGCGTATAGGTGCTGAGGTTGCCCACGAAGTAGTAATCCACAAAATAGCGGTCTACGCCAAACCAGCAGGCCAGGCCAAAAACCAGTCCCGTTGGCAGTAAGAAACCAACCCCGGCCGCTGCCAGCCACCGAACGGCTCCGGCCCTGTATCGCCAGCATAGCCAGACCGTGAGTGTAATGAGCATCATGCCCACCACAGGCAAGGCCTGCAACTTGCAATAGGGCGTTAGCCCAGCCACCAGACCTAGCCCCAGCAAACCAACCAGCGACGGAACAGGCGTCTGCAACACCCTGACTGTCAGCAAAAAACAAGCTGTGATAATTACCAGCGACGATAGTTCACTGCTGAAATGGAGGAAGTCGGCGTGGGAGGTCCAGCCAAAAAACACCAGTACGGGCAAGAGCGTCAGGCGGCTAACAACCGGCGACACTAGCCGCAACAAACTCCGAAAAAACAGAAAAATAGCCCCGCTAATCAGCAGCAAACCCATTAGCCGGGCGGCAATGTAGTCGATGGGCAATCCCGCAAGGTGAGGCAGTAGCAGCAGGTAACTGTTAACAGGACCGATAGAGGTACCATCTACCGACCGGCCATAGACCGGGTCGCGCAGCAGCGTGAGGGCCTGAGTAAGTAGCTGACTTTCGTCGGGGTTCAGTTCCTGGTTATAAAACAGGCTGGGCAGCCGCAAAAACGTGAGCAGTAATAACGCAAGCCCAATGAAAAAACCATCACGCCAGATCACTGACCGGGCCGTGGCTGGCCGGGTTAGCTGAGCCGGTTGGCACAACCAGATTAACCCGCCAAACCACAGCACCGAAGCCAGATAATAGAACCAAATAAACATACCGTCGTGTCATTTTTTGAGGCCAATACGTATAAAGTTACGTGCGACCAACGACACCGGCAGTATATTAGACTATCATTCCTATAGATTTTATTAAACGCACTTTTTAGCGCGACGGGGCCTGTTTTATGCCTATTTATTGCTCGAAAAAGGCAATCGTGCCCCCCACCCAGTCGAAGTCCTTATTGAAGCGAACCCCGATCATCTCGCCCCGGCTGAGCCGGGCCAGGTTGGTGATAAGCTGAGGTTTGTCGTCGCTGTCGGGCCAGATAAACAACAGCCTGATTTCGCATTTCACGCCACTGCCATTCGGGGTAGTGACCACGGGTTCATAGCGCACCTTGCGTTGCAGGAGGTAGTTGCCGCGTTCGGCGGCGGGGATAGCCGCGATGTCGGCGGGGGTGACGTGAATTAGCACGCCACTGCCCGCAAACGAGAACAGGGGCTTGAGCACATAGTTGTCCAGGTCGACGGGTAGCTCGGTCAGGTCGCTCAGAAAATAGCTCTTGGGTACGTAGGGACTGTTCAGGAAAGGCAGCGTGTATTTGCTGATGCGGAAAAACCAGTTCGGGTGCCCCACCCAGGTTACGTCGACGTCGTCGGTAAGCTGAAAATCCGTTTTTAGGTCAGGCAGGGCTTCTAACTCGTCGAAAATGAGCCGGTTATAGATGCGCTTGATTCGAATCTGCCGCCCGTCTTTTTCGTAATACAACGCTCGTCCCTCCTTTCTGATCTTGGTCAGGCAAACGGCGTCTATACCCACGTAGGCTTTCGTAAGGGCGAAGTCGACACGGGTTTTTTGTTTTTCGGGGAAAATCTCCAATAGGATCACTTCCTCCGGTTGGCAATCGCCCAAAATCAGGTTGCGGAGGCGGGCTATGTAGTTGGCGTTGGTGTCTACGCCAAACAAATGGCTGACCGAATCGGACACGGGAAAGTTAGCCCGGTACGTCTCTGACAAGTAGGCCTGAAAACCATATAGCGACGGAAAACCTTGCAGTTCAATTAGTTGCGGCTCTAGCTCACCCGACTGTTCATTCTGGCACACGGCGAAATCAACGGCCAGAAACGTGGTGTGGGGTGTTTCGTTGGGCACACGCTGATGCGGCGGAATGGCGGCCATGGTCAGCGCTTTATAATCGGGCCGGGTAATGGTGGCCACAATATCGTCGCAGGCCGAGAGCAGCTTATCGGTCAGCAACTTCGGTACGAACACGGGCGTTTCGGCCACCCGGAAATCGAGTTGACCGGGGTAGTCAGCATCTATTTTCGCTAAAAACGCCGCGTACCGTTCGGGCGTAAAGGCCGCGTTATACGCCGCACGGATGGATGAGATCATAACCTGCTCAATAAACCTGTAAGGTCTCCTTCGACCTTGCAGGTTTGTTTCTTATAGCTGCCCGCAGAAAACCGGGAATGATAACGGCTTCGGTCAGGGCAATCTTGTCGGGGTCCTGGAGCGAACCAACCATTTCGTTGTACTTGTCCTCACCGTAGACCAACGTGATCTGCTGCCGTTTTTCGTCGAGCAAAAAGTAGCGGAGCATCCCTTCGTCGTCGGCTTCGGGGTGAAACTGCGTACCGAAGACTTCAGGCGTAAACCGGATGGCCATAATGGCCCGGTCGAGGGGTACGTGGGGCCTGATTTTCTCCAGACAGAGCAGTTTGGCACCCAGTTCGGCAAAGCGGGCTTCATCTGGCTGGGTCAACTGATAATCGCGCGAGTCGACGGCGTAGAACGGTTCGGGCAACGCCGACAGCAGCGGATCATGCGCACCGTCGGCGGTTTTGTGCATCGGAAAAATACCAAACGAGGTCGACCTGCGCTTGCTGACCTTACCCAGCCCCAGGTGCCCGGCCACGAGTTGAAACGAGTGGCAAATCAGAAAAAGTGGCTTTTTCACCTCGTTTTGGGCGTTATAGGCTAGTAGCGCGTCGATAAAATCGAAATAAGGCTGCTCCCAGGGTTCACCCAACGGCAACGGCACCCCCGGCCCACCTGTGGATATATAGGTATCATACGACAAGTCGGGCACGGCGTTTTCGGCACGGACATTATAGACCGTAAACGGCAGCGGCTCGCCATCGGTCGTTTCCACCAGCCTGATCGCCTGCTGAATACAACGCATGCCCTCATTGGCCACGTTGTTGTACATATCTAGGATTGCAATTCTCATTCCTTCCCTAACTACCTCACGCCGAACGAAGTTTCCTGCACGATGTAATCGACCACGGCTTTGAGGTCGTGGGTTTCGTTGAAAACCGCCAGCTGCCGGTCGGCACCGGTGCCGTTTTTCAGGATCTGCTCAACGTACTGACACTCATGGCGGCTGCCCAGGTCGTCGACCACGTCATCGATAAAATCGAGGAGTTCCATGATCAGATCGTGGGTGGGCACTTCTTCCTGTTTGCCAAAGTCGATGAGCTTGCCTTCGATGCCGTAGCGCGCCGCCCGCCACTTGTTTTCGGCGATGAGCACCCGACGGTAGGGCTGAAAATTGAGGTTCTGATGCTGTAGCTTATAGATCTTGGCCACCAGCGCCTGCATAATCGCCGCCAGGCAGATGGTCTCGTCAACACGCATGGGTACGTCGCATATGCGGAACTCGATGGTGTCGAAGAAAGGGTGCAGGCGGATGTCCCACCAGATTTTTTTGCCGTTGTCAATACAGCCCGTCTTTACCAGCAGGGCAATGTATTCGTCGTATTCGGTGGCGCTGCTGAAATAATCGGGAATGCCCGTGCGCGGAAACTTATCGAACACCTTCGACCGGTACGACTTGAAGCCCGTGTTGCGCCCGCACCAGAATGGCGAGTTGGTCGAGAGGGCATAGATGTGGGGCAAAAAGTAGCGCACGGCGTTCATGATCTTGATGCCCTCGTTGCGGCTGGCGATGCCCACGTGCACGTGCATCCCGAAAATCAGGTTCGACCGTGCCACGTCGCGCATCTCTTCGATGAGCCGGTCGTAGCGTTCGTTGGGCGTGATGAGCTGCGCCTGCCAGTCGGAGAACGGGTGCGTCCCCGCCGAAGCGATCAGCAGGTTTTGCTTGTCGGCCATCTCCATAATCTCGCGCCGCAGAAAGGTCACTTCCTGGCGGGCTTCATGAATATTATGGCAAATGTTGGTTCCCACTTCCACCACGGCTTGGTGCATTTCGGCCTTTACGCGCTCCTGAAGCACAATTTGCCCGCCATCGACGAGCTTCGACATGTGCGACCGTAGTTCGCGGGTTACGGGGTCAATCGTTTGAAACTCTTCTTCAATACCAAGGGTGAATTCACGCATGAGAGCTGGGGTTGGGCTAGAAAGTTAAGGCATTCGGACAAACGGGCCAACGGTAAGGGCGTTTTTCGATTATTTAACTACTAATTCTATAGATTTTACTAACACTGACCTCGTTCGTTCCGTTATCAGCGTATGAACAACATAACGCTTATGAAACGGGACATCAACGTAAACCTGCTCCGGTTTGTCGCGCTGCTGGCGCTGGCCATAATTGGCTTATTAGCCAGTTGTACTAGTAACGATACGACTACCGTAACGTCGACTATCAAGGCCACAACGAGCCTGATAGACACCACCGGCAAGGCTATTGGCACGGCCACCTTTACCGAAGAAACCCCCGGACTGGTCACCATGGTGGTGAGCGTGACGGGCTTGAAGGCCGGGCAGCACGGTATTCACTTCCATATGGTGGGCAAAGCCGAACCAAGCACCAAATTCATGTCGGCAGGTGAGCATTTTAACCCCGACAATAAAAAACACGGCCTGCAAAGCCCCACCGGCGCGCACAACGGCGACCTGCCCAACCTGGTGGTAAACGCGCAGGGCGTGGGTAGCCTGACCACCGCCACCGACCGTATCACGCTAGGCACGGGCACCAAATCGGTCTTCGACACCGACGGCACGGCCATCATCATCCACGCCAACGCCGACGACCAGCTAACTGACCCCTCCGGCAACAGTGGCGGCCGCATCGCCGCAGGCGTACTGACGAGGAATTGATTTTTAATGAACAATGTATAATGAACAATGTACAATGGGTGTACGCCAGCGTAAATGCTCTAGCATAAGCTCATTGTACATTGTTCATTATACATTATTCATTAAATGATCCTCCTCCTCACGCCGCCGTTTACGCAGTTGAATACCCCCTACCCGGCTACGGCGTATTTGGTGGGGTATCTGAAAACGTTGCCCTGGCCGGGTGGTGGGCTCCAGGTGCGGCAGGCCGATCTGGGTATCGAAACCATTCTGGCCCTTTTTTCGGTGGCCGGGCTTTCGGCGCTTTTTGAGGAAGTAGACAAGGCTGTTTTGGGCGGTACGGTGCTGTCTGATAATAGTTTACGCATGGTTCGTCTGCGCGAAGACTACCTGGCGACCATTGGCCCGACAATCCGGTTTTTGCAGCATAAAAACCCCACCTTGGCCCACGCCATTGCCACGCGGAGCTACCTGCCCGAAGCAAACCGCTTTGCCGAACTCGACGACCTGGAGTGGGCTTTTGGCACGATGGGCTTGCAGGACAAAGCCCGCCACCTGGCCACGCTCTACCTCGAAGACCTCAGCGACCTGATTGTGGAGGCGATCGACCCGCACTTTGGCTTTAGTCGCTACGCCGAACGTCTGGGCCGTTCTGCTGCCCATTTCGATGAACTGTACCAAGCCCTTCACCAGCCCAAGACGTTGATTGGTAAGCTGCTGCTCCAGTTGCTGGATCAGAAAATGGCGACCTGTAATCCCGATGGATTACCGCCCGATTTGGTATGTTTGTCGGTGCCGTTTCCGGGTAATCTGTTTGGTGCGTTGCTGTGTGGGCAGTACATCAAAACCCATTACCCCGGCGTACGGGTGGTTATGGGCGGCGGCTACCCCAACACCGAACTCCGCACCCTGGCCGAACCCCGCCTGTTCGATTTCCTCGATTTCGTTAGCCTCGACGACGGCGAAGCCCCCCTCCGCTCCCTGCTCGAATACCTCCACGGCGACCGGCCCATCGGCCAGCTCAAACGTACGTTCTACCGCAACGCTGAGGGTCGCGTGATCTTCGGCAACGGAGCCATTGAAAAGGATGTGGCGCAGCGCGACGTAGGCACGCCCAGCTACGCCGACCTACCCCTGGGCGACTACCTGTCGGTAATTGAAGTAACCAACCCCATGCACCGGCTCTGGAGCGACGGCCGCTGGAACAAGCTCACCCTGGCCCACGGCTGCTATTGGGGCAAGTGCTCGTTCTGCGACATCTCGCTCGACTATATCGCTCGGTATGAACCCGTTACGGCCAACCTCCTCTGCGACCGCATCGAAGTCCTAATTGCCGAAACGGGGCAGAACGGCTTTCATTTCGTGGACGAAGCCGCCCCGCCCGCCCTCATGCGCGATCTGGCGCTGGAGATCCTGCGCCGCCGCCTCACGGTGGTCTGGTGGACCAATATCCGGTTCGAATCGGCCTTTACAGCCGATCTGTGTCAGCTGCTGAAATTGTCGGGTTGCATTGCCGTATCGGGTGGGCTGGAGGTGGCTTCGGACCGGCTGCTGGAGAAGATGAAAAAGGGCGTGACAGTGGCGCAGGTGGCCCGCGTGGCTGAGCATTTCACGGCGGCGGACATCATGGTACACGCCTATTTGATGTACGGTTTTCCGACGCAGACCACTCAGGAAACGATTGATTCGCTGGAGATGGTGCGGCAGCTTTTCGCCGCTGGCGTGGTGCAATCGGGCTTTTGGCACCGCTTTGCCATGACCGCCCACAGCCCCGTTGGCCTCCACCCCGCCCTCTTCGACGTTACCCGCATCGACCCCGTTGGGGCCGTAGATGGCCTTGGTCCCTTTGCCAATAATGACCTCGACCACCACGACCCGCAGGGAGCCAACCATGACCTCTTTGCCGAAGGTCTGCGCAAGTCGCTGTTCAATTTCATGCACGGCGTAGGGCTGGATTTCCCGCTCAACAGCTGGTTTGACTTCACCATCCCCGCCACCACCATTCCGAAGCGCTTCATTGAACGCGCCGTTTCTGAACCCGACGACAAGGCCCCGCGCAGCAACGCCCTGGTAGTCTGGCCAGGCCGGAAACCTGATATAGAACTAGTTACGCAGGGATACGGCAAGCGCAAAACGCAACAAGCTGAGCTACTCCTGGCCCGCCGACAGGATGACCTAGTTGTCGATATGCCCGTTGGGCTAGGTGAATGGCTTGTGACGATGTGGCCCAAACTCAGCACGCAAGCCCCCGCCCCCCTCACCTTTGCCCAGTTCCGCACCGACTTCGAGCAAGCCAACCTCGGCCTCTTCACCGAATTCCTAGCCTCCGAAACCTGGTCTGACTGCCGCGAAGCGGGGTTATTGGTGGTGTAGTTAGTAAGCGGTCAGCAACTACTTGGTAAGTAGTAGGAAGCTAATTAGCTTGCAAGCACATAATCAACGGTAAGGGTATATCAAAACAAGCTAACAGCCAGGGCAATACGACAAATGGTTAGTCCGAAGCACCAGATAGATATCACGACAGCTTTTAGCGAAAAAATAGAAAGCTCATTTGCAGCTCTTTTACCCTATGGACGACAGAAAAATGTTAGCAAAGGCACTTTTATAGTAGAAAAAAACGAGTTGTGTAGCAAACTGTTCCTTGTTCAGGATGGCGTTTTCAGAACATACAGAGAAACAAATGATGTAGAATATACCACAGGTTTTTCTTTTAGAGGTGATTTCGATACCTCGCCATTCTCATTTTACTATGGCTTACCTGCTACTGAAACTATTGAAGCTATCACTAACGCAACAATTTTAGTGATCGACAGGCAAGATTTTTGGAACGTTACACGCAACAATATTGATTTTCAGAAGGGGGTCTATTTATTATTAGCAGGCTACATAGAGCTATTGGAAAACCGACTTCATGAGAACAGGAGTATGACAGCTGAAGAACGATACATACACTTAAAAGCAACTCAACCAGAAGAAATAAAAAAAATACCGTTACATTTTATTGCCTCTTACCTTGGTATTACAAAAGAGAGATTAAGTAGAATAAGAAAAAAGATAGCCTGAATTGACTTAGGTCAAAAATGACTTCAATAACGCTCAGCACATTTGTATCTCAAGGTAAAGAAGAGATACGATGACTACATGGCTAACTTCTTTTTTGTTCATGGTCGTGCTATGCTACGAAAGCAACGCCCAGGCCACAATAGATAACAAGACCCAATTTCATTCTCGAAGTTTTGGCGTACAGGGAGGGCTTTCTTTGTTAGAAAATCCTTTCGTGCTGTACCCAATCGTGGGTTTATCCTATTCGCAGACTGCTTTAGGATTCAGAAGGCATCAGCTAGCTATTTTTTCTCAACTAGACGTAATAATGTTGCCAACCATTGAAACAAAATTTTTGTTTTCTACTTCGTTACAATACAAGTACATATCGAAAAAAAGGTTTGAGTCAGCTATTTTTTTGGGGTTGAACTACCAACTCAGAAAACTTGCATACGATAATTATCAATTCGAAGATAACGTATTAAAAAACAAAGGAAGTTACTTGCATCAAATCGGACCGATAGCAGGCATCAATATTGGATATAAACTAATCAAGAAAAAAAATTACTCAGTTAGTCCTTTCTTTGGTGTTTCAATGATAAAATTAAATAAGAGTTACAAACCAGGTGTATTGAGTGGGTACAAACCAAATTTTACTTTTGGTTTATTTTTAAACAAATAAGAAGATGAAAAACTCCATATACCTGCTGTTAATTTGCCTGTTTTTGATCACATCCTGCAAAACAGAAGATATCATAATTTCACCGAAACTAATCAGTAATAATCCATTATTATCAGCGACAGATAGTGCCGTAAACAGAGCATTCTTAAAATATCAATCTGATCTTAATACTGTCGGTGTTTCCATCGGCTTATATAAAAATAAGAAAAGCAGTTTTTATGGTTACGGCGAATCAAAACTGGGTAATGGAATTGCACCGGACAGAAACACTTTTTTTGAAATTGGCTCAATCACTAAAACCTTTACCTGCATAACAGCGATGAACATGCTGTTGGAAAAAGGCCAAACTATTGATAACCCAATTCGTCCTTACCTTCCCATTGATCTGCCAACGCTAGCCAGAGATGGCGTCGAAGTAAACTTCAAGCACTTAATGACACATACATCGGGACTTTCGTACTTTCCTGATAATTTTGGTGTCGGCTATTATACAGGACATATTGGGGAGGAATTTGCCAAGTATGATAGAGATAAGCTGTTCACTTGGTTGCTTAATACGCCACTGAGATCAAAACCATTTACAACATGGGAGTACTCCAATGGCGCTATGGGTCTGCTAGGAACGCTTTTAGAAATAAATTATGGCAAAGAGTATGGTACTGTTCTGAAAGAAAAGCTATTAGTGCCTCTTCAGCTCACTGATACTAAAACTGACATGAACGAAACAGATATGAGCAGGTGGTCTAAGGGTTACAGTAATGGAAAAGAAGTGGCTTACTGGAATTCGCTTAACGCTATGAATGGGGCTGGTGTGATTAAATCGACGGCGTCTGACATGATTAAGTACGGGTTAGCTAATTTGAATCCGCCTAACACACCCTTGGGTGATGCAATCACAAGAACGCAACAGGTAACATTTCTACCATTCACAGAAGCTGGTAGAATAAAGATCAATGGTCGGCTCGGTTGGTTTCAGTGTATTCATAAGGATTTGCCCAATGAAACATTTATTTGGCACAATGGTGGTACAGGGGGATATAGTTCGGATATGTTCATTAACAAAGCCAAGGGCAGTATACTTGTTGTACTCTATAATACAGACAAAGGAACACAAGCCAGAGAAGACTTTATGTTAGCTTTACTAAAAATTATGAGCAATTAAAATTAATATAAAACTTACAGAGCTATGCAATACCAGGCAAAATCAATAAGAGCATTTATCGGGGCGAAGGACTTCGGAGTATCAAGGAGTTTTTATACCGATTTAGGTTTTCAGGAATCGGTCATTTCTGCAACTATGTCTTACTTTAGGATATCCGATACGTTGGGCTTCTATTTACAGGACGCCTACGTGGCAGACTGGGTAGACAATACGATGCTGTTTCTTGAGGTGGAGGACGTTGAGCACTATTACAACGTGTTAAAAGCCCTTGACCTGCCAGGTAAATACAACGGTGTTAGACTGCTGCCTATACGTAACGAAACATGGGGCAGCGAATGCTTTCTGCACGACCCGTCGGGCATATTATGGCATATTGGCGCGTTCAACAAATGAGGTAGCTTACAAGCCTAGCCTTGCCAATCTATGATTAAAACCAAAAAACAACTTATACTACCTCCAAAAAATATATTCTTAGTTGATGCACTGGGTGCGTTGATTACTACGCTTTTCTTGTCCACGGTTTTGAGCACATTTAATGAATACGTCGGCATACCTAAAACAATACTGATGTACCTCTCTGTTGTTTCAGCCATAGTTTGTTTCTATTCATTCACGTGCTTTTTTGTCCTAAAAGCCAATTGGCAACCTTTTCTGAAAAGTGTTGCTCTGGTCAATTCCCTTTACTGTTGCCTGACAGTGAGTCTCTTATTCTATTTTCACGAAAGCCTTACCAGCTTGGGACTCACCTACTTCTTAGCCGAACTAGTGGCCATAGGTGGACTTGTTTTTTTTGAGCTAAAAACGTTGCATACCCAACAGGACAAGTAAAACGTATAAGCCCGGTAAAGGGTGTCCCGTCGATAGAGAGTTAGCTGGCAGGTTAAACGAAACGGGCGAGGTGCCTGTTTCTTCGATACCTTGCCAAACCAATGAGGTGCTGGACAGGGCTACCCAGGTCCCGCTCGTTTAAACAACCTCTCTCATCAACATGAACTACTACAATTCCATTGTCGATACCATTGGCAACACGCCGCTGGTGAAACTCAACAAAGTCACCAAGGGCATCCGCGGTACGGTGCTGGCCAAAGTCGAATATTTCAATCCGGGTAACTCGGTGAAAGACCGCATTGCAGTGCGCATGATCGACGATGCCGAGGCGGCGGGGCTGATCAAACCGGGCGGGACCATCATTGAAGGCACCAGCGGCAACACGGGCATGGGCCTGGCGCTGGCGGCCATCGGCAAGGGCTACAAGTGCATCTTCACCATGGCCGACAAGCAGTCGCAGGAGAAGATCGACATCCTGCGGGCGGTGGGTGCTGAGGTGGTGGTTTGTCCCACTAACGTCACGCCCGACGACCCCCGCTCCTACTATTCGGTGGCTCAGCGGCTGGCCCGCGAGATTCCTAACTCGCTGTACCCCAATCAGTACGACAATATGTCGAACACGGCGGCGCACTATGCTACCACTGGTCCTGAAATCTGGCGCGACACCGACGGACTCATCACACACTTCGCGGCGGGCGTGGGAACGGGCGGCACCATCTGCGGCACGAGCAAGTTTTTGAAAGAGCAAAACCCCGGCGTTATCTCGGTAGGGATCGACACGTACGGCTCCGTTTTCAAGAAATACAAAGAGACAGGCGTGTTTGACGAAGGCGAGATTTACCCCTACCTAACCGAGGGCATTGGCGAAGATATTTTGCCCAAAAACGTCGATTTCAGCCTCATAGACCACTTTGTGAAGGTTACTGACAAAGACGCGGCGATTATGACCCGGCGGCTGGCGCGGGAAGAAGGCCTGTTTGTGGGCTGGTCGTGCGGGTCGGCTACGCACGGGGCGCTGGAGTGGGCGAAGGAGCATTTGCAGGAAGAAGACGTCATGATCATCCTGCTCCCCGACCACGGCACGCGCTACCTCGGCAAGGTCTACAACGACACCTGGATGAAGGACCACGGCTTTCTGGAGTCGCGGCAGTTTGCCACGGCGCGCGACATTGTGCGGTCGCAAAACGGGCGGGCTACCAACGGGGCCAGTTCACTCACTACCGTAGAAAAAGGCATGACCGTGAGCAAGGCCATTCAACTGCTCAACCAGCAGGGCATCTCGCAAATGCCCGTCACCGACGCCACCGGCCACATTGTCGGCAGCCTTACCGACTCGACCATCCTGAGCCGCCTCATCGACGACCCCAGCGTGAAAGATCAGGCTGTGGAGACGGTGATGGACAAACCCTTCAAATTTGTTGGCTTAGACAATACCCTCGACGTACTTTCGTCGCTTATTGACCGCGACAACAAAGCCCTGCTCGTCCGCGATGAGCACGACCACATTCACGTCATCACCCAAGCCGACTTGTTAGCGGCGGTAACAGCATAAAGGACGTTGGATGTTGGACATTGGCTATCAGATTTATTCTTATCAGTCCAATGTCCAATATCCAACGTCTACTATCCCCATTTCCATGAAATTCGGAACCAAAGCCATTCACGCGGGGGTACACCCCGACCCGACTACGGGGGCCATTATGACCCCTATTTATCAGACATCGACCTACGTGCAGGAGTCGCCGGGGGTGCATAAGGGGTATGAGTATGCCCGTACGCAAAACCCCACCCGCGATGCATTGCAGGCTAATCTGGCAGCGCTGGAAAACGGCAGACACGGCATCTGCTACGCCTCCGGGCTGGGCGCTACCGACGCCATTCTGAAGCTGTTCAAACCCGGCGACGAAATCATTGCCAGCAGCGATCTCTACGGCGGCACCTACCGGATCATGACCAAAGTCTACGAGCCGTTTGGGATGACATTCCAGTTTGTTTCGCTCGATGACCCCGCCCGGCTGGAGGCGGCCATTACGCCCGCTACCAAGATGGTCTGGATCGAAACGCCGACCAACCCACTGCTGCGCATTGTTGATATTCAGGCAATTGCGGCCATCACGGAGGCACGGGGCATCATGCTCGTGGTGGACAATACGTTTGCGTCGCCCTACCTGCAAAACCCCCTCGACCTGGGGGCCGATATCGTGATTCATTCGGTGACCAAATACATCGGCGGCCACTCAGACACGGTCATGGGTGCGATTATTTGCAACGACGACGACACCGCCGCGCAACTGAAATTTATTCAGAATGCCTGCGGGGCCGTGCCCGGTCCGCAAGACTGTTTTCTGGCCCTGCGCGGCATTAAAACCCTGCACGTCAGGATGCAGCGCCACTGCGAAAACGCGCAGAAGGTGGCCGAATACCTTCAGCAGCACCCCCGCGTGAGCCACGTACATTACCCCGGCCTGCCCAACCATCCCGGCCATGAACTCGCCAAACGGCAGATGCGCGGCTTCGGCGGCATGCTCTCGTTTGAACTCCACGGCGACTCGTACCCAGAGGCCATCAAGGTGATGGAGAGCATCAAACTCTTCGCCCTGGGCGAGTCGCTGGGCGGTGTGGAGTCGCTGTGTACGCACCCCGCCAGCATGACCCACGCCAGCATCCCGAAAGCTGAGCGCGAGAAAAACGGCCTAAAAGACACCCTTATCCGCCTCAGCGTGGGCATCGAAGATGCCGAAGACCTGATTGCCGATCTGGAACAAGCCTTAGCGGCGTAATTATCCTGAAATAGTAGCCTGAGAAGCATAAAATAGATCTGCTTAAAACCCGTTTTACGGGCACAGAAAAGCCGTAGTCCCACACGGGACTACGGCTTTTCTGTGCCCGTAAAACGGGTCGTCTAATTCTTACCTACGTACTTCATGGTCAGGTTTTTATCGCCGTTGTTAACCACGATTTTTAGTTCTGCGGGGTGAATGGTGGCATTGACAAACACCGCCGTCGACTGGGCGGCGAAGTCGAAGCGTTGCTGGTCGCCGGGTTTAAACTGGCCAAGCTGAGTTACGCGGCCGTCGGCCTGCCGTTCGCTGACGGTGACCGGTACGGTGCCAACGTTTTCCACCCTTGCCGTGAAGCCATTCTTGCTGCCCAATTCAAATTCTTTCCCCGGCGGAACCGTGGTGCGCGACATTAACGAACTGCATTGCGTGAGCAGTAGCACAATGGCCACGGCCGAGAGTAGTGTTTTCATGGTCGGTTAACGTTTGTTTTTGTACACTAGCGCCAAAGATTATACCATTGTAGCAAAACAGGCCTAGCGCGCTGTATGCACTGGTTCACCAGCGCCTACCCGTACGATTTCGGACAAGTTGGGCAGTTGGGTTTTTGGGTTGGTGGTTGGCTGACGCAATATTATGCTTGCGTCAGCCAACCACCAACCCAAAAACCCTCACAATTCCAGCGTTCTTAGCTTATGCATGAGCCAATAGTAGTAATCGGGGTAATCACTTCTGAGGCGATGCTCCAGGCGACTGCACACGATTTTGTCCCGCTTGCCACCACCGGCGGCATGGGTGTACTGGCTGGTGGGCAACGTGCCGGGAAAGGCAAACAGCCAGTCGAGGCGTTTACCCAGCCCACCAAAGCAACAGGTTATGTCAACTTGCCGCGCCTGCGCCAGGGTGTAGAATAGCAGCTGCTCATAAATAGTATTGTACAGGTCAAGGCTGGAAATATGCTCCAGCGCCAACAGGTTTCGGTCTACAAACCGAAACGCTTCGGCCGTGTAATCGTTGAAAAAAGCGATGTCCGTACCGCCAATGATGCCCGCGTTGACCGCCGTAAGCATACCTTGGGCCTGAGTGTGAAAACACGGCGAGATATAAGTAAAGCTGGCGTTGATCTGCTCCATCAGTTCGCCATAATGCGCATACCCCACTTCCAGTTGTTGCACGGCAAGGGGTGCGTTCATGATGACCTCGTCGAACGGTTGCCAGATAAACACATCGGCATCGACGTGCAGAAACGGCTCGTCCTGGATACTGTAGGCATACAGCTTCCCCAGTGCCCAAAGGTCGTCGGGGTAGTGGGACATCGATTCCAGGCCTACATTCACGGTCGTGTAGGGCAGTTCCAACTGGTCGATCAGCAGCTTTTTACCGGCTGCATCCGTTACCAGTTCTACCACGTCGTAGTGTTTGCGCAGGTTGAAACAGCTCAGCGCCCAGGCCATGTAATTGTACTTTTTGGCCAGCCACCCATTCGCGTGCTTGTAAAAAACATCGTCGCTGTACTTCTTGGTTGGTTTTGACCAGTAACTCTGCACTATTTTCATGGCTGAATGGAGCTATCGTTTTTACAAGCTACTACGGCACCTTAAATGGAGAAGATGAACGTTTTCTGTATTCCTTATGCAGGCGGTAATAAACACTCGTATTATAAATTTCTGGAATGCCAGCCCGAAGCCATCCAGCTACGTTGTCTAGACCTCCCGGGCCGGGCCAGCCGATTAAACGAGCCGTTATTGGGCTGCGTCGATGACCTGGTCGACGATTTGTATGCCTCTGTCAAACACAATCTGGACCAACCATACGCTATTTACGGGCATAGCATGGGGGCTATCCTGGCTTACTTGCTGGCCCGCCGCATCAATCAACTGGGTCTTCCAGAGCCGGTTGCCCTAATTCTTTCGGGCAGTAAGTCGCCGCGTAGCCGGGGGGCCGCCCCTGAGCGCCCGTTATCCAGCCTGCCCGATTCTGACTTAATCGAGGTGCTGGAGGAGCTGGGCGGTTTCCCAAGCGAATTACTTCGCGACACCGTTTTTCTCGACTTTTATTTTCCCATCATTCGTGCCGACCTTAAAGCACTGGAGGATTACAGGTACAGCGAAAAGCCACCCTTGTCTATTCCTTTTTTTGTGCTGGCTGGCGACAGAGAAAAAATCACGCCCGACGAGCTAAACGCCTGGCAATCAGAAACAACTGCCCCTATTGAAACCGCCCGTTTTTCGGGAGGCCACTTCTTTATCTTCGATCATTGCGAGACCATCCTACGCCTGATCGCCGCTACGAAGCCTGCTTATTCATAAAATCGGCCAGTACGCGTTTTCTGAACCGGGTCACGCCCTGCACCAACTGATGCACCGGGTTGTCTTGACCCGCAGCAGGGTAATTGGCCAGGGCCTGCTCGAAGTTCTCCCACCACAGTCGGAAGGCGTCGTTATAGAGGCTTGGGGCATGGTCGACCTGGCCAAAATCCCAGGGCTTATGTGGTCCCCAGAAATGCAACACCCGAATGGTGCGGGCATTGGCAGGCGTGTTGGCCGTAGGCAGGTGGTAGCCAAACAGGTGGTGGTAGCGGTTCAGGTGCCCCACATACAGGTTGTGCGCATGGTCGAGGTGCAGGTGCGGCAGGGTACTCCATTCGGGAAAATAGCTGTGCAGAAAACCCTGGTCACCTTTGTCGTAGGAAGGGAGTATATCCTTCTGCTGAAGCATATCGGCAAAGAGATCAGCATTGGGTTCTACCACCAGGAAGCCCGAATTCAACGCCAGCCAGTCGGCGTGTTCGGGTAGCATCCCACCCGCGTTGACCGCCGACCAGCCGGGCTTGTTGAACACGTCGTCGAAGTTGGCACACACGAGCATGTCGAGGTCCAGGCTCACCACTTTCTGGTAGTCGGTCAGGCCAAAAACCTGGAGTTTGGTGTAGGTGCGGGCCAGCTCGGCGCTCACCTGCCCGGCGTAGGGGTTCGCCAGGGATTCTACCAGTTTGGTCCTGATGCCGCCCGCCTCAAGGTAGTGGCGTACGTGGGCGCTTACGTCGGGCGTGAGCAGCACCAAATACTTGTGGGTAGCGCCCACGTTTTTAAGCGACTGGTTCATCGCCAGTACCCCCGGCAGGAAGTTGTCGTTGCAAAGCACGGACACGTAGCATTGTTGCATAATAGTCAATTAAGAAATCGCTTGTCGGTGAGGGCCTGGAGAAACACGAGCAGGTCATCAATTTCTTCTTTCGTCATGGGGCGTTCCTGCTTGTACATAGCCTCGTCGACATTGATGCTTTTTGAGAAATGAACCGAGTCGTTATAAAACTCGATTACCTCCCGGAGGCTGCTCACCGAGCCGTCGTGCATGTAGGGGGCCGTGAGGGCAATATTACGCAGGTTAGGCACCTTAAATTTACCCAGGTCGGCACTGTCGCGTGAAATGGCAAACCGCCCCACGTCGTCTTTTCCCATGCGTTTGTATAGCCCAATGTTGGCAAATTTGTCCATGGCAAAATCGCCCTCTATGCCGTGGCACTCCTTGCAGTTGCTGGTCAGGTAGGCGTTTAGCCCCCGCACGGCGGCCTCGCTCATGGCGTCGATGTCGCCGCGTGTGAACCGGTCATAGGCCGAGTCGTAGGTACTCAGCGAGCGCTGAAAGTCGGCCAGGGCTGTGGAGAGGTTGTTTATATCAGGGTCGGCCTGAAACACCGCGTCGAACGCCTTTAGGTAGAACGGGTTCTTTTTCAGCCGCCCCACGATCTTATCCAGGGGCAGATTCATTTCCCGGGAGTTGGTAATGGGGTTGATGGCCTGCTCTTCCAGTGAGCCAACCCGGCCGTCCCAGAAAAAATGCAGTTGCTTACCGGTATACATCACCGAGGGCGTGTTGCGGCTGGTGAAGTTGCCGTTGATACCCACACTCAGGGGCATATTATCGGCAAAAGCAAATTCAGGTTTGTGGCAGGATGCGCAACTCACCTGCTGATTGCCCGACAGGATGGGGTCGAAAAAAAGCAGCTTACCCAGTGCAACAGCTGTAGTGGGCAGCGGTTCAGAAGTGGGCACCGGTAGCGATGTTCTGGCGGCCGTCAGCACCAGCACAAGTGCGGCAACGCCGACACAGGTTAACGAAGAAGATGGCATACGTTGGCGGTTTTTCTGTGGTTGGTCATTGGTCATTCGTGCGGTCCGACGGGTCGGCTGGATACGACCAATGACTGATTACATAGCGCTTCAATAAGCTGAACACTTTTATCGAAATCATCACTGTTGACTACCCGTTGCCGCATTGTGTCCATGCGCTGCCGGTAGGTGGGGTTGGTGAGGACCTCGGCTACGTGGCTGGCAAGCTGCGTGGTGCTGTCGCGGCGGATGTTGCCCTGCACCCCCAGCCCGTGATACACGGCCCGGGCCGCGTTGCCCGGCTGGTCGAAGTTGGTACTCAGCGGATAGACCACCACCGGCACCCCGAAATAGATGCATTCGGTCAGGGAGTTCATGCCCCCGTGAGTAATCATCAGAGTGGCCAGGGGCAGGATCTCCAGCTGCGGGATGGCCTTCAGGAGATAAATGTTGCCCGGCAACGACGCGTGGTCATACGTGGGGGCGAACGGCCCCGCCACCAGCACCAGGGTCAGGTCGGGGCGGGCGCGGAACACCTCGATCACTTTATGGTAAAAATCGCCACAACGGCGGTACTGGTAGTGGCTCAGCGTGCCCAGCGAGCAGTACACCACTGGCTTTGCCTCTGCCCCGTGCTGCTGTTGTAGGGTGGCCAGCTTACCCGCCCAGGCCGGATCGACGAATGATTCGCGCCGGTGCAGGTCTACGGCGGGGCTGACGTAGTGCTGGTTAGGCCGCGGCGTTCGGGGAAAGTCAAACTCGCGGGGCGAGGTAATAAATTCGGGGAGGTTAGTGAACCCCACGTGCAACGCCCGGCTGGAGTTATAGCTCTGGTTGAGGGGAAAACCGGTCTGCGCGGCAATCTTTTTCAGCAACGGGTAGTCGCGCATTCGTTTGTCGATGCCCGAAAACCAGACCTTATCGCGGAGGTAGTCAACCAGGTTTTTGGCAAAATAAGCCAGCCACGATGCCTCGGCCAGGAGGTAATGTCCCGGCGTTTTTCCAAAGGGCAGCGCCGTGGTAAACACCGGCACGTAGGGGTCTTTGTCGAGCGACACACAGGTCTGGATGATGGCCAGCGGAATGCGGTACTTGTAGAGCAGCACGCTGTTGCAGACAAAGTCAGTATCGAGCATGACCAGGTCGGGGCGGAGTTGAGCCACCAGGTCGTCATAGAGCGTGCCATCGAGGATAAACTCGTTCACGCGCCGGATGTAGCCCAGTTGCCGGAAGAGGGCCTTGCCGCGCTGCCATAGGCTGGTGCCCGGCTTGGGAGGTGGCTCTGGTGCCGGAAACCGATCCATGGCTACCCGCACCACCTCGAACCCCTGCGCCAGAATACTGGCTTTTATAAACGGCAGCGTTTCCACATACAGCACCCGGTGCCCCCTGGCTTGCAGGGTCCGGGCCAGCTTATAGGTAGCGTTGTGGTGGCTGAGCGCGTGGCAAACGGCGAATAGAATGGTCATGGGATAGACAACTCATTTATGCTGGTTGAAGAGCCAGGTGAAGAGAGCGGGGGTTTCGGTGAGGCGGTACCAGCAGCGGTGACCGGCATTATCGATTCGGCTGTATTTCATGTTCAGGTTGCCCTTCTGGAGATTGGCGAGCATGACCTGCGCCAGCGTGGGCGAAATCTGCTCGTCGCTGTCGCCGCTGACTACCCAGAGGGGAATATGCCGGATGGTTTCGGCGCGATCGGGGGTAATTTCGTAGAAAGCTGATACGGGCACGGCGGCAGCCACTTTTTCCGGATAACGCGTTACCACGTCCCAGGCAGCGGCAGCACCCCAGTCGAGGCCAATGACGTAGATCCGGCTGGTGTCTACCATACCGCTGATTTCCAGCTGCTCTACGATGTTCATAGACAGGTGAATGGGCCAGGATATACTCCGAATACGGCTTTGCGGCACCCACGACACCCCAGGGGGCAACAATGGCATGAGCAGCACGGCCGGAAACTGACTACGAAACGCCTCGGTAGCCATATACCAGGCCATGTCGCGCATGGCCTGCTTGGGACTGCTGCCCGGCTCCAGGGTGGGATGGAACAACAGGATGAGCGGGTACTTTTTGGCAGGGTCGAACTGCCGGGGTTTGATGAGGCAGTAGGTCAGCGAGTCATTCCGAAGCCGGTAGGTATGAAACTCATGCAGCGAATCGGCCTCATAAAGCAGGTCATAGTCGTTACTGACAGCTTTGTTGCCGCCGCTGACCCAGCCAACATGTTGGGTTACCTCCAGGCGGTTGTTGGTGAGCACGACTTTCTGAGCCGGGTCTGCAATAGCCTGATTACCAGTGGACACCTGCACGTAGGTATCGGTAATGGCTACGTTGTTGCTCTGCACGGCAATGCCGGTATGGTCGGTGAAGATGAACTGGGCCTGGCTGCCGTCCAGGATCATGCCGTCGTCGAGGAGGTAGCCATGCTGCCGAAAATTGTCGGTGGTGGCATCGTTGAGGCGGCAGTTGGCCACCACGCAGCGGCACCCCGCACCGATGGTCATGTTGGCGCCAGTTTTCAGCGGCCAGCGTTGCCAGTCGCGGCCCCGGCTGCGCTGCGTGGGGGTCGGAATGAGCGGGTCGGGCAGGGCGGCGTTGTTTTGCCGGATACCCAGCAGGAGCATACTGGCCTGACTGTCTGCTTTAGTAGCGCCACGAGTCGGGCTGGCAGCGCAGTCAATCACTGCCCGGTTAATGTCCAGGTTCACCAGCCCACTCCGCTCCTGCTGTGCCACCGTGGCATAGATCCCTTTGAACCCCGTGGCGCCGGGCGCACCCATTTTACCCTCTTTTCTGGGCGTATAGGCCGGAAACTCAAATTTGGTGGGAGGACTAAACTGGTCTGACAGCGCACTGGATTCGCTCCGGGGGGTGGCTCCCCGCAACACCACCCCGCCCGGTAGCCGCAGGTCGTAGCCCAGGGTGTAGGTTCCGGCCGGGAAATACAATACGCCGCCACCCCGTGCCGCCAGCCCCAGCATGGCTTGCTGCAGCCGTGCCGAATCGACCAGGTTGCGCGGCCCCAGCAGGCTGTCTACGTCGCGGGCATTGACCACCTGGCTCCAGCGAATAGCACCCGTCCAGTGATGGACGGCAGCATAGCGAGTCTGGTACGGATTGTCGGTGGGCACCTGCGAAAAAGCAACGGTGGTGACCAGCCACGTAGCCAGTATCAGGCTCAGGTTTTTCAGGGTAGTCATAGGGAGACGTTGGCTGTTATTCATAAATCATACACCGTGATGGCTTCTGATGGCGCCTTGGCAGGCGTAGTGCGTTGCCGGATGAGGTCGGCAAGCTGCCGGACACTGGGGTAGCTGAAAACGTCCTGAATCTGCACCACGGCGGGAAAAGCTCGGTGCAGGAGCCTGACCGATTCGATAACGCTGAGCGAGTTGAATCCGGCGTCGAACAGGTTATCGCCCAGGCCAAACAACTGGCCGGGGATGACTTCCTGGAAAAGCTGCATCACTACCCGCTCTTCGTCGTTTCTGAACAGGTGCTGCGTCGGGAGGAACGCCACGGGCTGGGTGACAGGTGGGGGAAACGACTTCGTATCGATTTTACCATTGACCGTAACGGGAAACCGTTCCAGGCAGATGATCCGGTCGGGCTGCATGTGGTCGGGCAGTTTTTTGTGCAGAAAAGTCTTCAGATTGGTGGGCAGGAAATCGGGGCGGGGTACTACGTAGGCCACCAGCAACTTCTGGCCCGACGGCTCGGTGTGGAGCAGCGTACGGACATCGCTCAGGTCCGCAAAGGCGAGACAAGCGTGATCAATCTCACTTAACTCAATGCGGTACCCTCTGATTTTCACCTGGTTATCACGGCGCGACATGTAGACCAGGCTGCCATCGTCCTGCCACTTACCCAAATCACCCGACGCGTAGAGGCGCTCTCCGGACACGTAGGGATTCTCGATGAAGCGTTCGGCGGTGAGGGCGGGGCGGTTCAGGTAGCCCCGGCTTACGCCCGCGCCCCCTACCATCAGCTCGCCCACCACCCCCACCGGCACCAGCTGCCTTTGGGCGTCCATGAGGTAGACTTTCAGCGTGGGTATGGGCGTGCCGATGTTGCTGATACCCGCCGCCATGTCGGCCGGGCCAATGCGTTTGTAGGTCACGTGCACGGTGGTTTCGGTGATGCCGTACATGTTCACCAACGCCACCTGCGGGTACTGTTCGTGCCAGCCCACCAGGGTGGCGGGTGTCAGGGCCTCGCCGCCGAAGATCACGTACCGCAGCAACAGCGGGGGTAGCTCGGCCCGGCCCAGCACTTCCTGCGCTACCAAGCCAAACAGGGTGGGCACCTGGTTCAGCACCGTAACACCCTCGGCCACCAGCAGATCCACCAGCCGGGCGGGGTCCTGCACCGTGTGCCGGGGAGCCACCACCAGCTTACCGCCAAACAGCAGGGCACCAAAGATTTCCCAGACCGAAAAGTCGAAGCAGACGGAGTGAAACAGCACCCACACGTCGTTGGCGTTGAAATCGAACAGGGGGCGGTCGTTGACGAACAGGCGCACCACGTTACGGTGTTCCACCAGCACCCCCTTGGGCTGGCCCGTCGACCCCGACGTGTAGATGATGTAGGCCAGGTCAGCGGGCTGATTCACCGCAACGGGGTTGTGCGTGGGCTGCCCGGCAAGGGTCTGTGCCCACGGCTGAAGGTCCACCACGGCGCAGCCGTCGGGCACACAGGCAGCGGTGGCGGGGGGCAGGCTACCATTGGTGATCACCGCAACCGCCGCCGCGTCGTGCAGGGTAAAGCCAATGCGTTCCGTGGGGTAGTCAGGGTCAATGGGGACGTAGGCGGCACCAGCTTTCAATACCCCCAACAAGGCCACCACCAGGTATTCGGAGCGATCCATGAGCATGGCCACGTGGTCTTCCGGGCCAACGCCATGTACAGAGCGGAGGTAATGCGCCAGCTGGTTGGCCCGCTCGTTTAACTCTTTGTAAGTAAGCCGGTTATGCTCAAAAACAAGCGCTGTGTGGTTGGGCGTGGCCAGCACCTGGGCGTCAAACAACGCCCCGACCGTCTGGTGGTGCGGGTAGTTGGCATCGGTTTGGTTGACGGCAACCAGCAGATGATGGCGTTCGTGGTCGGTGAGGTAATCCAGTTCGCACACGGGCCGTCGGGGGTGGCAGACTACCTGTTGCATCAGGCCCTGGAAGTGGTCCATCAGGCGGCGGATACGCGGTTCGCTGAAGCGATCAGTGTTGTAATTGACCAGCAGTTCCACCCCTGCCACCGACTCGAACACACTGATTGTCAGGTCGAATTTGCTGGTCTGGTTGTCCAGAAAGTAATCGGTCACCACCAGCCCGGAAAGTGCGGTTTCGGCGGTAGGTTCGGTGAAGCGCTGGTACATGAGCATCACATCGAACAGGGCGGGCAGCGGGCCGGTGGCGGTGGCCGTCAGGTCGTCCAGCAGCACGTCGAAGGGGTAGTTTTGGTGGGCGAAGGCGGCGAGGGTGTTGGTTCGCACCCGGTGCAGGATGGTGGCAAAGTCTTCGGCCCCGTCCAGCTGGGTACGCAGAGCCAGCGTGTTGATGTAGAACCCAATCTGGTTCTGAAGCTCAGTCTGTTCGCGGCCAGCCACCGGCGTGCCCACCACCAGGTCGGTTTGGCCGGTATAGCGGTAGAGCAGCACGTTGAGCGTAGCCAGCAGGCCCATGAAAAAGCTGGCTTCGTGGCTGATACACAGCGCATTAAAATTACTGACGATACCCGCGTCTACCGGCATTTTCAGACTTGCCCCCCGAAAGGTCCGTCCCCTGGCTTTTGGAAAATCAGTGGGCAGTTCCAGCACCGGAGTGCCATCGGCGAAGGTCTGTTGCCAGTATTGCTTATGCTGCGCCTGACCGGGCGACGTCAAGCCGCCCAGTTGCCAGTGGGCGTAGTCTTTGTAGTGGATGGGCAGCGGAGGCAGCGGCTGGGCAGCGGCGCCAATTTGGGTGTTATACAGGGCACTCAGTTCCCGCATCAGCACCTCCACCGACGTACCATCGGCGATGATATGGTGCAGGGTTAACACCAGCAGGTGTTCGTTGAGTTGTTGCCGAAGCAGCGTTACCCGCAGCAACGGCCCTTTTTCCAGGTCAAATGCCCTCTGTGCTTCCGTCTGTAGCCAGTCGGGCAGAGCATTAGGGTTGGGCAGGTCAACCTGTTCCAGCGCGGCAATGCCGTGATCGGCTACCTGCTGCCGGGGCTCACCATCAACGACCAAAAATGTGGTTCGCAGGCTCTCGTGGCGGGCCACTACCCCCGTCAACGCCGCTGCCAGTGCCGCCACGTGCAGCCGACCGCTGAGCTGGTAGGCCCCAATGATGTTGTAGGCCTGCCGGGCACCGGGGTACTGGTCCAGAATCCACATCCGCCGCTGGGCACTCGACAGGGGGTAGTGAGCCTGCCGTGCCACCGGCACAATGGTTGGTGTTCCGCCAGTCTGTGCCGCCCGCAGGAAGTCGATGAGGGCCGTTTTATGCGTCCGCACGGCATCCAGCAGCGCAGGCGGAATGCCGGTGGCCGGTTGCAGGGCCAGCCGGTCGTTGACCACCCGCACCTGTATCTGGGCGGCACGAAGCGCATGAATCAGTTCAGGAATGGTCATGGGGGGGGGTGGTCGTTACGCTGCGCTGTCATTCAGTAGCCATTCAATTGTTATTCATTGCCTTTACAACCAATGACTATCGAATGACAACTGAATGGCAGCGTAGCGAATGACCAATGACTAATTATCAGATCAGTAACTCGTTGTCTTCCAATGAAATAGACTCGTTCTGACTGGCGACTGCTGCCCATTGTGCGGCGTCGATTTCAAGGGCGAGGCCTTCAATGGTTGGGTTGGTGAACAGGCTGGTCAGCCCGATTCGTACGCCCAGCTGATCGTAGATGTGCGCTACAATCCGGGTGGCCAGCAGCGAGTGCCCGCCGATCTGGAAGAAATTATCGTCGATACCGATAGCCTCTTTCAGGAGCACCTGCTGCCAGATGGTGAGCACTACCCCTTCCAGCTCGTTGCGGGGGGCCAGGCAGGCCTGTTCGGGCGGGGCCTGCTGCGGGGGCGGGAAAGCCGCCCGGTCCACCTTGCCATTGGCGTTGAGCGGAAACGCGTCCAGCTGCATATAGCTGGCGGGCAGCATGTAAGCAGGTAGCCACTGCTTCAGCCAGGCCGTCAGTTCGGTTCCTGACAGCACCCGGTCGGCCACGACATAGGCCGCCAGGCTGTTGGTGTTGGCGGCGTCGCGGAAGGCGGTCACGGCGGCTTGCTGCACTCCTGGCAGTGTTAGCAGCACCTTCTCAATCTCGCCCAGCTCAACGCGGTAACCCCTCACTTTCACCTGGTTATCTTTCCGACCCAGAAATTCCATGTTGCCGTCGGGCATCATCCGGCCGAGGTCGCCGGTGCGGTACATAGTCTGGCCGGGTGTGGTGGCAAACGGATCTGCTACGAAGGCGTAGCGCGTTTTTTCTTCTTCCTGCTGATAGCCCCGCGCCACGCCCACGCCGCCAATGTACAGTTCGCCGATTACGCCCTGCGGCACCGGGTGAAGGCCTTTGTCGAGGATGTAGAACGTGTTGTTGGCAATGGGTTTGCCATACGGAATACTCCGCCAGTGGGGGGCCACGGCGTCTACGGGGTAATAATTCGACCATACCGTACCTTCCGTAGCCCCACCCAGGCTGACGACGCGGGCGTTGGGGAAGCAGATTTTCAGCCGGTCGGGCAAGGACACGGGAATCCAGTCGCCGCTCATGAACACCAGCCGCAGGGTCGTTTGCACGTAGGTACCATTGGCCTGCTCCAGAGCCGTAATGAGGTGGTCCATGGTGCTGGGCACCGAATCCCAGAACGTGATGGCCTCGTCGTGAAGCAGCCGCGCCAGCACGTCCGGGTGCTGCACCTGCGCCGACCCGGCCATCACCACGCAGCCGCCACAGGCCAGCATTCCAAACAGATCGTAGACCGACAAATCGAAACACATGGACGTCACAAACAGCAACCGGTCACCCACTCCCACGGCGTAGGTCGTGTTGACCCACTCTATCAGGTTCACCGCCGAATGATGCTCGATCATTACGCCCTTGGGTTGGCCCGTCGACCCCGATGTATAGATGATGTAGGCCAGGTTACGGCTCGACGTTTCGATGCCGGGGTTGGTGTCGGCATAGTGGTCAACCACCTGGGCGTCCCCACCAAACAGAAGGCAGTGATTGTCTTTATAGGCCCCGTAGCCAGCCATCAGAGCGGCCTGCAAGGGCTGGCTGTTAGTAATCGCACACCGAATACTGGCGTTACCGAGAATGTATTCCTGCCGCGAAATGGGGTAGTCGGGGTCGATAGGGACGTAGGCGGCACCGGCTTTCAGAATGGCCAGCATCCCGATCACCATGTCGAAACTACGGTCGGTAAGCAGGCCCACGCTGTTGCCCGGTGCCACGCCCGACGCCACCAGGTAGCGAGCCAGCTGGTTGGCCCGGGCGTTGAGTTGGGCGTAGGTCAGCCTGCGGTCGCTGTGTTGCAGGGCGGTAGCCAGCGGGGTTTGGACCACCTGCCGTTCAAACAGCCCATGCAGTGTCTGGTGGGCGGCGTAAGGCGTTTGGGTGTCGTTGAACTGCACCACCAGATCCTGGTACTCCCTGTCCGACAGGTAGTTATGCGCATAGATAGACGCCTTGGGCCGTGCCAGCGCCTGTTGCGAGAGTGTGACGAAGTGCGCAAACATCCGCTGAATCCGCTCGGGCCGGAACAGGTCGGTGTTGTAGGCAATCCTGACGGTGATCCGACCCGCCACTTCGCCCAGGTAAAACGTCAGGTCGTATTTATTGGCCGAAAAATCGGTGCCAAACTCCTGCGTCGTCAGACCGTCGAACGTAGCCGGGCCGGGTAGTGCCTCGTGCGCCAGCCCAAAATCCTGCGACACCACCAGCACGTCGAACAGGGGTGAGCGGCTCGTGTCGCGGGTCAGGTGCAGGTCGTCGACCAGTTGTTCGAAGGGATAAGCCTGGTGTTCAAACGCCGAGAGCATGGTTTGCTGCGTTTGCTGCGCGAGGTGGACAAAGTCGTCGGGGCCGCCAAACGAAAGGCGTAGGGCCAGCGTGTTGAGGTAAAAGCCAATCTGGCTGTGCAGGTCGTGGTGATCCCGACCAGCCACGGCGGTACCGATAATGATGTCGTCCTGGCCCGAATAGCGGTTTAGCAGTGCCGCCACGGCCGTAAACAGCGTGGCAAACAGGCTGGTGTTAGCGGTAGTGCTCACCTGCCGGAATGCCTGGGTCAGTGACTCGTCCAGCGTAAAGTCGAGGGCATGGCTGGCGTAGGTTTTAATGGCGGGCCGGGGAAAGTCGGTGGGCAGTTCCAGCACCGGCAAGGTGCCCCCCAGTTGCTCTCGCCAGTAGGAGCCGTGACCAGCCAGCACCGCCGCCCCCCCCGCCTGTTGCCAGAGGGCATAGTCGCCGTACTGAATGGGCAGTGGCGGCAGCGGACTAGCCTGACCCCGCAGGGCCGCATTGTAGAACTGAGCCAGTTCCCCCACCAGCACCTCCAGCGACCAGCCGTCGCAGATGATGTGGTGCAGCGTCAGCCCCACCATATGCGCCGCCTCACCCACCTGCCAGACAGCGGCCCGCAACAGCGGACCTTCGCCCAGATCAAATGGCTCGCTCGCCTGCCGCTGCCCGCGCGCCTGGGCTTCTGCCAGTGGCTGGGCCATTTCGCGCAGGTCTTCGTAGTGCAGGGGCCTGGTCAAATCCTCCACCGGCAACACCCGCTGGCGGGCCTGCCCCTGATGCAGCTCAAACACTGTCCGCAAACTCTCATGCCGATTCAGCAAGCCTTGCAGCGCTTCCGCCAGGGCAGGCACGTTGAGTGGCCCCTGCACCAACAGGGCGCTGGGTACGTTGTAGGCCGCTCGCGCCGCCGCATCATCGGCGTGCAGTTGGTCCAGAATCCACAGCCGCTGCTGGGCGTGAGAAAGCGGATAGTGAGTCGGCACCGACTGCCGTGCAATAGCCTGATAATCAGTTGCCTTGCCTACCGTTGTTGCCAGTACCGCCGCCAGCGACCGAATGGTGGGGTGGGCAAAGACCGCCCGCAGCTCCAGGCTGATGCCCGCCTGCTGGTAGAGCCGGGCAATGACCTGGATGGCCTTCAGCGAATGCCCCCCCAACTCGAAAAAGTTATCCGACACCCCCACCCGCTCCCGGCCCAGCACCCCCTGCCAGATGGCCACCAACTGGGCTTCCAGCTCGGTGGCCGGGGCCTCATAGCGGAGGTCGGCAGCCTCCGAAAAGGCCCCACCCCCCAGGGCCAGCAGGGCCGCCCGGTCTACCTTGCCGCTGGAGGTCAGGGGCAGCTGGGCCAGCCGCTCATAGCGGGTGGGCACCATGTAAGCGGGCAAACTCGCCGCCAGCTCTTGGCGCAAAGCAGCCAGCGACAGACTTTCCTCAGCCACCAGGTAGGCCCGCAACTCTTGGCCGTGGAGCAGCACCACGGCCTGCTCAACGGCCGGGTGCTGGCGCAGAGCGTGTTCGATCTCCCCCAGTTCGGTGCGCATGCCCCGGATCTTGACCTGCCCATCGAGCCGACCCAGGTACTCCAGCTGCCCATCGGCACGCCAGCGGGCCAGGTCGCCGGTGCGGTAGAGGCGCTGGCCGGGGGCGAAGGGGTGGGCCACAAAGCGGTCGGCGGTCAGGTCGGGGCGCTGCCAGTAGCCCCGGGCCAGGCCCACGCCGGCCAGGTAGAGTTCGCCGGGCAGGCCGGGGGGCAGGAGTTGGTGGTGGGCGTCGAGCACCAGCAGCTGGGTGTTGGCAATGGCCCGACCAATGGGAATATTACGACACTCACTATCAGCAAGTTGCGTGGTGTAATGAGTCACGTCTACGGCTGCTTCGGTGGGTCCATAGAGGTTGTACAGCGGTACGCCCGTGCGCTGGGCGTTCAGCCGTACCATGTCGGGCAGGAGTGCTTCGCCACTGGCAAACACGCGATGCAGGGAGGCCAGTTTGGCACGGTCTTCGTCGCGTATGCCGTCCAGGAACTGGGCGAACATGGTGGGTACGAAGTGAATCGTGCTGACCCCATACTCTGCGATGCAGTCTAGTAGCAGGGCTGGCGTATGGGCCACCGCCGTATCGCACACCACCAGCCTGGCCCCGTAGCAAAGCGGCATAAAAAATTCCCATACCGATACATCAAAACCGTAGGACGTTTTTTGCAAAATGACATCGTCCGGCCCAAAACCGTACTGTTTCCACATCCATTCAATCCGGTTCACCACGCTGGTGTGTTCCAGCATCACGCCCTTGGGCCGACCCGTAGACCCCGACGTGTAGATGACGTAGACCAGGTTATGGGGACCGCTCAGCGGCGGCAGGTTATCTGTCGGATTAGCTTCCAGGCTATCCCAGTTGGCCAAAGCAAGCTGCTCAACGCCAGTAAGTTCACTCGTTACCAGAGGGTCGCCGGTATCGGTCAGCAGCACCTTCGCAGTAGCATCGGCCAGGGTATAGCGGATACGGTCGGCGGGGTAATTGGGGTCGATGGGCACGTAGGCGGCACCGGCCTTCAGAATAGCCAGCAGGGCAACAACTCGTCTTTCCGATGGCTCCATCAGTACCCCAATCAAGTCGTCGGGCTGAATCTGGTAGGTGGTGCGCAGATGATAGGCCAGTTGGTTGGCCTGGGCGTTGAGTTGGGCGTAGGTCAGTTGCCGATGGCCATACTGAACCGCCACGGCGGCGGGGGTTTGGGTCGCCTGCCGTTCAAACAATCCGTGAATGGTGGCGTCGGCTTCGTAGGCGGTAGCCGCATCGCTAACCGCCTCAGCCAGAAAATGTATGTCATTGACAGTCAGCCAGTCAAGGCGCGAAATAGGTGCCGTCGGCTGGGCCACCACCGACCGGACGAGGGTGGCAAAAAGCCCGGCCAACTGCGTCATGCGGTCGGCGGTAAACAGATCGGCGGCGTAGGCCAGTTCCAGCGAAATACCCCCGTCGGTCGGCATGAATGTAAACGTGATATCGTATTTACTCTGCACAAACGCCACCTCATACGGGCGCACCCGCAGGTGGTCGAGTTCAATAGATTTCGTCAGTTCCTGGTCGGGCATCACAAACTCTACCGACACATCAAAAATCGGCGACCGGCCCGCCTCCCTCCGGGGGTCCAGTTCGTCCACCATCCGGTCGAAGGGGTACAGTTCGTGGGCGTAGGCATCTAGTACGGTGCGGGTAACATGGGTAAGCAGGGCCGAAAACCCGTCATGACCCTCCAGGCGGGTGCGGATGGGCAGCATGTTGACGAAGAAACCAACCTGCTCGTCCAGCCCCAGGTTACCACGACCCGCCACGGGGATGCCCACGATCAGGTCGGTTTGGCCGGTGTAGCGGTAGAGCAAAGTTTGCACGGCGGCCAGTAGCACGGTAAACAGGCTGCTGCCGTGATCATTGGCCAGCATCGACAGGCCATCGCGCAGGTCGCTTTCCAGAAAGATGACCACCCGGTCGGCGCGGTACGTTTTAATAGCGGGTCGGGGAAAGTCGGTGGGCAGTTCCAGCACCGGCAAGCTACCCCCCAGTTGCTCCCGCCAGTAGGAGCCGTGACCAGCCAGCACCGCCGCCCCCCCCGCCTGTTGCCAGAGGGCATAGTCGCCGTACTGAATGGGCAGTGGCGGCAGCGGGCTAGCCTGACCCCGCAGGGCCGCATTGTAGAACTGGGCCAGTTCCCCCACCAGCACCTCCATCGACCAGCCGTCGCAGATGATGTGGTGAATCGTGATCAGGAACAGGTATTGCTCGTCGGCCACCTGCCACACGCCCGCCCGCAGCAGCGGAGCCACCCCCAACTGGAAGGGTACGCCCGCCTGCACCTGCGCCAATGCCTGAGCCTGCGCCAGTGGGTCGGCCTCCTGACGCAGGTCCTGACAGGCCAGCGCAAGATCCAGGCTGGCTAGGTCCACTACCCGTTGCCGGGCCTCACCCTCCTGCAAATCAAACACCGTTCGCAGGCTATCGTGGCGGGCCAGCAGTCCCAGCAGCGCCACCTCCAGGGCCGCCACATTGAGCACCCCACCCAGCCACAAAGCACTGGGCACGTTGTAGGCCGCCCGCGCCATCGCATCATCGGCGTGCAATTGGTCCAGAATCCACAGCCGCTGCTGGGCGTGAGAAAGCGGATAGTGACCCGACACCGGCTGCCGTGCAATAGCCTGATAACCAGCAGCCTCACTAACCGAATCAGCCCCCGTTGTTGCCAGTACCGCCGCCAACGACCGGATGGTGGGGTGGGCAAAGACCGCCCGCAGCTCCAGGCTGATGCCCGCCTGCTGGTAGAGCCGGGCAATGACCTGGATGGCCTTCAGCGAATGCCCCCCCAACTCGAAAAAGTTATCCGACACCCCCACCCGCTCCCGGCCCAGCACCCCCTGCCAGATGGCCACCAGCTGGGCTTCCAGCTCGGTGGCCGGGGCCTCGTAGCGGACGTCGGCAGCCTCCGAAAAGGCCCCACCCTCCAGGGCCAGCAGGGCCGCCCGGTCTACCTTGCCGCTGGAGGTCAGGGGCAGCTGGGCCAGCCGCTCATAGCGGGTGGGCACCATGTAAGCGGGCAAACTCGCCGCCAGCTCTTGGCGCAAAGCAGCCAGCGACAGACTTTCCTCAGCCACCAGGTAGGCCCGCAACTCTTGGCCGTGGAGCAGCACCACGGCCTGCTCAACGGCCGGGTGCTGGCGCAGAGCGTGTTCGATCTCCCCCAGTTCGGTGCGCATGCCCCGGATCTTGACCTGCCCATCGAGCCGACCCAGGTACTCCAGCTGCCCATCGGCACGCCAGCGGGCCAGGTCGCCGGTGCGGTAGAGGCGCTGGCCGGGGGCGAAGGGGTGGGCCACAAAGCGGTCGGCGGTCAGGTCGGGGCGCTGCCAGTAGCCCCGGGCCAGGCCCACGCCGGCCAGGTAGAGTTCGCCGGGCAGGCCGGGGGGCAGGAGTTGGTGGTGGGCGTCGAGCACCAGCAGCTGGGTGTTGGCAATGGCCCGACCAATGGGAATGTTGCTAATGGCTTCGTCGGTGGGCGCAACCCGATAGATGCTGGCGCAGACCCCATATTCGGTAGGGCCATAGGCATTGAAACACCGGGCTACCACCCTACTGGCCCGCGCCAGGGTTCCCGGCGCAGCTTCACCAGCCGATATCAGTACATGCAGGAAACCCAGCTGATCTACGTCCATCACCTGCAAAAGGGCGGGCGGCAGGGTAACCACGGTGATGCGGGCGGCCCGCAGGGTATCGGTTAGCGTGTCTAGTTCGTTTCGCCCTGCAGGCAGCACCAGGGTGGCACCGCAGTAGAGTGCCATGCAGATTTCGGAGATCGACGCGTCGAAGCTCAGGGGGGCAAACAGCCACACCCGGTCACCCGCTTCCACGCCAAAGCTGTCGATCTGCGAGAGGGCCATGTTCACGTTGCTGCCATGTTCCACCAGCACCCCTTTGGGCTGACCTGTCGAGCCGGAGGTGTAGATCAGATAGGCGGCATCGGTGGGTTGGCAGGTGTAGGCGGGGCGGGTCGATTCGGGCAGGCCATCCAGTTGCACGTCGAGGGCAAAAATGCCGCCCTCATACCCGTCCAGATCGAACAGGTGGTCCGAGTCGGTGAGCAATACGCCCACGGCGGCATCGGTGAGCATATACTGCTTTCGGGCGGCGGGCAAGGCGGGGTCAATGGGTAGGTACACGCCGCCGGCCTTCAGAATCGCCCAGAAGGCGATCACCATTCGTTCGCTTTTTTCGGCCATCAGGGCGACGCACTGACCCACGGCCAGGCCCATTTCGTGGCGCAGGTGCTCCGCCAGCCGGTCCGATTGGTCGGCCAGTTGCTGGTAGCTCACCACCCGACCGTTGCATTCCAGGGCCGGGTGGTACGGCGTTTTTTCGACCTGGGTGGCCAGCAGGCGGGTCATGGTGAGGCCGTCGGGCAGGGGCGTGTGGGCGGGGTTGAGGCCCATGAGCCAGTCGCGCTCCTCGTCGGGTAGGACATTCAGGCGGTCGAGCGGAGCATCGGGTTGGTGCAGGAGGTTTGCCACCAGATGCTGGTAGTGACCCAGTAGCCGGTCGATGCGCGGGGCCGAAAACAGGCTGGTGTCGTAGTCAAGCTCCAGGTCCCAGCCGTGGTCCGTCTGGTTGAAAATAAAGCGCAGGTCTACCAGGCTGGTGGTCTGCTCCACGGGTAAATCGGTGGCGTGCACCCCGTCGGTGGGGTGGCTCCACAACGGCTCGGCGTTCTGGTATTGCAACAGCACCACCACGTCGAACAGGGGCGAGCGGCTGGGGTCATGCTGAAGGTCGAGGTCATCCACCAGCTGGTCGAGGGGATACGACTGGTGGGCGTAGGCGTCGATGGTACAACTTTTCACCTGTTCCAGCAACGTGCCAAACCGTTCGCCGGGCTGCACCTGAGTCCGCAGGGCAATGGTGTTGGTGTAAAACCCAATCTGGTCGGCCAGGTCGGCCTGTTCGCGGTCGGCCACGGGGGTGCCCACCACCAGGTCGGCCTGGCCGGTGTAACGGTACAGCAGAGCTTTTACCGTGGCCAGAAACGTCATGAATGTACTGGCCCCGGCCTGCGCGCCCAGCCTGTCCAGGCCCTGGCACAGGGCAGCATCCAGCACCAAGCGCCGGGTGCTGCCCTGGTAGGTTTTGCGGGCCGGACGTGGCCAGTCGGTGGGCAGGTCCAGCACCGGCAACACGCCCGCCAGCACCTCCGTCCAGTAGACCCGGTGGGCATCGAACCGGTGTTCCAACTGCTCCTGGCGTTGCCAGACGGCGTAGTCTTTATACTGAATGGCGGGGGGCAACTGGGCCACGCCGGTACCCAGGCGGTGGTGCCGGTAACGCTCCGAAAACTGCGCCAGAAACCGCTCGGCCGACCAGTCGTCGCAGATAATGTGGTGGATACAGAACTGAACCACCCACTGATCGGTGGGCAGGCGCAGGAGGTATACCCGCCACAGTGGCCCGGAGGCCAGGTCAAAAACGGCACCCGCCTGCGCCTGGCAAAGGGTCATAGCCTCGGCCCAGGCATCTTCGGCATGGGACAGGGTCAGTTGGGTCAGCGGCAATGCCTGGGCATCGAACGGGTGAATCACCTGCCGGGGTTCGCCCGCTACCGTGCTGAAGGTGGTACGCAGGCTTTCGTGCTGCTGCATCAGGTCGGTGAGGGCCGCTACGAACGCCGCGGGATCGAGCGCGCCGGTCACCACATACGCCTTGCTGATGTTGAAGGCCGTCAGACCACTGTCCAACTGCTGATTGATCCATAAACGCCGCTGGGCAAACGACACCGGGTAGTCGGCCTGCACCGGGGCGGGGCTGATGCCCATTACGGGCAAAACTTTAGCCGCCCGGACCAGATCGCCCATGGCTTCGATGGTAGGCTGGGCAAAAATATCGCGCAGTTCTACCCTGACGTTCAGCTCATTAGCCACGCTTGCCACCAGCTGAATGGCCCGGAGCGAATGCCCCCCGATGGCAAAAAAGTTGTCGCCGATGCCAATGGGACTACGCCCCAGCACCCGTTCCCAGATGGTGATCAGGGCCTCATCTACGGCATGGCGGGGGGGCACGTAGCTGGCCGTCTGGCTCAGGGCCTGGGCATCGGGCGGGGGCAGGGCGCTGCGGTCTACCTTGCCGTTGCCCGTCAGCGGAAACATGTCCAGTTGCACCACGTACGTTGGAATCATGTAGGCCGGTAGCCGCGTGGCCAGAAACGCGCGCAGGTCCGCGTCCGGCACCCCATCGGCACTGCCCACGTAGGCCACCAAAACAGGCGATTGCCCGGCCGGTTGCCAGACCTTCACCACCACCTGACGCACAGCCGGATAAGTTAGCAGGACCTGCTCAATTTCGCCCGTTTCCACGCGATAGCCCCTGATTTTTACCTGATTATCTTTCCGACCCAGGTACATGATCTCGCCGTTCGGCAACCAGCAGCCCACGTCGCCCGAGCGGTAGAGGCGGCCGCCGAAGGTTTCCTGTGGCCAGCTACTGATGAACCGGGTGGCGCTCAGGTCAGGAGCGTTGAGGTAGCCCCGGCCCACGCTGGCACCCGCAATGGCAATTTCGCCGGGCACCCCCACAGGCAGCAGGTTCAGGTGGCGATCTACGATATGGATATGGGTGTTGGCAATGGGCCTGCCAATGGTAATCGGCGCGGGATCATCAGCCGGGGCGATGCACTTGACGGTGCAGCCCACGGTGGTTTCGGTTGGCCCGTATTCGTTGTAAATCAGCAGGTTAGAATTAATACTTCGCAGCACACCTACCTGTTTGCCGGTCAGTTCCTCGCCGCCCACAATCACCAGGGCCAGCCGCTCGTTGGGCACTGCCAGGAACGCCAGCGCGTTAATGTGAGCCGGGGTTAGTTTCAGCCAGTTGATGCGGGGATGACGAAGCAGATCGCCAAGCAGCCCGTCGATTTCCTGATTGGGGCAGATATATAGCGTATCGCCGCGCAACAGGGTGGTCAGGATACTGGTGAGGGTAAAGTCGAACGAGAGCGACGAAAACAGGGCCGTGTGGTATCCCGAGTCGCCACCAAAATAATAGGCGTTGGCCCAGTTCAGGTAGTTGGCCAGGTTGCCCTGTTCGATCATCACGCCCTTGGGCTGCCCCGTAGACCCCGACGTGTAGATGACGTAGGCCAGCGCGCCGGGGTCGTTTGCCAGCACCAGCGGCTGAGGCACGGCCGCCAGTTGCGCCAGCTGAATATCGAGGGCAAAGACGGCCTGTTCATACGCTTCCGGCAGGTCGAACAGGTGGTGCGAGTCGGTCAGGAGTAACTGACTATCGGCATCGGCCAGCAGGTAGGCAATGCGGTCTCTGGGGTAGGCCACGTCGATGGGCAGAAATGCGCCACCGGCCTTCATGATCCCCAGCAGCCCAATCACCGTGCGCTCGGAGCGCTCCAGCATCAGGGCCACCCGTTGCCCCGGCAGCACGCCATACGCCTCCCGCAGGTGATAGGCCAGTCGGTCCGATAAGTCATCTAACGCGTTATAGGTCAGCGATTTATCCTCTATCTCAAGCGCCACCGCGTTGGGATTTTTTGCCACCTGCTCCCGGAAGCGGGTCAGGAATAGGGTGGGCGGCGGGCCAGGCACTACCGGTGGGTTAAACACCTGCAACAGCGTATGCTGCTCAGTGGCGGGCAGCAGACTCAGGTTAGCCACGGGCCGGTTCTCGTCGGCGGCTATCGCTGCCAACAGGGTGCCGTAGTGTGCCAGCATGGCCTTCATCCGCCAGGGGGCATACAGGTCCTGGTTGTATTCGAGCTGAAGCGTTATGGACGTGCCTTCTTCCAGAAACCGGAACGACAGGTCATACTTGGCGGTGGTATACTGAGGGGCGCACCGTTCAATGGTCACGCCTTCCAGGAATAGGGCGCTCTCGGCGTTGATATCGGCACTAATCAGCTCCACGAGCACATCGAACAGGGGCGACCGGCTGGGGTCGCGGGTCAGGGGCAGCGCCTGAATCAGCTGGTCGAAGGGGTAGTGCTGGTGTTCGATGGCCCCCAGCCACACGCGTTTCACGGCCTCGGTGCACTGGGCGAAGCTATTGGTTTCCAGCAGGGGGACGCGCAGGGCCAGGGTGTTCACAAACAAGCCAATCTGGTCTTCCAGGTCGGGGTGGTCGCGGCCGGCCACGGTGGTGCCCACCACCAGGTCAGTTTGGCCGGTGTAGCGGTTCAGCAGCACCAGTACTGACGTCAGCAGGGTGGTAAACAGGCTGGTACCGTGGCGGCTGGCCATGCCCCGCAACGTTTCGAGGGTGGCAGCATCCAGTGCGCGCACCACCGAACTGCCCCGGTAGGTTTTCACCGCCGGACGCGGAAAGTCGGTGGGCAGATGCAGACTTGGTACATCGTCGGCAAACTGACCCAGCCAGTACGCTCGCCCTTGTTGGCAAGCGGCGTTGTCGGGGCTGAGTTGCCCGTGTTGCCAGGCCGCGTAGTCTTTTTGCTGAATGCGTAACGGTGCCAGCAGGGGTGATTCGCCCCGGGCATAGGCATGGTAGTGCAGCATCAGTTCCCGCACCAGCACCTCCAGCGACCAGCCGTCGCAGCTGATGTGGTGAATCGTGACCAGGAACAGGTATCGGTCGGCACTGGTTTCGGTCAGGCTTGCCCGCAGCAGGGGGCCTTTTTCGAGCGAAAAGCACCGCTGCGCCTCGTCGATGATCTGGTGGGTCAGCTGGGCATCGGTGCCGTCATGCCGCCCATAGGTTAGCTCGAACGGAGACGCATCGGCGGGCAAAACGCGCTGCACTGGCTCCCCATTGTCTACGGAAAAGACCGTCCGCAGGCTTTCATGGCGGTCCATGATAGCCCGGAACGCCCGCCCAAACGCTTCCCGGTTCAGAGGTCCGGTGAGCCAGAACGCCCCGGGCATGTTGTAGGTAGCCCCAACCCCGGCCAGTTGGTCCAGAATCCAGAGCCGCCGCTGCGCCGACGATACCGGGTACACGTCGGCCTCGGCCACCGGCTCAATTCGGCCGACAGTCTCCCCGGCAGCCGCCTGAATCAGGGGTGCCAGGGTGTTGATGGTGGTGTTGACAAACAGGTCTTTCAGCGACAGTGACACGTGCAGCTGCTTCTGAATACTGGCCTGTAAGCGTATGGCTTTCAGTGAGTTACCGCCTACCTCGAAGAATCGGTCAGTAATGCCGATTTTGGGGCGATTGAGCAGGTTCTGCCAAATGCTCACTAGTTGCAGCTGGGTGTGGTTACCGGGCGGCACGTAGCCCGCCGTGGGGGCATCGGGCGTGCTCAGCCGGGCCAGGGCGTTGCGGTCCAGCTTGCCGTTGGGTGTCAGGGGCAGGCTGGACCGTATGTACAGTTCGGCGGGCACCATGTAGCCGGGCAACTGCCCCTGGGCCATGTCGCGGATGGTGGCGGCGGTCAGCCCAGAGCGGGGTTCAGTCACCACCCAGCCGGTCAGGTGACCGTCGCCGTCGGGGCCAGGCTGGCAGATCACCACGGCGTTTCGGATGCCGGGAATGCGCGCCAGCGTCTGCTCGATCTCGCCCAGCTCAATACGATGCCCGCGCACTTTTACCTGAAAATCGCGCCGACCGTAGAACAGCAGCGTGCCATCGGGCAGCATCCGGGCCACGTCGCCGGTGTGGTAGAGGCGCTGACCAGGAACAAACGGGTCCGGCCCAAACACGGCGTCGGTTTTGGCTTGGTCGCCCAGGTAGCCCTGCCCCACACCCACGCCCGCCACGCACAGTTCGCCCTTCACGCCCAGGGGACATAGGCGCTGCTGCCCGTCGAGAATGTAGATCGACAGGTTCTGGATGGTCCGCCCAATGGGCACGTCGTCGCCATCCGGGGCGTGGTCCAGGCGGTGGTGCGTAATGTCGTCCGAGGCCTCTGTCGGGCCATAGGCATTGACCATCGGAATCCCCGGAAACTGCGCGAACCACCTGGCTATCAGATGCTTCGGCAGCGTTTCACCCGTTACCAGCAGGTGTTCTAGCTGGGCATATTGGGCGGGATTGTGGTGGTCGGCGAGTTTATCCAGCAGCGTGGCCAGGTATGACGGCACCACTTCCAGCACCGTTACGCCGTCGTGGCTGGTGCGGTGCAGAAACGCGTCCATGTCCAGCACCACGTCCTGCCCGTAGATGATCGTTTTGCCACCACAAACCAGCGACACCAGCGTTTGCCAGACCGAAATATCGAAGCTCTGGGAGGCATTCTGCGCCACCACACTACCCGGGTGCAACCCCAGGTCGTTGATTTTGGCGTGGAGGTGGTTGATCATGCCCTGGTGTTCGATCATGGCCCCCTTGGGCTGCCCCGTCGAGCCGGAGGTGAAGATCACGTAGGCCAGGTCGGCGGGGGTGTTGACCGGCATGGGGTTATGCGTGGGGCCTTGGGCAATGGTAGCCCAATCTGTCGCCAATCCGAGCCAGTGCGCGGCCGATTCGCCCACCGGTGCGCGGTCGGTGAGCACCAGCCGGGCGCGGGTTTGGGTCAGTAGGTTGTCGATGCGGGGCGGGGGCAGGTCGGGGTGAATGGGGAAAAAAGCACCACCCGCCTTAAACACCGACAGCATCCCGATCACCATCCAGGGCGACCGGTCGGTGTGCAGGCCTACCAGGTCGTTGGGTTGCAGGGCGTGGTGGTCGCGGAGGTAGTGAGCCAGCTGATTGGCCTGGGCGTTGAGCTGCTCGTAGGTAAACCGGACCCCTTCGTGCTCCAGGGCCGTGGCCTGTGGTGACCGCCGCACCTGGGCTTCAAAAAGCAGCGCGAAGGTCTCGTGAGGCGGGGGGGACACCACGGGTCCTCGGCCCAGCGCCAGCAGTTGCGCCTGCTCGTGGCGGGTGAGCAGGTCCAGCTGCGCCACGGGCAGGCGGGGGTTGGCCACCAGGCTCTGGAGCAGCGTTTGGTACTGCCCGGCCAGCCTACCGATGGTATCATCGTGAAAAATGTCGGCGTTGTACCGAAAAATGCCCGTGAGCGTGTCGGCGTGTTCCACCACCTCCAGGCTGATATCAAACCGGCCTTCTTTGCTCTCGAAGGGAAAATAAGCCAGCGGAATACCGTGCATGTCCAGCACGGACCCAGCAGTACCCACCAGCAGATCGGTATAGTCGGCGTACTGCCCGGCGGTCTGCAGGTAGAAAAAAGCCTGAAACACAGGCGTTTGACTCAGATCACCCGACAGGCCCAGCTGGTCTACCAGCAGCGGAAAGGGGTAGTCCTGGTGCTCGATGGCCCCCAGCACGGTCTGCTTGGTCCGGGCCAGAAACGCCGCCCCGCTGGTGGTGTCGCGGGTGCTGCTGCGAATGGCCACCGGGTTCACAAAGTAGCCTACCACCTGCTCGAAATCCGCGTGGCTCCGGGTCATGGTGGGGGTACCCACCACCAGGTCGTCCTGGCCCGTGTGCCGGTGCAACAGCAACTGAAACGCCGACAGCAGGGTGACGAACAGGGTGTTACCCTCCGTTTTCGACAACGCCTTCAGCGACCGCGTGAGGGCCGCGTCGAGGTGCAGGGTATGGGTGCCGCCCCGGTCTGAGTGGATGCGGGGGCGGGGCTTGTCGAGGGGGAGATCCAGCAGGGGCAGGTTGTCGGCGAGTTGGGTGAGCCAATACTGCCGCAGCGCCTCCCCTGCCTCGTCCGCCAGTTGGTTATGCTGGGCATCCACAAAATCGACATACCGGCTCGTGAGCGTGGGCAGGTCGGCTTTCTGGCCAGTGGCTTCTTCCTGATAAAACAGCAGCAGTTCACTCAGTAAAATCGTCATCGACGACCCATCGCAGGCAATGTGATGCACCGACAGCAACAGCACCTGGTCGGCAGGGCCTGCCTGATACAAAAACACCCGGCATACCGGCCCGGTGGTCAGGTTAAATGGCATGTAGTGATCCTGCTTCACCTGCGCCACCAGGTCCGTTTCGGTGTCGGTATGGGCATCCCGCACCGTAACGTTGGCGGCCTGATAGCCGTGGATTTGCTGCATGGGCACCCCGTCCTGCGCCTGGTAGGTGGTGCGGAGCGCCGGGTGACGGTTCACCAGTTTCTGCGCCGCCCGTTGCAGGGCATCGGGCCGGATAGCCTGTGGTATCCGCACGGCAATGCCCTCATTATACGCCACGCTGTCAGGAGTAGTGTAGTACAAAAACCACAGTGCCTGCTGGTTATATGACAGCGGGTGAACGGTGGTGTGTTTGTTGGCCTTCTCAATCAGCAACGCCCGGGCCAGGTTCACTTTTTCCTGCATCGACGGGATGGCCCTGGGCGTATGGCCAACCTGGCTGTCGGGGGTAGACACGAGCGAGTCACTTGGTGGTAGACTAGTTTCCATACGCGTTTGGTACGTGAGAAGGTAAGGGCAGGCGGGGTTACGCTTCACTGATTCGTTTCAGTACGTCGTCCAGTTCCTCGGCACTGAGCGACTCCAGATCGGCCAGCAGATCGTGGGTTTCCTGTACGCTGGCGGCTTCGGCAATTTGGGCTGAATTGATTTTAACTAATTGACTATCAGCAATTTTTACGAGAGAGCCGCTTGTCCAGTGGTGAGCCAGGCGGGCGAGTAGGTCCTGCTCAAGCTGGTGCAGTGAGATACCCTGCATGAACCTGACTACGCTAAATTCCAGCGCCAGATCGGTGCTGATCCGGTTCTTGAGTTCAATGGCCATCAGCGAATCAAGCCCCAGGTAGGTGAGCGGGCGGGCATAGTCGAGTTGGTCGGCGGTCAGTTTCAGTGCCCGCACCACCAGTTGTTCGAGGTAGGCCCGTAGCAGAGCGGGGGCCTCGTCGGCAGTGGCCTGCTGCAACTGCGTTAGTGCTGCCGGGCGGGCTGTCGACGAATCGGTTTTGACCGTGCTGCCCTCCGTTGCGTGGCGTAACTCCGTGAGCATCACCGACTGGCTGGCCCGGATGCCACTGGCAAAAAAAGTAGGCCAGTCGGCACGGAGGGCAGTAGTTTGGCCTGCCGGTGCCAGCAGCAACGTTTCCAATACGCGCATCCCTTCAGCGAAAGGCCAGGCACCAATGCCCAGCAAGGCCAGGTGGCGATGGGCTGTTTGGCCATACTCCGTGGCAGCATGCCCCTGCCCCAACCACGGCCCCCAGTTGATGCTCAGCGCGGGCAGACCCAGGGTATGGCGATAGTGGGCCAAGGCATCCAGAAAGGCGTTGGCTGTGGCATAACTGGCTTGATCGGCCATACCGATGAGCGACGAAACGGATGAAAACAGGCCAAAATAATCCAGCGGCAGCGCCCTCGTAAGCTGATGCAGGTGCCAGGCACCAGTGGTTTTGGCATTGCTACCCGCCGTAAACCGGTCCGGGTGCAGGTCGTTCAGTGGAGCATCATCCAGCACCCCCGCCAGGTGAAAAACACCCCGCACCGGTGGTAGAGTCGTTGTGATCTTTTCCCAAACGGCTTCCAGATCGGCGAACTGCGTTACGTCGACGGCGAAGACCGCCACGGCGCAGCCTGTGCTGATTATATTGCTGATTACCAGCACAGTATCCGCATCTGGCTCCCGCCTGCTGAGCAGTGCCAGCTGCCGGGCACCCTTGCTGGCCAGCCATTGGGCCAGTTGCAGGCCCAGCCCGCCCGTGCCGCCGGTCACCACATAAGTGGCATTGGGAGACAGCCGTAGAGGTGCCGTAGCAGGCAGTGTCGCCACGGGCAGCAACCGGGGCGACAGGTACTCCCCTGCCCGCACGGCCAGTTGGTCATCGGCGGGGCCATGGGTCAGCACAGCCTGCACCTGTTGCGCAATGGCGGCGGTGGTTAGGCCCAGCTCCAGATCGACCAGCCGGACGTTTATGGCGGTGGCTTCGGTCAGGAGCACACGGCCAAGCCCCCATAAAGCCCCCTGCATCAGTGCCACAGGTTCGTTGGTGGGGCCGGTGTGCTGCCCACCCTGCGTCATCAGCCAGAGCGTGGGTGGGGTGGGCAAGGCCGCTTTGGTCAGTTCAAGCACAAGTTGCCGGATGGCTTCGACCAAAAACTGCTGCTTCGGCAACAGGTCGGCCACGGGCGTTTGTTCGTCCACGCGGGCATCAAGCCCCCACAAAAACAGCAGTTGCAACGTCGGCTGGCCCGTGTGGTGCCGCGACTGGCTGGTCAGGCTGGCTACGAACGGTTGTATAGTAGCTACGTCCAGGCTGGCGGGCGGGTAGACAACGGTGCAATCGTGACCCTGCCCTTCCAATTGCCGCGCCACTGCCGCACCCATGCCCAACCCATCGGCCAGGACCAGGAACCGACTACCCCGTGCAGGTGGGGTTGCCACCTGTTTGCTGGCAACAGGAAGCCAGCTTACCCGGTACAGTTCGTCGGGGGACGGCGAGCCTGGAGCAAGCGTCAACTGTTGCGCCCGGAACCCGATCACCTCCAGTAAAAGTTCACCTTCTAGACTGAATACCAGCAGATTACCACTGTAGTACGGTAACGATTTGGTGGGGAAACCATCCAGATAGGCATGGCTATACACCTCTTCGGGCAGAGCAGCGTGGGCCTGTAATTGCCGAAAACCCACCGGAACACTAAACGTATTGGCGGCGCGTTCATCGGTGAGCAGGGTGGCAATAAAGACCTGAAAACAGGCATCGAGAAACGCCGGGTGGTACGAAAACTGGGAGGCGGCACCCACCAGTTCGGCGGGCATGGTCAGCCGGGCCAGCACCTCTGCCCTACCCTGCCAGAGTTGCCTGATACCCCGAAAACCTGTGCCGTAGTGAAAACCCCGGTGGCTTAGCGTAGCATAAAAAGCGTCGCCGTCGGTTAACTCAACACACCGTAACCGGATGGATTTCAGGCACTTGTGATCTACGGGTGCGGGGGCTGGCGGGGGCACGGGCGCATGAACCACTGGAGGATGCCGCAACACCTCGGCCAGCGCCGGGCGGGGTACGTACAGGTCTTTCAGGCGCGACAGATGAGGCAGATTATCCAGAATCAGGTCGGTGCCAGGCCCGAAGTCGAGCAAACAGGCCAGTTCATCGACGCCGATAGTCGCCAGTTCATGCACCAGGTCCAGGCAGGTTTCGGGCGTGCCGATCAACCCCTTCACCGACGCAAACCGGTCGAACATATAGTTCAGCATTTCGTCCAGTTCAGCGGGGGCCATGGCCTGGAGGTCCAGTTCCTGCCCCCGGCTCCGGGCCAGCCCCTTCAGCAACCCAATGTTGGTCCGCATGTAGTCGCAATAGGGTTTGCGTGCTTGCTCGCGGACCACGGCGTTATCGCGCCCCACAAACGTGTGCAACAGCAGAGTCACCACACCCGTGGCCGGGTCATGGCCGTTGTCGGCGCGGGCCTGCCGGTACGCGCCAATTTTTTGGGCCAGCTGGTCATTGTCGTGGTCAAGGGTGTGGGTAAGTACGTTGGCACCCAGTTGCCCCGCTTTGACAAACGTAGCCGGATTGCTGGCGGCGGTGATCCAGATGGGCAGTTGAGCCTGCAAGGGCGTGGGGTAGGTTTTTACCTGAAGAGGCTGCCCCGTACCACTTTGGGCGGCTATGGTGTGCCCCGCCCAGAGTTGCTGCACCTGCCCGATGCTGGCATACATGGCTTCGTGGCGGTCATCGTAGCGTTCCGGAAAAAAGGCAAAGTCGGCGGGGTTCCAGCCAGCGGCAAACGAAATACCCACCCGCCCCCCCGACAGGTTGTCGACCATGGCCCACTCTTCGGCCACCCGCAGTGGGTTGTGCAGCGGCATCACCACGCTACCCGCCTGAAGCCTGATGCGGTGGGTTTCGCGGGCCAGGGCGGCGTGCAACACGGCCGGGTTCGGGTACAGACAGCCAAAGGGAGTGAAGTGCCGCTCCGGAATCCAGACGCTCGAAAAGCCGTGCTGATCACCAAACCGGGCGGCTTCAATAATGAGCTTGTACTTCTCCTGCTGACTGAGGGAGTCTTCCGTACTGGCAAAAAACATCAGGCCGAACTTCATGGGCAGGTTACGCTGGACGTAAGCAGTGAGCAGTGGCAGTGGGCAGTACGGACAAGTCGACTAAAACGCTGGCGTGCAGTACCCAGTCCTGGTAAGCAGACCCCGATGTGGGTAGGCTATAGACCCGGAACGACAGCGTGTTGGGCGTGAGGCGCAGGGCCACCGAACGTACCCGGCGGGGTGCCTGCCGCGCAAAGGGCAGCACCTCGCTAAGTTCCAGATCCCGAAGCTGACCAGGCCGGCGCTGATGCACAGCCCAGGCTGCCGCCATGGCCATATCGACATAGGCCGAAAACGGCACCACGTCGGCACCCATAAACTGGTGGCCTTCCAGAAACATATGCGCCAACGGGCTCAACGTTGTTTCCCAGACGGCACTGCCCGGCGTGCCGGCTTCGGCGGGCAGCCTCCGGCCCAGCAACGGGTGCACCACCGGCACATCGTCTGGTTCGTTCACGGGTGACGCTGCCGGGTGTTGGGCCGCAATCCAGTACGACTGCCGGTCGAAGGTATACGTAGGCAACCGCTGCTGGCGACGGGGGGTGTGGGCGTGAAACGCAGGCCAGTCTACAGAGTAGCCCAGGCCGTATAGCTGGCTCAGGCTGTCAAGAATCGGTTGCTGCCCTGCCCCACCCCGACGGCTGCTGGGCAAATAATGCAGCGCGCCATCGGGGGCGTGGTGTTTGGCCAGGGCCAGCAACACCGGCTGCGGCCCTATTTCGATGAGTACGGTACTGCCGTCGGCCAGCAGGGTTTGCAGGCCTTCCGAAAATTGGACCGGTGCCGTTATGTGCCCCACCCAGTAGCCGGGGTGCGTAACTTCGGCACCCGCAAACGCCCCGGTCACGTTGGCCACCAGGGGCGTGTGGGGCGGGTGGTAGCTAACCCGGCTGGCGGCTTCCCGAAACGCAGGCAGCATGGGGGTCATTAGGGGCGAATGAAAAGCGTGGGTGGTGGTGAGCCGTTTGGCCATAATGCCCGCCCCGTGCAACCGGCGGATCAGCTCGGCGATTTCAACCCCAAACCCCGACACCACCAGGTGTTGCGGTCCGTTCTGCACCGCCACGCACAACGTATTGTCGAACGAGGCCAGAAACGAGTCAACCACCGCTGCTTCGGCCAATACCGAGACCATTTCGCCCCCGGCGGGCAGCAAATCCATCAACCGGCCCCGTTCGGCCACCAGCGTCAGGCTGTCGGCCAGGCTCATGACCCCGGCCACGCAGGCGGCCACGTATTCGCCCAGGCTATGGCCAATCACCACGTCGGGTGCAACGCCCCACGACTGCCACAACCGGGCCAGAGCGTATTCAAACGCAAACAGGGCTGGTTGGCCATAGGCTGCCGTAGCGAGCAGGTAATCAGCGTTTTCACCAAAGAGCGCGTCGGTGAGCGGCACGGCCAGGCGGGTTTGCAGGATGGTCGCGCACTGCCGGATCGTCTGGGCAAAAACCGGATAGGTCTCGTAGAAGTCACGGCCCATGCCCGCATACTGCGCGCCCTGGCCGGTAAACAAAAACGCAATTTTCGGCTCAGCAACCGGGATATGTACCTGACCACCGGGGTGCTCGGCCACATAGCTGGTGAGTTGTTGGGCCAGTTGGGCGGGGGTGTCGGCGGGTAGGGCCAGGCGATGCTCGAAGGGGGTGCGGCCCGTGTTGCTGGTGTAGCAGACGTCGGCCAGGTGTTCAGGTGGCATGGTTAGCACGAAAGCAGCATACCGACCCGCCAGTGCCACCAGGGCCGCTTCTGTCCGCGCCGACAGAGTCAGGATACCCCGTGAAGCCGTAGTGGTCACGGGCATCGGGCTGGTCTGGGGGGCTTCTTCCAGCACTACATGGGCGTTGGTACCCCCAATCCCAAACGAACTAATACCTGCCACGCGGGGGCCTGCGGGGTTCCAGGGCTGCAAGCGGGTGGCCACCCGGAAGGGCGTTTGCTCGAACCGAATGTGCCGGTTGGGCTGGGTGAAGTGCAGGTTGGGGGGTAATTGCCGTTTCTGCACGGCCAGCAGCACCTTGATCAGTTGCGCCATGCCCGCCGCCGACTCCAGGTGGCCGATATTGGTTTTTACCGAACCGATGGTGCAAAACTGCGTGCGGTCGGTGTGGCGGCGGAAGGCTTTGGTCAGACCGTCGATCTCAATGGGGTCGCCCAGGGCCGTGCCCGTGCCGTGGGCTTCTACGTAGGTGACGGCATCGGCAGTCAGCCCGGCATTGTCCAGGGCTTTGGTGATCAGGTCGGCCTGGGCCAGTGGGTTGGGGGCGGTGAGGCCGTTGGTTTCGCCCCCGTGGTTGACGGCCGTGCCCCGAATGATGCCGTGGATGAGGTCGCCGTCGCGCAGGGCCAGCCGAAGCGGTTTCAGCAGGACGGCCCCGGCCCCTTCGCCCAGCACAATGCCGTCGGCCCCAGCGTCGAACGTGCGGCAGCGGCCCGTGGCCGAGTGGACTTTCATGCGGCTCATCTGCACGTAATAGGCGGGCGACAGCAGGACGTTTACGCCACCCACCAAGGCCACCTCACAGTCGCCGGTGCGCAGGCTCTGGCAGGCCATGTGCACAGCCACCAGCGACGACGAGCACATGGTGTCGACCAGGATAGACGGCCCTTTCAGGTTCAGCCAGTACGAAATGCGGTTGGCAATGATGGCGTTCTGGTTGCCCACCCCCGCCGAATAATCGAGCGCCGAGAGAGCCGGTTCGATCTGGTGGAAGTAGCCGTTGAAGGAGCAGCCCACAAATACGCCAGTCACGAACTGGGCCAGCTTGTCGCGGGTGTAGTTGGCATTCTCCAGGGTTTCCCAGGCCACCTCCAGCATCAGGCGTTGCTGGGGGTCCATCAGGTGTGCCTCGCGGGGCGAAATATCGAAAAATAGCGGGTCGAACTGGTCAACACTCTCCAAAAAGCCACCCCAGCGCGAGTACGCTTTGCGCTCGGTGCCCGGCGTAGGGTCGTAGTAATCACGCCACGACCAGCGGTCAGGCGGCACATCAACCACGGCATCGGTACCAGAGGCCATCAGTTCCCAGAAAGCCTCCGGGTTGGGGGCCATCGGAAACCGGCAACCCATACCGATCACGGCAATAGGCTCACCGGCCGGGCGATTTACTACGCTGTTCGTGGTCATTGGTGGTTGGTGATTCGTCATTCGATGCGCTGTCATTAGTCATTGGTGCGGTCCGACAGGTCGGCTGGATATGACCAATGACCGCGTAGCGTAATGACCAATGACTACTGCCTAACGACCACTGACCACTGACCAACGACCAATGACAGTTCAGCCAGGTGGTTGGTCAGCAGGTAGTCGGTGAGGCGGTCAACGGTGGGAGCTTCGAAGAGCACCGACGGCGCAAGGTTTACGTTGGCAGCCTCATTGAGGGCACTGATAATAGCTACTGCCCGCAACGAATCGACGCCAATGCTGTAGAAGCTTTTGGCGGCCGGTATTTGCTCTGGCAACAGATGCAACGCCCCAGCCACACAGGCAATCACTTTTTTGCGCACCGCCCGCCGAATCAGTTCGGTGGGTAGGGCAGGTGGCACCGGCGCCACCACCCTATCCAAGATCGTAGGCAGGGCGGGCGGGTTGGGTACTGCCGGGGCCGTTTGTTGTTGGTAGCGAGTTGTCTGCCCGTCCCGTTCAGGCGTGTTCTGCCCCCTGGTGGTGGTTGGTTCGTGGCTGGGCTGGAACTGCTGCCGGAGGGCATCCAGGTGAACCAGGTTGTCGAGAACAGTCTGGGCATCGATGCCAAAGTCGATGAGGGCGGCGATCTCGTCGACGCCCGCCGCGTGAAGCTGGTCAAGCAGGTGGCGGCAACTATCGGGGGTGCCGAACAGGGCCGTGGTGGTCATGTACCGCTCGAAGGCGTAGGTAAGCATTTGCTCCCGTTCGGGTGCCGACAGGGTATTGAGACCCCCAAATTCGTGCTGCCACAGGTCAACAGAGCTGCGCAGGTAATTCATGAACGGTTCTGTCACCTGCTGGCGCACGTAGGCCGGGTCGGGGTGAACAAACGTGTGCAACATCAGCGTCACCTTGCCACTCGCCGCCCCGTGTCCGCTTCGCTCACGGGCCTGTCTATACGCCGCTATTTTTTGCGCCAATGCCTCCGGCGACTGAAACAGCAGGGCGGTCAATACATTCGCGCCGGCCTCCCCTGCTTTTACAAACATGGCCTCACCACCACTGCACGTGATCCACACGGGCAGGTCAGGCTGGTAGGGTAGCGGAAACAGAGCCACGCTCACGGCCTTGCCCTGCCCGTCGGGCCGATGAATGGCCTTGCCCCGCCAGAGCTGTTGCACCGTAGCCAGCCGCGCAAACAGCACGTCGCGGCGCCGAGCAAAGTCATCAGGGGCCAACACGAAGTCAGCGGGATTCCAGCCCTGAGCGAACGCCAGGTCTACCCGCCCTTTCGACAGGTTGTCGACCACCGACCAGGATTCGGCCACACGGATGGGGTCGTGCAGGGGTAGCACCACACTGCCCGCCCGCAGGCGAATGCGACTCGTTACCGTAGCCAGCGCGGCGGCCAGCACACAAGGGTCGGGATATAGCCCACCAAAGGCATGGAAATGCCGTTCGGGCAACCATACGGCCTTGAAATCGTGGGTATCGGCAAATTGGGCTCCCTCCACCACCAGCCGATATTTGTCATTGGCGAACGTGGCTTCGTTGCTGGAGAAATATAACAAACTAAAATCCAGCGTCCTATTTACCGGTGCGGGGACACTGCTGGCCACCACCGTGAGGGTACCCAGCAGAAACCGCCGCCGACAGTCCTGCCGCTGAATTTTGCCGCTCGACGTTTTCGGGATGCTCATCGTTTTCAGCAGTACAATGGCATGCACGTCGAGGGCGTGGTGCAGGCCAACAGCCTCCCGGACCTGGTCGTAAATGGCCTGTTCGGGGGTATTCTGCAAAAAATGGCGGTTCAGTTCGCAGGCAACCACCAGCCGTTCTTCGTCGGCCACATCGACCGAAAACGCGATGCAATGGCCCTTTCTGAGCGCCTCATGGCTATTTTCAACGGTCAGCTCAATATCCTGCGGGTAGTGGTTCACACCCCGGATCACCAGCATATCTTTCAGCCGGCCTGTCACAAATAATTCTCCGTCGGCAAAGAAGCCTAAGTCACCCGTCCGCAGGTAAGGACCGTCGGTGGTGTTGTATATATAGGCCCCAAACGTATCAGCAGTGGCAACTGGGTTCTGCCAATAGCCCTTTGCCACCGACCCACCCGCTACCCAGATCTCACCCACCTGATGCGGCACACAGCACTGTTGGGTGTTGGGGTCTACAATTACGACCGTCAGTCCGTCGAGCAATTTCCCGCATCCCATTAGCTTAGTTGTTTTACCAGTGGATCTGCCCGGCATCACCTTATTTTGTTCCAGGGCCGCAGCATCCAAAGTCAACTCTAATAGATCATGGTCACCGTTTTGACTACTCACGGCCAGGGTAGCTTCTGCCAAACCATAAGCTGGACACATGGCTCGTTGACTAAACCCGTATGGCCCAACTATGTCTAAAAAGCTTCGCAATGTACTGCCACGTACAGGCTCTGCCCCGTTGACCATCGCCTGGAAATTACTTAGATCTATACCCGTCAGTTCCTGTGGTTTGGCCAGACAAAGTTCATAGGCAAAATTAGGAGCTGCCGAATGTGTAGCCCGGTAGGTTGATAACGCTTGCAACCACCGAACTGGCTTTGCAATAAAAGCCGTTGGAGCCATAACATAGCAGGGGAAGCCATTGTAGAGCGGGATAAGAATAGCGTATATCAGACCCATATCATGGAAAACGGGCAGCCATGTCACCATGCAGCATTGAGGCGAATAGTTCATCCGGGCGCTCATGCTACGAAGGTTATCCAGCAGGTTATCGTGGCCCACCATCACCCCTTTCGGGTTGCCGGTTGACCCCGATGTGTATTGCAAGAACGCTAGCGAGTCGGTAGTCAGCATTGGCGCAATCCACAGTACGGCACCGTCAGATGTGATCAGATCAGTAGCCAACAACGGAACGCCTTTTAAGGTGGCACTCAGTTCAAAATGTCGTTCAATGTCTCGCCTGACCTGGTCAGTAGTTAGAGCAACCGTCGCCTTGGCATCCTTCGAGATCAACTCTATTCGAGCCACTGAGCTGTTTTTCTTGGGCGGGTAAGCTGGTACGGCTATCACTCCTGCATATAGACAGCCAAAAAAACTTGTCAGAAACTCCAACCCGGAACCGTAAAGCAACATGGCTCGGTCACCAGGTTGACAATGGGTGAGGAGTTCAACAGCAACGGCTTTGGCCTTGATAGCCAGTTGGCCATAGGTGAGAGTACCTTCTTCCCGTTCGCCGTCGGCCAGGTAAATGTAGGCGGCTCTGTCAGGCTGCTCGGCAGCGTGCCGCTCCAGAATGTCGACCAGTGTTTGGGTATGCATGTCTGCTTTAGGGTTTAATCGGGTAATGATTGACTATCTCTGGTCCGAAGGCTAACATCAACAGGCATATTTGAGTAGTAGTACGTAATGTCCTGGATCTGCGGAAAACTAGTCTGTTATAAATAGAATTGGAACAATTAAATATGGATAATAAATAAACTAAACAATGTGAAATTAATTGCTTTAATAAGCACCATTATAATCAAATTGAAGCAATGATTAAATTAGCTGGAATTGATTATAATGGTGCTTTCTGATAAACAAATCTAATGTTAGTCAACGTGGCTATTTATTCTTTTTCGCCGCGAAAATCTTTACCCTCCAGCGTCACCACTACCGCGCCAATGGCCTTGTTTGCGTTGGTAATGAATTTGGCTTTTCCGGCCGCGTTGGGCACATCGAAGAGGTCATCTTTCATCCGAAAAAGCTCAAACGATTCGTTAGCGCTGGTCTTCGCCACAAGCACGCCATTCACCTGCGAGATAGTCACGTAGTCGAAGCCGGGCGTAGGGGCGCTCATTTTGTATTTGCCTGCATACTTGTCCAGGGCCGGGTCTGGGGCTTTAGCGGCATTTTGGGCGGCAGTTGCCTCGGCGGGCTTGCTTGCTTCGGCGGTCGTGCTGGCATCGGTCGTGGTTGAGGTCGACTCACTCACCTGCTGCCCGGAGCAGCCAAGCATGATGGCGCCCACCAAGCCAAGGGCAACCAGTTTTTGCATCATGTACATAAAGTAGAGAGGGGGGTTTGTGAAAAAAAGGGTTAAAAGTTGGTCATTGGTCATTCGCTGCGCTGTCATTCATTGGTCATTACGCTGCGCGGTCACTCAATGGTCATTAATAGCTGGATACAACCAATGACCAATGACCGCGCAGCGTAATGACCAATGAATGACAGCGCAGCGAATGACCAATGTCTAATTCTGCCGGAGTGATGACACAGCCGTGGCCCGGGCTATTTTAATAACCTGTGCCATGACCGTAGCCATCGACAGCGTGAGCATGACTACAATGGGGGTAGCAAAAAAGAGCCAGTTCAGGCCAATACGCTGCGCGAAATTCTCCAGCCACTTGTTCAGCAGCAGGTAAGCAACGGGGCAGGCTATAAGGCTGGCGGCACCGATGAGCAGGATAAATTCTTTGCCTAGCAACACCGTGATCTCCTGATTCGACGCGCCCAGCACCTTCCGAATGGCTACTTCGCGGGTGCGCTTAGCCACCGTAAATGCGGCCAGTCCCAGCAGGCCAATGCAGGCTACTACCACGGCCAGCAGCGAAAACATGCCGAACATGATGCCAAACCGCACGTCTTCGCGGTACTTCTTGTCGAAATATTCATTCAGGAAAAAGTAGTCAAACAGGTCGCCGGGGTAGCTGCGTTCATACTCCGTGCGCAGTTCAGACACTAGGCGTTCCAGCGTACGCGACGAACTTAAATTGGTCTTGAGCCGGATCGAGTAATAGTCGTAGCTGGTGTTGAGCATCACCACCAGCGGGTCGATACTTTTCTTGAGCGACTCATGGAAATAGTCATCAATCACCCCCACGATCACGCAGTCGCCCATGCCGTTGTTTACGTGTTGATCAATGGCGGCGGCGGGCAGCGAAAAGCCCATCAGTTGAGCAGCCGTTTTATTGAGAATAATTTCCTGCGCACCGTTGAAGACACCGTTTTTAGACCGATACCCGCCCCCCGCCAGAAACTTCACGTCGTAGGTAGTGAAGAAGTCTTTGTCGGCATAGAAGACGTTGTATTTGGTGTTTTTGTTGAGCGTCATGTCTGCCCGTTTGAAGCCTATGGCAATCCAGCTGATGCCTCCGCCCGGAAAGGGGTTCGTCACGGCCACCTTGTCGACAAACGAGTAGCCAGCCAGGGCCGTTTTGAAGCGGTCGAACACGTAGCTCTCCTGTTCTTTGGGCCGGTTAAGCACCGGTCCCTTCACGACCACAATCTGGTCGATGCTGATATTGAGGTTTGCACTTCGCAGAAAATTCACCTGCTTATAGATCGTAAACGTGCCAATCAGCAGCGTAACAGAGGCAGCAAACTGAAGGATAACCAGCCCGTTGCGAAACAGGGTGCCGCCCCGCAGGTTGCTCTTCATCTTACCTTCGATAATTTCGACCGGCTTCAGCGACGAGAGCATAAAGGCCGGATACGCCCCGCTGGCTAGCGCCCCCATCAGAATCAGCGCCAGCATGAGCAGCCAGAAGGTGTAGCTGCTCATGATAAAGCCAGTAAAGTCTACGCCAATGAGTTGGTCGAGGTAACGCCGCACAAACAGCGTGATGATGATGGCCAGCACAAACGCCAGCACGTTGAGCAGAAAAGCCTCGATCATGAACTGACGCGCCAGCTGACCCTGGTTGGCCCCAAACACTTTCTTCACGCCGATCTCCCGTGCCCGGTCGCTGGAGCGCACCGTAGAGAGATTAACGTAGTTGATCCAGGCAATGATGATGGTGAACAGGGCCACGTAGAGCAGCAGACAAACCACCTCAATGTTGCCCTGGGGGATGATTTCGCCAGCGTAGCGCGAGTAGAGGTGAATAGATTTGAGGGGCTGTAGCGCCAGCTTGTCTTTTTCCTGGCCACCATACTTTAGCAGCAGGTCGTGCAGTTTGGCGGCCACACTCGGAGCCGTAGTGTTCGACGAGAGCACCACATAGGTGTGAAACACGGTCCAGTTCCAGCTGTCGAGTTGCTGGTCTGGCCCCCCCCGGTTGGTTACCGAAGGCAGCGAGAGCAAGACATTGAACTGGATATGCGAGTTGATGGGAACGTCTTCGGCCACGCCCGTGACCTGGTAAGTATAGTTAGTATTCGACCCAATCAGCACCAGCGTTTTACCAACGGCTTCGGTCGTGCCGAAGCATTTTTTGGCAAACGAACGGGTAACGACGGCGGCGTTGGGTGCCTTCAGGGCCAGCGAATCCGTACCGCTCAACAGCGGGAAGGAGAACACCTTCAGAAACGACGCGTCGGCATAGAGCATACGGTCCTCTTTGAAAAGACCCACCTCTGTACCACTGCGAACAAGGCCCCCTTTGTTAAAAAACCGGGTGTAGTCTTTGATTTCAGGTAAGTCTGCTTTCAGGGCAGGCCCTAACGGGGCGTTTACAGCCACCGAATAGTCGGCGTCTTCAGCCCCCTTGCTCAGCACCCGGTAGATGTTGTCGCCCTGCCGGTGAAAGCGATCAAACACCATCTCGAAGGATACGTACTGGAGAATCAGCATACTGGCCGTCATGCCAATGGCTAACCCCAACAGGTTGATGAGCGAAAAGAATTTATTCTTCAGCAGGGCACGGCTGGCGATAATAACATAATGTTGGAGCATGATCTGGGCAGGTTGACAAGTTGGTCTTATCGGGCAGTTCGTCACTATATACAGCGGCTCTGGCTGGAAAACAGCAGACCGGTGTCCCCATGGCTAGACGGGCAAACGTAGCAGCCGAAACGGGCACAGGATTACCGGGATGAGGTCGTTTAATTTCACGCCTCGACAGGCTCCGTTAGTCAATTAATTCTCGCTAAATATCTTGTTATTTTCCCTAAGAATACTACGCTTGTATTAATTTTTTCTGCTTTTCCTAAACCCGGCCGGTTGCGTAGTTGTAGGGCGTTTACAGCAGTGGTTTCACCCCCCAGGTTGCCTTCTCCTGGGCGGTCCAGAGGTCGGGGAAAAAGATGATTTTCTGAACGCGGGGCATTAAGTACTTCTGCCAGTTGGTGCCCCCCGTTGCCTTGGGCGCTTCGTGGCCCTCTCTGTGCAGGTGTTTCACGGCCGTACGGTAGTGCATGGTGGGCCAAGTGATGTTGATGGCCACGTCCATTTTCTTCAGACTTTCGGCGGCGGCATCGCGGTCGGGGCTGCGGCTGACGTGCTGCCGAAACACCTGGTAGAGGTTCTTTTGCTGCAACTCCTGCGCTTTGCCAAACAATAGCTTAGTATACTTCGCCTGGAAATCGAGCAGCGTGGCATCAACCGGCTGCGTACTGTCTACGCCCAGGTTCCAGTACAATTTCTGGTACAGTTTGGGCAGTGTCTCGCTGCCATCCAAGTGTTGCCGTTCCTGGGTATGCACCAGGTTGAGAAGGTCAGTAGCGTAGATCTGAATCAGCCGGTATTGGTACGACTGAAACCCGCTGGCCGGAAACAAGGCCGTTCTGAACCGGGCAAACTGCGGTGGCTCGATGCCCTCATACATAATGCTCATAGACCGAATCAGGCTCTCATAATAGCGATTGATGCGGTTTACTTTCTGAACAAAGCGCTCGGAATCGCCAGTGGCCATCTCCGTGAGCTGATCCATCTCCCAGAGTATGAGCTTGAAATGCAGTTCACAAACCTGGTGAAACGTGATAAACACCATCTCGTCGGGGTAATCGGTTTTCATGTGCTGAATGCTCAGCAGCGCGTCGAGGTTAATGTATTCCCAGTACTTGAGGAGGCCCGCGTTGAGCAACCCCTCCAGGTGGCATGTAATGTTTTGGCCCTTGGCGGCATACTTTTCCGTCAGCTGGTCGAGCAGGAGCGAAACCTCAGGGGGGTAGCGAAAATCGGTCATGATTCGGGAGGGTAAGGTAACGGCAACGGGGTGTAGGCAGGTGGTTCAGGCGGGGGTCAGTGGCTTACTCCCAGCTTTGTCGAGCAACTGACGCAGGCTAATGCCCGGCTGTTGGCTGACGACCTGAAAAATATGACGCAACTCACTGAATATTAGTTCAATACGGTCAGGCGCGAACAGATCGGTGCGGTAGAGGCAGTTCAGCAATGCCCCGTTGGGGTGATCAATCACGCAGCAGTCCATGTCATTGCTGGGGTGGCCGATCACCAGGTGTTCGGCAAATGGTTTCTCAACCAGGTAGCTGTTTTCCTCAAACCGAATCAGGTTCAGCTCAATGTGGCCAATCGAATCGAAGGCCACGTCGAGGTCGGCAAGAATCTGCGCCAGGGCATGGGTTTTATATTTTATACCGTCCAACACCGACAAGTGTACCTCGCTCAGGAAGGTCTCGAAGGTATCTTCCAGCGACAACCTGACCCGATACATGGTGGTACCCATCAGGCAGCCCACCATATCCTGCAAGTCGGGGTGGCTGCGCATGGTGATCGGTGCGCAGAAAATAACGTCGTTTTGCCCCGACAGCCGGTATACCACCAGGCTCAACCCAGCCGCCATCAGGCTGTACATGCTACTCCGGGTACTGTTGATCACCGGCCTCAGCGCCTCGTACAGTTCTGTGTCAATGGCCGTGCGGTAAACCGCTCCGGGGCGGCGGGCCAGCTTTTTCATCGAGCCGTATAGCTGCGCCGCCTCGGCGGGAGGAACGTGGCCCAGCACCTGGGCAATCTCTTCGCCAAGCTGCCACCGGTATGAAGTCGACTGGCTGTCTTTGGCTTCCGGGTACGAATACAGGCTCCGGATGCGGGCATAATCGCCGGGGTAGTTCAGCTGTTGCTGCCAGTAGGCCTGGTAATCGCGGGAACTGTGAAGGTCGAAGGTTTTGTTGGCCCACTCCACAAAGTCTTTAAACTGTAGCTGAAGAGCGGGCAGGGTGCATTCCCGGCTTTCGAGGCGGGCCACATACAGTTCGGTCAGCTCTTTGCTGATGATCTCGATGGTGGTGCCGTCGGCCACCAAATGGTGAATAGTGAGCACCAGCAAGTGAAAACCACCCGCGGTGTTGAGCAGCCGGAAGCGGATAAACGCTTCGTTTTCCAGGTCAAAGCGCACATCGAACCGTTCCGCCCGCATGAATTCCTGCGCTCTTTCGGCCCCGTCGGCGGCCTGACTGAAGTCGACGATGCGGTAATTCAGGGGCAGCGCGTTTGGCGGATGAATGATCTGTTTGATCTCCCCAGCCACGTGGCATAGTGTCGTTCTCAGGCTTTCGTGGCGGGCCACCAGGCCACGAATAGCCTCCTCAAGTGCCGTATAATCTACCTCGCCTTCGATCTTGATAAGGTCCTGCATGTTATAGACGTGCTCTTCGATATACTTGAAGAGAATCCACTGGGCACTCATGGACGGTGTTACGTCATAAACGGGCTTGGCGGTGCTGCGCACAGGTCCCTGCTGCCCGGTTTCGCCCAGGGGCATCAATTGCCGGGCCTGCTCATGCAACAGGGGCCACTGAAAAATGGCCTTCAGTTCCAGCCGGTAACCTTGCTGATAGAGCCGGGAGGCAATCTGGATGGCCTTGATCGAGTCGCCACCAGCGCGGAAAAAATCCGACTCCCGCCCCACCACCCCGCCCCCCAATACCTGCAACCAGGCACCCGCCAGCACAATCTCCTGCTCCCCTTGTGGGGCACTGAAGGCCACGTCGGCTACGGGCAGGGGGCGCTCGGCCAACGCCCGGCGGTCGAGCTTACCGTTGGTTGTCAGGGGCAATTCGGCAAGCACCACCAGTTGGGCAGGAACCATGTAGGTGGGTAATGTTTGGCTTACAGCGGCCAGCAGGGCATCCGTGTCGGCCGGGGTGATGGTGCCCGTCAGGTAGCCCACCAGCTGCCCACTGCCCGCCGCCTGCACCACCACAGCCTGCGCCACCCCCGCCCCGCGTATCAGTACGCTTTCGATCTCACCCAACTCCACCCGCATACCGCGCACCTGCACCTGACCATCCAGCCGACCTCCGTACACTAGCTCACCATTCTCATTCCACCAACCCCGGTCGCCGGTGCGGTAAAGGCGCTCGCCAGGCTGGAATGGGTGATCCACAAAGCGTTCGGCGGTCAATTCGGGACGACCCCAATAGCCCGCCGCCAGCCCAATGCCACCCACCCACAGTTCGCCCTCCACCCCCAGCGGCAACAACCGTCGCTCACTATCCAATACATATATAGTTGTATTGGCAAACGGCCGACCAATGGGAATACCCCCCGCCTGCCGGTACGCTGTCGCCCTGTCGGGATCTACCCGGTGGAAACTGGCCCCGATACAGCTTTCGGTGGGTCCGTAGCCGTTGTAAACCCGCTTGTGGGTGGCAAAGTGCAGGCTGGCGGCCAGGCTGGCGGCCTCGCCTGTGCTGATGAGCGTATGTAAGCTTCCCAACTCCTGACCCACCAGCAATTGTAGATAAGCCGGAGGTAGGACAGCTACATTCACCTGCTGCTGGGCCAAAAAGTCCACCAGGGCAGGCAGGTCGTTGCGCGTGGCGGTCTCCAGTAGCACCAGTCGCCCCCCACTCAGCAGGGCCATAAACGTCTCTACGAGCCAGGCATCGAAGCCCAGGGCGCTGAATTGCAACACCGCATTATGAGTGGTAAGATCCAGATAGTCAATGTGATACAATGCACGATGAACCAGGCTTCGGTGGCGAATAGCCACGGCCTTGGGCGGGCCACTGCTGCCCGAGGTGTAGATGAGATAAGCCAGCGCCGCCCCAGAATCGGCAGTGAGCGACGGGTGATTTGGAGCAGGCGGGGCGGTGAAGGAAACAGCAGCCTGGTTCGGTTCACCCCCGTTGGTAAGCAGCAGTTGGGGGGTGCCGTCGGGCAGCAGGGCGCTCAGGCTGGCTTCGTCCACCAGCACTAGGGCCACGCCCGCATCGGCCAGTTGATGGGCCAGCCGGGCGGTGGGCAGGCTAGCCTCCAGCGGCACCACCACACCACCAGCAGCCAGGATACCCAGCAGCCCACCCACCCGCCATGGACTGGCACCGCTGAGCAGCCCTACGCGGTCGCCGGGAGCCAGCCCGCAGGTTTGGCTCAGGTAGGCTGCCAGGCGGGTAGCCTCGTCTTGCAACTGAGCGTAGGACCACTGCCCACCCGCCCAGCTGAGGGCTGGGGCCTGTGGCGTTCGGGCCGCCCGTTGGGCCACCAATTCATGAAGACCTACCGTGCTGGGGTAGTCGACGTAGGTTTGGTTAACGTCCTCAAGCAGCACCCGTTGCTGGGCCGGGGTGAGCAAATCGAGTTGACCCAGGGGGCGGTTTGGCTCAGCCACCACCTGGTCGAAGAGATACGTCAGCTGGTCGGCAACGGCCTGTAACTGCGTCGCGGTGTAGACCAGTTTGTTGTAGCTGAAGCGGAAACCCAGCGTCTGGCCGGGCAGGACAATAAGATTGAGGGCGTAGTTGGTCTGGGCAAATCCCCCTACCTGACTAACATCAGGCGGGGCAAATCCTACTGCCGTAGCGGCCTCTGTATCGTTTGTATGTTGATGCTGAGGGGCATCGGGCAGGTTTTCGAAGATAAGGATGTGGTCGAGCAGCCCCGCCCCCAGCCCGCTCTGGGCCTGCACCGCCGCCAGCGAACAATACTGGTGCGCCTCGCCCTCGCTGGCCAACTGCTGACACTGGCTCAACCAGTCGACAAACCCCAGCGAAGCCGCAGCACGCACCCGCACCGGCAG
>NZ_JAFMYU010000067.1 GCF_017353255.1 Fibrella aquatilis | reverse complement strand
TCAGGCTGTCCCGGTGGGGTGGTTGGCGTGGGATTATGTATTGTGATTGCTGATGGTTGGTGACTGAACGCCATTCCGGGTGTTGCCTGCGAGGGCGGGCCTGGGAGAGAGTTCTTTGATCTATTGGGAAGAAGACGATTAGCATCCGTAAGAATGGTAACGTCACATAAGGTAACATAAGCAAGTAAGAGCGTAATTGTACGATCACGTACT
>NZ_JAFMYU010000066.1 GCF_017353255.1 Fibrella aquatilis | reverse complement strand
TGCTGATCTAACTGGTAACGGCTTTCAGCCTACTGAACCACAGTATGCTGATCTAACTGGTAATGGCTTTCAGCCTACCGAACCACAGTACGCTGATCTGACGGGTAATGGCTTTCAACCTACTGACCTAACTCCTACTGAACCACAGTACGCTGATCTAACAGGCAACGGCTTTCAGCCTACCGAACCACAGTATGCTGATCTAACTGGTAATGACTTTCAGCCTACC
>NZ_JAFMYU010000065.1 GCF_017353255.1 Fibrella aquatilis | reverse complement strand
AAAGACGAGGTGGCGGCCGCCTACTCTCCCGGTCGTGACACCAGTACCATCGGCAGTGCGGGGCTTAACGGCTCTGTTCGGAATGGGAAAAGGTGTTCACCCGCCCGTTGCCACCAACCAAGTTATCAGTTGCATAGTCCTAAACAGACTATGCCAAGTGCAGCGTCTTGTCACTACTGGGAAGAAAGATAGCTAATTAATATTAGTAGATACACACACCAAAACAGATGTATT
>NZ_JAFMYU010000064.1 GCF_017353255.1 Fibrella aquatilis | reverse complement strand
GTAGTACTCATACTACACGCTCGTTAAAATCTACAATGTTACCAAATATATACTTCTTCTAAATCACAAGGACTTATTCAAAGCACATATGCTTTTTTCTCAACAGGTCAATGAACGAACGAACCCATATGGTTCGTGGTGGAGAATAACGGATTCGAACCGTTGACCCCCTGCTTGCAAAGCAGGTGCTCTAGCCAACTGAGCTAATCCCCCATTGTGGGCCTGCGTGGACTCGAACCACGGACCTCTACATTATCAGTGTAGCGCTCTAACCACCTGAGCTACAAGCCCATTGGGCATTGGCAGAAAAAGAGCACAATACGG
>NZ_JAFMYU010000063.1 GCF_017353255.1 Fibrella aquatilis | reverse complement strand
CTTGTGTGACCCGAAAGTCACGTGTCTTTTGCCAGACCCTCCCCTGCCCTAGGGGCAGTGATGGTGGGAAGCTGACGTTGTTTGTCTTGTGTTACTGACAGTTGGTCAAAGAACGAGCGATCAGCCGTTGCTGATCGTGGTGCCTGAAGCGGCGGTATGGCACTCACCAGGCTTACTGTTAGTGCCCCATCTCGGTGTGTCTCTCGATTTGGGACTGCAAAGGTAGGCAACTGAATTGGTTTGTCAAGCGGTTGGCGATATTTATTTTTTGCACTCTGCCGGGCTGCCTGTCTTTCCCTCTCGCGGCGGAAACGGGCTGTTAGCGTGTGGCTGCT
>NZ_JAFMYU010000062.1 GCF_017353255.1 Fibrella aquatilis | reverse complement strand
TGGCTGGGTGCGCCAGTACACGCCCAGCCCCGACGAAGCCCCCCCTGCACTGGTGGTGCTGTCGCTGAGTCACTTGCCTGAAAAGCAGGCCCTTGCCGAGCGGGACCGGCAGTTGCTGGCCTTGCGGGGGCAGGCTCTGGAAGCCACTGGTCCGCTCTGCCAGCTGGTGCTGGTGGTCTTGCCGGGGCAGACGCAGCTGGGGCTGGTGGTGCATCATCTGGTGGTGGACGCCTACAGCTGGCGGGTGTTGTGGGCGGACCTGACGACGCTCTACAACCAGTATATGGGTGGTGGTCGGCTGGTGTTACCGGCCAAGACGCACAGCTACCGGGCGTGGTCGGCGGCG
>NZ_JAFMYU010000061.1 GCF_017353255.1 Fibrella aquatilis | reverse complement strand
CAGTATCGAGGCCCAGGCACCGGCCAGCAGCACCTCTAACTCCCCTTGTGGGGCACTAAATGGTTCCTGTGCTGAGGCTACTGACAAGGTTCGGTTGGCTAGCGCCTGGCGGTCGAGTTTACCGTTGGCCGTCAGGGGTAAGTCGTCGAGCACCAGCAGTTGGGCGGGCACCATGTAGGCGGGCAGGGTCTGACCCAGCGTGGCTAGCAGCGCACTGGTGTCAGCATCGATGAGCGTGCCCGTCAGGTAGCCCACCAGTTGCCCACTGCCCGCCGCCTGCACCACCGCCGCCTGGGCCACCCCCGTCTCACCCAGCAGCGCACTCTCGATCTCGCCCAGTTCGATGCGGAAGCCCCGCAGCTTGATCTGCGTGTC
>NZ_JAFMYU010000060.1 GCF_017353255.1 Fibrella aquatilis | reverse complement strand
GGAGGGGGGGCGGTGGGGCGGGAGTCAGACTTTTTCCGGTCTGGTGGCGACTCGATCAAGGCCATCCAGATTGCCTCGCGGCTCTACCAGCAGGGCTACCGGCTAGATATCAAAACCATCTTTCAGTACCCCGTACTGCATGAGCAGGCCCAACAGCTGACTCCGTTGGGGCAGCTCTTACCACAGGCGCTGGTGACGGGCCACTTGCCGCTGACGCCCATCCAGCAGGCCTACTTTGCCCTGCCTGACCGCCCCCCGCAGGTCTTCAATCAGCTTCTGTTGATGGAGGCCAGCCACGGGCTGGACGCGGCCGGTGCCCAGGCCCTGGCCACTAGCCTGCTGGCCCACCACGACGGGCTTCGGCTGTGCTTTCCCCCCAGCGCCACGGCGGGGGCGGTGGGCTATGTGGCGGCTGTGGCGGGGGG
>NZ_JAFMYU010000006.1 GCF_017353255.1 Fibrella aquatilis | reverse complement strand
AGGCACCCTTTAGGGCGGGGGGCTACGCCAGCGTCAGCAAAAATCGTAACCGCAGCGGCGGACCGCTCGTAAATCATTACAGTCCCTTCAAATACGCGATGCTCTGCGGCACTTGCTCGGTGGCGGCCTGGCTTTCGTCTTCGATGTAGAGGTGCGTGATGCTCGATTGATTGACGGCCTTCAGGATGGTGGGCCAGTCGAGCTGGCCGGTGCCGAGGATTACTGAATTTTCGTTGGCGAGCTTGCCTTGATCGTTGCCAGGAACGCCCTTGCGAATGTCTTTGAGGTGCATGAGGCGGAACCGCTTGGGGTACTTGGCCAGGAGCGTGGCAGGGTTTTGGCCGGGCAAAAACGTCCAGGCAATATCCATCTCGAAGGAAACGTAGTCGGGGTTGGTCAGGCGCATCAACTCATCGTAAATGGTGCCCTGGCCGTAGGGCGCAAACTCGTAGCCGTGGTTGTGGTAGCAGAACGTAATGCCCTGCTGCCGGGCGAGTTGGCCAAAGGTGTTGAAGACCGCCGCCGCTTTGCGCACCATCGTAGTGTCAAACGCGCCTTCGTGCGGAATCCAGGCCACGCGCACAAACTGCACACCCAGCGTCTTGGCGTTTTGCAGCACCTCGGCGGGTTTTTTCTGAATATCGTCGTAGCTCACCCCGTAGCTGCTGCATTGGATACCCCGCTCGTTGAGCCAGGTGCGGAACTCCGCTGCGGTTTTGCCAAACAGGTTCGATAATTCAAGATCGGTGATGCCCAACTGCCTGATATGGTCAAGGGTGGCGGGTACGTCTTTGGCAAACTCATCGCGGAAGGTATACGACACAATGCCCGGATGCCGACGAACCAGCTTGCCAACCGGTTGGGCCGAGACGGTAAATGCATATGTCAGCAAGAGCGATAACAGAAGTACAAAGCGAACCATAGTGGGGTGATTGTTTCACCTAAAAGAACGGTAGACTACGTACATACCCACTACTTAGAATTTGTACTATAACTGATTGTCTGACAGCTGGTTGTGGTTAGAAAACGACAAAGGCCACTATTTCCATTCATAAGTATTCGTAGTCTGAATTGACTATTTCAAAGCAGAATCAGTTATATTCAGTATACATTTGCTCAACACCTCTATGCTACTTTCCGGCGTGTACAACTACTCTACCGACGCCCTACTGTGGGATGATTTTCTGGCTGGAAATCAGGACGCGTATGCCTGTATGTATGAACGCTACGCCAAGGTGCTCTACAACTATGGCTACAAAATTGCGCAGAACCGGCAGCTTACCGAAGATTGTTTGCAGGACCTGTTTCTAAGCATTCTGGAAACCCGTAATCGCCTGGGTCGCACCGACTCCATCAAGTTTTACCTCATGCGGTCGCTCCGCCGCGAACTGGTCCGCCGCTTGCAGACCGAATCCCGCTTCGACGCCGACCCCGACGCTATCGAGTTCCGGGTCGAATTTCAGTATGAACCAACCTGGCTTGATGCCCAAATCTCGGCCGATCAGTCGGCGGCCTTATTGCGCGAGTTGAACCACCTGCCGCCCCGCCAGAAAGAAGCCCTCTTTCTGAAATATTTCGACAACCTGACCTACGAAGAAATTGCCGGGGTGATGGGTATCGAACAGTCGTCGGCCTATAAGGTGATCTACAAAGCCATCGCCGCCCTCCAAAAACGCGTCGACACGGGTGTGTTGGTGCTGTTACTGATAATGGGGGAAAAAACTTGCATTTGCGGGGGATAAAATTGAACGGCGGTTTCTTCTGTGGGAAAGCACGCCGTTATGCCCCACGATCTACCCACCAACTATGCGCAGTTTACCACCCGCGATTTCGTGCTCGATGAGTCGTTTCGGCGGTGGGTACTTCAGCCCGACGAGGCTACTATGTCGTTTTGGCATACGTATATGCTCCGGTACCCGGCGCAACAGGCCTATATAGATGAGGCTGCTACCCTGTTGCTCCACCTGCGCACCAACTACGACGACCTCACCGAGGCCAGCTACGAGCGCATCTGGACCCTGCTGGAACAGGCCCATACTACCTACTTTGCGACCCCATCGGCTACGCCCGTTAGGGCACTCGACAGTCGCCGTGCCTGGCCCAACTGGCTGACCGGCTGGCGCGTGGCTGCCTCGACGGTAGGCCTGCTGGGCGTATTCACCACCGGTTGGTACTGGCGCGAACAACAGCACAAACATGTAGCCCACACCAACTTCGGCGAAACAACGACCGTTGCCCTGCCCGACGGATCGACCGTGCAACTCAACGGTAATTCCACGCTGACCTACCGCGACGACTGGGCCGACGGACAAGCCCGCGAGGTGTGGCTGGAGGGAGAAGGTTTTTTCACTGTCACAAAAAAGACCATGGCGGCTCAGGAGCAGGCAGATTTACCCTTGAACGCTATACCCTTGAACGCCGTGCCGGTCAAGTTTACGACCCATACCCCCGGCCTCGACGTGCAGGTGTTGGGGACGCAGTTTAACGTGAACACCCGCCGCGGGCAGACCGACGTGACGCTGGTAGAGGGAAAGGTGAAGCTCATCCGGCCCGACAATGCGCAGGCTAAGGTGCTGGAAATGAGGCCCGGACAGGTAGCCACCGCCCGGCCCGGCATTGAGGCTGTAGCCCTTCAGAAAGAGGATCCCCAGCCCCGCACTGCCTGGACACAGCAGCAGTACATCTTTGAGAAAACCCCCCTGCGCGACATTGCCCAGCAGCTGAGCGATGCCCAGGGACTGACGCTTGTTTTTGGCGACGATGCCCTGGCCGACCGCCGGTTTACGGGCAACCTGTCGAGCGAAAACCTGGAAACGCTCCTGACCACCCTGGCCGCCACGTTCGACCTGACGGTTGAGCGGGATAGCAACACCGTGTATTTGAGAAAAAGTAAGTAAAGCGTGCCCCTGCCAGGCAGTTAGCCCGGCGCAGTAAACCCAATACAAACGTTATTAACAACCAAAACCATGAAGAATCAGTACATAGCTGTTTCGGCGGTGGTCATCGGCCTGAGCCTGTATTCGTTGCCCCAGCTGGCGGCGGCGCAGTTGCTCTCCTGGGCCGAAACCCCCGTCCGTCACGAGATGCAGGCGTATGACACCCGCCCCACCAAAACACGGTCGCTGAAAAAGGCCCTGGCGGAAGTGGAGAAAAAATATCGCGTCAATTTTGCTTACGACGACCAACTGATTGAAGGGCGCACGGCTACGCTCGAATTAACCGGCAACGCTCTGGAACAAACGCTTGAGAACCTACTAGGTAGCCAGGGACTGCGCTTTCAGAAAATCAAAGACAACCTGATCGTGATTTCGGCAGCGCAGCCTGCCAAAGCCGCCTCGGCCCCTTTAGCCAACCCCGCCACGAGCCGTTCCGGACGCGGGACCGCCGACGTGGCGGCGCAAGCACAGGAGGCCGTCGTGAAGCGCATAACGGGACAGGTCACTGACGAGAACAACCAGGCCCTGCCTGGGGTAAACGTCATTGAAAAAGGAACGAATACCGGTGCCACCACCGACGGCAGCGGCAACTACCAGATCAACATCAGCGACGCCGCTACCGTGCTGACATTCAGTAGCGTGGGCTATGTAAAGCAGGAAGTAATCATTGGTAGTCAGAGCGTGGTAAACGTGAAAATGGCCGTCGATGACCGCACCCTGAACGAGGTGGTAGTAATTGGCTATCAGACCGTGCGCAAGAAAGATTTGACTGGTGCTACCGACCTCATCAGCCCGGCGCAGTCCAACCGGGTAACGGCCAACTCCCTGGCCGAGTCTATTCAGGGGCTGTCGCCGGGGGTGACGGTGCGCAATTCGGGTTTGCCGGGGCAGGCGGCTTCCATCCAGATTCGGGGGGTGGCCAGCTTCCTCAGCACCGACCCGCTCTATATCATCGACGGCATGATTGCCGATGCCAACCCCACGATCAACACCAACGATATCGAGTCGATTCAGGTGCTGAAAGATGCGTCGGCGGCGGCTATTTATGGGTCGCGGGCGGCCAACGGGGTTGTGATCATTACCACCAAGCAGGGTAAAGAAGGCCCGGTTCGGGTGTCGTTTTCGGCCAAATACGGGGCGCAGAGCCTTTATCGCCGCTGGGATGTGATGGATGCCCCGGCCTTTGCGGCCCTGCAACGGCAGCAGTACCAAAACGCAGGCGTACCCGTACCGGCCAGTGTGGCGGGCAACCCCACGGTAAACACCAACTGGCAGGACGAAGTGCTCCAGACGGGCAGCCTGCAAGACTATAATGTGACGCTGTCTGGCGGCACCACGGCCAGTTCATACCTGATTTCGGGCAGCTTTTTCAACAACACCGGCTACGTAAAAGGCACGGGTTTCGACCGGGCCAGTTTGCGGATCAACACGCGGAACCAGTTGGGCCGGGTTACGGTAGGGGAGAACCTGGTGCTCACCAACTCGAACATTCAGAACCCGCCCACTTTTTTCAACCCGATCTACGACATGGCCTACGCCCTGCCCGTGATTCCCGTGCAGGACCCGCGCTATGTGAGCGCCACCAACCCCGAAGGCTATGGCATTGGCACCAACCCCGACGCCATTTCGTATGCCTACAACCCCGTGGCGGCCCGCAACCTGACGTCGAACAAAAGCACGTTTGCCAAGCTGGTAGGCAATGCCTACCTCGACGTGAAGCTGTTCGAGGGGTTGTCATACCGGTTCAACGCCGGTCTGGAAGCCAGTTTCGACTATACCCAATACCTCCGCAAACTGGGCGTGTATCAGTACAGTGCCGCGCCAGTGCCCAGTTCGGTGAGCGAAGACCGGTCGCGCTACACAAGCACGCTGTTTGAACATACCCTGAATTATAACCGTACGTTTGGCGCGGCGCACAGCCTCAACGGTGTGATCGGTATTAGCCAGCAAAACACTCAACGCGACGTTACGTCGGGTTCGCGCACCGACCTGGGGCAGGCGGGTGGTCAGTATTTCACCACCATCAACGCCGCCACGGGGGTGTCGAACTCGGCGGGCTACACACCCGACAAATACGCCATTCTGGGCTACATTGGCCGTGTTAACTATACTTACCGCGACAAATACCTGCTCACGCTGACGGGCCGCGTGGATCAGGATTCGCGGTTTGGGGCCAACTACCGCACGGGCTTCTTTCCGTCGGGGGCGGTGGCGTGGCGCATCAGCCAGGAAGACTTTTTCAAGGTGGGCTGGATCTCTGACCTGAAGCTGAGCGCCTCCTATGGCAAGCTGGGAATTGTGGTGCCTACCCTGGGTTCGTTTCCCTACACGGCGTTTATCAACAACAACCCCCGCGCCGTGTTTGGCGTTGACCAGACCCCCAACGTGGGTGCTTATCAAGCGCAACTGGCCAACCCCGACCTGCGGTGGGAAGCCCGCACCCAACAGAATATAGGCCTGACGGCCAGTCTGTTCAACAACCGCGTTACGGCCGAAGTAAACGTCTACAACTCGCTCTCGACCGATGCCATCCTGAACCTGCGGGTGCCGGGCTATCTGGGCAACCTGCGCGGCGACCCGTTTGTCAACACGGCCTCTATTCGGAACCGCGGCGTAGAAGTCTCGCTGACTTACCGCCAAAATGCTGGCCCGATCAAGTGGGACGTGTCGGGTAATTTTACCACCATCAGCAACCGTGTGGAGAACGTGGGCAACCAGGGGTTGAACATCAACTACATCCAGAGTGGCAACACGCGGTCGCAGGTGGGTAACCCCGTGGGGCAGTGGTACGTGCTGAAAACCAACGGCTTATTCCAGAGTCAGGCCGAGGTAGATGCCTATGTGAGTAAAGATGGCGGTAAGATTCAGCCCGACGCCAAACCCGGCGACATCCGCTACGTAGACACCAATGGCGATGGCCGCATCAACGTCGACGACCGGCAGTTTGTCTCGTCGCCCTGGCCCAAGTTGCAGGCAGGGGCGCAGGCCAACGTCAGCTACGGCGGGTTCGGTCTGAACGTGCAACTGGTGGGCGTATTTGGTTATACAGTCTACAACAGCATTCGCGGCATCCTGGACGGCTACCAGAACACCAACTTCCGCCGCGACGTCAGCCCCTGGACCCCTACCAACACCGGCACCGCCGACCCCCGCATTGGGTTGCAGGACCGCGATCAGGGGATTGTCAACAACAACCTAGGCTACAGCGACCGCTGGCTGGAAGATGCCTCCTACGTGCGGCTCCGCAATATCGAACTGGGCTACACGCTGCCATCTGACCTGCTAAAGCGGGCGCACGTGCGCAATGCCCGCGTATATGTGAGCGGGCAGAACCTGTTTACAATCACGAAATATACAGGCCTCGACCCCGACGTGACGGGTGCCAATATTCAGGAACGGGGCGTCGACAACGGCCACTACCCGTCACCCCGCGTGCTGTCAGTAGGTATCACCGGCGATTTTTAAGCCTCCTTTTTGGATATACTCATATGAAAACGAACATCATCTCTTTTGCCGTTGGCGTGGGCCTGTTGCTGGTGGGTTGCCAGCAAAACCTCGACATTGTGAACCCTAACCAGGTAACGGCGCAGTCGTTCTGGAAAACTGGCGACGAAGCGCTGGCGGGGGTAAACAGCGTCTACAGCACCTTGCACCGCGAAGGTACCTCGCGCTGGACGCCGTTTTTCTACATCATCCGGTCAGACGAAGGGCGTAGCCAAAGCCCCTATGCGCCTATTCCCAACAACGCCGACCGGTTTCTGATTACTGATACCAACCTAGACTTTGGCTACACGGTCTGGCGCGACAACTTCATTGGCGTGAACCGGGCCAACCAGGTGATTGCCAACGTGCCCAACATTGCGATGGATGCCACGCTGAAGAACCGCTATCTGGGCGAAGCCAAGTTTATGCGGGGCCTATTCTACTACCAGCTCGTGACGCTCTACGGCAGTGTGCCGCTGATTACCAACCCGTCGGTGGTGGGCGATAAACCTTCGTCGGCTCCGCAGACGGCTATTTGGGCGCAGATTGAAAGAGACCTGACCGAGGCTGTAGCCGTATTGCCCACCACCTACGGATCGGCCGATCTGGGGCGGGCTACCAAGGGGGCGGCCTATGCCCTGCTGGCCAAGGCGCAATTTCAGCAGCGCAAATACACCGAGGCCCTGGTGCCTTTGCAATGGCTGGCCGACGGCGACGGTAAAAACGTGTATGGCCTGGTGCCCAACTACCGCGATAACTTCCTGATTACGAGCGAGAACAACAAGGAGTCGGTGTTTGAAATTCAGTTTGCACTCAACCCCGCCGAGTACACCGACGACGACACCGAGACGCCTAACCAGAACTACGGCACCTCAGTAGCGCAGTTTTTTGGCCCCAGCGGCATTGGCTGGTCAGACGGCGAAGCTAGCCGCTGGCCGGTGTATGAGTTCAACGAAAAGACCACGGCCGGTGCCCGCGATCCACGCCTGGAAGCCTCGTTCCTGTTCGACTCGACCGACGTGCGTGGCCCAAATTTTACGCAGATCTACGGGCAGACGTTTACCAAAAGGTATGGCAGCGACAACAAACGCGTGTGGTTCCGCAAGTTTCAGAACGACCACTGGAAAAACGAAGAAGGCTACCGGTCGCCCAACAACTGGCGCTACATTCGCTATGCCGACGTGCTGCTGATGTATGCCGAAGCGCTGAACGCCACGGGAAAAACCACCCAGGCCTACGCCTATGTAGATCAGGTGCGTGCCCGCGCCGGGCTGGCCAAACTATCGGTGGTGAAGCCGGGCCTGACGCAGGATCAGTTCTTGGCGCAGCTCAAGCATGAGCGCGTTACGGAGCTGTCGGGCGAGGGGCACCGCTGGAACGACCTGGCCCGTTGGGGTGACCTGGGGCCTGCCCTGGCCGACCGCGATCCGGGCTTCAAAAACTTCGTGAAAGGCAAACATGAGCTGCTGCCCATTCCCCAGCTAGACCGCGACCTAAACCCCAACCTGGCGCAAAATCCGCAGTATTAGTTTTCAGTTTGGAGTCTACAGTTGCTTCACGCTCTGGGGGCTGACGCCTAGCCCCCAGAGCGTGAAGCAACTGTAGACTCCAAACTGAAAACTAATACTGTAAACCCCTGTCTCAATAATGAAAAACTCCCTCTTTTCCTCCCTCATTTTACTTGTGTTTTTGGGCGGGTATGGGTGCAAGAAAACGCCGGACCCTGTAACGCCCATGCCGCCGGTGGTGGTGGTCGACACGGTTGGAAAATTCAGCAACCCCATTCTGCCCGTTGGTCCCGACCCGTGGGTGGTGGCCAATGGCGGGTTTTACTACGTCATGCACACCACGGGCAACAGCCTGCGGATCTACAAAACTGCCAGTATGAGTCGCCTGAGTGCGGCGCGGCCCGTTACCGTCTGGACACCCCCCGCCACCGGCCCTAACTCGCGGAATATCTGGGCACCGGAACTACATCTGCTGAACGGCAAATGGTATATCTATTACGCCGCCGACGATGGCAACGACAAAAACCACCGGATGTTTGTGCTCGAAAACGCCGCCGCCGACCCCACTACCGGTACCTGGACCGACCGGGGTCAACTGATGCTGGCCGACAACAAATGGGCTATCGACGCCACGGTACTGAACCTGAATAATCAACTGTACTGTGCGTGGTCGGGCTGGGAGAATGATTTGGGTGGCCCGCAGGCGATCTATATCAGCAAGCTCATCAATTCCTACACCGCCGAGGGGCCACGCGTGCGGCTGTCGTTTCCCGATTATGCCTGGGAGAAGCAGGGCTTCGGCGTGAACGAAGGTCCTGAGTTTCTGGTGAATGGGGGCAAGGTATTTCTGGTGTATTCGGCCAGTTTTTGCGGTACCGATTTCTACGCACTGGGCCAGTTAACGGCTTCATCGACAGCTAATTTGACAGATGCCGCCGCCTGGACAAAGTCGGCGAACCCGGTGTTTGGCCCCTATGGTAGTAGCGGTACCTATGGCGTGGGGCACAACAGCTTTTTCCAAACCCCCAACGGCAAGGAAAACTGGATTGTCTACCACGCCAACGCCGCCCCCGGTCAGGGTTGTGGTGATAATCGGTCTGTGCGGATGCAGCCGTTCACATTCAATACCGACGGCACGCCCAACTTTGGCCAACCCGTGCCGCTGTCGCAGGTGCTGAAACGGCCTTCGGGCGAATAAAGGACCATCTAATCAATTGTGTCGCTACTCTATACTTAGCCTAGTAATTTGCTTCCAAATTGCTTTGCCAACAGATGAGAGACAATTACACCACGATTGATTATATCAAAGCACTGCTGGTTGGAGGGATGGTGCTGGGGCACAGTTTTCAGCTACTCGGTACCATCATTCCTGGCAACCGCATCAGTCAATTGTGTTATGCCTACACGGCCTTCGGCAATCTGATTGCTTTTGCGGGGTTCTTTTTTTGCTTCGGCTACGCCTATTGTGCCGCTTATTTCGCCAAATCACGCGCCGCCGTGCAGGGCAAACTAGCTCGCACAGCGGCGGTGCTGTTACTGGCTTACTACGTATCGGCGCTAATGGCTACTATCTTCTTGCCGAGCCGAACAGGTATAGTTAATCCGCTCACCATGAGTCGTATAGTCGATGTGTTGCTCCTGAGCGACATTGCCCTATACTCCGAATTTCTGCTGTCGTTCTTTATCCTGACCCTGGCCACGCTGCTCTTTTTTGAACCCCTCAAGCGCCTGTCTTATTCGCCCTGGGGGATGCGGCTGGCCGGGGCGGGGGCGGTGCTTAGTTCGCTTGTGATTCCCGCCGATTTTTCGCCATCGCCGTGGCTGGCCCTGCTGATTGGCTCACGCGAGGTAACGGCTTTTCCGGTGGTGCAGTACCTGGTTTTCTTCGTGGCGGGTATGTATTTCGCCCGGTTCGGCACCCGCTGGGATAGCCGGGTTGCGCTGGTTTCGGCCTTGGGTTCAGGGGCTTTTGTGGGTTATTACGCCCTTCATCATGAGTTTCCGAGCCGCTTTCCGCCGTCCATTTTCTGGCTTTGCGGCTCGTGGGGATTCCTCTATGCCGTTTACCTCTTGGTCGGCCACTGGATTCGGCGGGGCTGGCAATCCTCGGCGTTGCAACTCATGGCGCGCAATACGCTGGTGTTTCTGGTGCTGAGCAACCCGCTGCTGTTTGCGCTGAGTACCAAGCTAAAGCTACAGCCCCTGCCCAGCGTGATGGTGGGCGTTCTGGTGCTGCTGGGCTGCTTTTTCGTCGTAAAAATCGTGCGGCAACCCGTTAGGGAAACTGTTCAGGTAGAAGAGCATGAGGAAGTAAGCAGCGGGCAGTGGCAATAGCTACTACTACTTCACCGGTGCGGTACCTGGTTCTACAAAAATCTGCTTGATGTCGGGCAGTTCGGTTCGTAAGGTATTGGAAATCCGGTGGATGGCGTAGCTGACTAAGTCGGCGGTTAGGGCGGGGTCGAAAGCTACGCGCTGCATCACCACCACTTCGTTAGGCGACATGTAGATCGTGTGCATGTTCAACACCGACACCACGGCGGGGTCGGCGGTGGTGAGGGCAATAAGTTGGGCCTTAGTGTCGTCGTCGACGCCCTCGCCCATGAGCAGGCTCTTGCTTTCGCGGGCCAGCACCACCGAGATACCCACCAGCAGCAAGCCGATCAGGATAGAGGCTATGCCGTCGAAATAAGGGTTGTTGAACACCTGCCCCAGCACCACCCCAGCCAGCGCAATAAGCAGGCCCAGCACGTCGGCGGCGTCTTCAAACAATACCGTAAACGTGGCTGGGTCTTTACTGTCGATCACCGATTGCCAGAAAGGCCGGTTGCCGCGCTGCTGATTGAAGGCCGTGAGGGCAGTGTAGAGCGAGTAGCCATCCAATACCAGCGCCACACTCAGGACAACGTAGTTCCAGATCGGGTTTTCAATCTGTTCTGGATGCTGCAAATGGGTTACGCCTTCGTAAAACGAGACGCCGCCCCCCACCGCAAAAATGAGCAGCGCCACAATGTAGGACCAGAAAAACAGTTCACGCCCGTAGCCAAACGGCCGTTTTTCATCGGCAGGTTTCTGGCTTCGATAAATGCCCAATAATAACAGCATCTCATTGCCCGAATCGACCAGCGAGTGAATACCCTCTGAGATCATGGCCGAACTGCCGGTCATAGCCGCCGCTACGAATTTGGTGGCCGCAATACCCAGGTTGGCAAAAAGAGCGGTGTAGATAGGGCCTTTAGCAATAGACATAGGTGGTGGAGGTGAATATGTTGTTGCTACTAAAGCTGTGTAGATACCAAATGGTTAGAATTGGTTAGTGAACAACAGCGCCCGATCTGATGGCCACGACTGAGCCGTCGGCGAGGAAAACAGACTGCGGAGCCTGCTCGAAAAAGGGCGCAAACGAGGGGCCGTAGAGTTTAGGCACATCGCAGTTGACGTCGTAGTCGTTGACGGGGTAAATAGTCCACTGCGGATGCACCACTTCATATTCTGAGGTGCGGCCCGGCCCGCGCCCGGTATAACCCCAGTAGTGTTCGGTGATAAATTCTTCGTCGCTGCCCGGCACCAGACTGTGCCCCGTGCGGTCGGCCGATACGCGGATATGGTTCCAGTTGCGGCCTACTTTCCATTCGTAACCAATGTGCTGACTGTCAGCGTCGACCGACAGGCTATGGCGCATGGGGTGGGTAGCGTAGGGTTCACCGTACAATGTTCTGGCCACCACCACAATGGCCCGTTTGGGTACAATCTCTTTCACAAACACTACGCCCCGTTTCCAGCCCGAATCGGTCTTTCGGCGCACGTAAAAGCGCAGGTTGAACTCCTCAAATTCGGTATGCAGCGGCACCGCCACCCGGCCAAACATGCGTACCTTCTGAAAATAAAACCCCACCAGGCTACCGTAGCAAACGCCGTCATACGCATCGAGTTCGGTGCCGTAGGGTACCAGCGGCTCCAGTACCCGGCGGTCAATGGCGTAGTTGGCAAAGATGAGGTTGCGCCACTCGGCGGTCAGAAACGTAATGGTCATCGTGACTAGTATATAGGTAGCTAACGGCCACCACGCCAGATGGTTTGCGCAGGGATCATCAACGGTGGTTATGATGAGGCACCTCTCTGTAATTCAACTCAGGAAAGGAGCCGGTTTTTGCGTAAATAGCCCCATTGCCGATTGGCCCGTCAGGTAGCCATATAGGCCATACGGAAGCCATTTGTACGATTTCACTACCTCAAAACCAAGATCCGGGGTAGTTTTGACCTGTCTTTTACACAAACAAGTGCCATTATCAACTAAACAAACGCCTAAACAATGAATCGTTTAACTGTACCTGGTCGTATTCTGGTCACTGTGCTGATCCTGGCGGGCCTTTGGGGCCTCAAATGGCTGGTGGTCGACAGTGGGTATGTGCTGAAAAAATCCGTCAGCGAATCACAGAGCGTAGCCCGGATCGATCTGCCCGACGCGCCCAAAAACGCCGCCACCGCCGTGCCGCAGGCCGATATGCCGAGCGACAAGGAAGCCGCCCTTACCACACCCGAAATCCGCTGGCAGTGCTGGGCCTGGAATGCCCAGATGGGCCTGTTTTTTGCCAACGGTGGCCCCAAAACCACCGAAGGGTCGCTGATGGCCAAAAACAACGTGAACCTCAACCTCATTCGGCAAGACGACGTGCCGCAGATGCAGGCGTCGCTCATCAAGTTTGCCTCAGAATATAAGAGCAACCCCAAAACCACGGAGGGTGTGCAATTTGTGACCATCATGGGCGACGGTGCCCCCGCGTTTCTGGCCGGGGTGAACCCCGAACTGGAAAAGCTGGGGCCGGAGTACAAAGCCCAGATTGTCTACACCTGCGGGAAGTCGCTGGGCGAAGATAAACTGATGGGGCCTGCCGCCTGGCGCGACAACCCACAATCGGCCAAGGGGGGCCTGTGCGCGGCTTACCTCCGCGACGGCGACTGGAACATTGTGGTGAAATGGTGCGGCGACAACGGCATCAAAGTAAACCCCGATGAGAAGACCTACGACCCTGACGCCATGAACTTCGTAGCGGCCGATTCGTACATCGACGCGGCGCAGAAATACATCTCCGACTATGCCGAAGACCGCCCCGTGGTGGTCAACGGTAAAGCCACCGGCGAGACCAAGCACGTGGCCGTGAACTCGGTAGCTACCTGGACCCCCGGCGACGTGATGATTGCCGAGAAAAAAGGTGGCCTTATCTCGGTCGTGTCTACGAAAGAATACCGGTCACAGATGCCTTGCGTGGTAATCGGCATCAAGAAATGGATGGAAGACAACCGCCCCGTGGTAGAAAACATCATCGACGCCATTGCCAAAGGCGGTGATCAGGTGAAGTCGTATTCGGCGGCGCTGAACAAGGCAGGCGAGATTTCGGCCAAAATTTACAAGGAAGAAACCGGCCCTTACTGGGTGAAGTACTACAACGGCGTGTCGCAGGCCGACAAGCAGGGGCAGGTGGTTGAACTGGGTGGTTCGCGGGTGCATAACCTGGGCGACAACATCGAACTCTTTGGCATGGGGCAGGGCAGCACCAACGTCTATAAGATCGTCTACACGCTCTTCGGCGACGTGGCTAAGCAGCTGTATCCCAAGCTGATGCCCTCGTACCCACCCGCCGACGACGTGATTGACCTGAGCTACCTGAAAGCCGTGGCGGGCCGCACCACCACCAAAGCCGACGCCGACAAGGTGACGTTCAACGACGACGATGCCATCCGGCAGAAGGTGGCCGAGAAAGCCTGGAACATCGAATTCCAGTCGGGCAGTAACAAGCTGACACCAGCCTCGCAGAAGACGCTGCAATCGCTCTTCAACGACCTGGTGGTGGCCTCGAACCTGCGCGTGGAACTCCACGGTCACACCGACAACGTGGGCGACGCGGCCACCAACCGTACCTTGTCTGAGGCCCGCGCCTTTGCCGTGAAGCAGTGGTTGGAGCAAAAATCGCCCACCAACTTCCCCGACGGTCGGCTGAGCGTGATTGCCCACGGTTCCGACAACCCGCTTGTGCCTAACAGCACCCCCACAGGCCGCGCCAAAAACCGCCGCGTCACGGTGGTGATGGGGAAATGACGAACTACACTGAACTCATAAAGCCCAACGGGCGGCCTGATAGGTCGTCGTATGGGGTCATGGTGCTGGCCCAGGTGGTCATTGCGGCCATCATCTGGTTTTTGTCGCAGTCGCCGTTGCTGCCCACACCCGTAGAGATCCTGCGGGCTATGGGGCGACTGGTTCAGAACGACAACCTGATTCAGGAACTCTGGACGAGCATGGCCCTAAGCCTGCAAGCCATGCTGATTGCCACGGTTATTTCGCTGCTTATTGCCTACGCTACGGTGATCCCGTTCTTTAGGCCGCTGGCGTTTCTGATCACGAAATTCAGGTTTCTGACGCTCGTGGGCCTCTCGTTTGTATTCACGCTCATGACCCACAGCGGTCACAGCCTGAAGGTGTCGCTGCTGGTATTTGGCATCACGGTGTTTTTCGTGACCAATATGGTGGGCGTGGTGCAGTCGGTGACGCGCAACGAACTGAACCACGCCCGTACGCTCCGCATGTCGGAATGGCAGGTGGTGTGGGAGGTGGTCATCCTGGGCAAATTCGACCAGGTGTTTGACGTGATCCGGCAGAATTTCGCCATCGCCTGGGCCTTGCTGACGCTCGTAGAGGGCATTTCGCGGGCCGAAGGCGGTGTGGGTACCATGCTGCTGAACCAGAACAAACACTTCCACATCGACGCCGTTTTCGCCATCCAGATCGTGATCCTCCTCGTCGGCATTGCCCTCGACTACGGCATCGGTTTCCTGAAAAAACTCTTCTGTCCCTACGCCACGCTAACGCATTGATTTACGATGTACGATTTACGAATTACGATTGGTTGCTGACGCCGGTCAGCTTACGCAAGAGTAGGCTGACCGGCGTCAGCAACAATCGTAATTCGTAAATCGTACATCGTAAATTCCTTCCTTCCATCATGCAATCACAACGTACCAATATTATCCTCCGCGCCGACAATGTGAACCTCACGTTGGGGGGCAATCCGATCCTCCGCGACTTGTCGGTGGAAGTCCGCGACGTGGTTCGCACGGGCATGACCACCGGGCAGGTGGTGGGGTTCCTGGGGCCGTCGGGGGTGGGGAAAACCAAATTTTTCGAGATCCTGGCCGGACTGCTGCAACCCACGTCGGGCACGGTGCAACTCGGCGACCCGCTGCAACCGGTACGGGCGGGCATGGTGGGCGTAGTGCAACAAAACTACCCGCTCTTCAACCACCGCACCATTGAAGGCAACCTGATGCTGGCGGCCAAAAAACGCTACCCCAACGGCTCGGAAGCCGCCGACCGTATGCGCGACGTGATGGGCCGCCTGCACATGGCCGACAAGCTGGGGCTGTATCCGGCGCAACTGTCGGGCGGGCAGCGGCAGCGCGTGGCCATTGCCCAGCAACTGCTCTGTTCCGACCATTTTCTGCTGCTCGATGAACCCTTCAGCGGACTGGATATTCTGATGATCGAAGAAGTGGCTGAGATGATTCAGGAAATTGCCCACTCGCACGAGCTAAACACGATCATCATCGTCTCGCACGACATCGTGGCTACGGCTTCCGTGTCTGACACCCTCTGGCTCATGGGCCGCGACCGCGACACCAACGGCAATATTATTCCCGGTGCCCGCATCAAACGCACCTACGACCTGGCCGCCATGGACCTCTGCTGGGACAAAACCATCCTCGCCAAACCCGCTTTCCAGACCATGGTGTCGGAGATTCGGGATCAGTTTCACCAGTTGTGACAGAGCGACATGACCAACGGCTAATCATGCTTGGCTCGATGCACAATGTCCTGTGCTTCTTCGAGGTCGTCGCCTTCGGGTTGGGGTGTTTGATTGGCGCGGGTAGGGTCGGGGTGGTAGACGAGCGATACCAATATGGGAAAATGATCGGAGCCGCAATTAGGCAACCGGCGGAGCGTACGCAGGCGAAAATGGTGCGACACAAACACGTGGTCGAGGGGCCAGCGGAGGAAGAAATAGTTGGCGTGAAAGGTGCTGTATAGCCCCCGCCCCACGCGCGGGTCGAGCAGGCCGCTGATGCGCTGAAAAAGCCGCGTCGTGTGCGACCAGGCCACGTCGTTCAGATCACCTGCCACCAGCACGGGTTCGGTTTGCTGCCGGGCTTCGCGACCCACCAGCACCAGTTCGGCATCGCGCTCGGTAGATCGATAATGTTCGGTAGGGCTGGGCGGCTGTGGGTGAATGCCGTAGAAATGCATCACCTGCCCCGACCGCAACGTGAGCTGGGCATAAATGGATGGAATGTCGTCTTCCACCAAAAAACGCAGTTTCTGATCCGCTATGGGCAGTTTTGAATAGAACAAGAGGCCATAAGTGTTTTCCTGCGGGTATAATATCTGGTACGGATAGTCGGCCTCCAGCGGTTTTAGTGCCTGCGCCCATTGTTGACTGGCCTCCAGAATCAGGATCAGGTCGGGCTTGTGTTTACGGGCTAGGGCCAGCACTTTGGGACACTGGGTGTTGGTCATAAGCACGTTGGCGCTCATCAGCCGAACCGTGTTAGGGTCGTTGATGACCTGCTTGCGTAGCCTGCGCGGGCTGCGCTGCCGCATCACCTGCCGGGGGTGCAGGGGGGTGTAGGGCCAGATCAGCCAGCCCTGATACAGCAGTGCAGCCGTCAGCCCAACCGGAGCCAGCCACAGCGGCCAGCTGAAATCCTGTACAAAAGAGAGCCAGCCAAGTACCCCAATGCCCGCCAACACAGTGAGTTGGGTGTGTGGGAAGTCCCAGATACGAATCCACCAGGCATCAATTCGCAGCAGGTGAATGAAGGATAAAAAGGTGATGAGCAGGCAATAGATCAGCCAGCCCAGGTCGGTAGTATGCATGTGAATGGTACGGCAATGATGTTGGCTTTAGGAATTTTCGCGGTAGCCAAGGTTGATTAATTTGTTGGGCTTCAGGTAGATACAGTCGTTCTTTAGATCCAGTATCGTATTAAACCGTTTCAACAAATCATTGCCCAAATAATTGAGCGAGAAACCGTCTGGATTTTTACTGCCGAGCAATGTGGTAGGTACATTGGTCAACTCAAACGTACTGACCCGAATAAGCGGAAGTTGAACTGTTTTCGTTTCGTAAACAAAACCGCGCGGGTCGCTGACTTTTTTTACGTTGAGTAAAGGTAAATTGGTAGGAAATTGCTCATGAGCTGCCCAGGCACTATCGAGAATAACAGCCATGTTGGAGCCGGAATCCAACAAAAAGTTGCCTGAATACAGGTTATTGCCAACGCGTAAATTGGCCGCAATACAAGCGAATGACCGGATAAATAAAAGTGGCGATTTGGTGTAACCGTTTAGTCGGCGTGGCCGCTTTTCGTGAATAATAAGTAGCTGTTTATCGTAATCAATTTCAACAACTTTACCTTCAAACAAATTTGGGCCAAAGCGACCATCCATTTCGTGGGCCGTTAGCCTGGTCACGGTGACAGATGGGTTAGTAAAAACCCGTTTTCCAAGCTGTATAGTCCTTACTTTCTCCATCTTACCAAAATCTGGGGTCGTTTTTCCGGCTACGGCATCGGGTTGGTTGGCCAATAATTTTGTTCTGGTGCGAATACCTTCTCTGGTGAGCCGAAAGTCGAACGAGCCGGTGTCGAAATGTAATTTTACCGTATCACGATTATTGATAAGCGCATTTACGGCAATGGCGTTGTAGGCCGTTAACGTGAAAGGAATGGTATCGGGCGTAGTTTTAATACCTGCCGTTTTTAGGGCGGGCGGTATGGCGCTGACAACGCGGGTATAACAACTATCTTTTTCGTTTAGCAGAATAATAAAATCAACGGATTGGCCCGGCTTTAGCTTGATACGAATGGAGTCAATGTCGGTATAAAATGTAACGTGTTTCGGTTGCCGGGTCCTGTCGGCGGTGTATATATCGGGCCTGGCTTTTGGCGACAGTGTCCAGGCATTTTTGTCCAGATAACCACCGTCATTGATGGCAACGTGGGTTGAGGTAGCCTTGATAATTGGCAAGTTATTTTGGCCAAAAGCGACGGGCGAAACAACAAGGCACGTAAGTAGTAGCGAAGTATTCATGACCAACCCAACTTAATGGTGAAGTTACAATAGTACGGCCAACGGGCGAGGAAAGCGAAATCATCTGTAGTACAGCGCAGGCCAGATGCCTACCTGTACGGCAAACGGCTGCGGATCAGGTTATTTGGATAAAAAGTAGGCGCTGGTCCGGCTAAAGTGGGCCTAAACCCGTTATTTCGCAGGTAATGAAAGTAGGAATCATAATGGGCAGCATCTCCGACCGGCCGGTGATGCAAAAAGCGGCCGATATATTGACGGAATTTGGCGTAGCCTGGGAGATGACCATTGTGTCGGCCCACCGCACGCCCGAAAAAATGGTCGAGTATGGTAAAACGGCCCGTGAGCGTGGCCTGCGCGTGATTGTGGCAGGGGCGGGCGGTGCGGCGCACCTGCCCGGCATGGTGGCCTCGCTTACCACCCTGCCTGTGATCGGGGTGCCCATCCATTCGAGCAACTCCATCGACGGCTGGGACTCGGTGCTGTCAATCCTGCAAATGCCGGGTGGCGTACCCGTGGCGACGGTGGCCCTCGACGGTGCCCTGAACGCCGGTATCCTGGCCGCCCAAATCCTGGCTACGGCCGACGACACCCTGGCCAACCGGCTGGCCACTTATAAAGAAGACCTTAAAGCCAAAGTAGCGGCAATGAATGAACAACTGTAAACTGATTTACGACTTACGATGTACGAATTACGATTTGTTGCTGACGCAGGAGTAGGCTAGAACAAGCGTACTCCTGCGTCAGCAACAAATCGTAATTCGTACATCGTAAGTCGTAAATCTCTTCCCTTTCCTCATGTCTGATTCTACGAAAAATACGCCGCCTGCGGGCAATACGTCGCTGCCGGTGCTGACCCTGCTGGTGCTGATTGGGCTGATTGCGGCCCTGCTCTATATTGGCTACGATAGCCTGTCGGACGATACGGGCAATGCCAGAGAGCTGACCAATGTGCCGCTCGACACCACCGATCAGGCAACGATGGGGCAGGTAGATAACCCCGAAAACGTCATGCCCGACACCTCGTCGCTGCCCGTGCCGGTAGACCTCTCGCAGGCCCCCGCCCCGGAAGACAACGACGTGGCCGACAAGCCCGCCGATAACGCCACTACTGACGATGAAGCGACCGACAACGGCGATAAGTCCGACAAAAAAACCGAAGCTGCCAAACCCGTCGAGGAAGCTGCCAGGCCGGACAAAAAGCCTGATCCACTGAAGGTTAGTGGCCCCACATCGACCTATACCGTGGGCGACGGCGAAACGTTCTACGGCATTGCCAGCCGGATGAACATGAAGGTGAGCACCCTGAAAGCCATGAATCCTGACGTGTCGGAAAACGACGTGAAATCGGGGGTGACCAAGCTACGGGTGAAGGTGAAAGCCATCCACACCGTGGGTGCGGGCGACGTGCTGCGCGTAGTGGCTGAGAAATACGGCGTCTCGAAAGAGGCACTTATGAAAGCCAATCACAAAACCAAAGATCTGGCCGTGCGCGGCGAAAAGCTCATTATTCCGCTAGGGGCGAAAGAGTGAGTGGTGAAAGAGCGAAAGAGTGAATGGCGAAAGAGTGGCTGACCGGCCCACCGATGCTGCAGAAGTACGCATGCGTCAGCAACTCTCACCTCTTGGCTCTCACCTCTTAGCTCTAAAAAGGATAGCCAATGCCGATGTTGAGCACTACGGGGTTGGGGCCGGTGGTGAGGCGGTTAAATGAAAACTGTTTCAATAAAAAGCGCTCGTCTACGGTTTGTCCTTCGGCGTTGATGTACCGCCGGGCGGGGTCGTAGACTTTAATGGCCGCGTCGAGGCGGAGCACCACAATAGAGAAGTCGATGCGCAGGCCCACGCCGGTACCCACGGCAAACTGCTCCAGAAAACTGCCCGTACGAAAAACGGCACTGGTTGGCCCCCCCAGCGGGTTGGCCGGAATGACGGTATTGGGGGCGTTAACCAGGTTGCGCAGGGTCCAGACGTTGCCCACGTCTACGAAGGCTGCGCCGTTAATGTCGGCAAAGAGTTTGAACAACCGCCCGCGCAATTCCGCCGACCCCTCGAGCAGCACATCGCCGGGTTGTTCGAAACTATAATCGAACCGTTCGCCTTCGGAACCCCTGAATACGGGCAAATAGTCGGCAGGAGTGGTGGTAGACCGGGGGTAGGAGGCACCCAGGCCCAGGCGGCGCGGCAGCCAGGCCCGCACGCTATTGGGACCACCGCCAAAGAAGCGCTTTTCGTAAGGAGCCGTTTCGTTGGGGCCGTAGCCAAACAGCAGCCCGGCGTTGGCCCGAAACGCCAGCGTGGTGCGGGGAGCCAGGGGCAGGTAGTGTCGGTAGTCGACGTTGGCCCGCAGGTACTTGTAAAACTCAAGCCCGGTGGCTTCTGTCAGCGACAAAATACCCGTGGTCTTCAGCAGGTTAAGCGTGGTCCCGCCCGACTCGGTCGTGACCCGGAAAAAGTTGGCCCGCTTGTTTTGCCCAACCACGTTGGTGTTGTAGGTGTAGCCAAAGCTGATGCTGGAGAAAAACGCATTCCGAAAGCTTTTGTCAATCGTGCTGCCCTGCTCAACCGCGGTTTTGATAAACTGCCGAAAATCGTCGGAAATAACGTTCGATTGCAGGTAGTTGATGTCGAAGATGCTGGCTGTGAATTGTTTAGCCTGCGATTGCTGCCAGAGGTAGGTCATGGTGCCGCGCAGATTCCGCCGCGAATAGTCGGGCCGGACGCTGGCGTTGTAGCCCACCGAAAACTGGGTGCGCGGGTTGAGGCTGTTGAACCGAAACCGTATTGGCGTGGGAAACAGAATCTGCGGAAACAGCAGCGACGTGGTCACGCCAAACTCCTGGGCCGAATAGAAAACGGGCGATGTCTGCTGCGTCGAGTAGCCGGTCTGGGCTTCGATGCCCAGGCGCAGGGCCACCTCGAAGGTTTCCAGGCCGCCAAACAGGTTGCGGGCGCGGAACGACAGGTTGCCAAACGGACCCGGCAAATTGCCCTGCGCCTGGTAGAGCAAGGTAAAACCACCTTCCAGGCTGTAGTCGTACTTGTCGAGGGGCGTGGCGGCAATGAGCGTTCGCAGCCGTTGCTGGGTGGTGTCGGTGAAGTTGACAGAGGCAAATTTGAACTGGTTGAGCAGAAAAAGTTGCCGCTGAGTGGTGGCGTAATCGGTTTGGCGGTAGAGGGTACCGGGGCGCAGCGATATTTTCGTGTTCAACAGCCGCGTGGAATACATACCCGGTTCCATAAAATACCGAACCCCGTTGGCCACCACGGTGTCGAGCGGAATGGCCGGGTCGCGGAAGATGCGCACGTCGACGTCGCCAATGGTGTAGACCTTGTGTTGGCCGTTGTCGGGGTTGAGCACCCGAATCAGCAGGTCGACGGGTTGTGAGAGGGTATCGGCGGGCTGGTCGAAGGTGGTGTCGCGGGCCACGCGGGGCTTCACGTACTGCCGCGAAAAGCCGTAGTAGCCCTGGTTCCGCAGCAGTTCTTCGATGCGTATTTTCTCGGCGTTGATATTGGCTTCGTCGTATCGCTTCCCCACTTTCAGGGGCGAGTTGGCCAGCGATGTGCCCACCAGCGAGTCGATGCGTTTGTCAGAAATGGCGTAGGCCACCGACGAGACGATGTAGGGCGTTTTTTCCTGAACGAAGTACGTGACCCGCACCCGTCGGTCGACCAGGGTATCGACCCGAAAGGACGCTTTGGCCAGGAAAAAGCCCTTATTTTTCAGGTACAGCTTCATCTTGGCGGCATTGGCCACGGCGTTCTGCTGGTCGAAATAGACGGGCGGTTCGCCCAGGTTGCGCATGCCCCAGTTACCCTTTTCGATGTATCGCTGCCTGCGTCGGGCCTGACGGGTAAATCGCCGGTTAAGCACTTTCAGCGCCTTGGGGTCATTGGCCTGGGCCTGACTTTCCTGCTCGAATTTGGCCGTCAGGGCTTCCAGTTCACGCCGGGCCGAGTCGGGGCGGTAGTTGCCCGAAAAGGCCTGATACAGCCATAAGCCCACCGTAAGGGGCGTTTGCAGCACCCGCTTGTTGGGCCGTTGGGGAATCAGGGCGGTGAGGTCTTCCGTAGAAATAGCCTTGTTGCCTTTCACGGTCTGCGAGTAGAGCAGGTACTTATTGTCAGGAATTCGCCGCGCCGACAAACAGCCCGACAGCCAGCCAGCCACTCCCGCCAGCACCAGTAACCGGAGCCAATAACGAATGGGGTTACCTTGACTGTGGTGCCCTGTTGAACAATGCCTGCTACCCTGAACTCCCTGCTGTTTACCCTGCATACGTGACGCGACAATGAGCGTTGGCCTGAACTGCTGCCTGAAAATCGGTTCCTGAAGGCGTAAAGTTATTCCAGTACGCGCAGTTTCCTGCCGTTAACAACGCGCTTTGCCCCCGCTTGTGTATGCTGCTGGCTTAAACGGTAGCCACACTTACATCGTCGTCGAAATAGTCGACCGAATCGGTCGACGATGGACAGGCCATCATGGGGTCGCCCCAGACAACGCCCCGGCTGTAGGTGCAAATAAAGAAGCAGGCCCCGGCTTTGAAAATAGCCAGCACCGTTTCGCCGTTGGCCGACGAGACGCCCACGGTCTCGTGAATGGCAACACCTTCATGCCAGTAGTGGATGTCGTGGATGCGGCGGCGGCTGAGGGTATAGCCCAGACTGGTAACCCGGTCGGTAATTCGACGGTAGATCCGTTCGGCCTGTAGGCTGCTGCTGGCAAAGGGAAGAAAATAGAGCATGGGTTGCGCAGCGTATAGGCATTGTGCATCGGTGTTGATGACTAAACCAGGGGGCGAGATAACCCGGTGCGGCTGAATTACTCTACTGCAACAGTAGGAGATTGCTATTGTTCAGTAAATAACTATTGTTTCTTTGTTTTCCTGGCTACAACGTCAGTCCGGGCCGTCATTGGTTGTGCGGGCGAAAATGGGGAACTTGCGGCCTTACCTAGCCTTATCGCCAGTTCGATGCCCTCTAAAGCCACGCTCCAGTTTGTACGGTCGCTGCACCAGAAAAAAAACCGTCAGCAGGAAAACCTGTTTCTGGTAGAAGGGGCCAAAAGCGTACAGGAGGTGCTGGCCTCGTCATTCCGGGTCGAGATGCTGTTGGGCACGTCGCAATTTCTGGCCGACCATGCGGGGTTGATTCAGCAGCAACGTTGCCGCCTTGACCCCGCCACCCCCGATGAACTCACGCGCATGGGTACGCTGGAGAGCAATAACGCCGCCATCGCCGTAGTGCACATGCGCCCCAACACGCTCCCTGCCCTGCCCCCCAACGCCTGGACCCTGGTGCTCGACGATATCCGCGACCCCGGCAACCTGGGTACGATCCTGCGCATTGCCGACTGGTACGGTATCGACACCATTTTGTGCTCAGCCACTACTGCCGAGGTATACAATCCCAAAGTGATTTCGGCCAGCAAAGGGTCGTTCACGCGCGTACACTGGTGGTACGGCGACCTGGAGCCAGTACTAAAAACGGCCACCCAGCCCGTTTTTGGGACTTTTCTGGAAGGCGACGACGTGCATCAGGCCGGTTTCGGTACGTCGGGCGGGCTGCTCGTGATGGGCAACGAAGCCAACGGTATCAGCCCGGCCATCGAGGCGCTGGTCACCCGCCGCATCACCATTCCGCGCTACGGACAAGCCGAATCGCTCAACGTAGGTATTGCCACGGCAGTGATCCTGGATAATGTGCGCCGTACACCCCCCCCCCCTGCCCCCTCCTTGGTAAGGAGGGGGCAGGGGGGGGTGATTACATAAACGAACTCATGGACGACTCGTTGGCCAGTTCCTGGGCGTGTTCTTTGCCCAGGTATTTGTCGATGATGTTGTGGGCCAGATAGAGCAGGGGCGTGAGCAGAATGGCCGTGGTGGCCTTGTAGAGGTAATTAATGATGCCTACCGCAAGCACCTGCCCCAGCGACCAGTTGCCGAAGACGTAGAACGCGATGCCCAGCACCACAAACGAGTCGATAAGTTGCGAGACAAGGGTTGACCCCGTGGCACGGAGCCATATTTTCTGGCTGCCCGTGATGCCCCGCAGGTACTGAAACACCGACGCGTCGAGAATCTGCCCGATCAGAAACGCCGTCAGTGACCCGATGATGATGCCCAGCCCCTGCCGGAAAATCATCTGGAAAGCATTGTTGATGTTGATGGAGTTGCCCGCGCCGTCTTTGGCGTTCACGTCGAGCCAAAACTGGGCGGGGGGCAGGGTGGTCACGGCATAGATGATGAGGAAGCTGTAGGCCACAAACCCCGCCGTCAGAAATGAGATGCGCCGCACACCCGCCTTGCCAAAATACTCGTTGATGATGTCGGATGTAATAAACACAAACGGCCAGATCACGGCCCCGGCGGTCAGGTTAAAGTCCAACACAAAATCGCCAAAGAGGTGAATCTGAGCTGGTTTCAATCCCAGCGTGGCCTCGCCCGAAAAGATTTTGACCCCAATGATTTCGGCGATGATGGCGTTGACGAGAAACACCGCGCTCAAGAAAATGTATAGGTTGGTGCGTTTGTTAGTAAATGAGTAGGAGGGCATAGCAGAAGGAGGGGGAGGTGTAGAGACGCATCCTTGCGTCTCACGCGCGTCAACAATATACGCCTCAGGGCCATACAACCCTACATTTGTGCCCATGACACCCCACCCGCTCAGAGTACATCTTGAACAGATTGCGCCCCTAACCGACGGTGAGTTCGACTATATTCTCGGTCACTTTATGCCCAGAGCCTTCCGTCGGCATCAGTTTGTGGTGCAGGAAGGCATGGCCGTGCCTGGTGATTTTTTCGTGGTAAAAGGCTGTCTGCGCGCCTACCACACCGCCAGCGATGGAAAAGAGTCTATTCTTCAGTTTGCCACCGAAAACTGGTGGGTGACAGACTACGATGCCTATTACCGCGAACGGCCTGCCACCATCAGTATCGACTGTATCGAGCCTTGCGAACTGCTCTGCCTCTCGCTGCTGAATCGCGAAAAACTGTGTGCCGAATTGCGGGGCGTTGAACACTTTTTCCGCAAAAAGTCGAATGCGGGTTACGTGGCTCTGCAACAGCGTATTCTGTCGCTACTGACAACCAACGCGGCGGAGCGATACGAGCAGTTTGCCGCTCAATACCCGCACCTCTTACAGCGGCTTCCCAAAACCATGATTGCTGCCTACCTCGGTGTCTCCCGCGAGACACTGAGCAGATTGTAGGCTGTGACCTACCTCACACCGAAATCGTGCGCTACGTCCTGTGTGTCCCTGCTTGCCTGGCTGACCTTTGTCCTGTCAATTCTACAACAGAAACGGCAATGAAACAATCAACCAGACAAGCGGCTGTAAGCCTTGTAGTAATGGCGTTATCTATAACGCAAACTACTCAGGCACAGTCAATTAATCAAGTAAAAAACACGCAGGCGCACATGAAAAAGAACGTGCTGTTTGTGGTCACGAGCCACGACAAAAAAGGATCAACCGGTCAGCCGACGGGCTATTATCTGGCCGAGGTAGCCCACCCCTGGGCGGTGCTCACCAAAGCTGGGTATACCATCCACTTTGTAAGCCCCCAAGGCGGGACACCCCCCGTGGATGGCTACAATCTGAACGACCCCATCAATAAGGCGTTTGTAGACGATGCCACTGCTCAGGCGGGCATCAACGCGTCGCTGACCCCAGCGCAGGTAAACCTCGACCAGTATGCTGCCATATTGTATGCCGGTGGCCACGGCACCATGTGGGATTTTGCTGATAACACCGAACTGGCCCGGATTGCAGCCCGCATCTATGAAAATGGCGGGGCCGTGGCGGCGGTTTGTCATGGCCCCGCTGGGCTGGTCAATATTAAATTAAGCGACGGTCGGTACTTAGTGGATGGTAAGCGGGTCAACGCGTTCACCAACGAGGAGGAAATCGCCGTAAAGCTTGAAACCGTCGTGCCGTTTTTGCTCGAAAGCAAACTCATCGAACGGGGAGCTAAGTTCGAGAAAGCGGGCCTCTGGCAACCAAAAGTCGTGGTTGATGGGCGGCTTGTGACGGGCCAAAACCCCGCTTCGGCAACCAGCGTAGCCGAGGCCTTGCTCCAGGTGCTGCAAATGGCGGATTTGGCCGTCGAAGGCCCCGCTACCGATGTGATGGGGGTTTCAACTGAGCAGCTATTGAACGTCCCCGACGCCCCTAACAAAGCCCTGCGTGACCTATTGGCTGCTCCCGCCGACCCCACTCAACTGGCAGGCAAACGAGTAGCTATCGTCGTGACCGACGGGGTGGAAGAGATTGAGCTTACATTCGTGCGGACCATGTTACAGCGGCGCGGGGCTACGGTACACGTCGTATCGCCCCGAAAACCAAACTATCCGCCCAGGTTTGGGGCACACGTACCCGCTAACCGCGACACCCATATCAGCACGGTGAAATGGATGCAGAATTCGGGCTACCTAAAAATTGACCGCTTCCTGCCCGACACAAAGCCCGCCGATTATGACCTCGTATACATCCCCGGCGGAGCCTGGAACCCCGATGCTCTCCGGGCCGATGCCGACGCGCTGACGTTCATCAAGACAGCTCATACGCTCAACATTCCGGTGGCCTCGCTGTGTCATGGTCCCTGGGTGCTGATCAGTGCCGGGCTGGTGAAAGGGCGGCGCGTAACGGCCTGGTGGAATATGCACGATGACCTGCGGAATGCGGGCGGCACGGTCGTCGATGAGCCGTTGGTCACAGATCGGGGCCTCATCACGGCACGCGGTCCCATCGACCTTGCTCCGTTCGTCAATGCAATCATTACCACATTAGTGGATCAGAAAAAGCCGGTTTCGGCTGGCCGGTAGCCGATTTTTGATGGTCATGTAAACCGAACAAGGTCTGAACGCCCCCGCTTTATGAAGACGAGGTCGTTCAGACCTTGTTCGGTTTTATTCCACCGCGTACTCTTCCATGTACGCTCGACGGCTTGGTGCTTGAAACGCCAACACGATTTCCGATTTTGGGATACCTTCTCTGACGAGCCATTCGGCGATGACCAGGTCAGTACCATCATGTTGTACATACACCTTTCCATCAGGCCGCACGTCGAGATGAACAAAGGGTAAATATTCGCGGTACTTCTTATACCAACCGACCGAAAAAAGCACGTAGTGACCATGTTCGTCATCGGTAATAAGCTGAGTTTCAGCACGTTCATCTGATGGAGTCATCTCGGCTATCTCCGTCACTACCCGGCGAACGATGGCTTTGTGTTGCGTTAGCTTATCCATTGCGTTATAGTCTGTTCGTCTTCATCATACACGATAAGTGACACGTCGAATTGTTGCCTTATACCCTGAAAAAACGAGTCATCGAACAAATCCTTATAAGCATCTACTGGGAGTGCCAGGTAAAGCAGTCTGTCCGGCTCGATACGTTTCAATGCCGTCTTATAAATCAGGAATTGTCCCAAGGCTTCCTCAAATGCATCGAGGTTCGACGGGCGTAAAAAGCTCTTGATCTCAACAGCTATCTTCTGTCCGTCTTTCTCTGCGCCTACCAATCGCTCCGCTGCCAGATCAATAAATCCTTTTTTCTTGCCCAGCATGATCCGGTACGGATCGTCTGTTATCATCCAGGACTCTCGTTCAAGAGCCAGCTTCACAATGTCATGAAATTTGTCTTTAGCAGGCATACGGCAGGCGTTTTTTACTCAAAAATAAGTATTCCGTCTCTTACTCCGCCCGCAGCACTTCCAGTGGGGGGCGGGTGAGTACCTCGCGGCTGTTGAGCAGGCCAATCAGGACAGTAAGGGTCGTGACGATGCCCACCACGGCCAGCAGCGGCCATACGCTGGGGTTGTAGGGCGTCTCGAACACGTAATGCGCTAAGCCCCACGTACCCGCCACCGACAACATAATGCCCGACAGCGATGCCAGCAAACCCAGTAAGCCGTATTCGATGAGGGTGATGTACAAAATCTGTCGCCGATTGGCCCCCAGCGTGCGCAGAAGCACACTTTCCTGCATCCGCTGGTATTTGCTTATAACAACAGAACTGCCCAACACCACCAGCCCCGTCAGGATGCTGAAGAGGGCCATAAACCGAATCACGAACGATATTTTGCTCAAAATATCGTCCAACGTTTTCAGGATCAGCCCCAGATCAATGGCCGACACGTTGGGGAATTTACCCACCAGCGCCCGTTGAAACTGGGCCGACGTTTTGGTGTCGGGTACGCGGGTCATGAGTACGCTAAACTGCGGGGCCTGCTCCAGTACGCCGTTGGGGAACACAACCAGAAAGTTGGTCTGCACTCGGTTCCAGTCTACGGTGCGGGTGCCGCCCACGGTGGTTTCGATGGGGGCACCCTGCACGTTGAAGGTGATTTTGTCGCCAAGTTTCAGGTGCATCTGTTTCATAAAGTCGGCCTCGAACGTCACGGCAGGCAGGCCGTCATTCATGACTTGAACACTGCCTGATTTTATCGTCTCGGAGCTGATGAGCGTATCGCGGTAGGTGACGCGGTATTCGCGGTTGAGCGCCCATTCGGGAATGTGTAGCGACGTGTCTTTGCGAAGTTGCGCCAGGCTGCTCCCGTTGATACCCTCCAGCCTCATAGTCACAATGGGCACCTGCATCATTACAGGCAAACCCGACTGCTGCACCAGCGCCCGTACCCCCGCCGTCTGCTCCCGCTGAATGTCGAACAGGACCATATTGGGTTGTTTGCCGCTGGCCGAAAACTGCACCCGGCCCAGCAAGAGCGTCTGGGTGAGATAGAGCGTGGTGATCAGGAAAGCCCCTAAGCCGATGGAGATCAGCAGGATAAGCGTCTGGTTCTGTGGCCGGTACAAGTTGGCCAGACTCTGCCGCCACACGAAGCTCCAGTTGCGTGGAAAAAACCGCCGCACCGCCGCCATCAGCAATCTGCCCATGCCCGCCAGTACGCCGAAGCTCACGCCAATACCCCCCGCGAAGCCCAGCGCCAGTTTCCAGTCGCGGGTTTGCCAGTAGGCGAAGCCCGTGACAAATAGCACAATCAACACCACCACCACGGCTTGCAACGGGTCGCGTCCTGAAATGTCGGCATCATACGACGAGCGCAACGTTCGTAGCGGCGACACGTTCCGGATGAGCAGCAGGGGCAGGGCCGCGAAGAGCAGCGAGATAAGCAGCCCCGTTACCACGCCTTGCAAAATAGAGGTCCACGACAACACGGTGTTGACAGCTACAGGCAAAAACGAGCCAAACACCAGCGGCAAGGCCCACTGCAACACCGACCCCAGTACCGCCCCCAAAATGGCCCCAAACAAGCCCATCAGTGCCGTTTGCAACAGAAAAATCTGGAACGACTGCCAGCCGCTAGCCCCCAGCGTGCGCAGAATGGCCACCGACGTAATTTTCTCGCGCACATAGAGTTGCACGGCACTGGCCACACCTACGCACCCCAACAGCAGGGCAATAAACGCCACTAGGTTCAGGAACTTGGTGAGGTCGGCGAAGGCGCGGCCCGTTTGTTGCTTGCGGTTGGCCACAGTGTCGGTAGAGAGGCTGGCTTTGTCGAGAGTGGGTTCCAGTTGTTTTACCAGAGTGGCGATGTTGGTTGTTTTGGCAAATTTGTAGTAGTACTTATAATTTACCCGGCTCCCTTTTTGCAACAGCCCCGTGAGGGGTAGATAGGGGCCGTGGATAAACACAGTGGGCGATACGGCGGCGGTGGCGGCAGTGCCGCCGGGCGTTTTCAGCACCCGGCCAGCCACCCGAAACACCAGTTCGCCCACTCGCACCGAGTCGCCCACGTTGGCGCCAAACTGGGTCAGTAGGGCATCGTCTACCAGGGCTACGGGGGCGTTGTTTCTGAATTGCGCAATGGCCGAGGCGGGCTGCACGTCCCAGGCGCCGTAGTAGGGGAAGCCGCCGTCGAGGGCTTTCACCTGCGCCAGCCGTACGCCGCCCGTACGCGGGAAGAGCACCATCGAGGCAAAGGCCGTTTCGGTACTGCGCTCATTGCCCAGACCTTGCAGGATGTTTTTGATTTTTTGCGAGGGCGGTTGCGCCCCCGAAATGGTGAGGTCGGCACCGAGCAGTTCCTGCGCCTGCTCGTCGATGCTGCGGGCCAGGTTGTCGCCGAAGGAGTTGATGGCTACCAGCGCCGCAATGCCCAGCACAATGGCCGAAATAAACAGCAATAGCCGCTGCCGACTGCGCCTGCTGTCGCGCCAGGCCATGTTCAGAATAAATGACATAGGTGTTTATGCCAACAGGCCCTGCGTTTGGGCTGGTTGGATAAACAGACAACGGCTGGGCTTTATAATGAGTTTACCAGCGTACCAATGGCCCTGTATAATCAGCAGGCGGGTAATTCTCTTGTATTTATATAGGGTATTCCCTAATTTTTAGCAGTGTTGGGTTTTCACTATTCTATGAGTTGTGCAATTAGTCCTAGTTTTGCTAAACAAAATTCTATTCACACCGTTGCCACTGGTTAACTAGCCTGCCGGTTGTGTTGCTCGACCTGCTTTGTACAATTGGCCAATGGTCGGGGTGTTTACCTGCCAACAATATATCAACGTTATCTCCTTTATAATGCTGCCCCCCTATGATACGAGTATTGATTGCGGATGACCACAACGTGTTTGTGGAGGGCATCGAGTCGCTGATATCCGGGACGTCCGGGATTGAGGTGACGCAACGCTGTTACACCGTTGCATCGGTAGTGGATTCGCTTCGGAAATCACCCGTCGATGTGGTGCTGCTGGATATCTCGTTTCCGCAGATCGACGATGGGCTGGGGCTTTGCGAACAAATTGCCCGCACGTATCCGCAAACAAAAGTGATTGCGCTCACCATGCACGACGAAGCCAGCCTTATTAAGCGGATGGTGAAAAAAGGCGCCAAGGGCTACCTGCTGAAGAACACCACCCGGAGCGAACTGCTACAGGCGATTCAGACCGTACACGGCGAAAAGCAGTATTTCAACGAGACAATCACCCATATTTTGCTCAACGATACACCCAAGGTGAGGCGAACGCAGCCGGGCATTGGCCTGAAACCGCACCTGACACCCCGCGAGTCGGAAGTGTTGTCGCTGATTGCGCAGGGGTTAACTACTCAGCAGATGGCTAATCAACTGTTTGTCAGCGTTAAAGCGGTCGAGTTTCATCGTAGCAGCCTGCTTATGAAGTTTGGCGTTTCCAACACGGCACTGCTCATCAAATCGGCGATGGACATGCAATGCATCGATTAGCCATCATACCTATGCCACTGACTGCAAAGATTGTACGCCTGTTGCTGCTTTTTTGGGTGTGTCCGCTGGTGGCAGTGGTAGCCGCTGAGGTGCCACCTATTGAAAAAGTTAAGCGAGAGATAAAGCAATGGCAGACAGATAAAAAATATGTGGAAACGGCCAAAGCTTATGAGCGATTGAGTGAGTTATACCATCAACAGTATGGTTATAATAAATATACAATGGAGGCTTATTTTAATGAACTAAAAAACTATAGTATGGCTGGCGATTCGCTGGGTTATTATAACGTACATATTCTTATCGGTAATTATTACAATCAGGATTATTTTATGCATACTTATGCCGAAAAATACCTGAAACAGGCACTAACTTATTTTATGCGTGTACGCAATTATCCAAAAGTGATTGAATGCCGGCTAGGGATTGCTAGTATTCAAGAAAAAAAAGAGACAATTTCGAAAACACTAATAACTGAGCTACGGACAACTGAGAACATGTGTATCCGGTACAAACAACCTAATTTTCAGGCTTATGCCCTGAATTTACTGGCTGACGCGTATTTGCGCTCAAAAAATCCAGACTCGGCCCAATATTTCATTGACCATAGTCTGGTGTTGTCCAAGCAATTAAACGTGAAATGGTTGATTGCGCTAAATTACTTTTTTGCCGGCATTGTCAATCAATTCAACAATCAGCATAAGAGCGCTATTGCTAATTATAGAAAGAGTTATTCGCTGGCGGAAGCAGAAAAAAATTTATCCACCCTGCGTGAATTATCGCGGCATATGGCTAATAGCTACGCTTATCTTAATGAATATGAAAATGCTTATAGGACTTCACTGAAAACTCTGGCTTTTACGAATCAATTTTATTACTCGCAACAAACCAAAAGTATTCGGCTGCAGGAACTGGATAGTCAGATAAAAACACTGGCTGTAGAAAAGCAACTGGCCGAAGAACAAAGCAGCCATCAGCGCATTATCAATACGGTGCTGATCGGTATATTGTTTATCAGCGCCCTGGGTGTACTAGCGTTATTTTTTCTGCGTCGCCAGCAAAAATTAATTGCGCATCAGCAGGCGGTGATCGCTCAGCAACAAATACGGCAACTGGAGCTAAAATCATTGCAGGCCATGATTGAAGGGCAGGAGGGTGAACGCAGCCGGATTGCCCGCGATTTGCACGACGGCCTAGGTATTCAGCTATCGCGAATCAAGCTGTTTGTCGAGGCGCATCAGGAGCAGCTACCCCTGTCGGTGAAAGACCCGCTAAACCAGTTTTTGGACGAGGCCTGCACCGAAACACGCCTCATATCCAACAATTTACGTCCCTATGCGCTGACTACGTTTGGGCTGCTGCCCGCTCTGGAAGACCTGATTCAAAAGCTGAACCTGGTGAATGAAACCAACCTGGTACTGGAACATTATGGCCACATGCCGGAACTGCTCGACGAGGCTTCGGTGATGCTGTATCGGGTGGTGCAGGAGTTGCTCAACAACGCGCTGAAACACGCACAGGCTCGCACCATCAGCGTGCAAATTGTGGTGAATGACGAAGCCCTGCTGGTTAGTGTCGATGACGATGGACGAGGGGGAATCTTTCCCGACGACCCGACCACTGAGCCGTCGAGAGGTAACGGGATCAACAACATCAGATCCCGAATTACCTACCTGGGTGGTCAGGTGATGTGGCAGAGCACGGGCGAAACGGGCACGTCGGTGATGATTTCGCTGCCCATGCAAAAACTAGTTAAACAAAACCTGGCATTGGCCTGACACCGGTAGGTTAAACCGCCTTCCAATCGCTAAAACTGTGATCTCAACTGTTACCTTTAATTCATTTGCTTTTAAAATTAACTCTATTAACTATGCTCAAACATATGCTTTCGGGGGTTGTCATCCTGAGTGGCTGGCTTAGCGTCAGCGCACAGGACCGGGCAACCGCAAGCACTGTCACCAACAAAAATTGGCCGATGCTGGCTTCACTAAACCGGCCGAAAAAAAGCCCAGCCGCCCCGTCCGAAGCCAAAGGCCTCATCAGGGGCACCGTCTCAGACGAGAAAGGCAATGGGTTGCCGGGGGCCACTGTATCGGTGAAGGGAACCCAACTGGGTACCACCACCGACGTGAACGGGGCGTTTTCGATCAATATGCCGGAAGGCAGCAAGCTACTGGTGATTTCATTCATTGGCATGAACACCCAGGAAGTAGACGTGGGTACGCGCACCGTACTGAACATTACGCTCCAAAACATGGGGCAGTCGCTGGACGAGGTGGTGGTCATTGGCTACGGTACGCAGAAACGCGCCGACGTCACGTCCTCAATTACTACGGTGAAGGCCGCTGAGCTGAAAGATATTCCGGCGGCGGGCATCGACCAGTTGTTGCAGGGTAAAGCAGCCGGGGTCACGGTCACCAGCAACGGCGGGCAGCCTGGTGGCGGTGTGTCGGTGAAGGTGCGCGGCGTAACGTCGATCAATAGCAACGACCCCCTGTTTGTCATCGACGGCGTGCCGTTTATAGGGGGCAACACCTCCTCGAATACGGGCTACGCGGGCCTGGGTGGCGGCGATGGCCAAACGGGCAACTCGGTCATGGCCATGCTCAACCCCAACGACATCGAGAGCATCGACGTGCTGAAAGATGCCTCGGCGCAGGCCATTTATGGGTCGCAGGCGGCCAACGGCGTAATTATGATTACGACCAAAAAAGGTAAGCAGGGCGAAGGTAAGATTGCCTACGATGCCTACACGGGCGTGTCGGAGGTGGCGCGGCGGCTGGACCTGATGGACCTCCGTTCGTTTGCCAAATACCAGAACGCGGTGCTGCCCATCATTGGCAACCCCGTGGCCGACGAGTTCAAGAACCCCGACCTGCTGGGTGCCGGTACCGACTGGCAGGACGCCATGTTCCAGCGCGGGGGCATCAACAACCACCAGTTGAGCTTTTCGGGTGGGCGCGAAAAAACGACCTACTACCTGTCGCTCAACTACTTCGACAACAAAGGCATTCTGCTGGGGTCCGATTTCAAACGGTACTCGTCGCGCCTGAGCCTGGACACCCAACTGAAAAGCTGGGCTAAAGTGGGTATCAGCGCCAACGTGTCGCGCAGCATCCAGAACGTATCGCTGGCCGATGCCGCCGAAGGAACCATCTGGTGGGGTGCATCGACCAGCCCGCTCACGCCGGTGAAAAACCTCGACGGCACCTGGGGTGGTGGCCAAACGGTGGGTGGTGTGCAGTACTACGGCTCTAACCTGGTGGGTAACAGCCAGTTCCGGGGCAACACCAAGACGACCAACAACATTTTTGGTAGCCTCTATGCCGAACTGCAATTCACCAAAGGTCTCTCGCTTCGCAACGAGCTGTCATATTCGCTGGGGCAGGACAACAACATTGCTTACCAGAAAGCCGGTAACGTGGGTACTACGTCGTTCCGCAGCAAACTCATCGACGGGCGGTCTGACAGCTACTACTGGTCATTGACCAACTACCTGAACTACAACCTGTATATCGGCAAGCACGGCTTCCAGGCTACGGTGGGTCACCAGTCGCAGAACTCGTATTACCAGGCTATTTCGGGTACCAAAGTCGATTTGCAGGCCAACATTTTCGACCTCAGCACGGGCAGCGCCGACCAGACCACCTGGGGCCTGAACGGCGGCAAAGGGCAGTGGGCCATGGAATCGTACTTTGCGCGGGCCAACTATACCTTCAACGAGAAGTACTCGCTGTCGGCCAGTTTCCGCACCGACGGGTCGTCGAATTTCGGCCCCAACAACCGCTGGGGGTCATTCCCGGGTGTGTCGGCGGGCTGGACGGTGTCGAATGAGCCGTTTATGAAAAGACTTGCCAACGTACTGAGCTACACCAAGTTGCGGGCTGGCTACGGCGTGGTGGGTAACCAGAACTTCCCCAACGGCGCACCCAACCCTGCCTACGTTGGGGCGGTGCAGTTTTTCTCAGGACCGGTGGGTTTTGGTTCGTCAAACATGATCAACGGCATTCCCAACCCGAACCTGAAGTGGGAGTCGGTGAAGACGGCCAACGTGGGTGTTGACCTGGGCTTCTTCGGCGGGCGGCTCGATGCCACCATCGACGTCTACAAGAAGGTAACGTCTGACATGATTATTTTCCTGACAGGCCCCAACCTGATTGGCGTGGGTGACCAGTGGGACGACCTGAAGGCCCCCATCGGCAACGCCGGTCAGATGACCAACACCGGTATCGATTTCAGCATCACGTCGACCAACATCAAGAAGGGCAACTTCAGCTGGAAGACCAGCGCCGTGCTGACCCAGTTTACCAACAGCTACGACAAAGCCGCCAGTGCGGCCTCGGCCCTGGACGGCAAGGTATACTACAACAACTACCTCATCACGCACACCACGCCGGGCCGCCCCGTAGGGTCTTTCTGGGGGCTGGTGACTGACGGCCTCTACCGCACCCAGGCCGAGCTGGACAAAGCGCTGCCGCAGTTTGGCTACAAGGTGAACCCCACCGAAACCTGGCTGGGCGACATCCGCTTCAAGGATATCAACGGCGACGGCAAGATCGACGCGGGCGACTACACCTACATTGGCAGTCCGCTACCCAAGTTTACCTGGGGGTTCACCAACACGGTCAACTACGGTGATTTCGATTTCTCGGTGTTTCTCCAGGGTAGCCAGGGTGCCAAAGCGTTTAACTTCCTGCGCTGGCAGCTGGAAGGCATGAACAATGCCTACACCAACCAGATGAACTCGGTGAATGACCGCTATTCCGATGCCAACCCCAACGGCGCGCTGCCCCGGTTTACGGCCACCAACAAAAATAACACGGCCATGTCTGACCGCTACGTGGAAGATGCCTCGTACGTGCGTATCCAGAACATCGCCATTGGCTACCGCCTGCCAAAGGCCCTGCTAAGCCGGGTGAAAATTCAGAACCTGCGGTTCTACGGGACCATCCAGAACCTGAAAACCTTCACCAAGTACACGGGCTATGACCCTGAGATTGGTTCGTTCAACAACAGCATCAAGCTCACCAACGTCGACACGGGCCACTACCCAAACCCCCGCACGTTTACGGTAGGCATGAATCTACAATTCTAGAACCTAAAGAGCGAAAGAGATAAAGAGTGAAAGAGTGATCTGCTAGCGCAGTCACGCAACGCTCAGACTTAAGTAAGCTGCCGAGTCGGCAATGACCGTAGTCACTCTTTCACTCATTCGCTCTTTCACTCTTTCACATAAGACATGAAACGCAACTCAGTTTATACCCTGCTGGTGTCGGCTTCACTACTCTCGGCTTCGGCCTGTAAGGAAGACTTCATTGATCGGCCTTCGCTGTCGGGTACTACAACCAGCAACTACTACAACAACGCCGCCGAAGTGCGGGGGGCCACCAGTACGCTCTACAGCGGCCTGCCCTGGCGCAACTACGAAAGCCGGGCGCAGGATGCTATCGGCGATGTAATGGCCGGCAATATGTTCACCTATACCGACGTGGAGTACCTCAACTTCTCTGTCTCGTCGGCGTCAGACCGCATTGGGGCGTCGTGGGGGGCATTTTACAAGATCATTGGCTACGCCAACGTGATGATCAAGACGTTTGAAGAAAAGAAAGCGGCCGGGGGTGGTGCTGCCTACCTGGACCCCGCCATTGCCGAATGCCACTTTATCCGGGGCATGATCTATTTCTACATTGCCCGTACCTGGGGTGCCGCGCCCATCATCACCGATCCGGGTGCTACCGCCCTCTCCGGCGATTTCAATATTCCGCGCTACCTCCAGAAAGACGTGCTGCGGTTTGCGCTGGAAGAAGTGAAGCTGGCCGAAGCCGGTTTGCCGGAGTCAGACGATCCGGGCCGGGTGACCAAATACGCTGCCAAAGGCCTGATGTCGAAGATCTATCTCTACTCGAAAGACTACGCTAACGCAAAAGCCAAGGCTGAAGAGGTGATCAACTCAGGTAAGTACATACTGGTGAACGACTACCAGGGCATGTTTACCAAAGCCAGCATGAACAACAACGCCGAGTCGCTTTTCTCGATTCAGCACCAGTTCTCGCAGGACCCCTGGGGTACGGGCAACATCAAAAACCCCGACCGGGGGGCTGGTGCCCTCCGCACGTCGGAAGCCGACGCCTGGGAGATGTACGTGCCCTCGGTGGATATGCTGAAAGAATATGAGTTTGGCGACCTGCGGCGCAAATGGTCGGTGATGGAACAGGGCTGGACCAACCCCAGCTGGAAACCCCAGCGCGCCAACGCTCCGCTCTACAACGCGTTTATGGCCAATGGCTTCAAGTATGATACCCTTCAGCCCACCAACGACGGCGGCAGCCTAAGCCCCACCCGCGCCAACATTGTGAAGTATTTTGCCGGTCCGGGCAAGGGCTTTGGTGGCGAACCGGTGCTGGGCCAGAACTCAGGCAACAACGTAGTGCTGCTGCGCTATGCCGACATCCTGCTGATCTATGCCGAGGCGGTGCTGGCTGGTAACGCCTCGACCACCGATGCCAAAGCGCTCGATGCCCTCAACCAGGTGCGGAAACGGGCGGGGTTGCCAGCCAAGGCCGCCATTACCAACGCCGACATCCTGCACGAGCGCCGGGTTGAGTTTGCCTTTGAAGGCGACTACTGGTACGATATTCAGCGGCAGGGCTATGCCAAAGCAAAGGCCATCATTGAGAAGCAAAACCGGGGCACGGCTACCTACAGCACCTACCTCACCAACTTCAGCGAAGACAAGCTGTTCCTGCCTATTCCGGCGGGTGAAATCGTGCAGGACCCTGAGTTGGGCAAAGACCCGGTTCCCTACTACAAGTAAGTTGTTGACCCTTCAAACAAAGCAATCACATGAACTTTAGACGAATCAATAGGCTTGCGGGCCTCTCGGTCCTGACCGTTATGGCGGGGCTGGTGACGCTCTCCTGCCAGAAAGATACCGACGGTAGCCCGCAGATCGGACCAGGTAACCCACTGGTAACCAAGATCATGCCCGACTCGGCAGCGGGTGGTGCCACCGTGACCATTACGGGCAGCGGCCTGGGCGACATGCGCTCGATCATGTTCGAGAAACTAAGTGTTCCGGCCGGGTTTCAGCCTACGCTCAATACCGACGGTGCCCTTATTTTCCGGGTGCCAACTGATGCCGCAGGCGGAAAGCAGAACGTAACGTTTACCAACAGCGCCGGCCAAACCGTGTCAGTACCCTTCAAAGTGCTGGCCTACCCCACGATCACGAACATTTCGATGTATGATTTCACGAAGGGAACAAAAGTGACCATCACCGGCAACAACTTCGATGACGTTACTTCGGTAGCCGTGGCCGATTCGGTGAAAGGCATTTCCGACGCGGCCACAATTGTGTCAAAGTCGAAGAAGGAACTGGTGATTACCATGCCCGCTTCGTCGCTCAACCGCGCTACGCTGGCCATCACCAACGGTACGGGCCGGATTCGGACCAAGCAGGAATTTGTCAATATCGACAAAGCCTTCCCCGTTTTCACCGACGGCTATGCTAAGGGCTTCCAGGATAATTCCTGGGGCGATGCCGGGGCCGTGTCGACCAAAGAAGCTGCGTTTGGGGTATCGTCGGCTACTAAGACCTACCAGAAGGGCAACTGGCACCTGATGGCGTTTGCCAACTGGACGGGGGTTGCTTATGACCCGACTTACACGTACCTGACGGGCTGGATCAAAGGCGGCTCGGCCGATTATGCGCTTTTCGTTACTACCGATGCCAGCAAAGCCGGTTTTGGCAACTTCGTCGATGCCAACCAGGTCAACGTAAAGGCGGGCGTCTGGAATTACGTCAAGATCAAGCTGGCCGACATGGATTTCTGGACGCCGGGTAGTACTATGAAGCAGCTTGGTTTCCGTATCAAAGGCCCCGACAAGCAGGACGAGGCGTTTTACTTCGACAACATTATGCTGGTCAAGTAACTGGGTGAAACACGATAGCCTCCAGCAAGAAGCGTGCTCCTGTCGAGGCTGTTACCTCGACAGGAGCACGCTTCTTGCTCGATGTTAGTAGTAGAAAAAGAGCAGTTTTTTCCGGCGATACATTTTACCCAGGTCGTTTTCAAACAGCGTGTAGGGGTCCTGGTAAAAGTGCAGGAAGTCGGCTACGCTGGCCTGACCGGGGTAGGGGGCGTAGAAGTGGGTGGGGCTGCGGGCATCATTGCGCCACACCAGCACATAGGCTAGCTTCATCTTTTCGGCCTTGAGCGACCGCAGCAAAGTGTTGGTCCACCAGGTCGTGTCGGGAATCGATTCCAGGCCGGTTTCGGTGAAAGCCGCCAGCTTATGGGCCTTCCGGGCATAGTCCGACACGATTTTGAGCTTGGTAATGCCCGCCTGCACGTTGTAGTTGCCGTTTCGGCCAAAATCTGCGTAGTTGTCTACGCCCACCATGTCTACCCACTCGTTGCCGGGGTAGCGGTCCAGGTACTGCGCTTCGGTCTTGAACAGGCAGTCGGGCGAAAAGGTGTAGATGAAGTTATGCACCTGTAGGCTGTCGCGCAGGTAGGAGACCGTAAACCGCCAGAGCGACGTAAACTCCTCGCGTGAGCAGTGTGGCCTGCCCCACCAGAACCACCCCCCGTCGAACTCGTGGTAGGGCCGAAATAGCATGGGTACGAGCTTACCGTCCCGCCCCCTGATTGAGTTGGCCAGGTCACCCACGGTTTTCAGTATGACCTTATACTGGGCGTGGTGCGACCCACCCGGAATGAGGTTGGCTACTGCCGGGGCCGATACCGAATCGTTCCAGTAGAAGCCCGTTTGGGGTGTTACGGGGTTCGAGAAATGCCAGGCTACGGTGGTCACGCCACCCCGGTTATACGTGTCGGCAATCTGCTGGCGGAGGTTGGCTTTGGTGCGTTCCACCGCCGTTGCGGGCCGACCCGTCAGCCCGCTGAAATCTACGCCGATCACGGCCGGGTGCGACCCGCTCACCGATTTTACATCCGACCGGTTGGCCTCGCCCGTCCAGCCGTGGCCATATTCGGTGGCGTGCTGATGGCCGAAGAGAATATGCTTCTTCGAGAGCTTGCTCAGGTTATGATAAAGCGCCCGCGTTTCGGCCGTGGCGTTGGGGTCGATCAGGTTAAGTTTCGGGGTTGAGTAGCTAACCGTAATCGTCAGCAGGTTGCCTAATAGAATGCCTGCTAGGTGCTTTTTGTTTAACATAAACCACTGATTGCGAATAGGTTGATGTTTTTGCGCAGTTGGATTGGGGCTGCTGAAAGCTACTGCATACTCACCGCCCCGATACGCCCGCCTTAGGCTGCTGTTTAAACAAAATCCAGTCGACAAGGAGCAGGGTTTTGTCATTGATGGCCTCGTTGCGGAACACAAAATAAAGATCAACTACTGCGCTGGTGGGGGTAATGGGGGCCGATACTGGTTGCCAGATTGGCCCGCGCGGGCTACCCGCCGGGGCCGCGATGGGGTTGACCGTAGCCGTGCCCAGCAATGGACCTGTAGGCGACTGCGTATGCACTTCGATGCGCCCGCCCCGCCCGGCTGCTGCTGCTGCGTTGAACGTGAGTTCGCCGATGCCCGTGAGGTCAATGCCGTGGAAGCCAATGAACGACCCGTCTTTGATGTCGCCCACCCAGCTTTGGTTGCTGCCGTCCTGGTGTTTGCGGTCCACGCCCATGCCCTGTTCGTAGGTCTCGGCCTGGAGGCGGGGGTTGTGCAAAATGAGCAGCTTGCGGCCCGTGAGTGGCCCGGTAATGGGGTTGCCCCTGTCGGTATAACTGGCCGAAATCACGTAGCTGCCCGTCTCGTTGTCACCCGTATGCTGCGCGAGGGGGTAGGTGCCCCGCAAGGGTAAGCTCTTGGGGGCCTCATCGGTCAATGACAGGATGTAGCGGACCATCTCGGCGGTTTCTTTTTCGGTATGCTGCGGGTGCGCCGACATCACGTTTTTGCCCCAGTTGCCGTTGCCGCCCGTGATGACTTTCTTCGCCAGCATATCCACCGCCGACTCGCCCGCCGGGTGGTACCGTTTCGAGACCTCCAGCAGCGTGGGTCCAATCGATTTGGCGTTCATTGAGTGGCAGGCTTTACAGTCGCTGTTGGTAAGCAACTCCTTGCCTTGCAGGTGTTTACTGAACCCGTCGCCGTTTTGGTTGGATGTCAGTAGGGCCAGGTCTTTGCCTTCGGCCAGGTAATCCACGGCAAATTTCACCTGCCTGGGCTGGATGCCTTTGTTCAGTGCGCCGTCTTCTTTGTCTTTCACCGACACACTATAGACCAGGGGTGTTTTGTCGAAATAAAAGCTGCGGTTACCCCGGATGGCCACGTCGACCAGTGGCGCATCGTTGCCTACTTTCACGGTCAGTTCAGTAGTGGCTTTCTGCCCGGCCGCGTCTGTAACGGTCAGTTTGGGGTGGTACACGCCGGGTTTGGCATAGGTGAAGGTGGTGGCTACTGCCGTCGATGTCAGCCCCGTGCCCGACTCCCAGCGGTACGTCAGCTTGTCGCCCCGGTCGTAGTCAAATGATTCCTTTGCCGACAGCGTGGCTACCAGCGGTGCCGCGCCAATGGTTTTAGAGGCGTTCACTCTGGCTACTGGGCGGCGGTTACCCTCTGTGAAATCGATGCGGATCAGCTGCGAATCGGGGTTGCGGGCAAAGTAGTTCATGCCGTAGGCGAGTACGTACATGGCTCCGTCCTTACCAAACTTCATGTCGATGGGTTTCGACACAAACGTGGTGGGTAGAAATGATTCGATCTGCCGTAAATCGCCTGAATCCGAATAGGTCAATACCTTGATCCAGTTGCGCGCCCACTCATAAATAAACTGTTTGTTTTGGTAGTAGGCAGGCAGCTTCACGCCCGATTTGTACTCGTTGGCGTAATAGAACGGCCCGGCCATAGCGGAGCGCGATCCCGTACCTAGCATCGGAAACTCGGTCGATTTGTCATACGGGTACCAGATCATGGCTTTCTGGGCGGGGGGCAGCACCTTCGCGCCCGTGTTGTTCGGCGACTCGTTTACGGGCCGCTCCGGGTCATAGTGCGGGCCACTCTTGTTGGTGGCAAAGTCGAAATCGGCGTACGATTTATTGTCGCCCACAAAGTAGGGCCAGCCGAAGTTACCCGGCTTGCGGGCCTGATTCCACTCGTCCTGGCTTTTGGGGCCGCGCTCACTCGCCACGCCCCCGTCAGGCCCAACGTCGCCCCAGTACAAAAAGCCGCGCTTGTCGACCGTGATGCGGTAGGGGTTGCGGGCACCCATCACATAAATTTCGGGCTTCCCCTGCGAGCTGTCTTTGGCAAACAGGTTGCCGTCAGGAATGGTGTAGCTGCCATCGGGTTCGACGTGGATACGCAAAATTTTACCCCGCAGGTCGCTAGCGTTGCCCGACGATTTTTGCGAGTCGAAGGGGGCACGGCCGGGGCGCTCGTCGAGGGGCGAAAAGCCGTCCGATTCTTTCGAGCTGGTATTGTCACCGGTAGAGAGGTAGAGGTTGCCGTCGGGGCCAAAATACACGTTACCCGCTGAATGACAGCAAGTTTCGCGTTGTACGGGCACTTGCATCACCACTTTTTCAGAACTCAGTTGCAGGCTGTCGCCGGTAAATAAAAACCGCGACAGGTTCTGCACCGACTTGCTCCCCACGGGCGAGTAGTACAGGTAGACGTAGTGATTCTGGTCGAATTTGGGGTCGAGTTCCATACCCAGCAGGCCGTCTTCGTAGTTGCCCGTAATGTGCACCGGCAGTTTGTTGATGGCCTTCGTGGCTTTGGCGGCGGGGTCATAGAGTTTGATCACGCCTTTGCGCTCCACAAACAGCACCCGCCCGTCAGACAGCACTTCCATCTCAATGGGTTCGTCCATATACGACTCCAGCACGGTGGTTGTAAACCGGTTTTCTTCCGGCACGCGCAGGCTGTGGGCTTCGCGGTAGTTCAGCGCACCGCCTTCCAGCGTATACCTGACCCCTGCCAGCAGCGACGTCGACAGCTTCTCGTCGGTCAGGCCGTTAGCGCCGGTTGTCATGTAAAAGACCCGGCCCCCGTCGAACGGCTTGCCGATGGAAGCGGGTGTTTGGGCAGGCTGGACCTGCGTAGCCGTCAGCATGTCCTGATACCAGGCCCATTGGTATCTGGTAAACCCAGCCGTGTTGATGAAAGCCATACCCCCGCCTGCCTGTACAAAGCGCTCAAGGTCAGTCTGTTGATTGGTGAATAGCACATCTTCTGAGGTGTTGAGCAGAACAACCGACCGGTAATTTTTCAGCGAATCGTCGGTCAGAAAAGCGGCGTTCGTGGTGGTGTCGGCGTCGATACCGGCTTGCTTGACAAGGCTCAGCAACGTGCCCGCTGCCGCCGCTGCTGCCGGTTGATTATCGACGTTTTTGGCGAAAATGAGCACGGCGGTTGGCTGGCGGCTGGTCCAGCTCATCAGCAGCAGGAGCAGCACCGCACTCAGGGCAGGCACCCTCAGCGAACGGGTATGGTTGACGGAATTATGCATAATGGAATTGGGGAGATGACTTACTCAAACTTAGCACTGATTGTTACGCCGGGCCAGGTATCGGTGCGGAATGAGTTGGCGGGGAGGCCGTCGGTACTGAACAGGTTAGCTTCTTCCGGCGAATCAGCCCAGGCATAGCGTACGGCTACCGGTTTGGCTACGTTGGGGCTTGACACCACCACCGTGTTGCCGTTGATTTGGGCTTGGGCGTAGTGAAAAACTTTATCGGCGCCCGCTAGTTCGAAGCCTTTCAGGTAGCCGTATTTGTCTTTCACCACCAGGCCAACGTCAGCATTCTTAAACGTAACAATGGCCCTGCCGCCCTCAAAAGCCGCTTTGTCGTACATCGGCGAGGCGTAGTTTACGTTCTGCCCGAAGTCTAATTTCAGGGCATTCAGGGCCAGGCGGTGGCCTACGTCCTGCTTGTTGGTGGGATGAATGTCTTTGGCATTACCCACGTCGGTGGTGACGGCCATGCCGGTTTTGGGCAGGCTGAGGGTCATGGTTTGCGCTTCGCGAAGTTCGGCCCAGTTGCTACCCTGGTTGCTGCTCTGGTTGGCCCCGAAGCTCGACAGCTGCACAAAATAAAACGACATGTTTTGCCCGAATCGCTGCCGCCAGTCGGTGATCAGCAAGGGAAACGACTGCCGGTATTGGTACGCCCGTCCGGCGTTGGTTTCGCCCTGATACCACAGCACCCCACGCAGGGCAAACGGCTCCAGTGGGGCAATCATGGCGTTGTAGAGGCTCACGGCCACGTTATTCATAAACCGCTTGTAGGTATGTTTTTCGCCAAAAGCGGGCAGAATGCGCCAGTTGTTGGCCAAGCTAACCCGCTGATCGCCCGCCGATACGTACAGGTCGTCGGCCGTTCCGCGCAGGCCGAGGCCATACCAGGCCGGGTCAGTTACGCCGCCCATTTTCACCAAAATACGATTCTCGCCTGCCCGCCAGGTGCCCGCCGGGATGCTGATTTTTCGGACGCCCTTAACCGCACCTTCCCACGCCAGCTTGCCGTTGATGTACACCTGGTTGGGGCTGTCATTTTCGGCCAGGGCCAGCGTGGTGGGCACGGCCACCAGTTCATCGGGGATGGTCACGGGGCGGGTCATGTAGCCCTGCCCCGTAAACCCGCGCATGTCTTTCCATTCCCACTGGCCCATAGGGTCTGCCTTTCGCCAGCCCGCAAAGTCATAACCAGGCTCCAGGTACCGGGCTTCGTCGGCGGGGGTCAGGTTGGCAGGTACCTTCAGTTGCTGCCGCAATTTCAGGTCGGTAAGGCTGTCGGCGGCGGTCCAGTTGGTAGGCAGATTTTGCACCGTGGGCCGGAGTTCGGCGTTGCTCATCATGCCTTCTTTGCTAATCCAGCCCTCTACCTGCGACCCACCCCACGACGAGTGCAGCAGGCCAATGGGCACGTTTAGTTTCTGGTACAACTCACGGGCAAAGAAAAAGCCCACCGCCGTGAAGTCACCCACCGTTTGGGCCGAGGCCACCTGCCAGTCACCGGCCGTCAGCTCGGTTTGGGGTGTCAGGGCCAGTTCATGTTCTACCCGGAAGTGACGAATCTGGGGGAAGTTGGCGTTTTTCTTTTCGGCGGAAAAATGGTCGGCCTGCTTCACCGACCACTCCATATTCGACTGCCCGGAGCAGAGCCACACCTCGCCAATGAGCACATCGGTAGCCTGCGCACTGCCCGATTTGGCCGTGACTACCAGCGTATGCGGCCCCCCTGCTTCGAGCGGCGCAAACCGCACCAGCCACTCACCGCTGGCATCGGCTTTGGCCTGCTGAGTTTGGCCCGCCAGCGTAACTTTCACGGTTTCGCCGGGTTTAGTCCAGCCCCAAACCGGAATGGGCTGTTGCCGTTGCAGCACTACGTGGTCGGAAAAGAGCCGGGCCATGCGCAGTTGGCCGAAGGTTGATGTGCTGATTAGCAGCAGGATAACGAGGGCGTGAAGTTTAGACATGAGGGAATAAGGAGGAAATCACCGCGCGGTTTTTGCTTCCAACGCTTCAATTGCTGCCACAAAATACACAAGCGGGGCGTTCCAGTTGATGGCAATTTCGTTAGAGGCGTAGGAGCAGTCGGCATCCAGATACACTTCGTCGGCAACGGTGGTGGTGTAGCCGCTACAGTTGTCCTGCCGGGCAGCGTTGGCGTTGGTGCCGCCCGACAGTAGCCCCGGCACCGGTGCCTCAACGCCATCGGCAATAGAGGGGCGGTGGTGGGGGTGCATGGGTGTTTTGTGGCCGAAACCCGTCACGAACGAATAGCCCACGGCATTGCGGCCCAGCAGGTAATCGAGGTTGGCCAGCGCCGCCGCCAGGTACGATTTGTCGTTGGTGAGCCGATAGGCCTGAAGCAGCGCAATGCCCTGGTTCGCTGCCACAGAACTGCTACCCCAGATGTAGTCGCTGGCGGTTTTGCCCATGGGTGTCTGAAATGCCTGGTTGTCAACGTGTTGCTTCAATTTGTCGGCCTCCTGAATGATGCGGGTTTTTACATTGACTGCGTCCTGTTGGGCGCGTGGTGTGAGCTGATCGGCCAGCCGGGCCAGTGAATAGTAGGCCAGCGTACGTACCTGTGGCCAGCTGGGCAGGGGCGTTTTATCGTCGGGGAAGAGGTTCACGGCCGTGTAGTAGGCGTCGTCTCGGGTGGTCAGGTAGAGTTCACCCGCCGCCCAGATCCACTCGTCAGACGCGTTGCGGTCGCCGTAGGTGCCGGTGCTCACGTCGGGGTCGAAGGCCTTATTCATGTCGTCCTGCACATAGAGGGCGTTGGGGTTCTGTTTGGCCCAACCCCACGCCCGCACGGCGGCGGTCTGGCAGGAGTCGGCCAGACCGGGCAGTTCGCGGGGAAACTGGCGGAAAATCCGGGCAGCCTGAGCCATCACGGCGGCGAAATCGAGGGTGGCGGTAACACTTTTCTGCACTACATACCGCTCTTTGGTGGCTTTGTCTGGCATCACCATGCCGTCGAATTTGGCATTGGTAAGCTTGTGGTACACGCCCCCGTCGGTGGGGTCCTGCATGGTGAGCATCCAGCGCAGGTTCCAGAGCGACTCATCGAGCAGATCGGGCAGGCTGTTGTTGCTTTCGGGAATGTTGGTAATCAGCGAGTTGCAAAAATCGGGATAGTCTTCGTAGAGCGACAGCAGCGTGCCCATAGAAATGCCGGAGTTGACAATATACTTGTTGTAGTCACCGGCATCGTACCACCCCCTGGGCGACGAAATAGTGGTACCCGCCGGGCGCGTGGCTGAAGCTGCCGACGGGTGAATGAATATGTGATTGTCGGGGTGCCCGGCCGGGCGGTGCCATCGCCCGGCATATGATTCGGGCAAAGCAACGGATGCCCGCTGGAAATAGAAACCTTTCAGCGCACCCACGGCCATGTCGCGGTGCACCGCCGCACGAATGGCAAACGGGTACGACTGGCCTAGTCCCGGTATGTTTATGACGAACGTGCCGGGGTTGTGGAGGGCCGAAAAATCTGCCGTGCGGGCCAGCTTACCCGAAAAGGCGTTGGGGCGGGCGGGGCTGAGCGTACCGCTGAAGACCACCTTTTTGCCGCTGGTGGTCAGGACCTGAAACGGCTGAGCGGTGGTGTTGCTGCCCGGTTCGCCCACTACAATGGCCACTTTGGCGGCGTCTGGGTAAAAACCGATCTGGTTAAGGCGGATGACTTCTACGGTGGGTTGTCCGGCAGCCTGTAGGGCCAGCAGGAATATAAGCCAGCAGAAACCGATAGATAGGAGCCGGTTGCTATGCGCGTTTCCGACGGCGGCACTCGGCCAAGATAGACGTGTCATTCGATGCCCGGCAAACAAAGGGAGATGGCAACCTGCCATCTGCGTAAAAGTAGGCTTCACCGGCGCGCTGTTTCATAATGAAAACCCTATACGAGGGTTTTTTTTACCACGTCCTCTACCACGTGCCCCCCCCGAATGCGGATCATGCGGCCCGTTTTGGCGGCGAGTTCCAGGTTGTGGGTCACGATCACGAGCGTTGTGCCCGCTTCGCGGTTGAGGTCGAAGAGGAGGTTTTCTACGGTGGCGCTGGTGTCTTCGTCGAGGTTGCCGGTGGGTTCGTCGGCAAAGAGTACGGCCGGCCGGTTGCTGAATGCCCGCGCCAGCGAAACGCGTTGCTGTTCGCCGCCGCTCAGTTGCAGGGGGTAGTGGTGGCCCCGGTCGGCCAGACCCACGCGGTCGAGCAGGTCACGGGCAATGCGCTCGGCCCCGCGTTGACCACGCAGTTCCAGCGGTACCATTACGTTTTCGAGGGCCGTAAGGGTGGGTAGTAACTGAAAATTCTGGAAGATAAAGCCCACGTGCTGGTTGCGCACCGCCGCCCGCTGATCTTCGCTGAGGTTGTCGAGCAATACGCCGTTGAGCCACACACTACCCGACGAGGCCCGGTCTAAACCAGCACACAGACCCAGCAGGGTAGTTTTTCCGCTGCCGCTAGGCCCCACAATGGCAAAGCTGTCGCCGGGTTGCAGGTCAAACGACACATCGTGAAGTACGGTCAGGGTCTGGCCAGCACTCTGGTAAGTCTTTGTCAGGTTATCAACGCGTAGGCTCATAAGTCGGGTTGTATGCCGGTACTAATTCTAAAGGAATAACCCAGGCCGGGCCGCTTTCGTTTGCCTGTCGCCGCAACATATCAGCCAGTGCCTGGTCGCGCTCAGTAACTATCGGGCACTGCTTAGTAAGTATCCCACAAGCTAACTAGTAAAGCACCGTACTATTACTCAGTCGTTCACTATAAACAAGACAAGAATGAAACAGTACCCACTCCTGCTTACCCTGGCCATTACGCTGGCAGTTGCCACTGGTTTTACCGCAAAAACCGTTCAGCAAACCGACAAAAAGACGATTCACATCAAGAACACTACCAACTTCACCGTTGATCAGATCTTTATTTCGCCGGACAATGAGGATCACTGGGGCGATGACATCCTAGACGATGACGAACTGCTGGCCCCCGGCGAGTCGATAGACGTGGAGGTCGATTGCGGCAAGTGGGACGTCAAGCTCATTGCCGAAGACAAGTCGGAATGCAAAGTGGAAGACATCACGCTCTGCAAAGCCGATCAGTGGAACATCGTAGCTGATTGTCATAAGTAAGAGAGTGGTGAGTGCTAAACGGTAAGTGATGAGTTTGCTTACGCGAAGCGCACTCATCACTTACCGTTTAGCACTCACCACTCTCTTTTTGAACCTGTCGCGTTGCATTCGGTTTGTAGTAGAAAACCCGGTTTCTATGCAGCGTATTTGCCAACTGGTTGTGCTGGCCAGCGTTTCTCTTTGCCTCAGTTGCGGCGCCAAAAAGGATACAGCCAAAACCGAAGGTGTCAGTGTCGATTCGTCAACTGGCTCAGCAACAGCTACTTCGACAAGAAAAAAAACCATTGTTTTCTTTGGCAACAGCCTTGCCGCAGGCTACGGCCTCGACAACACCGCCGATGCATTTCCTAACCGGATTGGTGCGCGAATCGACTCGCTGGGTTTGCCTTACCGCGTGGTGAATGCGGGCCTGAGTGGCGAAACCACCGCCGGTGGGCGCAGCCGCATCGGCTGGATTTTGCGTCAACCCTGCGACATCTTTGTGCTCGAACTGGGCGGTAACGATGGCCTGCGGGGTATTCCGCTCAAGTCGTCGCGGGCCAATTTGCAGGCCATCATTGACACCGTCCGGCTGAAGAACCCTGCCACGCAGATCGTGATTGCAGGCATGCAGATTCCGCCCAATCTGGGCAAGGCCTACACCACCGAATTCCGGGGTATTTTCAAGGAACTGGCCACCAAAAACAAGGCCGTCCTGATCCCGTTTCTGCTCGAAAACGTGGGCGGCATCCCCCGGCTTAATCAGCCCGACGGCATCCACCCCAATGTGCAGGGCCACCGCATCGTAACCGAAAACGTCTGGCGGGTAATTGAGCAGATGCTGACGAAATGATCTACGGGATGTGTTTCGACGGTAGTGTGGTACGGGGCCGGGGCGACGATGGTCGGCTGCTGCATTTCTCCAACACCCGCGCTACGGGACACGTAGGGCAGATGGAGCTGAACTACAAACGAGCGCGTCAGATGGGCCTCACCCGTTTCCGCGACACCGTACTCTGGGACGAAACCAACCGCCGCCCCGACTACCCCTGGCTCGACCGGTTGCAGGCTGTTAGCCATGGCCAAATTGAACTGGCGCTGAATCATTACGGCCTGCCCGAATGGATCGACGAGGCCATGTTCTGGAATGGACAAGCTGCCGCGGCTATGTATGACCTGGCCTATACCATTGCCCGGCGTTATGCCGGGTCGTTCCGCAGTTATAATCTGGGCGTTGAACTGGGCATCTGGACCGACTGGATTGCCCTGCCCAACAACCGGCAGTGGCCATTTGGTGGGCGCGACTGGTGGGCGGTATACAAACAGACCAGTGCCATCACCATCGCCATTGCCAGGGGGCTAAAGGATGGCGATGCCAACTGCCTGACCGCCATGAGCGAACCCTGGGGCTGGGGCGACATGCCCTGGGATGACCAGGCGCGGCCTTTTGCCACCGTGCTAGGGCAATATGACCAAGTGGCCATTGACAATCAGTGCTTTACCTGGCAGCAAGGCCGTTCTGACCTGCTCGACATTGTGGGATTGAATATTTATTTCGAGAACGACATTCCCGGCATGCTGGTGGCCGCCCGTCGGTTGTTTCCCGATAAGAAAGTGTTGGTGGCCGAAACGGCCAATATTTACCGCCCCGACTGCCACCCACCGGCCCTCTGGTGGGCCAAATTTGAGGCCCTCAACGAGCCTGACCTCGACGTGTGCTGGAACCCCGGCCTGAACATGCTCACCCACGAACTCGGCGAACCCATGCACGGCAACCTGCTCGACGAAGATGGTACACAGCATTGGTGCCGAGCCGGGTTGACTGAGCCTGGTGCATAACCAGGAATATTTACTACTTACTACTTACCCTTGTACTTTATGCGCTACGCTTTATCTATTGTATGCTTATGCGTTGGCTTGTCAACGCAGGTAATGGCCCAGCCACAGGTGGGTATCACTACTCCCCAAACCAACACCACCTTTGCCGAAGGCGTAGACATTCCGGTGAGCCTTACCGCCACCACGTCAGTAGGGTCGCTGAGTGCGGTTGACCTGCTGCTAAACGGACAAAAGCTCACTACCTTCCTGGCAGCCACGGCCACGCAACCCTACAGCTATACGCTGAAAGACCTCCTCCCCGCCAGTTACACCCTCACTGCCCGCGCCACCGGCAATGCGGGCGCGGTGGGCACATCGACACCCGTTGCCATGCTCGTCACCTTCGCCGATGGTACCGTGGGTCCTTACGCCCACTGGAATTTCGACAAGGGGCTTGATTACTGGAAACTCGTTAGCGACTGGCGGAATGAAGGTACGTTTGGCTGGCATGGTACGCCCTCGCTGTGGGGATTCAACATCCAGGAAGCCAACATGGCCGCTTCGCCGGGTATTTCGTTGAAAGCGGGAGAGACCTACACCGTGGAGTTTGTCGATGCCTGCAAGTCTAACCTCGTGCCCATTCGGGTGCTCTACGCCCCGGCGCAATCCTTGCAGGACACTACGTTTATTTTTGGCTATAAGTCAGCTTCGACGAGCAATTTTTTGGTCCGTCGCGCCGGTACGTTTGTAGCCCCGCGCGATGGTATCTACCACATCATCATCCGTAACGACTGGCGTACGGGGGCCTATCAGAAAATGTATTTCGACAACCTTCGGGTGCGGGGCAATGGACTTAATAACGCGCCACTGAGCAAGATCACCTTTCCTGCTGCAGCCAGCCTGACGGTGCCCATTGGCTCGACGCTGTCGCTGCAAAGCACCGCCACAGACCCCGACGGGAGCGTAATTCGGGTTGACTATTATGCTAATAGTCAAAAGATTGGATCGAGCACATCGGCCAATTATGCTTTAGACTGGTCGGGCTACGGCGTGGGTACGTATGACGTCACGAGCCGGGCCGTAGATAACCAGGGGGCCAGCGTAGGCTACGTGCCCTTGCGGCTGGTGGTGGTGGCAAATAACTTTACCTCGGCCAGCTACCTGGGCGGCACCTCCGACGCCGAAGACGTGCGCGGATCGGTGATTCAGCAAAACGGGGCCATCGTGCTGGCGGCCAATCTGGGGGCGGTCTCGTTTCCCGGCGTGGTGCCGAAATTGCTGAATGGCGCTACTGCTACCTCGCCGGGTTGCCTGCTCAAACTCACCGCCGACGGCAAGACCGTGCTGGCCCTCACCCGCCTCGCCGCCCGTGTCACTGACCTGGCCCGCGACAGTACCGACAACCTGTACCTGGCCGCCGGGGCCGACGGGATGCTGAAACTAAATGTGGCTGCCGACACCATCTTGTGGAAAAAAACGATGCCCACGGGGCGCTACGTATGGCGCGTGGATGCCGGGCCGGGGGGCACCAACATGTACCTCAGCAGCACCAGCACCGACCCCGACGGGCAGCTATCGGGCACGGAAATCAAGGTGCAGAACCGCGAGGGCGTTGAACTGGGCAACTTTGGGGCCGTCTCGCAGTATAGTGGCGACGTGGTGGTAGACGAGGCCACAGGGACGGCCATCGGCGTAGGGTTTCGGAACTTCAACGCGCAAACCAACGCGGGTCGGCTGCCGGTTTACGTGCCCGTGATTCGGGGGATGTCGTTCAACTGCGCCACCACCAAATATGTGGCTTATAACTGGGAGGCCGACTCACTCCTGGCCGACGGAAGCCGTAACCCCCGCTGGCTTAACGCCTCGAACAACAACATGGCCGACGTGCGGGCGTTTCGCGCGTCGCTGGGGCTGGATGGGAAGCTCTACGTGGCCTATGAGGTGGCGGGCGGCAACCACGCGCTGCGCTACAGCCCGTTCGATATTATGCAGAAGGTGACGGTGGTGGGTGGCGACAATTTTGCGGATTTCAATAATTCAAACACGGAAATCAAGCTTTTTGTGGGGCGCTATGAGCCTGCCACGGGGCAATACGCACTGGGTCAGCAGTTTACGGCCCGGTTGCCCAGTACCAAAGCCAACACCGTTTTCTCGAAATACGGGGCCATTGCCGCCGACGAAGATGGCCGGGCTTACGTAACGGGGGCGTCGGCCTACGGCATCCCGATTACCGTCGACCACCAGCCGGGCGATTACCTGGGCGGGGCATACCTGCTCATTCTCAGCCCCGACATGGCCACGCGCGAGGCCGTTGTGCGTCTCACCACCGACGGGCGCGGGCACACGCTGGCCATTAAAAACCGGGATTATTTTGTCTGGGGCGGCATGACCAAAACCGTGCTGTTTCGCGTAGACCCGCTTCAGCCCAACGCCGGTAGCTTGCAGGATGGTTGGTTTGCCACGCTCAGCCGCACCGCCCTGGCGCGTTGCACCACCGCCCGCCTCCGCACGAGCCTGCGCACTGGCGCGTGGCAATCGCCGAATACTTGGTCGTGCGGGCTGCTGCCCACGCTTTCGGACAAAGCCCTGGTCAGCCCCGGTCACGTGGTTAAATTAACCGGGCAAGCTGCTGCTAATCAGTTGATTGAGCAGGGGAAATTGTTGATTGGGTCAGGCGCTAAGGTGCGGATAGGGGAGTGATTGTTTCAATAGTCACAAACTAACCTCCTGCTTACCTGCTACCAGCGTTTTGCTGCGGCCCTGCCAGCGGAGGGTGCCGCCCAGGCCAGGAGGGAGGGTAACGGTGCCGCGCAGCGTACCACCGGGGGCTTTCTCGAAGCGCACCGAAATGTCGCCGCTGGGGTGGGGCATGGTGCCTTCGGCGCTGGGGAGAGTGCCCAAAAACGGCTCGATACGCACCGACCGGAAGCCTGGTTCGGCGGGGTTGATGCCGCAAACAGTGGAGAGAAACTCGTAGACGGGCGAGGCGCTCCAGGCGTGGCAGTCAGAGCGTGTGGGTTCCGGGGCTTCGGCAAAAGTGGTGAGGCCGTTGGCAATCATAGTATGCCAGGGCTGTAGCTGCGGCAAAAACTCGTCGCCCAGGCCGGTTTTCTTCAGGGCCTGAAAAAGGTAAAATTTAAAGTAGTACGTGGCCGGACGCAGGCTGTCGGCAGGAGCACTAGCGAGGACTTTTTTAAGCAGGTCGCGCTGCTGAGCGGCGGGAATGGCGTTGCTTAGGATGGCGAAGATGTTGGCATGTTGGCTGTACTGTTTCTTAGCCGGCGTATCGGCAAAAAGGCCTTTGGTGGGCACCCAACAGCGATCCATAACGGCTTTGTTGATGCGCCGGGCCAGTTCGCGGTAATGTTCGGCGCGTTCGTTCTGGCCGTAATGCGCAAACAGATCGGCGGCTTTCTGGTATGTGTAGGCCTGTTGCAGACTGAGCACACTCGACCCGCCCCCGTGCGCCCCGTCGGGTACACCACCAATACCGTCGGTGGCGTTCCAGGGCCACGACCAGTCTACGAAATTCCACCAGGTGAGCGTTCCGTTCAGGCCCGTGAGGCGGTCAATGCGGCTTTCGTGCCAGCGCAGCACGCTTTCGATGCCCAACAGCCGGGCGCTCACGAAAGCGTCGTCTTTGCGGTGCATCCAGTAGTCGTGGACCATGCACACCCAAAACAGCGAAAACGTGGGAATCACCTGCTGGTCGGCGGAGGGGTAGCGGCTTTGGGTAAGGCCCTCGGCAATGCGGCTGTCGTCATACTCCAAGATAGCTTTGCGCATCAGGCGGTCGTCGCCAGATACGTAAAGCGAGATCAGGGCCTGAATGCGGGTGTCGCCAATGTACTGGAGTTGTTCGTAATAGGGGCAGTCGTAGTAGGTTTCGCCCGCGCAGAGCTGGGCCGTACGCCAGCCCACGTCCCAAACGTGGCTCAGGCTGGTGTCGGGCGACATGAACCGGGCTTTCTGCTCGAACGGGTAGGCGGTGTACTGGCCCAGCAAGTCGTTGATTGTCAGGGGGTCATCTTTTGTCTGCACCGTTAGTTGCAGGTAGCGATATGTTCGAAACCAAAGTGGGCGGAAGGTGCGTTTCTGACCACCATCGGCCATAAACTGGTCGTCGATACCGAGCATAGTGCGCCCGTCTACCTCGTTACGGTTGCCTTTTTGTCCTTTCGCATCGGTCAGGCCTTCGGCGTAGGTCAGGGTGAGCGAGGCTCCTTTTCCCGCCGAAACGGTTAGTTCGGGATAGGCGTTGGTCAGCGTTTTCTGGTCGAAAAGTACCGTAGCCAGGGTATTGGCCGGAATCTGTACCGGCGTTTTACCCTGCAAAAAATCGGGCGGTACGGTCGCGTTTACGGCCCGGCGCACGCTGCTGAGCCGCACCGTTTTGCCTGCCATAGGCGGAATGGTGCGGGGCACCAGTGCCCAGTTACCATCACTGCCCAGCCCCCGTGTTTTGGCCGAAAACCAAAGCGGTTTGGCGGCGGGCCATGCTTTGTCGTCGAAGCCAGGCTGCTCCCAACCCCAGGGGTATTGCGCCCCGTCTACCCGGTCGCCGTCGCCCACCACCACGTAGGTATGCAGCCGGGCCATATCGTTTTTCACGGGCGAATAAGCCGGGTTCTGATATACTTTCCAGGTGTTGTTGGTGTTCACGATCTTCTCGGCGTCACCGTCGCCCTGCATCACAAACCCCAGTTGGTAACTCATCTGGGCCATCGGTGCCGACTCGCCCAGGTGCCACACCTGAGCGGCCAGGGTGTTGGCCCCCGCCAGCATAAACGGGGCCAAATCAACTGTTTCGTAGTTCCAGTGCTGGGTGTCGCCCCGCGCCGGACCCATTGCCACCGCCTGCCCGTTCACAAACAGCCGGTAGCGATTATCGGCCGAAACGTGCACCATAAATCGGGCGGGCTTCTGCGTAACGCTGATCGTTTTGCGAAAATGGTATACCCCATAGGCTCGCGCCGAGGTCGTTGGGTGAACCAGCCATTTGGCTTCCCAGAGGCTGTTTTGCCACCTATTGGCCACCAGCGCGGGCTGCGTGGATTGAAAAACGGGCTGGGCAAAACCGGTTGTTACAAACCAGAAAAACAACAGAAACGCCAACAACGGGCGGTGGGAGCGGAGGGGCATAGCGCGGTGAGCAACGGATTGACAATGCACAAAGAAACCGCTTTGCCACCGTTTTTCATGACAGGCAAGAGGGCATTTGGTACGGCTTCCCGGCTAATTTGCGGGTGTAAGCGATGCAACCACGGCACTGCCAATTGCCTGGTCCTGCTCAAAGTTTCCTCCCGAAATACCCAGGCCGCCAACCAGCGATTCTTGCCACATAACCGGGAAGCCACCGGGTAGGCCGGAGATGTCTTTGTTGGTAGAGAAAGAACGCTGAAGCATGGAAAACTTCTGGCCAAGCTCGCCTACTACGTGACTTGGAATACGAAGTTGTGAGGCCGTGACGGCTTTTTGGCGACTGCTTTCCAGTGCAAAATAACTACAGCCCTCCTGCCGCCATACGGCGCAGGTATGGCCACCGGTATCAACAAGGGTTATCGTTATAGCAATGCCCTGTTGTTGTGATGCCTGCCGGGCAGCCTTTATCAATTGATCAATCAGCTGTTGTTGCATGTCCTTTGTGGCGCCAAGCCATTTAAACAAAAGACAATAGTAAGCTATACTGACCAAATAATAACCCCTGCTGACTAATTTTGTTTATGGACACGCACAAAGCGCTCGTTGAACACATTCAGCAAAACAATATTGCCGGGCATCTACACCGATTGTCAAGACTGTTGGGTGGCCTGAGTGAGCATCGTTGGGCAAAAGATGGCTACCCCGATGTGCGGAATGGGCATGTGCAGCTGTTACGTAATCTGGACCCTGAAGGCACCCGAAACACCGTATTGGCTCAACGGGCGCACATTACAAAACAGACTATGGGACGGTTGGTAAAAGAACTGGCCGACTCTGGCTATGTAGCAATAACCGTTGATCCCACCGACAGCCGGGCACAGCGGGTGCTGTTAACGGCCCGTGGCACGGATTTTCTAACGTACCTGGCGGCAACACTGGCCGATTTGAATTGGGCCTTCGCCAACGTGCTGGGCGAAGGCCGACTAGCCGATTTTTCTCAAACCTTACAGGATCTACTTGCATTTGCCGAAACGCGACAACAGCAACAGGATTTATGAAGACGGTTGTATTGGCCCCAGCAACCCCTCCGGTACGGTTAGCTCTCCGGTGTGGAAATCAATTAGCCCGTTGCGCTCGTCTTCGATGTTGGTAGCCTGAGTATACACATCGCCCGCGATGGGCCGGTCGCGCAATTCCTGCTTAAACTGCCGGATGCGCTCTGTGCGGCTGTCGGCATCATCGGGGCCGCCGTAGTTGGCAAAGCCGAAACCGCCCCATTCGCTCACCACCAGCGGAATCTGTTTCCGGTAAAAATAGGGATCACCCACCACCAGCGGGCGATATGCTACGGTGGCCAGGTCGCCTGCCACAAGGCGGTCGAGCAGGCTCCGCCAGTGCTCCAGGTCGGGGGTGTAGAGGTGGGCCGTGAGCAGGTCCGATTTCAGCCGCCCCTCCTGCGAGATATGGTGCCACCCGTCGTTGTCGACTACCAGAAACTGTGGGTGGTTGATCTGCATGTAGTGATAGGTGTCGGCGATATACTGCTGTGTGTCAGGGCTTTGGGCTATGTCTTCGGCCCCCCAGTCTTCATTATACAGGCTCCAGATAATCACCGACGGGTGGGCTTCGATCAGAGCCAGCATCCGCTCCAGCTCGGCGCGGTGGTTCTGGCGACTGCGCTGATTAGACCGGTGCGGACTAGGCACTTCCACCCACAGTAGCAGTCCTAGCTCATCGGCCAGGTTATACAGGCGCGGATCAACCCCGGCAATATGGACGCGCACCAGGTTGCAGCCCAGTTTCTGCATGGCGTAGAAGTGCCGCCGCATTTCGTCGTAGGTAGCGGTGCCCGGCTGGTAAAGAATACCGTCGAGGTAAGTAGCCTCACCATTGAGATAAACGTAGGCACCCCGCGCCTCTACCTTGCGTATCCCGAAGTGAGCGTCTATTTCGGCGGTATTGCCTTTACTGTCAATGAGTTGTGCCGTAAGTTGGTATAGTTTTGGATGCGCTGGCGACCAGGATTCTGCGTTGGGCAGTTCGATCACCACGCGCTGGTTTTTTTGCCCGAATTCGAGGTGCAACGGGAAATCGGACGAGGCCAGCGTACCCGCATCTGGGTTATCCTTGTCGCTGATGAGGAGCCGCAGGATGTAGTCGCCCTCATCATGAATGCGCGTCGTTACGTTCACCCGCACCAGGTTGTCTTCAATTTGACTCACCACCCCCACCCGCGACCGCAGCCGGTTACGTTCTACGGGTTCGAGCCAGACCGACCGCACCCCGCCGGTGTAGGTCTGATACCAGATGCCGCCCCGTTTATACACCGACGACTCCTGCTTGCCCCGTGGAATGTCGGCATCCATGGTGTCGGCAATGCGTACGGTGAGGCGGTTGGTGGGTTGCAGTAGTTTTTCGCCCAACTCATACGAAAACGACGTGTATTCGCCGTAGTGAACGGTCTCTCCCTCAATAGTCTGGAGCTGTTTTCCGTTAAGCCACACCTGCGTTTCGTAGCCACAGGCACCAAACGTAAGCTGGTACATCATATCGGGTTTGTCGGGCGTGGCGGGTTCGCGGGCGGGCAACTCAAAGGTGCGTTCGTACCACACCACTACCGAGTCCTGCCAGCTAATGCCGTCATTATCCTGCCGGATCTGCGCAATGTGCGACTCGATAGAGCCGGGCCACTGAGCCGTGTAGGCGTATTTATGGCCGTTTTGCCACTTTTCCGTTAGCCCCACATTGTCCATGTCTTCAGCGAACTGCCATTCGCCATCGAGCAACATATAGGTATTTGGCCGCAACACGGCACGGGGCAGTTCATTGATTGAGGCGGGGCTTGGTGCCGTTATTGCCTTAATACTTTCTGTAGTGTTCAGGTTGCGAAACGTGGGTTGCATGAAGTAAAGTGATGAGTGCTGAGTGATAAACGATGAGTGGGCTGAGGCGATCAAAAAAACTTATCTACGCGCTGCCCCCTCATCAATCAGATGCCCATTTGGTTCAGGGGCAGCACCCTTTTCCGGCCTGAATAGGTGGGCAGGGTACGGTGCCGTAAGAACAAAACACGCAGCAGTCGCCCACCAGGGGGCGCAGCAGGGTGTGGCAGGCGGGGCACTCGTAGAAGAACTGGCAAGCATCGGTGGGCATGGTTTCAACCTGCTGATGCTGGCAGTGCGGACAGGTCAACATAGATTCGAGTAGGAGCATAACCAGGGGTTTCGCTGACTTATTTCATTTCGGGCAGGCAAAACCCATACATAACAGCGAAAAGTACGCTGCCAAACACGCCAAACGACGTGATCAGGGACGAAAAGCCGACGAAATAGATGGGCATGACAATGCCCAGCAGCACCCCGGCCACATAGATATAAAAGCCCAGTTTTCGTAGTCGGAACATCAGCACCACGCCAATCAGCGTCACCAGCGAATAGGCAAACTGCGCCCGGCTTTGCTGCTGCACCAGATAGGGGTCGGCGGGGGTGGGGTTGTCGCTGTTGGCGCTGTTATCCTGGTAGAAATTTTTGGGGTCGCGGCGATCTTCCTCGCCCGTGCCGGTGTCTTTGTGGCCGGTGTAAGGTGTTTGAGCCACCTGATTGGGGTTAAACAGAGCAATGCCACTTTCGGCCAAACCCCAGCCGCAGCTCAGGAACGACAGGACACACAGGATAGTCAGGAATTGGGAGCGCATAAGGGGGAACTTGGACGTTGGACATTAGATTTTGGATGTGGAGAAAGAACAAGCTGTTATCCAGTGTCCAATGTCCAAAATCCAGTGTCTGGTTGTAAACCTCCCAGCACGGCGATAGTTTTACCCCAGGAGGTGCACAAAACAACCGCATTTCAACCAATAAGTATGACCCTACAGGAGCTAACCGACAACATTCGTACCCGCATCGCCACTGCCGACAGCCTCGATGCTACGGCTAAACTCGTTACCGATCAAGGCGTTGTCTATATCGATAGCAAGCAAACCCCCGCCGTGGTTTCCAACGATGACCTGCCCGCCGACACCGAATTGCACGTGAACGTGGGCGACCTTGAGAAAATGGCCACCGGTGATCTCAACCCCATGATGGCCTTCATGACAGGCAAGCTGAAAGTAAAAGGCGACATGGGCATTGCCATGAAAATGGGGCAGGTGATGGGGTAAGGTGAAAGAGTGAATGGCGAAAGAGTGAAAGAGCGACTAACGCACACAAATTGGTAATTTGACAGCGTTTCACTCTTTCGCTCTTTCAGCATTCACTCTTTCACCCTTATGACCTCCCGCAGAACCTTTATCAAGTCGGCTTCGGTGGCTGCTGCCGCCTTCACCATTGTGCCCCGCCACGTGCTGGGCAGGGGCTTCGTGGCCCCATCTGACAAACTCAATATTGCCGCCGTGGGCTGTGGTGGTAAGGCCGACGTTAACATCCGGCTGGCGTTTAACGGGGGCACCGACAATATCGTGGCCCTCTGCGATGTCGATGACCGGCAGGCGGTGAAGTACCGCGCTCAGTTCCCCAACGCGCCCTACTTCCGCGACTTTCGCGAGATGCTCGATAAAGCGGGCAAGACTTTCGACGCGGTTATTGTCTCCACGCCCGACCATATGCACGCGCCCATTGCCATGGCCGCCATGAATATGGGCAAACACGTCTACGTGGAAAAACCCCTGACCCACGACATCTACGAAGCCCGGATGCTCACCGAAGCCGCCCGCCGCAATAAAGTGGTGACGCAAATGGGCAATCAGGGCAGCAGCGGCGACTCGACCCGCTACATTGAGCAACTCATTCAGGACAAGGTCATTGGCCACGTTCATACCGTCTATTGCTGGACCAACCGCCCCGTGTGGCCCCAGGGGGTACAATCGCCCAAAGACAAGAAAGAATCGCAGCCGGTGCCCGCCGAAGTAGACTGGAACAAGTGGCTCGGCACGGCCCCCTACCGCGACTACCACGCCGCCTATATGCCCTTTCGCTGGCGGGGCTATTGGGATTTCGGCACCGGTGCCCTCGGCGATATGGGCTGCCACTTCATGGACGTGCCCTTCCGTGCCCTCAGGCTCAAATATCCCACCTCAGTCGAATGCAGCGTAGGGTCGGTCTACGCTGATTTTTTCCAGGAGGCCTATTTTGACGACGTATGTCCACCCTCGTCATCGGTGCATATGACGTTCCCGTCTGACGACCGGAAAGTAAAAGAAATCAAGTTTTCGTGGTTCGATGGGGGCATCCGGCCCGCCCTGCCCGACGGCGTGACGTATGAGCAACTGTTTGCTTCGGTAGACGGGGGGATGCTGTTTATTGGCACCAAAGGCATGTTATCGGGTGGGCTGTTCGGCGACAATTTCAAGCTGTGGCCGGCCGAGAAGTTTGCCAATCAGGATATGACAAAGCCCGCCCGGCCGCTGGTGGAAGGCAAGACCGAAGGCCATCAGCAGCAGTGGGTGAAGGCCTGCAAAGAAGGATTCGGGGCCTACACCTCGTCGGGCTTCGATCAGGCCGGGCCACTCACCGAAACCGTGCTCATGGGTAACCTGGCCACCCGCAGCTTCCTCGCACGCGAAGACGGCAAGTTCACCGGCCGCAAGAAACTGCTCTGGGACGGCGACACCCAAAAAATCACCAACTACGACTACGCCAACCAGTTCGTGAAGCGGACCTACGCGGGGGGATATACACTGTAAAAAGAGTTTTCAGTCTTCTGTTGTGGCCTGCACCTTGGCCTGTGGAGACACAGGCCAAGGTGCAGGCCACAACAGAAGACTGAAAACTGTAAACAGGAGACTCCCTCCAGTGTGTGTGGTATAAATTAGGCTGAAATAATACAAAACGAAGCTAATAATAGTAGTAGACTAACTACTCAAAACCTACCTAATAATTACTCAGTACAGCAAGGTCAACTTTCCAGGAGAGTTGGCCTTGTTGCGTTAATAACTAGCCGTTTTTATAGCCCTACTGTACATTTTGACGCTGTTTCGGCAGGGGCAAAAACTGGGGTCGAAAAAAATAAATAAAAAAATGCCTGAATCTGTGTGACCCCTGATTTTAAAGGCTATCTAATATATAGGTAAAATTCCTGTACTTAGGAATAAATCAAATCGTGGAATAGTGCAATTTAGGCCAATCGTTTGTTTTGTTAGTATCAAATTCGTGTAGCTACATGCAACTGCATGTGTGATACGTACTCGCTGTAACTTCTTTTGATATGCAATTTGCCGTTGCCCATAGTCGACAAGCCTTTTTACTTCTCTGCTGCTGGTTGTGGCTGGCACCGGTAATAGCTCAATCGCCAGTTCGACACACCGTCAGTGGGTATGTCTACGAAGCAGGTAGCCGGGAGGCCCTGCCCGGTGTGAATGTTCGTCTGGCCAACGGGACACTTGGCACCCAGACCAATACCTTCGGGTTCTTCTCGCTCACCCTGCCCGGACCGGTACGCCGGACGGATTCCGGTAGCGGCGGGACCGCCCAGGCCGATTCGGCTACTCTGCTGATCTCTCTGGTAGGCTATCAGACGCTGACCCACACCCTGGCACTGCACCAGCATCAGCAGTTGCAACTGACGCTCACGGCGGGAGAGCAACTGACCGAAGTGGTGGTGCGGGACCACCGGCAGCAGGTGGGTGACAGTCCGCAGATGAGTAAGCTCGAACTGCCGGTAGACCAGATCAAAAAGATTCCGGCGCTGCTGGGGGAAAAAGACGTCTTGAAGGTACTCCAGCTGATGCCCGGCGTGCAGAAAGGCTCGGAAGGGCAAACGGGCCTGTATGTGCGTGGTGGTGGCCCCGACCAGAACCTGATCGTGCTCGATGATGCCGTAGTCTACAACGCCTCTCACCTGTTTGGTTTTTTCTCGGTCTTCAACGGCGACGCCCTCAAGAGCGTGGAGCTGACCAAGGGCGGTTTCCCGGCGCGCTTTGGTGGGCGGCTCTCGTCGGTCATCGACCTGACTATGAAAGACGGCGCCCGCGATAAGGTGCATGGCGAAGTAGGGTTGGGCATTGTGGCGGCGCGGGCGGTGCTGGAAGGTCCACTCTCGAAGTCCCGGCCGGGTCACGCCAGCCCAGGCTCGTTTATCATCTCGGCCCGCCGCACCTACCTCGATGCGGTGTCGGGACCGATCATGAAAGCGCAAACAAAAGGCGCGTCAGATGCTGGCTATTACTTCTACGACCTCAATGCCAAACTCAACTACGACCTCGGCCCCCGCGACCGGCTCTATGTGAGTGGCTACCTGGGCCGCGACAAGTTCTGGTCGAGCGACAGCGCCAGTGCCATGAGTGTAGGTATGGAGTGGGGCAACGCCACGGGCAGCCTGCGTTGGAACCACCAGTTTTCGCAACGGCTATTTGCTAATACCTCACTGATCTACAGCAACTACGAGTTCAACGTATCAGCCGACCAGCTGGTTGAGATGCAGAACCGGTTTAAGCTGAACTACACCTCTGGCATCCGCGATTTTTCTATCAAACACGACCTCGACTATTATCCGTCGCTTAGCCATGCGCTGCGCGTTGGTGCTCAACTCACCGCTCACCGCTTCACGCCCAGTGCTGTGGTGGTGCAAAACGCGGGGTTGCCTAGTCAGCAGCAGCAGGATGCCCCCATCGATGTGTTGGAGGGAGGTATCTACGCCGAAGACACCTGGCGACCCAACACCCACTGGCGCGTGAACGGTGGCCTGCGCCTTAGCTCGTTTACGGGCAGCGGCGTGGCCTACCTGCGCCCCGAACCACGGCTCTCGCTGGGTTATAAGCTAAGCGAGTCAACGTCGATGAAGGCCTCGTATGCCCTGATGAACCAGTACGTGCATTTGTTAAGCAACACCGGTATCGGTCTGCCCACCGACTTATGGGTACCCACCACCGACCTGGTGAAACCACAGCAGTCGCAGCAGGTGGCACTGGGGCTGGCCAAGGATTTTGCTGCCAAAGGCCTGGCCCTGACGGTAGAGGGCTATTACAAACAGATGGACAACATCATCAGCTACAAAGAAGGCGCAAGCTTTCTGGCAGTCAACAGCCCTACGTCGACGCGGCAGGTGCGGTGGGAAGACAACGTGACAGCAGGCAAGGGCTGGAGCTACGGGGCCGAGGTACTGCTGCAAAAAAAGGAGGGTCGCTTGAGCGGCTGGGTGGGTTACACCCTTTCCTGGACCCAGTGGCAGTTTGCCGACCTCAACAATGGTCATCCGTTTTTTCCCCGCAATGACCGTCGCCACGACATTTCGGTGGTGGGTATGTATGACCTTAACCCGCACATCACGCTGTCAGCCACCTGGGTTTATGGCACGGGGCAGGCCCTGACGGTACCCACCGCCCGCTACCGTTCGTTCGGTATTGGCAGCGCCATTGATGCCAGCGGAACGCCAGCCAGCGCACAGGCTGCGGCCTTCACCAACACCAGCGTGTCGGACTTTGGGGCCGAGCGCAACACGTTCCGGGCCGAGCCGTATCACCGCCTCGACCTGGGCGTACAGTTTCACCGAAAACGCCCTACCCACGCCAGCGTCTGGGAGTTCAGCATCTACAATGCCTATAACCGCCGTAACCCGTTTTTCTACAACCTCGAAGGCAAAAAACAGACCGGCAACCAGCCCGTCGCCACCGTGCTTTACAAATACTCCGTCTTTCCGGTAGTACCCTCCGTGAGTTATACCTACAAGTTTTAGTACCGCTTACCCCACCGTAACAAACTCATTATCATGCTTTTGAGAACAGTATGTTTCCTGCTGTCTTTGACCACACTATGCGCCTGTGGTAACCTGACCTCTGAAGTTGACCCCGCCGTGTTGGGAGTAGGAGGCGAAAAATTAGTCGTCAACAGCTACATCTCGCCGCAGGATACGCTGCTGACCGTGAAGGTGTCCCGCTCAAAACCGGCGGTGTCTGGTTCCACTACCGTACAGCCATTCAACGTAAATAATGCCACGGTCAGCCTGTCAGACGGCAGCCGTAGCATTGTGCTGAAATACAACAACCTACTGGAATACTACGCCGCCAAGCCCTCGCTGCTGCCTATTCGGGCGGGCCAGACGTACACTCTCACCGCCACCACACCCGACGGCAAGCAGGTTACGGCGCAGGCCACTGTACCCGCCTCGGTACCCATCAGCGCGGTGGCACTGGATTCGGTCATTACCAGCAGCGCTACCGAATGGAAGAAGACGTTTCGGGTTAGTTTTGCCTGGGAAGGGCTTTCGGCCAAAACGAACTACTACGCTTATTGCGGCTATTTTTCGTGGAACAACAAAGTGTCGTATCGGGTGGCTGGCCAAACGCAGACGGCTGTTCCCGAAGTGACAGAGCTGACTTTTCCGGGCGAAAATGGTACAGGCAACCTGCTTAGCGACAACAACCTGTCTGGTAAACGCCTCAGTTCGCAGTCGGCAGAGGTAACTACGCTCAGCCTTGGCAAAGGAGAAAACAACGCTGCAACGGCTATTCAACACCTAACCATCGGCAAGAGCCTGCCCGGTGCCCGGCTTACCCTGCGGCTGTTGAACACAGACAGTTTCTACTACACCTACACGTCGGCGGTGCAGAGGCAGCGGCAGGCAGGCTCTAACCCCTTCGCCGAACCCGTGCTCATTCCCACCAATATACAAGGAGGCCTAGGCTGCTTTGCCGCCTACAACCGCACCGAAAAAGTAGTGGTGCTGAAGTGAAAGAGTGAAAGAATGAATGGGTGAAAGAATGAAAGAGTGGCCTACAGCGTGAAGTAATACCCACAGGCCACTCTTTCACTCTTTCACCCATTCACTCTTTCACTTCTAGCACTTCAGATCATTGATCGAAGCACGGGCCGCATCGACCTGTGCTTTTGTGGCTGTTGAACAGTTGGCAGCGGCATCCAGATACGAGCTGGCTGCTGTTTTCAGCGCAGTGCAGTTGGCTGGTGTTTGAGCCTTGGCCCAAGCTGTACCAGCGTCGACGTAAGCTTGTGCCCGTGTGCTGGCTAGTTGACATGAATCGGCAACGACGGTATCACTTTTTTTACAGCCCGACAGCAGAGCAACGGCAACGAGCAACGAGAAGGAAGCGGTGCGGATACGCATGATGATAAGTTGGTTTGTGGTTGATTATGAGCTACTTGTCAGACGACAGGGTAAAACTCACGATACGTGTAAACCATCATCTGATTCATTGAGCAAACGTATGTACTACTGACTTACCGGTAGATATGCAGGGTGAAGTCACGTAGTTTGCGCAGCTTTGTGCGTAACTATACGTATGCGACCTATATTCTCTTTTTTGCTCGGCTGGCTGCTAGGCACAGCGGCCCTTGCCCAGGCACCTAAACGCTTCACTATCAGTGGCTATATCCGCGAAATGGGTAGCCGTGAAGCCCTGCTGGGTGCCGCTGTCCGGCTAGAAAATCGGCCCCTTGGTACCCAGACCAACACCTTCGGTTTTTATTCAATTACCCTGCCCGAGGCCGATTCGGTGACGTTGCTGGTGTCGCTGGTGGGCTACCAATCCCAATCCCGCACGGTGACGCTGCGCCAGAACCTGATGCTCTCGGTAGACCTGCTGCCAGGAAATGAGCTTGAGGAGGTAGTCGTCAGCGAAAAACGGGGGCAGCAGCGGGTGAGCGACAGTCCGCAGATGAGCCAGATTGACCTGCCCATTGCCCAGATCAAAAAGATTCCAGCGCTGCTGGGCGAGAAGGACGTGCTGAAGGTGCTCCAGCTGATGCCCGGTGTGCAGAAAGGCTCGGAAGGCCAAAGCGGCCTGTATGTGCGCGGGGGTGGTCCCGACCAGAACCTGATTGTGCTCGATGATGCGGTGGTCTACAACGCCTCTCACCTGTTTGGTTTTTTCTCGGTCTTCAACGGCGACGCTCTCAAGAGCGTGGAACTGACCAAGGGCGGTTTTCCAGCGCGTTATGGCGGGCGGCTCTCGTCGGTGCTGGACCTGACGATGAAAGACGGTGCCCGCGATACCCTGCACGGCGACGTAGGTATTGGCCTGATAGCCAGTCGAATACTGGTAGAAGGGCCACTGACAAAAGGCACACCGGCCAAGCCCAGCCGCAGTTCATTTATTGTGTCGGCGCGGCGTACCTACCTCGACATTGTGGCCGCTCCGATCATAAAGGCCCAGACCAACGGCGAAACCACGGCGGGCTATTATTTCTACGACCTCAACGCCAAACTCAACTACGACCTCGGCCCCCGCGACCGGGTATATGTGAGCGGGTATTTTGGTCGTGATAAATTTTATGCCAACGACAACACCAACGGCACCAGCGTGGGGCTGGGTTGGGGCAATGCCACCGCCACGTTGCGCTGGAACCACCAGCTTTCGCAGAAGCTCTTCGCCAATACCTCGCTCATTTTCAGCAAGTACCAGTTCGATATTACGTCGAATCAACTAATCGACTCGCAGAACCGGTTTGTGCTGGACTACACCTCCGGCATCCGCGATTTTTCTCTTAAACACGACCTCGATTATTACCCCGTACCCAACCATGCGCTGCGGTTTGGGGTGCAGGCCACGGCCCACCGGTTCACGCCCAGCGCCATTGTGTTGCAGAACAACAGCCTGGCCAATATCCGGCGAGAGGTAGATCAGATCGACGTAGTGGAGACGGGCGTCTATGGCGAAGACACCTGGAAACCCGACGACCATTGGCGCATCAACGGGGGCCTGCGAATCAGTTCGTTCACGGGCAACGGCGTGGCCTATGTCCGCCCCGAACCGCGCCTGTCGCTGGGCTACCTGCTCCGCCCCGACCTGTCGGTGAAGGCCTCGTATGCCCTGATGAATCAGTACGTTCACCTGCTCAGCAACACCGGCATTGGCCTGCCCACCGACCTCTGGGTGCCTACCACCGATGCGGTAAAACCTCAGCAGTCACAGCAGGTGGCCGTGGGTGTAGCCAAAGATTTTGCTACTGCCAATGCCTTCACCAATGGCCTGGCCCTGACCGTAGAGGCCTATTACAAGCGGATGGACAACATTATCAACTACCGCGAAGGGGCCTCGTTTTTGCTCATCGACGACCCCACGTCGGCGCGGCGGGTGCGGTGGGAAGACAACGTGACCGTGGGCAAGGGCTGGAGTTACGGAGCCGAGGTGCTGCTGCAAAAAAAGGAAGGCCGCTTCAGTGGCTGGGTGGGCTACACGCTTTCCTGGACTCAGTGGCAGTTTGCCGAACTGAACAACGGCAACCCGTTCTATCCCCGCTACGACCGCCGCCACGACATCTCAGTGGTGGGTATGTATGATCTAAACCCACGCATAACTATCTCAGCTACATGGGTTTATGGCACGGGGCAGGCCCTCACGGTGCCCACCGCCCGCTACCGCGCCTATGGCCTCAGCAACGGGATTGACTACACCCGCAACGACCAGGGCGCGGTGACTAACGTGCAGCCCACGCTCTATACCAACGGCGGTGTGCGGGACTATGGCCCCGAAAAAAATACGTTCCGGGCCGAACCCTACCACCGCCTCGATCTGGGTGTACAGTTTCACCGAAAACGCCCCACCCACGAGAGCGTCTGGGAGGTAAGTTTCTACAATGCTTACAACCGCCGCAACCCGTTTTTCTACAACATCGAAAGCAAGCGCCAGCCTAACAATCAGCCCGACGTAACGGTGCTGTACAAGTATTCGGTGTTTCCCGTTGTGCCGTCGGTGAGCTATTCCTATAAATTCTGACCTGTCATGAAAGCATTCTTCTACACCGCCAGCCTATTGCTCATGCTGGCCGCCTGTGGCAGTCTACGCAACGAAGTAGACCCGTCTATTCTGAGCGCGGGAGGCGAAAAACTGGTGGTCAACGGCTACATCTCGCCGCAGGATACGCTGCTGACTGTCAAGGTGTCCCGCTCGAAACCGGCCCTGGCCGAACCCAGCGAAGGGGTACCTTACGTGGTGGAAAATGCCACCGTCAGCCTCACCGACGGCAACCGCGTGGTGGTCATGCGCTACAATACCGACCGGCAGTTTTACCAGGCTCCGGTAGCGCTCATGCCCATCCGCACGGGGCAGACCTACACCCTCACCGCCACCACGCCCGACGGTAAAAAAGTGACGGCCCAGGCCACCGTGCCCCCGCCCGTGCCCATCCGCACCATCAACCTCGACTCGACCATTACCACGTCGGGGGCCATCCGTACCAAGGCCTATCGCGTCACGTTTGTGTGGGAAGACCCCGCTGGCGAAACCAATTTTTACCAGTATGCGGGCTACCTCCAGTGGAAAGACAACAAATTCAGCTACCCTATAGGCGGTCAAAATGAGGTACCCGTGCCTAACATCTACGTGCTGATTTTTAACCGCGACCGCGCCACGGGCAACCTCCTCAGCGACGACCGGCAGCAGGGCAGCCTGCTCACCTCCCAGTCGGCCGACGTGGCGAAGATCATTGTGCAGAAAACCGACCCGCCCGCCGCCGAAAACGTGAGCTATTCCTACCCTGGGGCGCGGGTGGTGGCGCAGTTGCTGAACACCGACGAAAGCTTTTACCGCTACACCAACGCCGTGGCCCGGCAGCGACAAGTCGGCAACAGTCCCTTCGCCGAACCTGTCCCAATCCCCACCAACATCACCAACGGCCTGGGCTGCTTCGCCGCCTATAACCGTACCGAGAAAGTGCTGAGCTTGAAGTGAACGAGTGAATGGCACGGGGCGGAGGGGTGGGGGTATTGCTTCGCGCCCTAGGCCCCTCGACTGCGCTCGGGGTGACAGGCCACTAGAGCAATCTCAAAGAGTTGATTCAAGTTTGGTGTCACCCCGAGCGCAGTCGAGGGGCCTAGAGCGCGAAGCAATACCCACTCTTTCACCATTCACTCTTCCAACCTTTTCGGTTATAACTTGCTCCTTTACGCAAACGAGCAGTTATGAAAAAACTAGTACTACTAGGCCTGATAAGCTGGCTTAGTCTGTCGGCGGCCTTTAGTCAGTCGAAACCACCCACCGGTACCATCACCATCAGCGGCTACGTCCGCGAAGCTGGTTCGCAGGAGGCCCTGATTGGGGTCAACGTTTACCGCACCGGGCTGCCAACCGGCACCACTACCAACACCTACGGCTTCTATTCGATCACCCTGCCCGCACAGGATAGTATCCGGCTGACCTATTCGATGGTAGGGTATACGCCTGAAAATCAATCTCTTTCGGGGCAAAAGACGCAGGTTGTTAATGTATCGCTTCAGGCGGGTAAGCTGCTGAGCGAAGTTGTGGTGCGGTCGTCGCGGGCTGATGAGAAGGTGAGCGATAGCCCGCAGATGAGCCAGATCGACATTCCGATTTCGCAGATCAAAAAGATTCCGGCTCTGCTGGGCGAGAAGGACGTGCTGAAGGTGCTCCAGCTCATGCCCGGCGTGCAGAAAGGCTCGGAAGGCCAAAGTGGCATCTACGTGCGCGGGGGTGGTCCCGACCAGAACCTGATTGTGCTCGACGATGCCGTGGTCTACAACGCCTCTCACTTGTTTGGTTTTTTCTCGGTCTTCAACGGCGACGCCCTCAAGAGCGTGGAGCTGACTAAGGGCGGTTTCCCGGCGCGCTTTGGTGGGCGGCTGTCCTCAGTGATTGACCTCAATATGAAAGATGGCAACAAGGAAAAACTGCACGGCGAAGGGGGTATTGGTCTTATAGCCAGCCGGTTAACCCTGGAGGGGCCGCTGAGCAAGAAAAAATCCGGTCCGGGGTCGACCTCATTCCTGATCTCCGGGCGGCGCACCTACCTCGACCTGCTGGCCGCGCCGTTCATTGCCTCAGAAAGTAAGGGCAACACCTCGGCGGGTTATTATTTCTACGACCTCAATGCCAAAGTAAACACCGAACTGGGGCCAAATGATAAGCTCTATCTAAGTGGCTATTTTGGCCGCGACCGGTTCTACGCCGCCGACAAATCGACCAGCAACGGTGGCAAAAACACCACCAGCACCGACGTGGGCGTGGGCTGGGGAAATGCCACGGGCACCCTCCGCTGGAATCACCTTTTCTCCAACAAAATCTTTGGCAATGCCTCGCTGATTTTCAGCAACTATGACTTCTCGATCTCGGCCACAAACAGTGATACCTACGACGGCAAGACCGATCAGTTCGACCTGCGCTACACCTCTGGTATCCGGGACCTGGGCCTGAAATATGACCTGGATATTTACCCCAATCCCCAGCATTCGCTACGGGTGGGGGTGCAGGCCACGTCGCACCGGTTTACGCCCAGCGCCGTTGTCGTGAAAAATACGAACGTGAATGAAAACCGGGCCGAAGTCGACAAAATAGACGTGGTAGAGTCGGGTATTTACGCCGAAGACACCTGGAAGCCCGATGTACACTGGCGCATTAACGGAGGCCTGCGCCTTAGCGCCTTCACGGGTAGCGGTGAGACGTATTTCCGCCCCGAACCGCGTTTGTCTGTGGCCTATATGATTCGCCCCGACCTGTCGGTGAAGGCTTCGTATGCGCTTATGAATCAGTACGTCCACCTACTCAGCAACACCGGCATTGGTCTGCCCACCGACCTCTGGGTACCTACTACCGATCTGGTGAAGCCTCAGCAGTCGCAGCAGGTGGCGGTGGGTGTGGCCAAAGATTTTACGGGTGGCAGCAGCTTCACCAACGGCCTTGCGCTAACGGTAGAAGGCTACTACAAGCGAATGAACAACATCATTAACTACAAGGACGGTGCCAGTTTTCTGCTGATCGACGACCCCACATCGGCCCGAAAGGTGCGATGGGAAGACAACGTCACGGCGGGTAAAGGCTGGAGTTATGGGGCCGAGGTATTGCTGCAAAAAAAAGTAGGTCGGCTCAGTGGTTGGGTGGGTTATACGCTCTCCTGGACGCAGTGGCAGTTTGCCGATCTCAACAATGGCCAACCCTTTTTCCCCCGTTACGACCGTCGGCACGACATTTCGGTGGTGGGTATCTACGAACTTAGCCCACGCGTAACACTGTCGGGTACCTGGGTCTATGGCACGGGGCAGGCTCTCACGCTGCCCGTGGCCACGTTCAACGCCTATGAGCAGGGCAGTGCGAGCAATTATTACGGCGGCGGCGGCTACACCCCGCCACTGGTGCAGCAACTGTTTAGCTACCCCCGGCAGGTGAATGAATACGGCGAGAAAAACAGTTTCCGCGCCGAGCCGTACCATCGGTTTGACGTGAGCCTTCAGTTTCACAAAAAGATGAAGCGCCACGAGCGTACCTGGGAGTTCAGCGCCTATAACGCCTACAACCGCCGCAACCCTTATTTCTACCAACTCAACACAACCGCCCAACCAGGCGTGAACGGTTCGGGGGCTACCGAACGTACATCGTTGAAGCGGTATTCGGTGTTTCCCATTGTGCCATCTGTCAGCTACAACTTCAAATTCTGATGAAACCAATCACGTTCTTTATACTTACTGGCCTCGCAGTCAGTATGTTCGGCTGTGGCAGCCTGGTGCAGGACGTCAACCCCGATAATATACCCACGGGTACGGCCAAACTGGTGGTGCATAGCTATATATCGCCGCAGGATACCGTGTTGGCGGTGTCAGTAGAACTGCCCAAAGCGGTAATTGGCCAGCGGCCTGTTTACAATGGCTACCAATACCGTCGTCCATTTGCTCTGGCCACTGTAGACCTGGCCGACGGGGCGCGCACGGTGCGGCTGGTCTATAGCGCGAAAGATGAACTCTACCGCGCCCCCATCAGCAGCCTGCCTATCGTGGCCGGGCGTACGTATACGCTGACGGTATCGACCCCCTATGATTACCCGTCCATCAAGGCCAGTTGCACCGTACCCGTGCCTGTAGCACCCAGTAGCATTCAGCTCGATTCAATCTATGAAAATCAGTATGGGCAGAACCAGATGAGGTACATTTCGCGGCTACGCTGGCAGGACCCCGCCGGACAGGCCAACTATTACAAGGTAGTCGGGCAGGCATTCAGAACGCAAAAGCAACCGATCTACAACGCCAAGCCGCCCCGCGACACGGTGATTACGAACACGGAGACGATCTACTTTCAGAATTCTAGCCTGTTTTCAGACAAAGGCATTGATGGCGAGCAATTTATATCGCCAAAGGCAGACTATGCCAACTACAATGGTAGCTCGAACAGTGGCCTTGTTCAACTGCGCGTTGTTATGACGCTAAATAGTGTTGATGAAAACTACTACCGTTACCACGACGCCATAGACCGGCAGCAAACGGCCAATGATAATCCCTTCGCCGAACCCGTCCTGCTCCCCTCCAACATCCAGAATGGCCTCGGCTGCTTCGGTGCCTTCAATCAGGCAAGCCTGACGGTGAAGGTGAGGTGAGTGAAAGAGTGAATGGCGAAAGAGTGAAAGAGCGAAGGGCTTACGCAGGAGATATCTCTCTCGTGCAAGCCCTTCGCTCTTTCACTCTTTCGCCATTCACTCTTTCACTATACCACCGGCGCGCTGTTCATCACTTCCGTTTGCTTACGGATGGACTCCATGTGGATGATTTTGTAGATCTCTTCCACCAGTTCGGGGTAGAGATTCAGCTTTTCGCCCAACTGTTTACGAGTCTGGAGAATCTCCTTCCAGCGGTCGGGCTGAAACATCGACACGTTGTTGTCTCGCTTGTATTCAGCCATTTTTTCCACCAGCGACATCCGGGCGGCGAGCATCTCGACCAACTGCCGGTCTACGCTGTCGATCTTCACCCGAATCTGCTCCATGGCTCCCTGAAACTCCCGGTCGGGCGATTCAAGCTGGCGAATTTGCAGGTGGTCCAGCATTTCGCCGAAGGCCGCTGGGGTTAGTTGCTGCGCCGCATCGCTCCAGGCTTTGTCGGGGTCAATGTGCGACTCCACGATCAGGCCGTCGTAGTTGAGGTCCATGGCCATCTGGGCCAGTTCGTTCAGGTAAGCCCGCTTGCCCGCCATGTGGCTGGGGTCGCCGATGATGGGTAGCTGGGGGAACATCGTGCGGAGTTCAATCGCCATTTGCCACATCGGAATGTTGCGGTATTTGCTGGCTTCGCCTGTAGAGAACCCCCGGTGAATAGCGCCCAGTTTGGTGATGCCCGCGCCAGCAATCCGCTCAAACGCACCTACCCACAGGGCAAGGTCGGGGTTGACGGGGTTTTTGATCAGCACGGGCACGTCAACACCTTTTAGGGCGTCGGCAATTTCCTGTACATTAAACGGGTTTACTGTAGTGCGGGCACCTACCCAGAGTATATCGACGCCATATTTCAGGGCCAGTTCAATGTGTTGGGGGGTGGCTACTTCCACGGCAAAAGGCAGGCCTGTTTCAGCTTTGGCCTTCTGAATCCAGGGCAGTGCGGCCTCGCCCATGCCCTCAAATGAGCCAGGGCGGGTGCGGGGTTTCCATACGCCCGCCCGAATGGCGTGTACTGACCCCAGCGCAGCTAGTTGGCGGGCGGTTTCGCACAGTTGTTCTTCGGTTTCGGCGCTGCACGGGCCAGCAATGATCAGGGGCTTACCGTTTGTCTCTATCCACGAGTTGAGCGGAGCTACGGTTAAATCAGGTTTCATGAGGTTATGCGTATTCTGGTTGAAAAAAGACTACTGATCGGGGGACGAAGTGCGGCCACAAATTTATGGTATATTTGCAAGAGAATAAGCCACCTACGCGGCTGATTCTCACACTGATCTTGTACGATAATTAGTCTGTTGAAGTCGTAGGGGAGTGATGGTAAAACCTTTTTGTGCTTAAATTTCGTTTACCTTTGGGCTGGCTTCATTGGCCCATTAACGACCTTATGGCTAACGCACCGAAACACGGCGCATGGACTATGTCGAACCGAAGTAATCATCTTATGCCATCTCCCGTCCAGCCGGTTGCTGCTCCACTCAACACAGCCAAACCGGTATCTTTCGAGGACACGTCGATTGCCTTCTCTGCCCAGTCCGATTTTAAACTACGGAAAACGTACTGGCTTTTTGCGCTGATGAATAAGGGCTGGTTGGTAAAAGTAGGGACTTTTTTCATGAAACTGGCCCTGAAACTCCAGCTACCTATCAAGAGCCTTATCAAGAATACCATCTTCGAGCAGTTCTGCGGTGGTGAAACCATCCGAGACTGTGAGAAGACCATCAACTCGCTTCACGTTGCCCAGGTGGGTACTATCCTCGACTATTCGGTTGAGGGTGAAGAAAATGAGGCCTGCTTCGACAATACGGTGCTCGAAATTTTGCGCACTATCGAACGGGCCAGCGAATCACAAGACATCCCTTTCTCGGTATTTAAAGTTACCGGCGTGGCCGAAACAGACCTGCTTGAAGCTGTGCAGCGCGGCGATGTGCTGACTACCGAACAGCAGGCTGCCTTCGACCGGGTACGCAGCCGGGTAGACACCCTCTGCCAGCGCGCCCACGACCGCAACGTGCGCATCTTTATCGATGCCGAAGAAAGCTGGATACAGGATACCATCGATTGCCTCGCGTATACCATGATGGAGCGATACAATCGTGAGCAGTGTATTGTGTATAACACGTACCAGATGTACCGCTGGGAAATGTACGACCAGCTGACAAAAGCTACCGACGTGGCCCGTGATAAGGGGTATTTGCTGGGGGCGAAACTGGTGCGGGGTGCTTATCTGGAAAAAGAACGCCTGCGGTCGCACGAAGACGAGTATCAGGACCCGATTCAGGCCACCAAAGAAGACACCGACCGTGATTTCAACCGCGCCATTGACTTCTGCCTGGCTAACCGCGACGTGGTATCTGTTTGTCTGGGTACGCACAATGAATACAGTTGCCAGTATACGATGGCCCATATGAAACAGATGGGCATTGCTCCCAACGACCGCCATATCTACTTTGCGCAGTTGCTGGGCATGAGTGACAACATATCGTATAACCTGGCCAACGCCGGGTATAATGTAGCCAAGTACGTGCCCTACGGCCCGGTTGAGGCGGTGATGCCTTATTTGTTTCGCCGTGCCGAAGAAAATAAATCCATAGCTGGCCAAAGCAGCCGCGAATTCACGTTGGTAAAGAGTGAATTGGAACGCCGCAAGGGCTGTAAACACTAGGTTTTCTGTTTACTGTTTTCTGTCTTCAGTTGGCTGACGCAAGTGTATCGGAGCCGCACCGGCGGACCGGTCAGCCAACTGAAGACAGAAAACAGTAAACAGAAAACTTTTTCTCATGAAAAACCCCATTCGCTTTTTCCTCGTTGCGCTCTTATTGATCGGTATTGATCAGGCCTCTAAACTGTGGATTTTGCAGTATATGCAAGCCCATCTGTATATGCCGATTAATGTGATTGGCAACTGGCTGAAATTTCAGTATGTGCTGAACCCCGGCATGGCGTTTGGGATGGAGTTGCAACACCAATATGGTAAGCTGTTTTTGAGCATTTTCAGGATGTTTGCCATGGTGGGTATCGGTTGGTATCTGGTATACCTGGCTAAGCGAAATGCACCCAACGGATTGCTTTATGCCATGGCCCTTATTTTGGCCGGGGCCATCGGCAACGTGATCGACAGTACGTTTTATGGCGTGTACCTGAATAATGCGCCTTTTGGTGCGCCAACGCGCTGGTTTCACGGGCAGGTGATCGACTTTATCTTCTTCGATTTGTGGGAAGGCATTTTGCCCCGCTGGATACCCATATGGGGTGGGCAGTACTTCTCGATGCCCATTTTCAACTTCGCCGACTCCTGCATTTTCGTGGGTGTATGCCTTATTCTGTTCTTCCAGCGCCGTTTTTACCAGCAGCAGGCTGAACAGGAAGCGCAGTTGTTTCATGAGAAAACTCCCACCGACGGGGTTGTGGTAGATGAAGCACACACTGCGCCTGCTGATGAGCCAACACTCCCGCTGCCCGCTGCCGAGCATGCCGAAGCTAAATCTGAGGAGGCCGAAACAAAACCAATTTCGGTGCCCGTAGCTGCTACAGAAAAGACAACTAAAGACGAATAAAAACCTTAAAAAAGAAGCATTCGATGGCGTTAAAGGGACCGATTATTTTAGTCGATGACGACGAGGATGATCAATACCTGATTGGGCTTGCTCTGAAATCGTGTCAGTTACCTAATAAATTAGTATTCTTTGGCAACGGTCAGGATGCACTTCATTATTTACAAAAGGAAGACGAACAACCCTTTATTATAATTTGTGATATCAATATGCCGGTCATGAATGGCCTTGAGTTTCGTAAACAAATCAACACTGATAAAAGACTCCGCGAAAAATCTATTCCTTTTGTTTATTTAACCACGGCAGCCAACGCGCAACAAGTGCAAGAGGCCTATGACTATACGGTGCAGGGCTTTTTTAAAAAAGTCTCCGATTATGAGGGGCTTGAAAAGCAGCTTAAATGCATTATTGATTATTGGCAAACTTGCCTGCATCCCAACAATATCTAAAGGCTTTTCCTGTCTGTCGGTGCGAGTGGTTACCGAAGCAATGGCAGCCGAATTACTGATGCATTACCCGGTTCGGATAGTAGTGTGATGGTAGCTTTTTTAAAATCTGCTTCGCCCGCCTGACTGATGTTTACGAACGTCTGCGGGTTGCGATCTACCAACGGAAACCACGACGATTGAACCTGAATCATGAGTCGGTGTCCTTTGCGAAACGTGTGCAACGCATCATTTAGCATAAACGCCACCGGCGTAGGCTGCCCCGGTACAAACGCCTCCGGCCGTTCAAATGAATTCCTGAATTTTCCCCGTAGTATGTCAGCCCGCACCAGGCGCTGATAACCCGCCATGGTCACAGGTTTCGCCCCGGCCACCGGTTTCGGGTTAGCTGCTGTATCGGGGAGCACGTCGATGAGCTTCACGATGAAGTCGGCATCGGTGCTGCTGAGTGCTACGCGCAGGTCTACTGAGATGGGTCCGGCCAGGGTTATATCCGCCGTGAGGGGTTCGGTTTGGAACACCAGTACATCGGGGCGGCGGGCGGCAAATCGCTGATCCTCAATCATGTAGGCATTGTTACGACGCGGCCAGATGCCATCGGTGTAGGGTACGGGTTTGGTAGGGTCGCTGACGTACTCGAAGCGAGCGGGTGTGGTTGATTCTGAAGTGCTTAGCCCACTGTTGGAGCCCAAATATAGTGGCTGTTCGGTAGTGTTTTGTGGCGGCCACTGGGCAAAGGTGCGCCATTGGTTCGTGCCCGTATCGAACACGCGGGCTTCGGTGGGGGAGTAGGTGCCTTTGTCTTTCAGATAGAAATTGAAAAACGGCGTTTCTACCGAATCACGGAAGGTTTTGGCGGTGTTCTGACCAAACTCAAAATCGCCGAACCGGCTGAAATCGCCCCTGGCCCAGCCTCCGTGCGTCCACGGCCCCATCACCAGCTGATTCTGGTTGCCTGCCCGTTGTTCCAGCGTGACGTAGGTGTTCAAGGCACCAAACAGGTCTTCGGCGTCATACCAGCCACCCACTACCAGTGTGGCTGGTGGTGTGCTGCCGGGCCTTACCATGTTCAGGTGTGGCCGAATGTTGCGAGCCTGCCAATAGGCATCATAGGTCTCGTGGGTCAGGTACTCGTTCCAGATTTTGCTTTGCTGGTTGTAATAGGCTGGGCCGTTGGCGTTTTTGACGGGACCGAGCTTTAAAAAGAAGGCATACACGTCGGCCGGATTGAAGGCAAACAGTTCTGGGTAATCGGCCACGGGGCCTTTGCGCGGCGCGTCGAACTCGTTCATAAATGAGAAGTTGTCGAGCAGGAAAAATGCGCCGTTGTGCCGGGCATCGTCGCCCGCAAACTCATCCGTAACGGGGGCTTGTGGCGAGACTGCTTTGATGGCCGGGTGGGCGTTGGGCAGTGCCGCCGAGGCGTAGAAACCGGGGTAGGAGATGCCCGTGATGCCCACGCGCCCATTGTTATTCGGCACGTTTTTCAGTAGCCATTCTACCGTATCGTAGGTATCGGTGCTTTCGTCGATAGGACCAACGGGGCTGAGGTTTCTTATCCAGCCTGATGTTTTGGACGAATCCGTTGGTTCATTCCATGTGTTACGTCGAGCATATTTTTTTCTCAACTCCTTCTTAGACAACCCCTTGTCTGATCTGATAATACCGCTAATGTGGGGCGTCATCTCCTCGAAATTGCCTTCGCTCATATACCGCCCCCGCACGTCCTGATACACGAAGATGTACTTCTCCCGCGACAGTTCTGCCGACGGTCCAGGGCCGCGTTTAGGGTACGTTGTTTCGCCATACGGCCCTGCAGAATAGGGTGTACGCTGCATCAGAAACGGGTAGGGCTTCGTAGTCGCCGCGTCTTTTGGCACGTAAATCAGCGTATAGAGCTTCACGCCGTCGCGCATAGTGATCTGCCGGTCCAGCTTGACATAGTTAGCCCGTACAAACGCCGAATCGGTGGGGGATTGGGCGAGTGCGGGGAGCAGAACCGTAGTGCTGATTAGCAGCGTGAGCAGAAAGCGCAGAAGCATAGATGACGTTGTTGAATCGTTGCGTCAAAAGTACACAGACAGCGTTGATTGGGTGTACAACTGCTAACCAGAAATGGAACAGACAAATCCAGATCGTTCTTAAAATCGTACTAACGTTACAACCCTCTAGATTAAAATAGGGTCAGTTTTCTTACTTGAATACAAATATTTCGTTACTTGAAAAAAATGAACCTACGCTAAACCCCTTGCCACCAGCCGCTTCACCATCGCTACTGATTGAATTGCATTACCTGCCCTGCATTGCCGTTTTTCAGGGTATGACGCAGGCAACAGAGGTGCTGATCGACGCGCACGAAAACTACCAGAAACAGAGCTACCGCAACCGCTGCTACGTGCTCACAAGCAACCGGATTGACTGCCTCACCGTACCGGTGCTGGGTGGCACTAAAAAACCACCCATCCGCGAGGTTCAGGTCGATTACGCACAACACTGGATCGACCGGCATGTACGCTGTCTACAATCGGCCTACGCCAAAGCCCCGTATTTTGAGTATGTTATGCCCGAAGTGGAGGCCATTTTAAACCGACGTTACCCATTGCTATTTGACCTGAACTGGGCGTTGCTGACATTCTGTCGGACGTGGTTACGGCTCAAAACGCCCGTAAACCTGACAGAATGGTACGTACGAGACCCCCAACCCGGCCTATTTGACGCCCGGGGTAAGGTGCTACCCGCCCAACGGGCCGAAACGGGCCTATTTGGCCCCCAAAGGCCTTATCTGCAAAATTTTGGACCCGAATTTGTACCAAACCTGAGCATACTGGACCTGATGTTTGCGGGAGAAACATTGAGTGAATGAGCGAATTAGTGATTGAGTGAATAGCTTGGAGCGCTTCGCGCCATGTTTCAATAAGAATGCGCGAAGCGCTCCAAGCTATTCACTCAATCACTAATTCGCTCATTCACTCAATGAGCCAGAGCGAACAAACCCAAAATGAAATACGTTAAATCAGTAAGACGCTAATACGACTGAGGACCTAAAGCGAATGGAAGCAAAATTTTCAAACCGCGTGAAAGAAGTCATCTCGCTAAGTCGAGAGGAGGCTTTGCGGCTCGGGCACGACTATATCGGCACCGAACACTTACTGCTTGGCATGATTCGCGAGGGCGAAGGCGTAGCGGTGGGGCTGCTTAAAAAACTGTCGATCTCACTCGACGAACTGCGCATCACCATCGAACAAGCCACGAAAGGAACCGCAACAAACAACGTCAAGAATCTGGCGAATATCCCCCTGACCCGTCAGTCGGAGAAAACCCTGAAGATTACGTATCTGGAAGCGAAGATTTTCAAAAGCCCGCTAATCGGCACGGAACACCTGCTGTTGTCGATTCTGCGTGACGAAGACAACGTCGCCACCCAGATTCTGCATAAGTTCAACGTTAACTACGAAGTCATTAAGGAAATGCTGGAATACCAATCAACCGGAAGCAAACCCACCATGGCCCACGATACCGACGATGACGACGACGCCGCCCGCGGCATGTTTGGCAACGCCGGTGGGGGCAATCAGGGTAAAGACAAAGGCTCGGAAAAATCGCGTACGCCTGTGCTCGATAACTTCGGCCGTGACTTGACCAAACTAGCCGAACTGGGTAAACTGGACCCTATTGTGGGTCGTGAAAAAGAGATCGAACGCGTGGCCCAGATCCTGAGCCGCCGCAAGAAAAACAACCCGATCCTGATCGGCGAACCGGGCGTTGGTAAAACGGCCATTGCTGAAGGATTGGCGCTGCGGATCGTGCAGAAGAAAGTGTCGCGGGTGCTGTTTGGTAAGCGCGTCGTTACGCTCGATTTAGCCTCTCTGGTGGCTGGTACCAAGTACCGTGGTCAGTTTGAAGAGCGTATGAAGGCCGTGATGAACGAGCTGGAAAAATCGCCCGAAGTGATTCTGTTCATCGACGAGTTGCACACTATCGTGGGCGCTGGCGGTGCATCGGGTTCGCTCGACGCCTCGAACATGTTCAAGCCGGCCCTGGCCCGTGGTGACATTCAATGCATTGGTGCCACCACGCTGGATGAGTACCGTCAGTACATCGAAAAAGATGGTGCCCTGGCCCGTCGTTTCCAGATGGTGATGGTCGATGCCACCTCGATTGACGAAACCATCGAGATTCTGAACAATATCAAAGATAAGTACGAGGAGCACCACCACGTCACCTACACGAAAGAGGCTATCGAAGCCGCCGTGAAGCTGTCGGAGCGGTACATCAGCGACCGTTTCCTGCCCGATAAAGCCATCGACGTGATGGACGAAGTGGGTGCCCGCGTACACATCAGCAACATCACTGTTCCTGAAGACATTCTCCGCCTCGAAGAGTCGATTGAGAACATCAAGAAGGAGAAAAACCAGGTGGTGAAAAGCCAGAAATACGAAGAGGCGGCTCAGTTGCGCGACAAAGAAAAGCGTCTGATTGATCAGCTCGACCGTGCCAAACTGGCTTGGGAAGAAGACACCAAGAAACGCCGCTATACCGTAAACGAAGAAAGCGTAGCCGAGGTAGTGGCTATGATGACGGGTATTCCGGTCACGAGCGTATCGAACGACGAAGGCAAGAAACTCGTCAACATGGGTGAGGAACTGAAAGGTAAAGTGATTGGGCAGGCCTCGGCTATCGAGAAGCTGGTCAAGGCAATTCAGCGCACCCGCGTTGGCTTGAAAGATCCCAAGAAACCCATCGGTTCGTTTATCTTCCTCGGCCCCACGGGCGTTGGTAAGACCGAGCTAGCCAAGGTGCTGGCCACGTATTTGTTCGACAAAGACGACGCCTTGGTACGCATCGACATGAGCGAATACATGGAGAAATTCAGCGTATCGCGGCTGGTTGGTGCCCCTCCGGGCTACGTGGGTTACGAAGAGGGTGGTCAGCTGACGGAGAAAATCCGCCGCAAGCCCTACTCGGTGGTCCTGCTCGATGAGATTGAAAAAGCCCACCCCGACGTTTTCAACATCCTGTTGCAGGTGCTCGACGATGGTATCCTGACCGATGGTTTGGGTCGCCGGGTTGACTTCCGTAACACGATCATCATCATGACCTCCAACATTGGGGTGCGTGACTTGAAAGACTTCGGCGCGGGTATTGGTTTTGCCTCGAAAAAGAGCACTGAGAACCAGGACGACCTGATGAAGTCAACGATTCAGAATGCCCTGCGGAAAGCGTTCTCGCCGGAGTTCCTGAACCGTCTCGACGACGTGATCGTGTTCAACTCGTTGCAGCGCGAAGATATCCACCTCATCATCGACCTGATGCTGGGCAAGTTGCTGGGCCGCGTTACTAACTTGGGCTATGCCGTAGAACTCACTGAGAAGGCGAAAGACTTCCTGGCCGAGAAAGGCTACGACCCGCAGTATGGCGCCCGTCCGTTAAGCCGTGCCATTCAGCGCTATCTCGAAGACCCAGTGGCCGAAGAGATCCTAAAAGGCGAACTCAAAGAAGGCGACGTGCTTCTGGCCGACTATGGCGGCGAAGGCGAAACCCTTCAGATCACGGTGAAAAAGCCCGAAGCTGTAGTGGAGTAAGCCCGACTGTTTCCCGTAGCATAAACAAGCCCCGGCAAGTGTAATCACTTGCCGGGGCTTTTCGTTGTGTCTGAAACAACAACGACGATGGCTACACAACTACGTTTTTTGGGCTTGTTGGTTTTGGTCAGTCAAGTAGCAGTAGCACAGACCGAACGCGGTGTAACCTGGTGGTCGGGCGGAGTAGTTACAAGCACTGGCAATACGGCACTATTTCAAGATGTTGCTGAGCAAAAAACACTCAATTTGTCTTTCACGCAGGGTACGTTTGTACGCAACAACCTGTTGGTAGGGGCCGATCTGCGCTACAACCGTGACCGCGACATAAAACGTCGCGGTTTTAACTTCGATGCCGTCACCGATAGCCGTACTGGTGCCTTGTCGGTTGTGCCGTTTGTGCGGCACTTTTGGGGAAAACAAACGCTACGGGGATACATAGGCGGGGGCTTGTCGGTCGCTTACAGCCAAAACCGGGTGTTCTCGTCCAATACGTTTTCGCGCGGATCGGAGAACCGAACCACTAACTGGCAGGTGTCGCCCGAGGTGCAGGCGGGACTTCTGTATAGCATCACGCCCCGCTGGGGGCTTGACTTGAACACCCGGTCTAGTGTGATTCCACTGGTGTTAGGCAACCTGAATTTGGGTTTGGTAGTGCTCACGGGCGTGAAGACTCGTACTCGCCCCGAACCACGGCGTACCCCTAACCAATTGCTTACCGGCAACTGGCTGGTGGGCGGGTCATTTTCGGTAAGTAGCCAGCAGCGTAAGCTCATATCAGCCCAGGAACAGGTGCAGGTTGTACAGACCCAGACTACGCAGGTAGTGAACTTGCGACCCAGCTTCGGGTACATGCCCGGTGGCCGTTGGGTAGTGGGCGTGGCTATTCCGATACGTAATCAGACCATCACCAACGAATTTCTGCGGTCGGCGCGGGCTAACAGTGGGAGCGGGGCCGACGTGACCACCAAGGGTATCGGCCTGGAACCGTTTGTGAAAAAGTATCTTTTGCAAAGCCGTTTTGGGCCTTATGTGGGCGCACAGGGTGGCTGGATTACCGAGCGCACAGTAGGCAGCGCAGGCGGGGCTACCACGCGCTACAACCTGCGTGTGAGCGGCGGGTTGGCTTATATGCTGGGTCAGCGGTTTATTGCCGAAGCCGAACTGGCCAGCCTGGGCCACGAGTGGTCAAGCATGACGGTAACAAACGAAGACCGTAGTCAAACCGATGTTGCCCTCACCCTACGCCCGGCTCTGTCGCTGACTTATGTGTTTTTATAGCCCTGTTGTTCAGGCTGTTGGTGAGTGACCAAAAGTATTTCGTTAACATAGATTAACAACGGAGCAATAAGCACATCCGGTGAGTTTGGTAGCTTTGACGAGTTACTAAACTCACTATTTATGACATATGCTTCTCTATTTCTGGCCGGTAGCTTACTGACGTTAACGGCTACTGCACAAACCCGAAAGGGCCAGACAATCACCTCCGGCGAATTTGGTCTGTCTCACCAATGGGGCAGCACAACTGGCGCGGGGACCTCGCAGCCACTTTCTATTAGTGGCTACAACACGAACCTGAACGTCACCCTAAACCGAGGTTTGTTTGTGCGCGACAACTGGCTGGTTGGTGCTGCTGTTGGCGTAGGTCAATCTTGGCAGGGGACCGACGTAAGGTACAATCAGCAGGCTCAATTCACCTACCTTGGTCGTCAAAGCAATCTGTTGCTGAGGGGATATATACGCCGGTACTGGCCCGTGATTGATCGGCTGTTTGTATATGCCGGTGGGGGCCTACAGGTCACCTATGCACTCAACAAAAGCCAGCAAACCACCACGTCGTCTGGTCAGACTGCGGTATCAGCCAACGCAAGTGAGCGGGCAACCTGGTCTGTTGATCCACTGGTAAGCGTGGGTTTGCTCTATGCGGTGTCTGACCGGTTTGGTCTTGAGGCCGGAATTCGTAGCAACGGGCTGCCCATTGGGGTCGGCACAGCCAGTTTTGGCGTGAATGTATTGACCGGACGGGGCGGCGGGGCGCAGGCCGAAGGCATTACGGCCCTTCAGACACAGGCGGGCCGCTGGTTGCTGGGCGCAGCCCTAAGCGCATCGGGAAACACGAGCCAGTATGGAGGTGCAACTGTTGAAAAAAGCGACACGCGCTATACCGTGAGTAGCCTTGAGTTATCGGCTGGGTGCTTCGTTCGGGATAACGCCGTGCTGGGGCTTGCCTTGCGGGGCAGCACTACGGCCACCACCAACAATCTTTCGGCCACCACCAATCACGTTACGACATATGGCATTGCACCGTTTGTGCGACTGTATAACGGCCAAACCCGGCTGCGTCTTTTTGTGGAAGGGGGTGTTGAATTCAGCAGCACCATTCAGTCGGTAAACCGGGCGCTGGACCAACATCAATTGGGTGCTCAGGCCAGCGTAGGCATTGCCTACATGCTGGGGCAGCGCTTCATTGTGCAGTCAACGCTGGCCACGCTTTATGGCCGTTACCAGTGGTATCCGAAACCGCAAGACGCACTTAGCACCGACACGTATACCGTAGGCCTAACGGGCAGTACCTTATCAAATCTGTCGGTAGCGTACTCATTTTAAGCTACTTAACTGCCGCTGTGCATTCAGCCACTTTATCGGTATTGATTACGTCAACACCTAGTTTACGAAGCTGTTTCCAGGCTACGGGGTTGTCGGGGGCGTTCCAGAAGCGGATGGGGCAACCGGCTTCGTGCGCCCGTTTGATGATCCGCTTCAGCTTAGCCTTGTCATCGTCGGGTAGTTCGCCGGTGCCATCCCAGCGGGCATAGGAGCGGAAATTATCGGAAATCAGGGCCACGCGCTTCACCGTTTCGTCGTCATATAGTTCGCTGGGACGACCGTCGAAGGTGAAAAAGAGAGGGTAGTCGAGCAATTGTTCGGGGCGGGGGCGATTGCCGCTGATGATAATGCGGATGGCCGTCGGCGAGAAGTTCCGGTTAAAGACCATCAGGTTCTTTTCCAGCAGAGTGCGTAAAATGGGCAATACATCGTCTACCTTGTCTTTTACGTCAATTGAGAGGCTGAATGTATAGCGCCGGTCGGGGCTAACGCGGTCTTTATACCGGGTAAACAGGGCTACAATGGGAGTCAGGTACGTGTTCTCTAGGGTACGTTTGGCCGTGTCGGCCTCAGCAGGGGTATGGGCCAGTACCAACTGACCATTTCGCACAAACACGTCAGCTTCGATATAATCCGCCCGCTGGGCAATGGCCGCCGTTAGTGGCTGCGGTTTTTCGTAATCGTTATGCGCAAACACCTGCGGCTGGGCTGCAGCAACGTGTGAATGAGCGAATGAGTGAATGAGTGAATAAATCAGCAGAAGCAGGTGGCGCATATAAAAGAGAATGATTTACGAAGTACGATTTACGATTTTTGCTGACGCCAGCGCAGATTTACTTTGGCGTCAGCAAAAATCGTAAATCGTACTTCGTACATCGCAAATGATTACGCCAGCTTCCAGCCCTCGCGGTATTGGCGCGAGACGAATTGATTGGCTTCGTCGAAGTTGGTGATTTTCATGTTCTTACCGTCCCAGAGCAGTTTTTTCCGACCGGCGTAGTTGAAATTTCGTCCATCAGCTTTAGCCGAACGCAGGTTGTAGCTTCGAATGGCCAGGTTGCCCATCAGCACCGACTCGGTGAGGGGACCGGCAAAATCGAACGACGACGTGAGGGCTTTGTGCTCTTTGCTGTTGAAACCCGCTTTGCAGGCTTCGGTCCACAGCACCTGATGTCCCCATTCGGGCGTGGTTTTGTTTTGGGGCGTACTCTGCTCGGCGGTCAGGCTGTAAACGGGGCCGCTGCCTTTGGTGTATAACTTGGCCGACATGCCGTATAGCCCGCAGGTGATGATGCCCTTGTCGCCAATCATGATTACGCCGCCATCATCGCCACCCATGGGCGCGTCGGGGGGCAGCTGTTCGGGGCGAAACGGGCGGATACCCCCGTCGGCCCAGGTCATTTTAATAGGGGCTTTGTTTTTGGCCGTGGCTGGAAACGTCATCTCCACCTGCGACGAGGGCGGGCAACCTTCGGGCACGTAGTTGGCCACCCAGTCTTTTTCAAAGATTGTTCCCGTGCTGCATTCCACGTCGGAAGGGGAACCGAGACCTAGCACCCGGAAGGGCATGTCCATGATATGGCAGCCAATATCGCCAAGGGCACCGGCCCCAAAATTCCACCAGCCGCGCCACTTAAACGGGTGATAAAGTGGCGAATAGCCCACGGGCGTGGCGGGTCCGATCCAGGTATCCCAGTCAATATCGGCGGGGGCGGCGGCTTCGGTAGTGGGCGGGTTGAACCCCTGTGGCCACACGGGGCGGTTGGTCCAGAGGTGAACGGTGTGCACCGTGCCAATCTGCCCTTTATCGTACCATTCTACCATTTTGAGCTGGTCGGGATTCGACGCGCCCTGGTTGCCCATCTGCGTGACCACCTTATGCTTGCGGGCACCTTCGGTGAGCATCCGGGCTTCGTGGATATTGTGCGTCAGGGGTTTTTGTACATAGACATGTTTGCCCAATTGCATGGCGGCCATGGCCACTACGGCATGGGAGTGATCGGCGGTAGAGACCGTCACGGCGTCGATATTCTTGCCTTCTTTGTCCAGCATCTGCCGGAAATCTTTATACTTGGCAGCGTTGGGATGCTTATCGAAGTTGGCTTTGGTACGGCTGCTCCAGTCAATATCGCAGAGGGCCACCATATTGTTGGCGCCGTTGTTAAAGGCGTTGTTGGTGTCGGAAAATCCTTTACCGGCAATGCCCACGCCCGCAATGTTGAGCTTGTCTGAGGGGGCAATGAAGCCTTTGCCCAGTACGTGACGGGGCACAATAAAAAACGAACCGGCAGCGGCCAATGCCCCGGTTTGTAAAAACTGCCGCCGCGAGGGCTGGGGCGACGCGTCGGTCGGTTGTTTGGTCTGACTCATAAATCAGCGTTGTTGAGATCGGTTGACACTTCGTTTGTTCTGAAACGAAAGGCACAAGCGCGACTACCTTACCTGATATGGCCCGTAAATTCATGCTCCCCCGCCCGTAATGACAACGCAGGCAGGGTAGTCTGGCCTAGACCGCCCTGCCTGCGTTGGGTATAAACCGGGGTAATCGTTACGACTTGCAGAAGGCAATATGGTCTTCTACATAGGCGTTGGGTAGCCGCCCACCACCCGACGTGAGGCGTAGGTTCGCTACTATATGAATCACGTAAGCGCAGGGCTGCATGGCCGACGTGTTGAACGCCTGAGACCCGATTTTTTCGTCGGTGGCAATGGGTGCCGAAAACGTCGGTGGGAGTGGGGCGTTGCCTTCAAACGAAATCGAGATGTCTTCCAGAAATGGATGCACCACCGAATAGGTAGCCGTGAGTGCGTTGCCAATCTCGTTGCAACCGACCCCCTGGGCGGTTGTTTCCGCAATTTCGAGCATTCCGACGCCGATTTTAGCCCGGTCGCCGCCCGCCCAGGATGGATGCACCCGCTGGAGGTAGCTGACGTTGGTGAGCACGATCCTGGGTAGTACAGTTGAATAGGCTACGGTGCTACTGCCCACCTCGCGGGCCTCGAACGTGATCTGGAACGTATGCACCCCCGCCTTGTGCGCCGCGCCAAACGGTTGCCCGGCCACGTAGACCGGCGCGGGGTTGGTGAGGTCGAACAGGGGTGCGGTGGGGTAGGCCTCGTGGATGCCGAATCCGGTTTCCATCAGCGCCACGGTATTCAGCGACCCCAGCAACGTGCCAGCGTTGAACTGCCCCACAGCCCCGAACAGGTCGTTTTCGCGGGGTACGCGAATCCACCCCTGTGGGCCAATGACCACATTGTGCGTGGCCCCCGCGCTGTTGACCATGTAAGGGTCGTTGCTGTAGGAGAAAGGTGAAAAGCGAAGCTTGGCCAGCGTACCCAGCTGAAAGCCGTCGAGGTAGTTGGCGTCGGCAATAATTTCGACCGACGACGCCAGGTTTTTCACCTTAAATCGGTACTCCATGGCGTTGGAGGCCGCACCGCCGGGTACGATGCCCACCAGCGGAATGCTGCCCGTGAAGGCGTTTTTCTGCGCGTCGTTGGTGAAGCCCTGCCCGTCGAAGCCTCCGGCGATGGCGTAAATGCCCACGTGTGTAAACAGGGCTGGTACATAGGTATTGGGTACGTCGGGACGTTTTACGCAGAAATCGATGCAGAAGCAGTTGGCGGCATTTTCGCGCCCCGGCTCATGGCCTTTGCTGCGGGGTTCCTGCAACAGCACCTGCCCGCTTCCGGTGGTGATCTTAAAATACAGATCGGGTCCGGCGGGCCATTCCACGTTGAGCCAGTTGAAAATGGTTTTGCTAAACGCGGCCTCCGAATAATAAAGCACAAAATGGCCCGTGGCGTTGGTGGTGGCCGTGCCGAGGGCATCGTCTTGGAGTAGATCCACGTCGAAAGCCGACACTTTCAGGCCAGCCAGGGGTGTTCTGGTCTCGCAGTCGGTCACCTGCCCGCAGATCACGTAGGCCCCGAAACGGGCGCGGATGGGGCACCACCATTTGGCAGGAATGGCAAACTCCCAGGCGTAGGTTAACTGGTTGTCCTGGGCCTGCCGCCACTGAGGTTGCAGTGTGGTAACGCTAAACTGAAACCGAAGTCCCTCGCGGTGTTTTGGCGGGAAATGATAGGGCACGTCATCGACCAGGAAATCAATGTCGAAGGCTTCGCCCCGGTACCCGTTTTTCTCGGAAAGGTCAATACTGAAATTGCCCCCTTCGTCGGTTCGGGCTTCGGCCAGCAGCAGTTTGCCTTTTGCCTCGACATCGGCCACCGACAGCTCGTGGAAGGTGTCTTTGGCGTTAGCTACAGCCAGCTCGGTTACCCGCTGGTCTGACGATGTTTTGTAAAGGCGGACTAGCAGTCCCGACCCATTTTCCTGGCAATGGTTACAGAGGTAGCCGTGCAGACTACCTCTGAACTGATACGATGTGGACATACAATTGATGGTTTGGTGTGGATTGCCCTCGACGGTAAGTCGGGGATTGAGTTAGCAAAGTAAGCGAGCTGGTAATACTCCTTTTAGCGCATAACCACCTGATTAACAGTTGCCCGATACTTAATTTCGATGGGCCGTAGTTCTGCCCGCAACGGGCGTAGTTTGCCTGTTCGGCATCGGGTAATTGTCCGCAGGGGTGGGCGTGCATAGCGTTGGTAAGTGCCTTATTGCAGCCAGATTGCCCTATTTATTGTTATGGTTCTACTCTATTTTTGTCCAAACCCTCTTCTGCTTGTCAACTGCCTACATGGAGTCATCACCTGCCACGAAAATCGCCGATACCCTTGCCCGTAAAAATGCCGAAGCCCTGCTGGGCGGTGGCCAAAAACGTATTGATGCCCAACATGCTAAAGGGAAACTGACCGCCCGCGAACGCATCGCCCTGCTGGTCGACGATGGGTCATTTGAGGAGATTGGTAAGTTTGTCATGCACCGCACCAAAGATTTCGGGCTGGACAAAGAGCACTACCTCGGCGACGGCGTGGTCACGGGCTATGGCACTATAGAGGGGCGGCTGGTATATGTATTTGCGCAGGATTTCACGGTCTTCGGCGGGGCACTCTCAGAGACTCACGCCGAAAAGATCTGCAAGCTCATGGACCTGGCCATGCAGAATGGTGCGCCCGTTATTGGCCTGAATGATTCAGGTGGAGCGCGCATTCAGGAGGGGGTGCTCTCGCTGGCGGGCTACGCCGATATTTTCTACCGCAACACCCGTGCGTCAGGCGTTATTCCGCAGCTATCGGCCATCATGGGTCCGTGCGCGGGTGGGGCCGTGTACAGTCCGGCTATTACGGATTTTATCTTCATGGTGGAACAGACAAGCTACATGTTTGTGACAGGTCCCAACGTGGTGAAGACCGTGACGCACGAAGAAGTGACTGCCGAAGAACTGGGTGGGGCCAGCACTCACAGCACCAAATCGGGCGTGACGCACTTTGCGTGCGCCAACGAACTGGCTTGTATTCAGCACATTAAGCAGCTGCTGAGCTATATTCCGCAGAACTGCGAAGACCAGCCGCCCATGCTCCCCTACGATCAACCCAACGGCATGGAAGGCGAACGCAGGCCCGCACTCAACAGCATCATCCCCGACAACCCGAACCAGCCCTACGACATGCGCGAGGTGATCGACGCCATCGTGGACGTGAATTCGTTTCTGGAAGTGCACAAGAACTTTGCCGAAAACATCGTGGTGGGTTTTGCCCGCATTGGGGGGCGGAGTATCGGCGTAGTGGGCAACCAGCCGGCGGTATTGGCGGGGGTGCTCGACATTCAGGCCAGCACCAAGGCGGCCCGGTTTGTGCGCTTCTGCGACTGTTTCAACGTGCCCCTGCTGGTGCTGGAAGACGTACCCGGTTTTTTGCCCGGCACCGATCAGGAGTGGAACGGCATCATCACCAACGGGGCCAAGCTGCTCTACGCCTTTTGTGAAGCCACCGTGCCACGCGTCACCGTCATTACGCGTAAGGCCTATGGCGGGGCCTACGACGTAATGAACTCCAAGCACATTGGGGCCGACATGAACTACGCCTGGCCCGGTGCCGAAATTGCGGTGATGGGTGCCAGCGGTGCCGCCGAGATTATTTTCAAACGCGAGATTGCCGAGGCCGAAGACCCGCAGGCCAAGTTGCAGGAGAAAGTGCAGGAATACACCCAGAAGTTTGCCAACCCCTACCGCGCCGCCCACCGGGGCTACATCGACGAGGTAATCTACCCCGAAGAGACCCGCCAGAAACTGATGCGGGCGTTTCAGATGCTGGAAAATAAAGTGGCCACGCTCCCCCGGAAGAAACACGGCAACATACCGTTGTAACGGCCAAAAACGTTGATACTATAAACACTCCCCCATATTATGAGATCGAGTTATACCGGCTGGCTACTGGCTTTACTGCTGGGCATTGGATCACTGGTACCCACGGCGGTGCAGGCTACCCACGTGCGGGCGGGCGAGATCACCACAAAACGGATTTCCAATACCTCGCTCACCTACGAAATTACGCTCACAGCCTACTATGACGAAATAAAAGGCCGTGATGCCGCACGTGATGCCAACCAGGTGCTTTTTTGCCTGGGTGACGGGGTACAGCGGCAAGTAGACAGGGTATCTATCAGGCAATTGGGCCGGGGTACGTCCATCAACACTTATAAGACAACGTATACTTATGGTGGACAAGGTACCTATAACATTTCGGCGAGGATTATCAACCGCAATGACCAGACCCGGAATATCAACGGCGGGCAGTCGCTGGAGATCAACTTTTTTGTCACGACTATCATTTCGGTCATTCCCACTTTAGGATTAAACAGTACGCCCGTGCTGCTAAATCCGCCTGTCGATTCGGCCCGGATTGGCCAGAAATACTGCCATAACCCCGCCGCCTATGACATTGATGGCGACTCGCTGTCCTATCGAATAGCCACGCCTCAGCAGTCCAACGGCAATGATAACGAAGCCACGGCCTGCCAGTCGTTTCCTGTCACGCGCTATCAGCTGCCCAACTTGGTTATTCCGCCGGGTAAGACTGAAGCAGGTGGCTCCGGGGCTACGTTTACGGTAAACCCCCGCACGGGCGACGTATGCTGGGATTCGCCCGCCGAAGCGGGTCAGTATAACTATGCCTTTGTGATCCAGGAATGGCGGGACGGTGTGCTCATTGGCGAAATTACCCGCGACGTGCAGGTGATCGTGATTGACGGACCCAACAAACGCCCCCTCATTGACCCCATTGCCGATATCTGCGCCGAAGCCGGTACGCTCATCACCCAGAATGTCCGCGTGACAGACCCCGATGGCAACAGAGTGCTGACAGAGGGCTACGGTGGTCCGTTCAACCTCACCGCCGACCGTGTTGCTTATTCGCCCCCGCTGCTACCGCCTGCTTTCGCTACCATCACACCGGGCGGACTTATTGCTCAGGCCAGCCCGGCCAACAGTACGTTTAGCTGGCAAACCAGTTGCCCACAGTTGCGGGATGAGGCCTATCTGATTACGATCAAAGCCACCGACCTGCCAGCCAACCGAGCCGTGGCGCTAAACTCATACCAGAGTTTTCAGATTCAACTGATTGGGCCAAAACCGCAAAATCTGACCGCCCAGGCTGTTTCTCCAGCCACCGGGGGCAGCCGCGCCATCCGCCTTAACTGGTCGGCTTATAACTGCTTGCCTCCCCCAGTCTCAGGCTCGAATGACACGCCAAAGATGCTGGTTTACCGGAAAGAGGGCTGTAACAACGCCGAACCACCGCCCTGCTTCACGGGCATCCTGCCGGGCTATACCCGCATTACTATCCTGCCCATCAACACGACCACCTACACCGACACCAGCAGCAGCTTGCGGCGGGGGGTGAGCTATTCCTATCGCATTGTGGCGCAGTACCCCTTACCCACGGGCGGGCAGAGCGTGGTCTCGTTGCAAGCCTGCGTGAGCCTGCCCCAGACCGCCCCCGTGCTGAGCCAGGTCACCGTCGATAGCACCGGTGGTGCTACCGGGCCGGGCCGGGGAGTAATCACCGTGCGCTGGACGCGGCCGCTTGGTCTCAACGCCGGCGACGGTGGTGGTCCCTACCAGTACCGCCTGCTACGGGCACCGGGCCTGGCGGGCACGGCCTTCACCCAGGTTACGGCCATCAACACCACCCTGGCACCGGGCGTAGTAGACACCGTCTTTGTGGACCGGGGCGTAGCCACGGCCACCACCGACTACCGCTACCGGCTGGATTTCTACACCACCGTCAACGGACAGCTCACGCCGCTGGATGCCGCCGAACCAGCCTCGAGCGTACGGCTGGCGGCGCTGGGAGGCCTCAACCAGATCACGCTCAACTGGCAGACCAACACGCCCTGGAGTAACGACAGCCCCACCCGAATCTTCCGCTCGCGGCGGGGGCAGGCCGGATCCTTCAACGCCATCGCTGACGTAGCGCCCGGCACCCTGAACTACGTAGACACGGGGGCCGACCTGCTGGCCTTCGACGGGGTGACCGCTGGTACCCTCTCTGCCGACAGCAGCTACTGCTACCGGGTGCAGACCGTGGGCCAATATGCCGATCTGAGCCTGCGAGCCAGAACCGGCAGCATCCGCAACTTCTCGCCCATCCAGTGCGCCGCCCCCGGCGACACCACCCGCCCCTGCCCCCCCGCCCTCACCCTGGACCTCTTGAACTGCGCCAGTCTGGCCCCCACCGCCTTCTGCAACCAGACCAGCTTTGCCAACAAGCTCACCTGGACCTACCCCGCCACCGCCGGGGGCAAGGCCTGTGACCAGCGCATCGCCAAATACAACATCTACTACGCTCGCTATCAGGGTGATAGCCTGCGGCTTATCGCCACCGTGGCCGCCCCCACCCTCACCTTCCTGCATCAGAACCTAACGAGTGTAGCCGGTTGCTACTACGTGACGGCGGTGAGCCTGCGGGGCATCGAGAGTCTGGCCAGCAACATCGTCTGCAAGGACATCTGCCCCAACTACGCCCTGCCCAACACGTTTACGCCCAACGGCGACGGCAAGAACGACGTGTTTGTGGCCCTGGCCTGTCCCAGCTTTGTGGAGAGCGTGGGCTTTGTGGTCTACAACCGCTGGGGGGCCAAGGTCTACGAGTCGAGCGGGCCGGTGCTAAGCTGGGACGGTCGGAGCAGCAACGGGGGGGTGCTGCCCGGGGGCGTGTACTTCTACGAGGCGCGGGTAGTGTATGCGGGGCTGGTGCGGGGCGGTCCCGTGCAGGTGCTCAAGGGCAGCATCCTCTTGATCCGGGATGCCCAGGCCATGCGGTAGTAAGGTAGTTTAAGGTCTAAAGTCCAAGGTCCAAGGTTGCTTCGCGCTCTAGTATAAGCTGAGCGCGAAGCAACCTTGGACCTTGGACTTTAGACCTTAAACTACCTTACTACCGCGTATAACTTTCATGCGTTAAAACGTTCATTAGTAAACTACGTTAACGCTATGAAATCGATCTGTACTGGCTGGTGGGCAGGGCTGTTGCTGCTGGCTATTTTATGTGTGCCAACCGCCGTGCAGGCCAGTCACGTGCGGGCCGGTGAGATTACAACCCGGCGTATTTCGAACACCTCGCTGACGTATGAAATCACGCTGACGACCTACTATGACATACTGACTGGTGGTCCGGCAGCCGATGCGGCAAAGACAGCGCTGTTCTGTTTCGGCGATGGAAGCCGGTTGGAAGTGCCCCGACAAGAACCTATTCGCAAAATAAATTCGGCTACGACGATCAATATATACCGAACGATTCATACCTATTCGGGGCCTGGTACGTACAGCATTTCGGGCTTGATACGCAACCGGAATAATATGACCCGAAATATTAATGGGGGCGACTCGCAAAAGGTTAATTTTTTCGTTACGACTACCATATCGGCTATTCCTATTCTGGGCTTGAACAGTACGCCCGTGCTGCTGAATCCGCCCGTCGACTCGGCGCGGATTGGCCAGAAATACTGCCACAACCCCGCCGCCTATGATGCCGATGGCGATTCTTTGGCCTACCGAATTGCCACGCCGCAGCAATCGAATAGTGAACTTAACGAAGACCCTAATGCCTGCCAGTCGTTTCCTGTTACGCGCTACCAATTGCCCCAACTAGTGGTACCCCCCGGAAAAACGGAGAATGGCGTTTCTGGCGCTACGTTTACGGTGAATGCCAAAACGGGCGACGTCTGTTGGGATGCCCCCGTCGAGGCCGGTCAGTACAACTATGCGTTTATCATTGAAGAGTGGCGCAACGGCGTACTCATTGGCGAGATCACCCGCGACGTGCAGGTGGTGGTGGTAGACGGCCCCAACCGCCGCCCGCTGCTCGATCCCATCGCCGACGTGTGCGCCGAAGCCGGTACGCTCATCACCCAGAACATCCGTGCCACCGATCCCGACGGGAACAGCATCGTCATCCTAGGCTACGGTGGCCCATTTAACCTCACCGCCGATCGTATTGCCTATTCACCACCGCTGCTGCCACCGGCTTTTGCTACCATCACACCCGACGCCTCACGGGGGCTACCGAGTCCGGCTACTACGACGTTTCGTTGGCAAACCAACTGCGGCCAACTGCGGCAGGAACCGTACTTGATCAACATCAAAGCGACGGACATTCCCAACAATCGTCCGCCTACGCCGCTGAGTTCGTACCAAAGTTTTCAGATTCAACTGATTGGGCCAAAACCGCAAAATCTGACTGCCCAGGCCGTTTCGCCAGCCACCGGGGGTAGCCGCGCCATCCGCCTCAACTGGTCGGCCTACACCTGTCTGCCCCCCATTCAGAGTGGGTCGAAGGATACGCCCAAGATGCTCATCTACCGTAAGGAGGGCTGCAACAACCCCGAACCCAATCCCTGCCAGACGGGCATCTTGCCGGGCTATACCCTCGTTGACACCGTAGCTATTGGCACCACCACCTACACCGACGCCAGCAGTACCCTGCGGCGGGGGGTGAGCTATTCCTATCGCATTGTGGCGCAGTATCCCCTGCCCACGGGCGGGCAAAGCGTGGTCTCGCTACAAGCCTGCGTGAGCCTGCCCCAGACCGCCCCCGTGCTGAGTCAGGTCACCGTCGATAGCACGGATGGGGCGCTGGGTGCCCGTAGAGGGGTAATCACCGTGCGGTGGACGCGGCCACTTGGCCTGAATGCGGGCGATGGGGGAGGGCCTTACCAGTATCGCCTGCTGCGGGCCGAAGGTGTCAACGGTACGTCGTTTTCGCCCGTAGCGGCCATCAATACCACGTTAGGGCCGGGCGTTGTCGACACCGTTTTTGTCGACAGAGGAAGCGCCACACAGCCGTTGACCACGTCCAGCAAAGACTACCGCTACCGGCTGGATTTCTACACCACCGTCAACGGGCAGTTGACCCTACTGGAAGGTAGCGAACCGGCATCGAGCGTGCGGCTGGCAGCGTTAGGTGGGGTCAACCAGATCACGCTCAACTGGCAGACCAACACCCCCTGGAGCAATGAGGGGCAGCCTCACGCCATTTTCCGCTCGCGGCGGGGGCAGGCCGGACCTTTCAATCAGATTGCGGTGGTAAACGTGCAAGCGCCGGGCACGGTCAACTACGTCGATACCGGGGCTGACCTGGTAGCCAGCGATGGTAACACCAGCGGTACACTCTCCGCCGACAGCAGCTACTGCTACCGGGTGCAGACCGTGGGACGTTACATCGATGTTTCGCAGTTTGCCCGCACGGGTACTATCCGCAACTTCTCGCCCATTCAGTGTGCCGCCCCCGGCGACACCACCCGCCCCTGCCTACCCGCCCTCACCCTCGACCTGTTGAACTGCGCTGCCCTGGCCCCCACCGCCTTCTGCAACCAGACCAGTTTCGCCAACAAGCTCACCTGGAGCTACCCCGCCACCGCGGGGGGCAAGGCCTGCGACGCCCGCATCAGCAAGTACAACATCTACTACGCTCGTTACCAAGGCGATAGCCTGCGGCTGGTGGCCACCGTGGCTGCCCCTACGCTCACCTTCCTGCATCAGAACCTGACCAGCGTGGCGGGCTGCTACTACGTGACGGCCGTCAGCCTGCGGGGCATCGAGAGCCTGGCCAGCAACAGTGTCTGCAAGGACATCTGCCCCAACTACGCCCTGCCCAACACCTTCACGCCCAACGGCGACGGCAAGAACGACGTGTTTGTGGCCCTGGCCTGCCCCAGCTTTGTGGAGCGGGTGGGGTTTGTGGTCTACAACCGCTGGGGGGCCAAGGTCTACGAGTCGGCGGGGCCGGTGCTAAGCTGGGACGGTCGGAGCAGCAGCGGGGGCGTACTGCCCGGGGGCGTGTACTTCTACGAGGCGCGGGTGGTGTATGGGGGGCTGGTGCGGGGCGGTCCGGTGCAGGTGCTCAAGGGCAGCGTCCTCCTGATTCGTGATGCTCAGGCCATGCGGTAGGCAGGGTTAATGTACAATGAATAATGTACAATGAACAATGGCTTCGCGCTCAGACAGCTAGAGCGCGAAGCCATTGTTCATTGTACATTATTCATTGTACATTAACCCTGCCCCCTACTTCAACCCCAACTCATCCACCACCTTCTGCACTTTGGCTTTCAGGGCGGCGTAGGTGTCGTCGAAAGCTTCGGCGCTGGGGAGGGGTTCGTTAACGCTGACGTAGAATTTGATCTTGGGTTCGGTGCCGGACGGGCGGGCGGATACCTTCGTGCCGTCGGCGGTGAAGATCTGCAGCACGTTCGACGCCTCGATGCCGAGCTTGCCCGACTCTATCGCTGTCGTTTTGCCCGATGCCATGTCCAGCGTAGTCAGGGCGTCATAATCATCAACCCGCACCACATCTGACCCGGCGATGGTCTTAGGCGGGTTGGCGCGGAAGGTGGCCATCATCTGCTGAATTTCTTCAGCACCGGCTTTGCCTTTCTTGGTCAGCGACACCAGCGCCTCATAGTAGAAGCCCGTTTGCTGGTACATTTCCATCAGCAAGTCGAAGAGGCTCAGGCCTTTATCTTTAGCATCGGCGGTCAGTTCGGCAATCATGGCGCAGGACGCAATGGCATCTTTGTCGCGCACAAAATCGCCGATCAGGTAGCCATAGCTCTCTTCGCCGCCGCCGATGAACTGCTCCTTGCCTTCCAGTTCGCGGATCACCTGAGCAATGTATTTGAAGCCTGTCAGCGTGTTATAGCAGGTTACGCCATACTGTTCGCACAGCTTATCGATGAGGTCGGTGGTGACGATGGTCTTGGCCACGAACTCCTTGCCGGTGAGTTTGCCCGCGTCTTTCCAGGCCCGCAGCAGATAGAAAATGATGAGGCTGGCCATCTGGTTGCCGTTCAGCAACTCAAACTCGCCGTGGTGATTCCTGGCACCCGCACCCACCCGGTCGGCGTCGGGGTCGGTGGCAATGATTAGGTCGGCGTCCTGGTATTGGGCCTGATCTAGCGCCATTTGCATGGCTGCTTTCTCTTCCGGGTTCGGCGATTTCACCGTCGGAAAATTGCCATCGGGTTTGGCCTGTGCTTCCACCACGCTCACGTTGGTGAAGCCAATCGCTTCCAGGGCGCGGGGCACCAGCGTGATGCCTGTGCCGTGAATAGGCGTGTAGACGATGTTCAGATTGGCCTGCCGGGCAATGGCGGCGGGGTTTACCGCGTTCGATTTCACCCGCTCGATATACGGCGCGTCGATTTCCTCGTCAATCAATTTGATCTTCGATTCCACGCCGTCGAACTTAATGTCGCTGACGCTCGAAATGGCACTCACTTCATCCACGATGTTTTTGTCGTGCGGAGCCACCACCTGCGAGCCGTCGTTCCAGTACACTTTGTAGCCGTTGTATTCGGGCGGGTTGTGTGAGGCTGTTACGACTACACCACCCTGACAGCCCAGTTGCCGAATGGCAAAGGAGAGTTCGGGCGTGGGGCGGAGGTCAGAGAAGAGGTAGACTTTGATGTTGTTGGCCGAAAAAATATCGGCGGCAATCCGAGCAAATTCGGGACTCATCCGGCGACTGTCGTGGGCAATGGCCACGCTGATATCCTGCCCCGCAAACGACTTGTTAAGGTAGTTGGCAAAGCCCTGCGTGGCGGCCCCCACGGTGTAGCGGTTCATCCGGTTCGACCCCACGCCAATAACCCCGCGCAAGCCACCCGTGCCAAACTCCAGGCTGCGGTAGAACGAGTCGGTCAGTTCGGTGGTGTTGCCACTGTCGAGCAGGTGTTGAACGGTGGCTTTAGCATCGGCATCGTATGGACCAGAAAGCCAGGTATCCACGTTTTGTTGGGTCGTGGCGTCGAGTTGTTGCGTTGTCATAGAAAAGGAGCCGGAAAAGTTGGCGTGTAAATCTTGGGGGCAAGTTACGGCTTGGGTACGTTGCCCGCAATCCGGTGGGTAATGATGTTGATGATTGATAACGATGGCCATTGCTAGGCCTTTGCGGCCAACTACTGAATTGGAACCCAACAGTCAAGTAACCCTGCCCTACCCAATTCTTTGAACATTGGACCGCAGCGGCGGACCGCTTCAAACCCTTACCCCCACCTTCCTTATGCTCCGTTTTTTCCTTACACTGTCACTTTGCCTGATCTCGCTGGGTCTTCTCGCCCAAAACAGAACATATACCTATCTCATCTACCATAAGCTGTCGCCGGGTCTGACGGTGCAGGATGCCCTGCCCGTGGAGCGTGAATGGCGGGCGGTGAATCAGGCGGCGGTGGATGAGGGCAACATGATTGGCTGGTATATGATGGCCAAACAGATGACCTCCAATCCTAACCCGGCTGAGTATGACTATGTTACCGTCATCGTGTCGCCCAGCATGAATATCAAAGGCGGCTCACCAGCGGCCATGGCCAAACTCTACGGCGACAGTGTGCAAACGCGCATGGCTAGTCTTAACGCCAGAGATCGCGCTACGGCCCCCGTGGTGAAAATGGAAGTATGGGAAACCGCTGGTGCTTACGCGTTCAGCCCTGATTTCACACCGGAGAAAGCACCTGTGGTGGTGTTCAATTACATGAAACCTTATGACCCGAAAGCTCCCTGGCTCGATATAATGGATGCTATGAAAGCTGGGGCAACCAACAGGTTAAAAGATGGCTCCCTAAGTGGCTGGGCGTTCTCAAAACTTATCCTGCCCAACGGCAGTGAAAAAGGGTATAGTTTGCTGGTGGCTCAGATCGGCACCAATCCAGCAGCAATAGCTAACCAACTGGTTTTCACAGGTGAATCAGCGAAAGCGCATACTCAATCCCGACAAACCTTCGACATAGTTCGGCAGGAAGTGTTTCGTGTTATGGAGTTTACGAACAGGCCAGGGACAACTGCTGGAAAGTAGCTGCTGGCAGGGCATTCAGCAGGAATGATCTGTACTACTTTTTAGCTGACTGATGTGGGGCTTGTTTTGAGTTTGCCTTCTGCCGAAATAGCTCCTTCGTGGCTTCTGGACATCGTTTTGATATAGGCTACCCGCCGAAACCGCAGTGCTGACCAGTCGTCATTGACAGCTACCTGCCGCACTGGCTCAAACCCAATGGCACCCAGCGCCGCCCAACCCGTGTCGCGGTTGAAATCACAGCGGTATGTTTTCGACGTCTGCTTAGGATACGCCAGCCATATCGTAACGTCGCCTACCGTATGCGCAGCTACCCAATCGGCCACTTGCTTCACGGCGCCTAGTTGCTGCACAAAGGCTAGTAAAAAATCGGCCCTGTCTGCATGCTCAACTTGCTGATAAACAGTTGATTGACGGGAAAACGTTTCGGATAATACGCCTAGCTCTGCCGGTACGTTCAACAGGACTACAGTGGGCTGGCTGACGTAATTAAGCTTTTTAACGAGCGCTTCCATTCAAAAAATGGTTTGTTGAAAAGAAAATTAGCATAAGACCAGCATCTCTCCAACAAATTTCACGGCAGCGGTCAAGCCCTCGGCCAATTTCTCCTAAGGCAGCTAAGAGCGCTTCATTTTACATAGCGCTGCGTAACGTGTCGTGCGCGTTGGGTGGTTTCCAGCAGGAGGGGGTGGCGCGGGGTAGCCAGAGCCTCTTCTAGTTCGGCTAGGGTGTCTTTGAACAGAAAATGCACCGGCACCTCGTGCGTCTCCATTTTCGATTTAAGATACACCAACTGTGGTAGGGTGTCGCCCTGGGCGGCGGCGGCGTTGTACTCGGCTTTGGCGCGGGTCCAGTCGTCGTCGGTGGGGCCGAAATGGATACGCTGTTCGGGCAGGGGCGTGGTCAGGCGGGCGGCCAGGCGTTCGTCGAGGTCGGCTAGCATCTGTTTCAGCCGGAACGTGTCTTTTCCCGTGCGGATTCGTTCGCGCAGCGATTGCCGGATGAGGTACGTCAGCGAATCGCTCAGGTTCATGCCAATCTCGACCATCTGCTTGAAAATCAACGAAGTAGGCGACATGCCAGGAATGGTATTCGGGTCGTGGAGCAGTACCCGCTGAGGCTCCCCCGCCTGCCCTTCGTGCGTCAGAAATCCGTCGATGCGAGAGTAGACATTAATACCCAGCTTCGTAAATACCTGCTCCACGGCCAGTTGAATAGCGCGGTTATTTTCCAGGGTGGTGCCTACTGGAATCCGCTTCTTAGCTACACTGGTAAGGTATTTGGTTTCGTAATCAAACGCCTCGGCGTTGAAGATTTCGGTAGGGGGTAGGGCCACAGCCAAACCATCGTCGTCCTGTATCACGCCGCACGAAAACTCCTGTCCGCTGATGAATTCTTCAAAGAGCAGTTCGTCTTCCGCGTTGATGGAGGCCAGCGTGAGCGTGGTCGTTTTGGCATCGTCGGCAAAGCCATCCAGGGTGCTGATTAGCTCGGCGGGTCCGGTGACGTATTCACCCGTGTTCTCGATCACGAGCGGGTAGCCAATGGTGGCGCTGAGCGTGGCGGTGCGCTGCGCATAGTCACGCTTGGCTTGCTCATCCAGTTTCTCCCAGTCGGACAGGCCAATCTGGGTGGTGAAAAAACACTGATTCACCGACCGCTGGAAGAGGGCAAAGTCATTCTCGCGCACAATGGCCACCCCAATAGATGACCCCTGGTGTGGCGCCTTAATCACGATGGGTAAGCCCAGATGGCTCACCAGTGAAGCAAAAAACGCCGCCTGATCGGCCCCTTGCCAGGCGTCGCGGCTGATGGTAGCGGTCTTTTTCTCCTGTCCGTTTACGAGAGCGATGAGGTGGTTTTGCAGGATCTTGTTGATCCCCAACCCCGACCCCAGAATACCCGGCCCGGTGTAGGGCATTTTGTGCCATTCCAGCAGCCCCTGAATAGCGCCGTCTTCGCAGTCGGGGCCGTGCATGGCTAGAAACGCCATATCGAAATACTCTTCAAACCACTCAGGCTCAATGCGTTCGCCGGGGATGGCCTCGTCGCCGTCTTCCAGCGATTCATCATAGACCGAAAACCCGTCGAGCTTAGGCAGCGAATCGCGGATACCGGCGTGTTGCAAGAAATCGGGCTGCACGATATAGAACCGCCCCCAGCCGCTGACAAACACCAGCACCGGCTCGAAAAGGGCTTTATTGAGGTTAGCCAGGGCCGTGCGCCCCCCCGCAAATGATACGTCGCGCTCCCGCGATGGTCCACCAAAGAATAGTCCGATACGCATGAAAGAGAGTTAGAAAGTCTACTATCTAAGGTCCAAAGTTGCCACGCCTAGTTACGTTAACGTGCGAAGCAACTTTAGACGTTAGACCTTGAACATTGAATTACAGTAATAGTCCCGCCAGCGTGGCCGACATGTAGCTGGCCAGGGTGCCGCAGATGAGGGCCTTGAAACCGAGCTTGGCCAGGTCGGTGCGCCGTCCGGGGGCTAGTTCGCCGATGCCGCCGATCTGAATGGCAATGGACGAGAAGTTAGCAAATCCGCAAAGCGCAAAGCTGGTGATGGCAATGGTTTTAGGGTCGAGGGTAGGTTTAATTTTGACCAGTTCGATGTAGGCTACAAATTCGTTGACCACCATTTTGGTACCCATCAAGGCACCGGCGGCTTCCACATCTTTGCCCGGTACACCCATGGCAAACGCGAATACCGAAAATAGCTTACCGAGCAGAAAATTGAGGCTCAGTTGCGGAAATCCGGCTACACTGCCTGCTTTGCCCAATAGCATGTCGATCAGGGCAATAAGGGCGATGAAGCCAATGAGCATGGCAATCACATTCAGGCCTACCTTCAGGCCTTCAGAGGCTCCGCTGGCAATGGCGTCGACCAGGTTGGCGTGTGATTTTTTGATCTCTAATTTCACAACGCCTTGGGTGGTAGATACTTCTGTTTCGGGAAAAACAATTTTCGAGATCACCAGCGCTCCCGGTGCAGCCATGATACTAGCGGCCAGCAGGTAGGGGGCCGGTACGCCCAGCGAGATGTATACCGCCAATACACCGCCCGCAATGCAGGCAAAACTACCCGCCATAGAAGCCAGTAGTTCGGAGTTGGTCATGGTGGGGAGGTAAGGCTTGATCATGATCTGCGCCTCTACCTGACCCACAAACGTACTGGCCACGTTAGAGAGTGCTTCGGCACCGCTCACGCCCATGAGCCACTTCATTACCCGCGCCATGAGCGCTACAATGCGCTGCATGATGCCGAGGTAGTAAAAGATATTGACCAGCACCGCCACGAAAATGATAGTAGGAATAACCTTGAAGAAAAAGACAAAGTCGTTGCCGTTGCCAAATGCCCGCGACATCAGCCCAGTTTTCACGAGTGGCCCAAACACAAATTCGGCCCCGCGGTCGGCGTTGACCAGCGTTTTGTTGACCAGAAAACCGAGGTAATTGAAAACGCGCTGCCCGATGTCTGTTTTCAACACAAACACGGCCAGGCCGAATTGCAGGGCCAGCCCCACACCCACGGTGCGGTAGTTGATGGCTCGGCGATTGTTCGACATAGCAAAGGCAATGCCTAAAATGAGGGCAATGCCCAGTAATCCGGTAAAACGCTCCATGCAGTGATTGGCGGTACGAAAGAGAGAGGCCCGCGAGCGGCGTATCCGCTGTTGAATTGGCGGGCGAAGATACAAAAAACGGTCGGTCTGCCTCTGTTCCGCACATACGAATCAGGGCAAAGGCAGACGGAGCGGTGTGCATGTTTTCATTCCGTCTAACGAGCAGCATCCTGGTCAGCAATTTTGTATACACGCCAGCTTATGGCACCCACCCAACTTAGCACGACCAGAAACGTAATTTTCTGAATGACCGGCAACCAGTTGAGGTGCCAGGCTAAATGGTAGATGGCATTGTTCAGCGCGACAAGCAGCAGGCACACACCGCCTATGGCTAGCAACCGAACATACCGCCCCTGGTAGAGACCAAGCAAGGTGAGCAGCAGCGGGGGCAGGGCCAACACGCCCGTGAGGTTGATGGCCGTGTCGTGGTAAGCCGACGCTACGAACGGGGCCACCAGCATAGCCGTCACGCCGGGATACTGCATCAAGGCGCGAAGCCGTCGAGGTTGCGAAAACAGGCGCGGTAACGTAAGCCAAAAAATGGACAAGCTCACACACAAGACCAGCATAGCTGCCGTAGCAATGGGCGCAGCGGGGTTAGGCTGGCCGTTTTTAGCGATCTCGCCCGTTAGGTCGCACCAGTAGTTGGTAAGCCAGTTGAAGCCAACGGCGGTCCGGTCGGCGTTGGACCCGCCCGGATAAAGTATCGTTGCCCAGCCGTAAAGTCCCAGAAACAGGCCGATGCCCAACAGGGGCAATATTGACAGGCGAAAATGGTATGGGGGAGGAGCAGCCATGTTCTAATAAAAAGCCTCGTTGAGCAACTGCTCAACGAGGCTTCTAATATCGCTATAACTGGCCCATTAGTTAATCTTCAGCACGGCCATAAACGCCTCCTGCGGGATTTCGACGTTGCCAACTTGCCGCATGCGTTTCTTGCCTTTTTTCTGTTTTTCCAACAGCTTGCGTTTCCGCGAAATATCGCCGCCGTAGCATTTGGCTAGTACGTCTTTGCGGAGGGCACTCAGCGTTTCGCGGGCAATAATTTTCTGCCCAATAGCCGCCTGAATGGCAATCTCGAACTGCTGCCGGGGGATCAGTTCGCGGAGCTTTTCGCACAATTTCTTGCCCCACTCATACGACTTGCTCCGGTGCACAATGGCCGACAGTGCATCAACCTTGTCGCCGTTGAGCATCACGTCGAGCTTCACCATGTCTGACTCGCGGTTGTCCATAAACTCATAATCGAGCGAGGCATAGCCGCGGGAGATGGTCTTGAGCTTGTCGAAAAAGTCGAAAACAACCTCGGCAAGGGGCATTTCGAACTGAAGCTCCACGCGGTCGGCGGTGAGGTAAACCTGATTTTTCAGGATGCTCCGCTTGTCCATGCACAGGCCCATAATGCCACCCACGTAATCGGCTTTGGTGATGATCTGCGCCCGGATAAACGGCTCTTCGATGTAGTCGATCAGGTTGGGTTCGGGCATCTCGGCGGGGGCCGACACCTGTAACAGGTCGCCTTTGGTGGTCATCACCTCAAACCGAACCGAAGGCACGGTGGTGATCACGGTCATGTCGAACTCGCGTTCCAGCCGCTCCTGCACAATTTCCATATGCAGCATGCCCAGAAAGCCACACCGGAAACCGAAGCCCAGTGCCGCCGACGTTTCGGGTTCCCAGACCAGGGCGGCGTCGTTAAGCTGTAGCTTTTCCATGGCTTCGCGCAGTTCTTCAAACTCGCTTGTTTCCACGGGGTAGATGCCCGCAAACACCATTGGTTTCACGTCGGCAAAGCCCTGAATGGCGGCGGCAGCGGGCTTATCGAAACTGGTAATGGTATCGCCCACCTTCACTTCCTTGGCCACCTTGATACCTGAAATGAGGTAGCCCACGTCGCCGCATTCCATCCGGTCGCGGGGCTCCTGCTCCAGGCCAAGTATGCCAATTTCATCGGCATTGTATTCTTTGCCGGTGTTCATGAACTTCACTTTCTCCCCCTTCCGAATCGACCCGTTTTTGATGCGGAAAATAACTTCGATACCCCGGTAGGAGTTGAAGTGCGAGTCAAAAATAAGCGCCTGCAGGGGAGCGTTGGGGTCGCCGGTGGGTGGCGGAATACGCTCAACAATGGCCGCCAGAATTTCGGGTACGCCGATGCCTTCCTTGCCCGACGCCGGAATGATGTCGTCGCGGTCGCAGCCGAGCAAGTCGACCATCTCGTCTTTGATCTCTTCGGGCATGGCACCCGGCAGGTCGATCTTGTTGAGGACGGGAATAATGACGAGGTCGTTATTCAGTGCCAGGTACAGGTTTGAAATGGTCTGAGCCTCAGTGCCTTGCGAGGCATCGACCAGCAACAGAGCACCTTCGCAGGCGGCAATAGACCGCGATACTTCGTAGCTAAAATCGACGTGGCCGGGCGTGTCGATCAGGTTCAGGGTATATGTCTCGCCTTTGTGGACGTAGTCCATCTGGATGGCGTGGCTCTTGATGGTGATGCCTCGTTCGCGCTCCAGGTCCATATCGTCGAGCAACTGGGCTTGCATATCACGGGCACCGACGGTTTGGGTGAATTCCAGCAGCCGGTCGGCAAGGGTACTCTTGCCGTGGTCGATGTGGGCGATGATGCAGAAATTTCGAATGTGCTTCACGTTGAAAGAACGGGGGTTGTGCCTATGATTTAAGGGGCAAAAGTACGAAAAAAGGAGGAAAGGAGGCGGGAAAGCCGATGGGCTACTATAGCAAACGCCTGATTGACTGTAGCGCAGGCTTCAGCCAATCAGGCGTTTGCTATAGTAGTCTCTGGTTGTTCTATCGCTGAATCAGCAGCCGCAGCGTGGTGGGTACCTGTCTGGCTGGCGTAATCTGCATCAGATAAAGCCCTTCAGGTAGTTGGTCAGTACTATAGCTGTAGGGCGTAGCCGGAGCAGCCTCTATCTCTGTTTGCCGAAGAGTGCGCCCGAGCATGTTGTGCAACGTCAGTTGTACGGGTAGGCCCTCGCTGGCACTCAGGTCAATCAGCACCTGGTTGCTGGCGGGCGTGGGATAGAGCGAAAACGACCGGCTTGGCTCGGCTGCGGCCATGCGTGCTTCCGTGGCCATGCGCCCTCCCGCCGGGCAGGTGGTTTCTACAAGGCTCCACTGCTGCTGGTTGCCTGTACCCAGCGTTTGCTGGACAATGGCAGCTCCTTCGGCGGTGCTGGCGTTCAGTACCGAAATAACCTTATTGGCATTGCGGTTGCTAAACGTGTAGTAGCCTTCGTTGTTGCGTTGCGCTGTCCACTGCTGATGGCCACCACCCCAGTAGGTCCACTGTTCGAGCAGGGCGTTTTCCGCTGTAGAGGCATTAACAACCTGAATGCCTTTGAGCGTATGCAGCACCGACATCCGGTAATACGTCCCGTCGGGGGTGAACCGCCACTTCTGCCAGGCCTGATCGGCATTGGCACGTTGCTGTAGACCAACACCGTCGGCACTTGCCCCGGCGGGTACGGTCAGCACCAGTCCGCTACTCCGCGACTGAATGCGGTAGCACTTGGCGGGGTCGATAGATGCGACCGGAGCCGGATTTTGCAAGGCAACGTAAAACGTTTGCACAGGGCTTCGAAGACCCTTGTTGTCGATGACCGTCAGCCGAACCGTGTAGTTGAGGATTAGTCCGATACCCAGTTTGGCGGGCTTGGCCACAAACACTTTTACGGGGTTGGCCTCGGTCACGTAGGAAGTCTCATCGCCAAAGTCCCATTCGTAGGTGATGGGGTCGCCATCCGGGTCGTACGATTTACTACCGGTGAAGGTAACGCTTAGGGGCGAGGTGCCACTGAGCGAGGTGGCTGTGGCCACGGCCACGGGGGCACGGTTGGTGGGGGCGGTGGCATTGCAGGTGCGTTCTTCAATGCGCCACTGTTGCTGTTGACCAGCCCCCGGTATTTGCTGACCAACCTCGGCCCCGTCGGCAGTGTTGGCGTTCAGCACCGTCATGGCCTTGTTTGAGTTGCGATTGATAAAGGTAAAATAACCCTCGTTAGTGCGCCGAACGGTCCACTGCTGATGGTTACCTCCCCAGTAAGTCCACTGTTCGAGCAGGGCATTTTCCGCTGTAGAGGCGTTAACAACCTGAATGCCTTTGAGGGTGTGCAGGGCCGAGATGTTGTAGTAGGCACCGTCGGGCGTAAAGCGCCAGCCCTGACTTAACAGATTGCCGTCGGTACGCTGCCGTATAGATGCCCCGTCGTTTGTGGCGTTGCCTTCTACCCCCAGTACCTTACCGCTTAGCCGCGACACCAGCCGGTAGCACTTGCCCGGTTCCACCGCCGTTACGGCTGTTGGCGAGGTGGTAGTGGCCGCCGGGATGGTAATGCTCGTTTCGATACCCCCTGACCAGGCTTTGTCGGTGATTGCGTTGGGAACGCGCGTGTAGACCCGGAAGAAATACCGTTGCCCCGGCGTGAGGTTGGTAACCACCAGCGACGAGTCCAGCCCCTGATACAGGGCCTTACCACCGTCGTAAGCGGCCCCGTTGCCCGTGAAACTAGTGCTTGTTATGTAACTGGCGCTGGCCGGGCGGTCGGTGAAGCTGCCGCCTGCTCTGCCCACCACCAGCACATCGTGCGAATTGTTGCGAACAACTATGCCTTTATTCCAATTCAGCTTTACGCTACCGTTGGCAAGTGTGGTGGCGGTTAGCCCACTGATGTTTACGTTGACAATACTGCAATCGGAGATAGGGTAAGCTCTTGACGTGTCTGTAAATGTCAGGCCTTGTCCATCGGTCACTTTAAGGGTGATCAGGTAATAATAGTTTTCGCCGTTGCAGCCTACCGGTTCAAAGGTCGTTTGGGATCTAACGCTGCCATTCAAAGACCCATTGACGGTGATGGGCGGCTGCGGAAACTCCCGGTTGTTGTAGTGCAGAGTGGCCTGCCAGGTAGTAATTGGATTGCCTACCGTAAACACCTTTGCCGACAAGGGATAGACCTGTGCTTCCATAAGCCGATAGGAACTGATTTTGCTTGGCGATTCAATCGTAACATCGGGGCCAACATTTGTGAGTTGAATGCGAATACGGCCCGAGAAGCTGACCCCGCCCCCGGCATCCCGAACAAGCAACTCCACTTCGTAGGAGGTTATCAGGTTGCCGCCCCGAGTTTGTTGGGGATAGAACGTCAGCACGGGATTAGCCTCGTTGGAGAGTGTTTTGAACGTGTTGGCATCCCGCCATTCGTAGTAAATAAGTGCGTCGCCGTCGGGGTCATACGTTTTGCTGGTGTTGAACGAAACGCTAAGGGGAGATGTGCCGCTGAGCGACGTGGCCGTAAACAAAATGACCGGCGCCCGATTGGCAACCCTAACTGGCAACTCTACGCCCTCGTTCCAGACCGTCCCTTTCCGGGTGAACACCCGCAAATAGTACAGCTGTCCGGCAGTCAGGTCTGTGATGACCACACTCTCGTTTCTTCCCTGATAAAGCACCTTACCACCGTCGACGGTACCGCTGCTTGTGCTGGTAAAACTGGCAGCTGCCGTATAGGTTGCGCTGGTAGGCTTGCCGGTTAGGGAAGCCCCCAGTTTGCCAACCACCAAAATATCATCGAAGGCGACCAGCGGGTTACCCCAGCTGAGCCGGACGCTGGTGGCCGAAAGGGGGGTGAACCCTATACCCGTAATAGCCAGATCGTCAGCGTAGTGATCCGGTGTCGACGTGCGTGTGGGGTTCGTGGGTCGGGCGTGGCCGACAGTAGTTGTGAGGAGTACCAGCCAGAGGCAGGCAGGTAGCGTGCTTCTCCAGCCAATGGAGCGCTTTGGGGCGTGGGTAAACATGGATCAATACGGAGTGATATGGGTTAGAAAAAAATGGAATGCACGAAACTATCCGAGACAACATGACCAGATTGGATCGCTTCTTAAGTTACTATTCTTGTGAATTTTTGACGATAATAATACATTCCGTCACTTGAATACACCGCTCATAATGAATGAATAAAATGGACATAGCCGCCTGCCAGGACAGCTGGTCTGTTAGGTACCTTTGTACCCATATGCATCAACGACTACTATTTATCCTGCTCTTCCTGCCTCACCTGCTCAACGCCCAAACCCTGCATGTGGCCCCAACTGATTCAGCCGTTCACCTCGACGGGCTGCTGACGGAGGGCATCTGGCAACGGGCGGCCGTGGCCACCGGCTTTATTCAAAACTTTCCCAACGACACTGCACCGGCCTATAACGACACGCAGGTACGTATGACCTTCGATGCCACGCACCTGTACGTGTCGGTGGTTTGTTTTGACAAAAACCCGGAGAAACGGTTCATCGCTTCGTCATTGAAACGGGACTTCGAGTGGGACCAGAACGATAACTTCACGGTTTACCTTGACCCGTTCGGCGACCGCATCAACGGCTTCACCTTCAATGTGACGCCCTATGGTGTGGAGCGCGAGGGGCAGATGTTCAACGGCGAACGGGTGGCCTCGGAGTGGGACAACAAATGGCGGTCGGCGGTGAAAGTGCTGCCTGACCGCTGGCAGGCCGAAATGGCCATTCCATTTAAGAGCTTTCGGTACCGGAAAGGGGCCGCGTGGTTTTTGATGAACTTCGCCCGGCATGACCTGAAAAATAACCAGCGCAGTAACTGGCGGCGGGTGCCCATTGCCTACCGACCGTCGGCGCTGGCCTTTGCCGACACCGTCCGGTTCAGCCGCCCCCTGCCCGACCCCGGCCCTAATGTCTCGCTTATTCCGTATGTCAGCTCTCGTTATTCCGACGACCTGGGCGATCCGGGTGATTTGGGGGGCAAACGGACATTCAAGCAAGGCATTGGCTTCGATGCCAAGATTGGTGTCACGCCCTCATTGAACCTCGATCTGACCGTAAATCCCGATTTCTCGAACGTCGAGGCCGATCAGCAGGTGACCAACCTCAGCCGATTCGAGATTTTTTACCCCGAACGGCGGCAGTTTTTCATTGAAAATCAGGACCTCTTTGCCAGCTTTGGCTTCGAGCAGAACCGCCCGTTTTTCAGTCGCCGAATTGGCATCAGCTACGATACTACCACCAGCGTAATTGTGCAAAACCCGTTGCTCTACGGGGCGAGGCTGAGTGGCAAAATTGGTAAAGACTGGCGCGTGGGGCTGCTGAACACCCAAACGGCCAGCCAGCCCGACAAGGGCATTACGGGGCAGAACTACACCATGGCCGTATTGCAGCGGCAGATTTTTGGGCGGTCCAACATCTCGGCCATTCTGGTAAACCGGCAAGGCATTGGTGCCCTGCCCGACAGTATGCGCTACACCCGGCTGGCGGGGCTGGAATACAAACTACAAACCGACGACAACCGCTGGAGTGGCAAGCTGTTTTATACCCGCGCGTTTCGTGCTGCCCAACCCGGCGAAGCCCGCAACGGCGTAGACATCGACCAGGATGCCTACACCCACGGGGCTACCCTCAGCTACACCAGCCGCAACCTGACCCTGACCTGGACGCACGAGTACGTAGGGCAGCAGTACAAGATCAACGACGTGGGCTTTGTGAACCGACGCGGGTTCTGGCGGGTGTTGCCCGAACTGGAGACCACCTTCTACGTACCGGGCAACCGCAAGCTGATCTCGCACGGTCCCTTCACCGACCTCATGCTGATTCGCAATAAAGACGGCCGCCTCACCGACCGCGAGTGGAACGTGGGCTATAACCTTCAGTTTCGCAGCACCGCGGAAGGAGGGCTGGGCTACTACGCTTACTACACTTACCTGTTCTTCCCTTATGATCCCACTAACTCCGACGGCCGCGAACTGCCCGAAGGCTCAGGCTTTGCCACGCGGGGGTGTTTTGGCTACTTCAATACCGATAAGCGTAAACTGCTGAATGCCAGCGTAGAAGGGTATGCTGGCGGGTATTTCAACGGGCAAAATACCAGCTTCACGGCCCAGCTACAGTACCGGTTTCAGCCCTACGGTGCGCTGAGCGTCTACAGCGAATACAACAATATCCGGTTGCCGGAACCCTACAAGTCAGCGCAGTACCTGCTGGTTGGCCCCCGGCTCGACGTGACCTTTTCGCGGAAACTGTTCTGGAGTACCACCGTGCAGGTAAACAGCCAAACCGACAATACTCTGCTGAACACCCGCCTGCAATGGCGCTACGCCCCCGTGTCTGACTTGTTTGTGGTCTATCAGGAAAACTATTTTCCCGGCTCGCTCACCAGCAAAAACCGGGCATTGGTGCTGAAGCTCTCGTACTGGTTTAATGTGTAGGCAATGGGTTATTCAGTGGTCATTCGCTGCGCTGTCATTTGGTGCAAAAACGATGAATGACTACTGAATGACCATCGAATGACCGGTACGCCGGTGCGGGCGTAGCGAATGACCAATGACCAATGACTAATCTAACCCTGAATGGCCGAATTTGGCTTGAAACCACGTCTGGCGACGTAACCGAGCGTTTTATGGGCATTGGGCGGCTGGAACTGCTGGGTCATATTCAGCGGACAGGCTCGATCAATCAGGCGGCCAAGGCTATGCAAATGTCTTATAAGCGTGCCTGGACACTAGTGCATTCGATGAATCAGCAGGCCGACCACGATTTAGTTATTACCCAAACCGGCGGCGAGAAGGGAGGGGGCACGCTGATCACCGCCGAGGGCGAAAAGTACCTGAACCATTTTCAGGCGTTACAGGAACGGTTTCAACAATTCTTGCGCGACGAAATAAGCCGACTACCCGGTTGATAGGCCCTCTTTAATCTGCTACCTCGCTTAACATACCGGGAAAGCTGACCAACGGCCCGAAGGGTTATATTTGTTTGGAAATAACGCCCTTTATGAATTACCTCTTCCCGGCTTTACTGCTGATTAGTGCCACGCTGAAGGCGGCTGTCCTGCCCGATAGCACGATTACCCCGCACGATTCGCTACGGCAGATTCAGTTGAGCGACGTAGTAGTGTCGGCGTCTCGGGTTGCCGAAAACATCCTGACATCGCCCGTTAGTATTGAGGTGATCGACGCCCGGCGCATCCGGCTGTCGGCCCAGCCTTCCTATTTCGACGCCATCGAAAACCTGAAAGGCGTTCAGCTGCTCACCTCCAGCCTGGGCTTTAAGGTCTACAATACCAGGGGTTTTGCTGCCACCACCAACGTCCGTTTTGTGCAGCTTGTCGATGGCCGCGATAACCAAGCTCCGCACATTGGGGCACCCATTGCCAGTGCCCTGGCTCCGTCTGACCTCGACATTCGGCAGGTAGAGCTGGTGCCGGGTGTGGCGTCGGCGCTTTATGGCCTCAATGCGCTCAATGGTCTGGTCAACGTGCTCACCCGAAGCCCCTTCGATTCGCCGGGGCTGAGTATTGGTCAGAAGACGGGTGTCAACCACGTAAACGATCCGGCTGTTGGCCCCAAACTGTATGCCGAAACCTCGCTACGCTATGCCCATCGGCTGGGCAATCGGGTGGCGTTTAAGGTGAATCTGGTCTATCAGCAGGGGTATGACTGGGTGGCCGACAACCGCGCCGACCTGAACCCCAACGGGAATGCCTCGCTCAACTTATTCGGCCCTGATAATCCCGCCTACGACCCGGTAAACGGCTATGGCAACGAAGCCGCCAACCGCCGAACGCTCACGCTGGGCGGCAAACGCTACAGCGTGGGCCGGACGGGTTATTACGAAGCCGAGGCAACCAACTACGGCCTGCGGAACCTGCGGGGCGACGTGTCGCTGCATTACCGCTTCTCGCCAACGGTCGAACTGGCCTATACCTACCAGGGCGCTACCCTCGACAACGTATATCAGCGCACCAACCGTTTTCGGCTCGACAAGTACCGGCTCGATCAGCACAGCCTTACGTTTACCACGCCGTCGGTTCAGATTCGGGCCTACCAAACCCACGAAAACACGGGTAATTCCTACAACATCCGGTCGATGGCCGAAAATATTGATAAAGCCTACAAATCTGACAATCAATGGTTTGGTGATTTTGTGAGCCAGTTCAATGCCGATACCAAAGCCGGTATGGCCGTGCCCGCTGCCCTGCGCGATGCCCGTGCCGTGGCCGACAGAGGGCGCCCGGTACCCGGTACGCCCGTGTTCAACGACCTGGTTGCCCGGCTGCGCGACATCAACAACTGGGACATTGGTGCTGCCCTGCGGGTGCAGTCCTGGATGTATCATGCCGAAGGGCAGGTGGAACCAACGCGGGTATACTGGCAGCGGTTTCGTGAGCAGACAGGCCTGACTATTCAGGCGGGGTTCGACTTCCGGCGGTATGTGGTGTTTCCCGATGGCAACTATTTTATCAACCCTTCCGAGCCGGGCCGCAACCTGGTGTATGGCAAAACTGGCGGGTTTGTGCAGCTCAGCCGCCTGTTTTTCAACGAAAAACTCAAGGTGGCGGGGTCGCTCCGGCTCGACAAAAATGACTATTTCGCTGCCCGCCTGAACCCCCGGCTGTCGACGGTGTATTCACCGGCCGAGGCGCACACCATCCGAGTGTCATACCAGAATGGCTACCGCTTTCCGTCGCTCTTCGAGGGGTTCACCAACATCAATTCGGGTGGGGTAAAACGAGTGGGTGGCTTACCGATCATGTCGCAGGGGATCTACGAGAACGCCTACCTGGTTACCTCCATCAATGCTTTCCAGTCGGCGATCACCACCGACGTCAACACCAACAAACTCACCACCGATCAGGCCATTGAGAAAAATAAGGCGTTGTTAAAACAAAGCCTGTACAACTACCTGAAACCCGAGCAGGTGAATAGTATAGAACTGGGCTACAGGGGGTTAGTCTGTCGGCAGCGTCTTTACCTAGACGTCGATGTGTACTATAGCGCTTATCAGGATTTTATTGCGCAGGTCAACGCCAACCTGGCCAAAGGCAAAAACCCCGATTCGCTGGCCTCCTATTTTTCGGCCTCAACGACTCAGGATCGCTACCGGCTCTGGACCAACTCGCAAACGAGGGTCTACAACTACGGGGCCAGCCTTGGGCTGCGCTATAGCCTGACCCAACACTGGTCGGTGGGGGGTAATGCGTCGTTTTCCAAACTCGACCGGGCCGAAAACGGCGATGGGCTGGAAAGCTCGTTCAACACCCCCCGCTGGATTACCAACCTGAGCATCTCGAATGGCAGTTTAGGGCGGGGCTTTGGCTTTTCGGTCAATTATAAACACCAGGACGCATTTTTGTGGCAGTCTGAACTGGCTACGGGCAGCGTAGCGGCCATCAACACGCTGGATGCTCAGGTCAGTTACCCGCTCCGGGCGTTGCATCTTTTCATAAAAGCAGGCGGGACGAACCTGACTAATAAACCTTACTATACCTTCATTGGCGGTCCGGCAGTGGGTGGGTTTTACTACACAAACCTGGTCTGGGAGCCTAAATTGTAGGCCAGGGCAGCGTATGGGGAGGCAAGAAAAGCAACGGAGCGGAGAATAGACCAGCCCTTGTTGCGAATGGGAACGGGGCAAAAACGTTATTGGTAACCAGAACGTTGTATGTTTACGAACAACTAGTCAACGAAGCTGGCCATGGAAACGAAACCGAAAGTTCATGATTTGGGTAAAGCCATTCAACGTATGAAAGCAGATAAGGAAGCTATTAACAAGCACTTAGACGAGCACGGTACGCTGAAAAATTTCACTGGTGTCAAGATTATCCAACCTCCCAAGTTACCCACTGAGCAGTAACGGTAAAGACTTCTATTTTGTAACAGACGATGCTGTTCCTTATGAAATCTACCTCACAGCTGGAGAGGATTATATTCCTGAAGAACCCTTCTCTACGCTTGTTCGGATGGTTGGTTTTAGGCCATAAAACAAAGCATTAGTTGCGAAATCAGGTGCTGATGCACGCGTTCATCAGACAATTATCAAGGCCCTATCGTTGTACTTTCAGGAACAGCCAGACATTGTATTGGTCTACGTCTGCGATATGATGGACGGCCCAATGGCACTCGACCCTTAGTTGGTGGCGACCTTGATATTGATACGACTGTATGGCGGCAGATCAACGCCCTTACTATTGCGGAGGGTGATTTGGGTTTTCCAGGGATAATTGAAGACAAGGGTATTCACGGCTCCGTTTAGCAGCGGCAGAGTAAACAACAGGGTCGTATTTTGCGCTGTCCAGACCAGCTTGTTTGTTTCAGGGGTCAATACCAGCCGGTCCTGCCTGGCGCTACCTCCCTGCTCAACTACCCTGATAAGATCGAGTGACTGGCAGGGGGTCATCGGTTCGGAGAAGTGAAGAATAACTGTGGTTATCGAATCTGTAACCGTCTGATTATCAAAACTAAAATCGGTAATCGCTGGTTGGCTCAGCGACGCCTGCCGGATGCCCAGCCGCTTGACCAAAGCCGGATAAAGATCCCGAATGGTTTGGCCCCGTCGGCGGTTGTTGTAGAGGTGGGTCAGCTCCTGATTGACTAACGAACTGGCAAAAAAACCGCGCGTGGCGTTCTGTAAGGCCCAATCTTGGCTTACGTTGGCCGCCACGGCGGGGAAGTAGGTCTGCACGTACAGGTCATACACGGCCCAGGTCATGTATTCGTTAAATGTCGATACGCTGTCTTTGTCATACCCGCTACCCTTGTCCCACTTTGTAACGGTAAAATTGGCCCGCAGCAATGCCCGGTGCTGGTAGGTGAGCGGATTTACAAAGGCGTGGTCCAGTTCGGTAAATAGCATGTGCGTACCGGAGGCAATCTCTGCCTGGGTGACTGTGTGTGGGGCTTTGCCCGTGAGCAGAAAATCGGGCAGGGAAATAAAGTCGGTGCCTACGCCCGCCACTATGCGGTGACAGTTCATGCGCCCCACCAGCGGCGAGACCACGATGGCATAGGTGGCTATTTCCGGTCGTTCGCCGAACTCACGTTCCAGGAAGTGCCGCATCTCGCCATACCGTTGCGACTGCAAATAAGCCGTGGCCAGGTCCTGATAATAAGGCAGGTGATCGCGGTAAAACCGGCGGAATCCGGTCGTTTTCACAAAGTCATGAATCAGCTCCAGATGCTCCTCGAACGGATTAAAGCCCTGATTCGCGTGAAAGTCAATGGTCCTGACCAGGCGGCTGTTGGTGTCGAATGAAAAGGCGTAGGCATCGGTGCGGAAACTGAGGTAGCTCTCCCATTTTTCGCGCGAATAATTCACCCTGGTCAGGAGAGGATGGCTGGCATAGGGCGCAAAGTAGGCACGCACCTGCTGGTAATAGGCCGACTGCTGAGCCACTTCCCAACGGTCTGTTTTGCCATAGTCGGTGAGTGCCAGAATGATGTTGGCCAGTTCGTAAGTTTCCGACAACCGAACGGGGCTGCTGGCTTTGGGGGGTGCGCTTGCGGGCGACTGATGCCCTAAAAAAAAGAGCATAAGGATAGTAGCGACTGAATTTCGCATCAGCGTAGAAATTTAATTAAATAGATTGATTTACAGCAGGTTAAGCGCTCGTTTGATCGCTTCGCGCTTGCCCCTGGAGATGGGTATTTCAGTGCCGTTGGTTAAGAGCAGGAAGTCGCCGTATACCTTTTTCCAGCTTTTGATCCACTGCTTATTCACCAGATGAGACTGGTGGCAGCGCAGAAAACCGTGGGGCTGGAGCAGTTCTTCGTATTCGTAGATGGGCTTGCACACCAGCAATGCCTCGCCATCACCCAGAAAGAACGTCGTGTAGTTATTGGCCGACTCGCAACGGATGATCTCGCCCACTTTCACGAGCCGGGTTTCCTTTGCGGTGGCCAGGGCTATGCGTTGCTCTTCGTTGGCTTGGCCGCTCGTGAGCAGAGCTAACAGGTTGGTTAACTGTTGGTTATGTGCTTTTAGTCGGCGCTGCTTCATGGCCTTGTCTACAGCCGCCTGTAACTCGCCGATGTCGACCGGTTTGAGCAGGTAATCGACGGCGGCCAACCGCATGGCCTGAATGGCGTACTGATCGTAGGCGGTCACGATGATGACCTCGAAATCATAAGCGGGCAGGCTCCGAAGCAGGTCGACCCCACTTTGGCCGGGCATCTGAATATCCAGAAACACCAGGTCGGGTTGGTGTGCATAGAGCATGGCGCGGCCCGCTGCTGCCGATAGTGCCGTGGCGCACAACGTCACTTGCGGGCAGTAGGTCTGTAGCAGCGCCTGTATGTTGTCCAGGCTGTGGGGTTCGTCGTCGATCAGAATCGCCTTCATGCAAACCAGTTATTAAACCGTAGTAGTACCTCAGTACCGTTAGTAACCAGCTGATTGATAGTTAGTTGAATAGGCTGTTCGCTGTTCAGTTCATTCAGCAGCTTGATCCGGTCGTGGGTTAGTTTCAGGCCAAATCCGCCCGTTGGCTGGCTGGCGTCGAAGCCCCGGCCATTATCAGTAATGCAGATGGTCATGGCCTCGCCGGTTTTGTCGAAACGGACCGTGATCAGACCCACCTCCCGAAGCGCCGAAACGCCGTGCTTCACGGCATTTTCGACCAACGGTTGCAACAATAGGGCAGGCAGGCTGGTGTCGAATTGGTTGATGGCTTCGTCGAGGGTGAGTTGATACCGAAACCCAAACCGGAGTTGTTCCAGCTTCAGGTATGTGTCCAGCCCCTGAAGTTCTTTATCCAGCGATAGTTCTTCCTTGTTGCTGTTGGCCAGCGACTCGCGCATGAGCCGGGCAAAATCAGCCAGGTACGTGTTGGCTCCCTGAATGTCGCCCGTGTTGATCAGGCCCTGAATAGAGCTTAGGGCGTTGAACACGAAATGGGGGTTCAGTTGAGCATAAATGGCCTTTAGCTCCAGTTGCAGCTTGGTTTTGTTGGCCACTGCCTCGCGGTTTTTCTGTTTCTGCCGGACAAAAAGCACCCCAAAAGCACCCGCCCCCAGACAGGCGGTAATAAACAAGCCCACCATACTCCTGAACCACAGCGACTGATACCAGGCTGGTTGCACGGCAAAATAATAGCTGGTTACGTGCTGCGGCTGCACAGTGTAGCGAATGTTAAGCCGGTAACTGCCGGGCGTATAGTCTTTGAGCCAGATGAAGCTGTTATCGTACTCATTCGACTGCCAGGGCCTAATAACCTGCCCATCCCAAATCAACTCATACTGCACCTGCTCTTTGCTATAAATCTCCGCGTCGGTTAAATAGAAGATCAGGTTTCTATTGGTAGCTGGTAACGTCAGCGGGTCGGATGGCTTGTCTACCCGGCCCGACAGGCTGCCCGTGCCCGCATCGGTTTCTTTTGCCCAGGGGTATTGCAACTTCTTCAGAAACGCATCCAGGTTGTTTGACGTGTACAGACTGGAAATGGCGGGGCTGATGGGCACCCAGGCAATTAGCGAGGCACCCACGAGTTGCTGGTTGCCCGTTTGGCGAGCCTCCACGCTTATCATGTGGCCCAGGGGAGCCGTGAAACCACCCAAATAAGCCATTTGAGGCCAATCGCGGCGGTTAGACTCGGTGAATCGGTGGGGGCTACCCCAGGGCACCAACACCGTTTGGCCAGGATATTCTTTCACCCGAAACTGATACTCAGCAGCGTTTTTTGGGGTCACGCCGTGCAGGAAAAAATGCACACGGGCGGTATCAAACGTGGTGCGGGCTACGATATCGGCGAGTGGAAATCCCCGAAACAGTGAATCGCCAGCCAGTTGAGCCAGTTTATCAGTGCTGGCTTTCATATCCCAATACGAATCGTTCGGTTTGGGAACTGCCGCTATAATCCCAACTACTGAGGGATTGTCTGTCGTGCCGTCGGGGAAACTATGGGAGTATTTACCCCAGTCGAACTGCGCATGGGCAGTCTGGGTGGTCAGGAGCAGCAGGAATAAAAACGAGGTTGCCTTGTTCATGCCATCGGGATTGTTTGGCAAAGGTCAATTCCTTGTTTTATCGTATTCGCTCAACTGTGAATTCGGGCCAATCGGCTGTGAATTTGTGTGGGTCGAGGAGGTTGGTGGTTGCTTCGCTAGCTAGGCCCCGCGGCGGCGGACCGTCTCGACTGCGCTCGGGGTGACAATAATCTTGTCTCAAGAACTTGAATCTAGTGGCCTGTCACCCCGAGCGCAGTCGAGACGGTCCGCCGCCGCGGGGCACTAAGCGCGAAGCAACCACCAACCACAAACTACAAACCCTTTAACCCCCCCTCAATAAGCCTCTGTCAAATAAGGCAAATAAGGCTCCAGCTTATCGGTTGATTTAAACGCGCTGACCTGCAAAATGCGGTTGGTGTAGGCGTCATGGCGGATTTCGACGTAGAAACTGTCGAGGCTATAGAGCAGGAAAATAAATTCGTCTTCGTACCGATTGGCCAGCACACTGCCTTCGAAATAAAGGGCATTCAATTGGTCTTCGGTGTCGAGGCTGGTAAAGTGCGCGGGGTCCATACGGTGTCGATTTAGGGCGAATATAGGCGGGTGGGTTTAAAGTTCAAGGTCTAAAGTCCAATGTTATTTGCGCTTAGTAAAGCCGAGTTAACGCAACATTGGACTTTAGACCTTGAACCTGAAACTCTTATAAAGTGACCCGCCGTCCTTCTTTTGCCGCCTTATAAATCGCTTCGACAATACGAATGTCGGCCAGACCTTCTTCGCCGGGGACGAGCACGGGCTTGTTTTGCATGATGGCCTGTGCGTCGTTGTCCATCTGCGTCATCTGCTGCCAGGGGGCCTTGTAGGCCACGTCGGTGGTGAAGCCGTTGCTGCCCGTGCCCTTCACGCCCTCGTAGGCCGAATAAGGCTCCATCTCTAGTTTGCCTTTCTGACCCGTCACGTTCAGGAAATTCATGTTCATGCCGTAGCTGCTCTGCACTGCCGCCCGTGCCCCGCTGGGGAATTCGAGTTGGGCCATGCTGGTCTCGTCGAGGCCATTTTTATAGACCTCCGGGCGGGTGGTATACTGCTGGGCGGTGAGGGCAATCGGCTCTTCGCCGGTGGCGATGCGGGCACCCTGTAACACATACACGCCCATATCATACATGACGCCGCCGCCCATTTCTTTCTTCTGTTTCCAGTGATCGGTGCGGCCATCGTAGTAGCCCGCCGAGCAGCTCACCATCTGGATTTTGCCAATGTTGCCATCGCGCAAAAACTTGCGGTAGGACTGCGTGTTGGGGTCGTGGTGCAGGCGGTAGCCCACCGTGAGCACGCGCTTATTTTTCCGGCAGGCATCAATCATGTTCTGACATTCTTTGGTCGTCACGGCCATGGGCTTCTCCACCCAGACGTGCTTACCGGCTTTGGCGGCCCGTACCACATATTCTTCGTGCATCGACGGCGGCAGCACCACATACACCACGTCGATATCGGGGTTATTGGCGATCTGGTCGAACGTCTGGTACGAATAGATGTTTTTGTCGGGGATGTTGTACTGTTTTTTCCATTTTTCGGCCTTGGCGGGTGTGCCCGTTACGATGCCCGCGAGGTAGCAGTGTTTGGTCATCTGGAGGGCCGGGGCCAGCAGGTCGGTGCTGTAGTAGCCCAGCCCCACCAGGGCCACGCCTAGTTTTTCCTTTTTAGGCGAGGTGGCCGCCAGCAGCGTGTGCGGCGAAACAATAGTAGAGGCTGAAGCTACGGCGGAGGCCAGCGAAAGGGTCTGAAGAACGGTTCGGCGAAGCATGGGAAGGGAGTTAACTACGGAAGTGCGAAGGTTATACCGAAAAGAGTATTGGCTGGTTGATTTACCAATTTGCTAGTTCTAAATGACTTGTGTGATATTAGCCGCTGGTTGGGTAGTTTAGGCACAGAGTGCCGCAACGTCGGTAGAAGTAAAGCCGACACCGTGGCGACGAAGCCCTAGCGGGGCGCAACATGCGGATACGGTAGCAAAATCCTAAGCTAGAACTCATCTTCTGCGTATCCGCATGTTACGCCCCGCTGGGGCTTAGCGACTCCCAACCATTTCTCTGTTTTACCGACGTTACGGCACTCTGTGCCTAAGCTACCCCAGCCTACGCTCACACAGATCGCGTAGAAACACTACTACACATCATTCAACCCCTTCCCGACCAGAATTTGCGGTACGGATTTGTCAATTCTGGCTTCCCGTGTTTTGGCTTGTTTGGGTGCCGAAAAATGGAGCAAATACGCCCGTTGCCGACCCGGCGTTAAGGCCTCAAACGCCGTTTTCAGCGCCGGATTTTCGTCCAGTCTACGTCGAAATTCTTCGGGCATGGCGTAATCTGTTGTCTGTTTCAACGCTACCGTCAAGCCAAGCTTTTCCACTTCACAGGCCTCAAAAATGTAGGCTTTCAAAACGGCCGTCATCTCCGTTATTTGCTGCAAACTAGTAAACCGAATCTGCCGCGCCGATTGCACATTTTCCGTTTGCTGAACCAAAATACCTTCGGCATCCTGTAACAGCGTCCCTTTGACAAATAACACCGCACAATAGTCCTTGAACACATGCAGCAGCGCCACGTTATTCTGCTGAAATGTATAGCAAGGCACGCCCCACTTCAATTCCTCCGCCAGCCCACAGTCGAGCATGATCGTTCTTAGAAGTGCTAACTCTTCCTGCCACTTTTCGGCTTTGTTAAAGTAAAAATCAACTTTTGGATTCATGGATTGAATATTTACTTTTGTTAAGTTATTTATTATTCAATGATATGGTTAACAACTGAAATATTGATCTGCTTGCAACCTATAAAGACACAGAAAATGCGCCTCTAAGGTTAATAGCCGGCAGTCAATCCCTCCCTTTTTAGTAATTCGACTAAACGTGTGATGTCATTCAGAACCTCGTTTGAAGATATATTTTTTTTGTTGGAAGTACGGTATGGTATTGTAATTCCATGCCAGTGATATTCTATTTTCCATCTGCCAAATTCAGCGCTTATTTTTTTTCTGTGCTCTCTTCTTATTTTGGCCATGTTCGTAAGAATCATGATATACACAACAGAATTATTTACATGGCAAATCATTGAATAACTATCAAGCTCTCCTATGAGTCCGAACTGCGTGTAATTCCATTTGCTGTCTTTGTGAGTATATATTTCGCTAAAGCCATGTTTAGTTAATTCATTGAAAGGATATTTACTTAAAGCCATTCTTGATTTTCTGTAAGTCTGAAACTCCTTAAGTGTTCCTATTGTAATTGTAAAAATAGGAAAAAATATACTTATCGAAAACAAAATAGCAAGAAACAATTCGTACTTTGGTCTGTACCCATAAAAAAAACCCACTGCAAAACCTGATATAGTTAGGATAGTAAATATCGCTGATGTCCATTTTAACATAAGCAGATACTTGTCCTTGTTGAATTCTATAAATTCTTTAAGCATATTTTTGTTCTTAGAGTATTTGGAAATCTGTATGCTTGTCTGCGCGTTTTCATTTATATGAGACCGCTGGGTACGTTGGTAGTTCGCCAATTCAATCAAGCTACATCAACGCACCCAGCAGCCCCCTCTAATGCGTTACTTGCTGTGTTCCATGCCACTTAAGGCACCTGTTTGCCGGACGTAATTGCCGGGTTGAGCATGAGGCTCACCGACGGGTTGGCGGTAGGGCTGGAAGGGGACTTTCAGGATGCCGCCGATGTGGCTGTGTTCGTGGGCGTCGGGGTGGGTATCGACGCCGTAGATGAGGTCTTTGCCCGCCCGTTCTGCGTGGGTTTGGAAGAGGCGGTCCCAGACTGAGAAAATGTTGCCGTAGTTGGTGTTCGAGTAGGGGAGTACGTAATGGTGGTGCACGTGGTGCATGTTGGGCGTGACAAGCAGCCAGTTAACAGCCCGGTCGGCCCAGCGGGGTAGCTCGATGTTGGCGTGGTTAAACTGCGACAGAATCACCGATAACGCCTGATATAGGAACACCAGCCACATGGGCGCGCCCACCACCAGCACGGCGGCGGTGGTAAACAAAAACCGAATCACGCTCTCGCCGGGGTGGTGGCGGTTGGCCGTGGTGGTGTCTACATACTGATCCGAATGGTGTACGACGTGAAACTGCCACATCCATTTTACGTGGTGCTCGGTCCAGTGGGCCAGCCAGGCACCGCCCAGATCGAGCAGGAGCAGGCCCACCACGGCCTGTGCCCAGAGCGGCATGACTACCCATTGCAACAGGCCCACGTGATTGGCCACGGCCCAGTCGGACGTTTTGACGAGGATAAACGCCAGCGAAAAGTTGACGAGGATGGTCGTGAACGTAAAAAAAATGTTGATGCCCGCGTGTTTGGGCTTGTGGTAGTCGAACCGGATCAGGGGCACGATGCTTTCCAATAACCAGAAAAAAGCAATGCCACCCACCAGAATCAGGCTGCGGTGGGCCGAGGGAATATGTTCAAAGTACTGGACAAGACGCTCCATTGGTTCTGTGATTCGTGTAATTAAACCACAAAATACGAATAAAAAAGGACTTTAAACTCACTGTTCAGCCTTTGCTTCCGCGCGTTTTTCTACGTTGGCTTCATCGAGTTCGGCTTCCTCGCGTGATGCTTTATTCTGTTTGGCGAAGACCTGCATCAGCACGATGAAAAAAGAAAGAATGGTTGGGCCGATGACCAGGCCAAGGATGCCGAAAATGGGTACGCCCACCACAATGCCCACCAGCGTAACCAGCGGGTGTACGTCGCCCATGCGCTTGGCTAGTGTGATCCGCAGGACGTTATCGATGTTGGTGATCACAATGGCCCCTACCAGCAGGATGCCCACCCCCTGCGAGGTGTTGCCCTGCGAAAGTTGGATCAGGCCCGCCGGCGCCCAGACCAGGGGCGTGCCCAGTACGGGAATAAAGGCCATAAAAAAGGCCACCGTACCCCAAAACGCGGCATCGGGAACGTCGAAGATCCAGAGCGTAAGGCCGGTGAGGACGCCCTGCACAAACGACACCACTACCTGCCCCAACACGTTGGCATTCACGTTGTTGCGTAGTTGTTCACCCAAATCACTCAGGGTGTCGCGCTTAAACGGCAGGTAGCGACGGAGACCTTCCTTAAACGTCTCTTCGTCAGACAACATGTAGAAGAGCGTGAAAAACATCAGGCCAATGATGACTAGAAAATCGAGCAGACCACCCGCCAGCGAGGGCAGCTGCCGCGAGGCCAGCGTACCGCCCTGCTGAAGGATTTTACGGACATTTTCCTGACTGGTGATCTTGATGTGCGTGAGGTTCTCTACCTGTTTCACCAACCCCAAAATCTGATCGGTATGGGCTGCGTAGTACTGGATCCGGTCGATGAGCAGGAAGCTCAGCACCAAAAAAGGCAGGATGATAGCCAGCAGTGAGAAGACAATAATGCCCGATATCACCAGCGTCCGGTTCCACTTTTTGCGGTAGACCAGCTTGTAGAATATAGACCGGAAGATGACGTATAAGATCCCCGCGCCAAAGAACGCTGAGACATACCCCTGGAGGCCCGCTATAATAAAACCACCTAGTACCAATAGGCTGGTTATGAGCAGGATGCGCTGTTGTTGTGGAGTATAGATAGGGTAGTGGGCCATAACGTGTGTTGTGTACAATGTGTATATAACCGCGTTATGAGGAAGAGTGTTGTTGGACTATTTGGCCGCGACAACGTCGCTCAGACCGGAAACACCGGTTTCATTGAAAGCCTCGACGGCGAAAAAATAGGGTACGCCGCGGTTCAGGGCACGGAGCTCGAAGGGTTTACCAGGGCGGCCAACGGGGTCGTCGGCCCAGAACTGATAGGTTTGGTAAAGCTTGTCGGGCGCAATGCCCCAGCGGACGTTGTAGCCCAGCGCCCCCGGCACCGGCTGCCAGCTCAGGTCGGCATTCCTGTCGTCTTTCTGGCGTTTTGCCAGCAGCCCGGCAGGCGTGACCGGGGCTTTGCCTGTGCCGTTTCCGAAGATGCGAAACCCGTTGATGGCCAGATAGGGTCCGGCGGTATAAACATGCTCATAGCGCACGTATCGGGCTTTTTCGGCTTTAGGGAGGGCCACATACGCGCAAGCCCGGTCGCGCTTGCCCCAGCGGGTGGTGTCGGTCAAATCGGCCAGGGGGCGCCACGTTTTTCCGTCGACCGACCCTAGCAATTTGAACTGTGTGTAAACCGACGCATCAGTTTTGAAGATCGTGTTTTTGTGGTCCACGTAGTTCACCTGCGCGGCCCGCACGGTCTGTTCGCTGCCCAGGTCAACGGTCAGGGTCTCGCCGGGTTTGTTGCGCGTGGCCCAGAATGTACGCGGGTTTTCGTCCACAGCAAACGCGGCCCGGAGGGTATCTAGTGTAGAGCTAGACGTAACAGGTTTTTTATAGTTCAGCAGCATCCAGCCCATAAATGTGTCATCGCCTTTGGGGCCGTTTTGGGTGTCCCATTTACTTGTCGGCATCTTGTGCGGCCAATCGCCGAAGCGGGTGTCAGCGTAGAGTTGATCGGTTTTGTCGAAGCCCGCCGGGTGCATCACCATCCGCCGTTCCATGCCCCAGACCAGGCCAATCCAGGTGGTGCCGGTGTTCCAGTAGTTTCCCCATTCGTCCTGAAACGTGTTGCCGTGGCCGCAACCCGTGGCATAGCCGCCGGGGTGATAGGCAATGGGGTTATAGGGCGCGTAGTCCCACGGCCCCAGCGGCGACTTACTGGTGTAGGTGCCGTTAGCGTAGACGTTGTATTCGGTGCCGGGTGCGCCATATTGCAGGTAATAGGTGCCATTGTGCTTGGTCATCCAGGCTCCTTCGGTGAAGGGTTTCACCAGGTCGGCATGGTTAGGGCCGAAGCGTTCCCAGCCGTGCACCCAAGGGTCGAGCCAGAACATGGGCTTGGCTACGGTGGCAGCGTTGCGGTCGGCGTAGGTCAGGTTGCGGCTTTTGTCCAACTCAGCCCCAAACAGCGGATACACGTTCGACGACCCCCAGTACATATACCATTTATTGGTGTCTTTGTCATGGAACAGGGCCGGGTCCCAGGGGCCAATGTCTTTGGGCAGGCGCGGTAGCCAGCGGTTATAGAACTGGAGTTTACCTGTTTCGGGGGCTGTGGACATTAGAATGGGCCGCTGCTCAAATGTAGACTGAAACAAATACAGCGTATCATTCACCGACTCGACGGCGGGGGCGCACATATCTTCCATGGGCCACATTGAGGGGGTCACAAACCGCCAGTTGAGCATATCGGTCGAGTGCCAGTAGCCGCCCTGAATGGTGGCAAAAAGGTAGTAGGCGTTCTGGTGGCGAATGATCACCGGGTCGGCCCCGGAGCGGTAGGAGATGCCCTCATTGGTCTGCTCAAAATTATAGCGGTAGTCCAAGTCGATGGGGTTGCAATAGGTGGTCTGGGCTACAGCCAGCCCACTAACCAGCAACAGGATTAAGCACACACAGGGCTTCATGGGGTGAGTCGTTGTTTTTTCTACGAAGCAGACCAGTGCACTGATTTACTTTGGCGGGCCAGGTCACCCAGGTCAACCGTGGTAATTCGCTAACCATTCAATATATAACTAAGTAGTTTTCGGCTGATAGCGCACTGAATACTTACGATTTGGAAATAGTAAAGTATGTTTACTCTTTCATGAAAACTCTACCAACTGAGTTCCATTGAGAAAAATCCGTCTTACCCGTCCAACCTATATTACCCAGCATTTAGTCTATGGTTTTACCACTACCTATACGCGTAATCCTTTTGGCTTTGGCCTTTTGTTTGCCATCGGCTAGCCTGTTTGGTCAGCAGACCTTTTTCGAGTCGGCGGCACATCTCCGTTTTTCCACACCGGCCGCTCAGACTGTTCGGGCCTCTTCGGCCTACCTGCTCAGCGCTGATAAGCTGCGTAGTTTTCTGGAAAAGGCGCCGCTTGAATTTGACCGAAAAACCCCTGCCCTGCGCCTCAACATACCCCTGCCCGACGGGACTACCGAGTCGTTTCAGGTGGTGGAATCACCCATACTTGCTCCGGCCATTGCGGCCCAGAACCCAACTATTAAGACGTATTCTGGTACGGGAACCAGCCATCCTACTTACAGCCTGCGGTTTAGCCTGACTCCCAGCGGGTTCGATGCCATCGTGTTGGGGGTGTCAGGCGATGCTGTTTACGTCACCAAAACCAGCACTGATCCTACAGACCGGCTGTATCTTACCTACTTTGCCCGCGACGTGATTAAGGCACCGGCTGTTGTTCCCAAAGCAACCAGCCAATGTGGCACCAACAGCCCTCAGGCCCTCCCCACTACCGATAAGCAAGGCCGAAAAGGGGCACAAACCAACGTGGGCACTACCCTGCGGACGTTCAAACTGGCGGTGGCTGCTACCGGCGAGTTCACCGCACAACGGGGTGGTGGTGATGTCAATGCGGCCTATACGGCGCTGGTTGCCTTTGTTAACCGGATGAACGCCGTGTACCGCCGCGAGCTAAGTGTTGCCTTCACGCTGGTTAGTGGCGTAGGCCTGGTATACCCCAACGCCGCCACCGATCCCTACACCAACACGAACCAGATCACCATGCTGGGCGAAAATCAAACCAACCTGGATAATGTCCTGGGCAATGCCGCCTATGATGTGGGGCATGTAATCAGCTATGAAGGTGGTTCGGGTGGTGGTATCGCCAGTTCGCCATCGGCCTGCGTATCGGCTGATAAGGGCAAGGGCGTGTCGGGGGTGGGAAACCCGGCGCAGTTTGCCCCCGTGTTCGACGATCAGTTGCTGAGCCACGAGGTAGGCCATCAGTTTGGCATGAGCCACACCTTCAACAGCAGCATTCCCGTTTGCACCACCCGCGAGGCTACCACCTCGGTAGAGCCGGGTGCTGGCACAACCATCATGAGCTACGGCTTTACCTGCTCCGACGCCACCGGCAACGATGACTATGAAGCTGGTTACCAGCCATTTTTAAACTTTCACACGGTCAGCTACGAGCAGGCGGTCACCTACATCAACACGCTCTCCTGCTTCACCAGCAGTGGGTTGGGCAACGCCATTCCGGTCATCACCAGCTTCCCAACTGCAGTGACGATCCCTAAATCAACGCCGTTTATGCTGTCGGGTACGGCTACTGATGCAGACGCTGCCGACGTGCTCAGCTACGCCTGGGAGGGCACCAATATTGGCACCGTAACGCCCACGCCAGCCACGCTGGCCAACACGGCCATGCCCCCATTTTCGCGCAGTTACCCGCCTGTATCATCAGGTACACGTACTTACCCTCGGCTGGAAGCCATCCTGAACGGCAGTAATTACGCCAAAGGCGACAAACTCGCCTCGGTGGGGGTGGCAACCAACCACCGGCTAACTGTGCGCGACAATGTGGGCGGGGTGACCAACCAGAGCGTGACGATAACGGTAGATGGGGGGTCGGGGCCTTTTCTGGAAACTACCAACCTGGCTGGCAGCTATCCCGGCAATTCCGTGCAGACCATTACCTGGGACGTGGCCAATACCACTGCTCCGCCCGTTAACTGCGCTGCGGTAGACATTTTGCTTTCGACCGATGGCGGACAAACGTTTCCGACTACGCTGTTGAGTAATACGCCCAACGACGGGACCGAACCAGTCACGCTGCCTACCGTACTCACCAGTACAGCCCGGATTAAGGTTAAGGGTAGCAACACCATCTTCTTCGACATATCGAACGTTAATTTTAGCATTACCGCCAGCCTCCCCGTCGAGTTGATGGTGTTCCGGGCCGAAGCAGCCGTCAATCAGGTGCGGCTGAGCTGGTCTACGGCCAGCGAACATAACAGCGATTACTTTACGGTAGAGCGCAGCCAGCAACTAGGTGAATTTGGCCCGGTGGGCAACGTGACCGCAGCGAGAGAATCAGCGCAAATTCGGCACTACGGTCTCAACGACGATGCCCCCCTGCTGGGTACGAGCTACTACCGCCTGCGCCAAACCGACCGCGACGGCCAGATTCAGTTTAGTAAGCCGGTGGCTGTCACGCTCGACCCCTCGGCTCCGCTCTTGCTGGTGTCGCCCAACCCAGTGTCGTCTACGCTCATCCGTTACCAACTCTACAACATGCCCACCCCCGATATTAGCTTGAGTACGCTGACGGGCAAAGCTGTTGCCGTACAGGTGATCAGCGCAGAGCAAGCTGGTAGTCAAGCGCTTCGTCCAGTGGGGGCGTTGCCGGTGGGTGTTTATATTTTACGCGCCGTGTCGGGTACTACGCAACTATCACAGCGTGTGCTGGTAACCGACTGATGACCTTAGCTTGCCGATTGCCGCACCCGTCAGCCTCCGGGCAGCGTAATTGGCTGTTTAAGCAAAAAGGGAACCCGCAAGGTGTTCCCTTTTTTGTTTTGTGTGCCTCAATTATAAAAGCAGCCAATCTCGGGTGGTGGTGCAAACTGCCTGAAAAACCGCTATTTTCCCGGTCTATACAACCTGCTCAATATGCGCCAACGCTACTCGCTTGTTCTGCTGCTTTCGCTGCTTACGGCTCCGCTCTTTGCCCAGACCATCGCCACCTTCGCCGCCGGCATGGAGAAACATCCGGGCTTTCTGACCTATTACTGGGATGCCAAGAAAGGCAAAATCTGGCTCGAAATTGATAAGTTCGGGCAGGAGTTGCTCTACTATCCTACCCTGGCACAGGGCGTGGGGTCCAACGACATTGGCCTGGACCGGGGCCGCCTCGGTGCCGAACACGTGGTGACCTTTGAGCGCAGCGGCAACAAAGTGCTCATGATTGAACCCAATTACGGTTACCGCGCCCTCAGCCGCGATTCGCTGGAGCGCCGCGCCGTGGCCGAGTCATTTGCGCAGTCGGTACATGCTGGTTTTGAGATCGTTGCCGAAGAAGGTGACGGTCCGACGGGTCGGAAAGTACTGGTAGACCTGACGCCGTTTCTAATGCAGGACGCTGTGGGGGCCGTGCAGGCTATTTCACAGACCAAACAGGGCAGTTTCAAAGTCGATGCCAGCCGCTGTGCGCTCTACCTGCCCCGCACGAAAGCCTTTCCGAAAAACACCGAATTCGAGGCCACCATCACCCTCACCGGCGATGCCCCCGGACCGTATTTGCGGCAGGTGGTGCCCACGCCCACGGCCGTGACCATGCGCCAACACCACTCGTTTGTGGAACTGCCCCCGCTGGATGGCTCCTATACGCCCCGCCTGTTCGACCCGCGGTCGGGGCTAAACAACATCGAGTTTTTCGATTATGCCTCGCCAGTGAGTCAACCTATTCAAAAGCGGTACATCACGCGGCACCGGTTGGCCAAGAAAGACCCGTCGGCCGCCATTAGCGACCCGGTGAAGCCAATTATCTATTATATGGATCCCGGCGCACCCGAACCAATCCGGTCGGCGCTGATGGAGGGCACGAGCTGGTGGAATCAGGCGTTTGAGGCGGCGGGCTATCGTAATGCGTTTCAGGTGAAGCTCTTACCAGCCGATGCCGACCCGATGGATATACGTTACAACCTGGTGCAGTGGGTACACCGGTCTACGCGCGGCTGGAGCTACGGGGCCAGCATCACCGACCCCCGCACGGGCGAAATTCTGAAAGGCAAGGTTACGCTGGGGTCGCTGCGGGTACGGCAGGATTACCTCATTGCCCAGGGGCTGATGGCCCGTTTCGAGAATAATGCCGCCGACACCGCCGCCTTGATGCCCATGGCTCTGGCCCGGCTGCGGCAGTTGGCGGCGCACGAGGTGGGCCACACGCTGGGGTTGCCACATAACTACATCGCCAGCACCATCAACCGGTCGTCGGTGATGGATTACCCGCATCCGCAGGTGAGCATCCTGGCGGGTGATAAACTCACGCTCGACAGTGCTTATGCCCGTGGAATTGGCGAGTGGGATAAGGCGGCGATTATATACGGCTACCAGGATTTTCCGAAAGGCACAAATGAAAAGGTGGCCCTGGATGGTCTTATTCAAGCTTATCTAAAAAAAGGCTTGAAATTTTTGAGCGATCAGGATGCCCGGCCCGAAGGCAGTGCTCACCCCCAAACGCACCTTTGGGATGCGGGCGGCACCGACGCCGTAGCTGAACTGTCGCGTACGCTGAAGATCCGGCAAATTGCCCTCGCCAATTTCAGTGCGTCGAAGATTCCGGTGGGTATGCCGATGGCTAATCTGGAAGAAGTGCTCGTGCCGATGTACATGTTTCACCGCTACCAGGTAGAGGCCACGAGCAAGGTGCTGGCCGGGGTCTCGTACAGCTATGCCCTGCGCGGCGACGGACAGCCGGTGGTCGAGACCGTCCCCGCCGATGCACAACGCCGGGCGCTGACCGTGCTACTATCTACATTGGACCCTAAAACGCTGGCCGTACCAAGGGCTATTCTGGACCTGATTCCGCCCCGCGCGTTTGGCGTCGACCCCAACCCCCGCGAGGTATTTAAACGCCATACCGGCCTTACGTTCGACCCAATGGGGCCACCCGAAGCTGCCGCTAACCTTACCCTCCGGCTGCTACTAAACCCCGAACGTGGCGCCCGCCTGTTGAACCAAAAAGCACAGAACCCCGCCATGCCCGGTCTGGCTGACGTAATGAAAGGGTTAATCGACGTTACGTTTAAACCACTGCTGTACTACAAAGGCGAGGCGCAGACTTACCCCGAAGCCATTCAGCAGATGACCAGCCGCCGCCTGCTCGAAAGCCTCATTGCCCTGGCCACCGACCGCGATGCCGACAGCCGGGTGCGGGCCGTAGCGCACGACGCCATCCAGCATATTCGCTACTATTTCGTCATAGACCACTCCGTGCGCAGCCCGCTATATCACGGCAGTGACAGCCAGTTGCAGTGGCTCATTGAACAATACCTCCGCAACCCACAGCAGCCCCCCGTAGCCAGCCCCAGCCTCTCCGCCCCCGACGGCGCCCCCATTGACCCAGGCTATGAGTGGCTGGACTGTGAAAAGGAGTGATAAGTGATGAACGATGAGTGGTGAGTTTGCTTCCGCAAGAGCATTTACGCTGGCGGAAGCAAACTCACCACTCATCGTTCACCACTCATCACTTTTTAACTCCACTCCCGATCCCACGAATCCCGCGTGTTCCAGATGTCGGTGGGGGCGAACCAGGTGCCGCCTTTTTTGAGGAATTTCTTGGCCACCTCTTCGTTTAGCTCCACACCCAGGCCGGGCTTGTCGGGTACGCGCACAAAGCCGTTGTCGACAATCGGTTTCAGGCCCGTCACGATGTCTTCCCAACCTTCTACGTCTACGCCGTGGTGCTCCAGGGCCACGAAGTTTTCGGTGGCGGCGGCGCAATGCACGTTGGCCAGCATAGAAATGGGTGATCCGGCAAAGTGCATGGCCATGGGAATGCCCGCCTCTTCGGCGTAATCACCAATTTTTTTCGTCTCCAGAATCCCGCCCGACGACGCCAGATCGGGGTGGATCATGTCGATGGCGCGGTTGTCAATAAGCTTGATGAACTCTTCTTTCAGGAAAATATCTTCGCCGGTGAGTGTGGGCGTGTCAATGGCGTTGGTGATTTGTTTCCACTGATCGGTGTAGAACCAGGGTACCATGTCTTCGAGCCATGCCAGCCGAAACGGCTCCATGGCCTTACCAATCTGAATGGCCGTGTTCACGTCGAAATGGCCGAAATGGTCGGCGGCGAGGGGGATGTCGTAGCCTACGATCTCACGCACTTTGCCCACGTGTTCCACTAGTTTGTCGAGGCCTTTTTTCGTAACCTGAATCCGGGTGAAGGGGTGCTTGGTCTGGCCATAGTTACCCACCTTATTCTCTTTGCCGTTATACTGGTTGGTAATGTCCCAGACGTTGGCGCCGACGAGCATGTCTTTTTGCCCGGCCAACATACCGATGCCGAAATCCATCTTCAGAAAAGAATATCCCTTGCCCGTCCGCTTTTTCATGTTGGTGGCAAACTCCTCATACGTGCCACCTTCGGGGGTGTCGGCGTAGAGGCGCACCTGATCGCGGTATTTGCCGCCAAGCATTTGATAAACAGGTACGTTATAGGCTTTTCCGGCTAGATCCCACAGGGCCATTTCTACGCCACACACGCCGCCCGCCGCCCGGCTGTGCCCGCCAAACTGCTTGATAGCTTTGAAAATCTGCTCCACATTACACGGGTTTTTACCCAGTAGCCGCTGCTTCAGCATCAGCGCATAGTTGGGGCTGGCTCCGTCGCGCACTTCGCCCCAGCCTACTAACCCCTGGTTGGTATCGATGCGGATGATGGGGCTACTGAAGGGCACCCCCACCAGGTTGGCGATGCGCATATCGGTGATTTTCAGGTCCGACGGAGCGCCTGCTCTGTTCACTTTCTGGGTGGTGAATTCCAGTTCCTGATCGGCGGCAAACGGGCTTTTCAGTTTGTCGAACAGCAGCCCGACAGACAGCCCGCCGAGGCTGGATTTCTGAAGAAAATCACGCCGCGAAGGGGCTGCGGATACTATGAGTGGAGGTGTGGCGCTGGAAGTTAGCGGAACAGGTTTGTCGGGCGTCTGCCGAAGCAAGTTGAGTAGGGACTTCTTCATGTGTGAAAAGGGTCATTTCCCTCAAAACCAGCCCCTCTTAGTATTTTACTTACACCTGCTTCTTTCAGCCATAAATTGGTAACAGCCAGCTCTTTCTTATGAAAAAACAACTCCTACTACCCTTACTCACCCTTGCTTGCCTGCCCGCCTTGGCGCAGATTCAGCTGCCTAAAGATCAGCTCCAGTTTTACACCGCCGCCTGGACCGGCGAACGCATGGCCGATGGTCGCCCGAAGGTGGCCGACGGACTGTTGCAGCGCCTGAAAAAAGTGTCGTTGGAAGAAGCTTGGGGTATTTTGAAAGGTGAAGGCTATACTAATCAGTTCGACGGCAACTGGCAGATCATCCGGCCCGACCAGCCTATGGTGGGGCGCGTGCTCACGGCCCAGTATATGCCCTCGCGGCCCGACATGGAGAAGCCCATTAAAGAAATGGGCAAGAATCAGGGGCGCAAAGGCAACACTAACTCGTGGCCCATTGACATGCTCCAGAACGGCGATGTCTACGTGGCCGACGGCATGGGGAAAATAGTCTGGGGTACGCTAATCGGCGACAACCTGGGCAACTCAATTTACGCCAAAACGAAGACGGGCATCATCTTCGATGGAAGTGTACGCGACCTGGAAGGGCTGGAAGACATTCCCGGCTTCAACGGTTGGGTACGCGGCTTCGACCCCAGCTATATTCAGGACATGACCATGACCTGCGTGAACTGCCCCATCCGCATTGGGCGGGCCATTGTGTTGCCCGGCGACGTGGTGCTGGCCAAAAAAGAAGGCGTCATTTTCATCCCCGCGCACCTGGCCGAGAAGGTGATTCTCAACGCCGAATTTATTGGTTTGCAGGATGGGTTCGGCCACCAGATGCTGCGCGAAGGCAAATACACGCCCGGCCAGATCGATCAGGCCTGGACCGCCGACATTAAACAGGATTTTATGAAGTGGATCGACGCCAACCCTACCAAAGTGCCCATGCCCCGCGCCGATCTCGACAAATTTTTGAAAGACAAAAACTGGTGATGGGATTTACGACTTACGATTGACGAGCGGTCCGCCGCCGCGGTTACGATTTTTGCTGACGCCAGTTGGCTGAAGCAAGCGTACACTGGCGTCAGCAAAAATCGTAACCGCGGCGGCGGACCGCTCGTCAATCGTAAGTCGTAAATGACAACCCGTTCCGCCTCCCTAGCTGACCTGCCGTTTGTGTACCAATGCCTGTGCGATTTGGAGGAAATGGTGCTGGATAAAGTCGCGTTTGGGGCTGTTTTTGAGCGAAATTTGGCTAATCCAACTGTGCATTATGTGCTTGCTGAAGCTGACAATCAATTGGTTGGCTTTGCCAGTTGCCACGTGCAGGCGCTACTACATCATGCCGGACTGGTAGGTGAAATTCAGGAAATGTACGTGCTGCCCGACTGGCGCAGCCAAGGCGTTGGGCAACAGTTAGTCGAGCATTTTATGGACCTGGCCCGCCGCGAAAACTGGGTACATCTAGAGGTAACGTCCAACCGCCGCCGCACCCAAACGCACCGTTTCTATGAACGAATCGGCTTCGTACAGCCGAGTTTGAAGTTTGTGTGGAAAGGGGAGTTTAAAGTTTAAGGTCTAGAGTTTAAACTCCCCTTACTTGAACACAAAATTATACGCCAGCGAGGCGATGGGGGCGGCGAAAATCTGGAGCTGGTAGGCCCGGGTACGGCCGTTTTCGGTTTTGAAAAAGACGGAATACGCATTGTCGCGGCCATAGAGGTTGTAGACCGTAAATGCCCAGCGCCCCTCCCAGCGCCGACTCTTCATGCTGGGATTATAGATGTTCCAGACAAAATCGAGGCGGTGGTAATCGGGCAGGCGGGCCTGGTTGCGTTCGCCGTAGTACGGGTATTGCAAATCATCAATCGTAACAAAACCCGTGGGGGCTGTGTAGGGGCGACCTGTGCTGTAGGCGAAGGTTAAGCCAAAACTATTGTGCTTGTCGACGTCGATGGTCATGGAGGCGTTGAGCGTGTGTGGGCGGTCGTAGTTGGCACGGTACCAGGTGCCGCCGTTCACGTTTTGCTCTACCGACGCACCCTCGTAGACCTGATTCAGCGTCCGGGCGTAGGTGTAGTTGATCCAGCCCGTTAGCTCGCCTTTTTTCTTCGAAATCATTGTTTCCAGTCCGTAGGCGCGGCTTTGACCCTGCAACAACTGCGTTTCAGGGTAGGGTTGCAGCAGAAAATCGGCACCGGGCCGGTAATCGATAATGTGCTGTGTACTGCGATAATACCCCTCTACGGTTAGCTCGTAAACGTTGCTGTGGAAGTTCAGAAAATACCCCGCCGTGAGCAGTTGACTCACCTGTGGCCGAATGTTAGCGTCGGATGTTTTCCAGCGCGAGGTAGGCAGCGGCGTGGTGGTGTTGGTAACTACCTGCAAAAACTGCCGCATGAGGTTATACCCCACTTTCAGCGAGGCGTTGGGGCCTAGCGTATACCGCAGGCCGATGCGCGGTTCGGGGCCACCATACGTCTTCGATACCTGCCCCGCGCCGTAGCGCACTGAGTCAATTATTGATACATCGTCGCGGGGTTCGCCGGGGCGATACTGCCGCACCAACGACGGCCCCAGCGATAAGAATTGGGCGTAACGCAACCCCACCGACACGGCTAGGTTAGGCCCCAGGTTTCGCTCATAATCGGCGTGAAGGGCCAGTTCAAGGGCATTTTCTGTGGGGGTGGTGATATAATTGACCTGCGTACTACCGCCCGGCAATAACGTGCCCGGCTCAATCTGATAATGAACACCGCTGAGACCAATTTCCAGCTTCTGGCTGGGCAACGCAATGTTCAGCGCCGACTTCACCTGCCGCTGCAATACCGACGACCGCAACTGCACCACATTACCTGAGTTGAGTTCGGGCGAGAGGATCGTGGGCACATAATGCACGTAGAGGGCGGTGGTTTGCAGGTCGGCGCGGGGCGAGAGCGTCCGAAACCAACGGGCCATCAGGTTCAGCGTCTGGTGGTCGTAGCGGGTAGCGGTGCCGTTTACGTTGGGCAGGTTGGCCAGCAGTCCCGTCTGGAAGAGGTCTTTGCTGTAATAGCCCGTGGCGGTCAAGGTATTGCGGTCATTAATGCGCCAGAATGCCTTGATAACCCCGTCGCCAAATTTGGCTCGGATATCGGCTAAGCGGTCGGAGATACGGGGCAGGAGAAAGTCGTTGAATGCCCCGCGCCCGGCCACCAAAATACCCAGTTTCCCCTTCACAATCGGAATGTCGGCGGTGATTCTGTCCGACACAAAGCTGATGCCTCCGGCCAGTTGTGCTTTGTTAAGGTCAGGGTTGCGCAGGGTCACGTCGAGCACCGCCGCGGCCCTGCCCCCAAAACGGGCGGGCACGTTGCCTTTGTAGAGATCAACCGTGCCGAGCACATCGGGTGGGAACACCGAAAACAGGCCAAACATGTGGGTGGGATTGAAAATCGGCGTGTCGTCGAGCAGGATCAGGTTTTGGTCGGTAGTGCCGCCGCGGATGTTAACCCCGTTGCTGGCTTCGCCCACGCTCGTTACGCCCGGCAGCAGTTGCAGGCCGCGCAGCAGATCGACCTCACCCAGTGCGGAAGGTATCTTTTTAAGTGTATTGATATTCAACTGATTAACGCCTAGAATTGGCTTCCGCACATAGTCATCCACACCCTGGGTAGTGACCACCACTTCTTCCAGCTGACTGGCCACGCTTTCCATGTTCACGTCGAGCGTTTCTGCCTCGCCCGTTATGCGTACCACCCGCCGCTCCGGTTTGTAGCCCACCAGCCGCAGCACCACACTATGTTCGCCCAGGTTTAGCCGTAGACTGTAATGCCCGTCGGCGTCGGTGGTAGTACCAGTAAGCTGTTTTCGGTAGTCGACCACTACGGCTACTCCTGCCAACGGTCGTTTTGTCAGCGAATCGTATACTGTGCCGCTCAGGGTGTAGGGTATACCTTTTCGACCCACCGTATTATCCTGCACTATCGGCTGCTCCGTTAGTGGTGTACCTACAGTGAGCCGAGCCGTTACGGAAAAATGTAGGGTGGCAACCGTAGGTATGCTATCTGGACTACTGGCCACAACCGTTACTGTCTGGGGACCGTCGGCAAAAGCTATTGCCAACGATGCCCAGGCTCCTGTGATGGGGTCGGCTGTTAGCACCACCGGCCCACCGGTTGAGGCCGGACCGCCAATCAGCGTAACGGCACTACCCGGCGTAGCCACCCCCGCCAATAGAGGTCTGGTACGCACTGACTGGGCAACGGCAGTCTGAGCTAACAGTAAAAAACAAAAAAAATACAGTCGGTTCATAGGCGTTGAGGTCGCAGGCGTCTATTGATTCCAGCCCGGTGGCAGTTGGTCAGTGCGGTTGCGGCTCGGAATGCACAAGGCCGAGGGTAAGCCTTTACCATATTCGGTTTCACCTTTGGGCACCTCCACGTTGGGGACGCGGCCATTTTGAGCGTAAAACAGCCCCTGAAATTTCCCCGTAGAGGTCACATTCTGCCGGTTGATCTTGTACCGGTTCACCGCCACCGACGATGCCGCGAAGTAGCCCACCACATTTTCGGCGGGGTTAGCCTGGTTTTTCACATTACCTGAAATGGGGGCGGGGGGGGCATCGGCCAGGGTGCCCGTATTTTGCACCTGATCGGCGAAGAGTTTGTAATACCGATACGCGTTGGGCGACAGCGACAGTTGTTCAATCACGATCAGGGCCGGGTCGCGCTGGTAGACGGGTATACTCGCCACTTTATGCCCCGCCTGCGGTTGGCCGTTGGTATAGCTGTCGGCAAACACGTCGATGCTGGTGCTATAAAAAATATCCCAGCAATTGCCCCGGCAAGTGTAGTCGTACAGGTTTGTGACAGACAACGACGAGTCGGGCACGCAGCCAATTACTTCAATCGGGCCGGACCCCAGCGGGCCAATGTCGCGCAAGACGTAGCGCCCCTGTTTGCAGGTGGCGCACCAGGCCTGGGTTTCGTAGAGCCGCCACCGCCAGAGGTAAAAATTACGCGTACCAGCCGGGTCAGCAAAGTCCACATAAACATCGTTGGCGGGAATGGGCAGGCCGTCGGCGTTGGTTTTTGGGCCGCGTGGGTTGAATTGGTCGTAGGCCCGGTCAATGCCCGGAACCGCCGCCATCGCCTCCTCCGACGAGGCATAGCGTCCGCCTTCGGACGTTCGAAAACGAAGTTGATAGGTGTTACCCACCTTGCCGCGAAAACCGGTTGGCAGCACATACGTGCCCGGTTGTGTTTCGGTTAGCAGTAGCGTCTCGGCCCCGTTCACTACCACCTCGGCTACGGCGTTGCTGATGGGCGTGCTTACATTGGCGCTGTCCCGGCCAGAGCGCGATCGACTCAGCGTAATTACTTGCTGCTCAGGCAGATCAGTAAGGGTGCCGCTTACCACCACCAGCCGGGCGTTCAGCGCCAGGTCGGGGTCATAGGTACTGACGCACCCCAGCAGTAGCCCCAGCAACCCAATAAGTCCATACTGTCGAACGTGCATATTCATTCCTTTTCTTCCGGCAGTTGCCAGCGCGTTAGCCACTGCCAAACTGCCACTTGCTTAGCTACTTGCCTCCCCCACTCACGGTTGGGTAAGCACCCAGGGCCACTTCTTTTTGGGCCGCCACTGGACTCGACACCACTACGCCGCCCGTCTGGAAGGACCACCGGGCCTGCTTCGTGGCGCGGTCAACGGCATATATGCGCCCGTCGTTGCTGCCCACATAAACCGTTCGGCCAGAGACAAAGGGCGTCCCGTATATATCGAACTGGGTTCGAAATGTCCATTGCACGGCCCCGGTGGTGGCACTAAGGGCGTAAAGAGCATGGTCACGACTACCGATATAGACCGTGCCGCCCGCCACCACCGGGCTGCCGTTGATGCCCGCAGTGGTCTGAAACGCCCATTGCTGTTGGCCGGTGGTGGCGTTCAGCGCGTATAACTTACCGGAAGCCTCTGCCACATACAGCCTCTCGCCTGCCACCACCGGGCTGCTGTCGATAGCCGAACCAGCTTGAACAAACCATCGGGGTTTTCCTGTGAGGGCATCTACGGCATATATTTTTTTGTCGTTGCTGCCGATATACACAGTTCCGTCCGCCACCACCGGGCTAGAGAGGATGTAGTCGTTTGTTTTTGTCAGCCATTTCAGCGTGCCGGATTCGGTCGTTAAGGCGTAGAGGTTTCCATCGAGGCCACCGACATAGACCAGGCCATTAGCCACGGCGGGGCTGGCGTAGAAACCGTAGTTTGCCCTGTATAACCAAAGCGGTCGGCCCGTCATGGCGTCAAGGGCGTAAATGTTGTTGTCCATGCTGCCCACAAACACCCGACCGTCCACTACTGTGGGGCTTGCGTAGACGTATGACCCTGTTTTGAACTGCCACCGCTGCTTGCCCGTCGCGCCGTCAATGGCATGAACAGACTTGCCATTGCTACCCACAAACACCAGTCCGTAGGCTACCACCGGACTGGATTTGATAGACGTATCGGCTCGGAACGTCCAACGGGGTTGGCCGGTGAGGGTGTCAAGGGCGTACAAATTGCCGTCGAAGCTGGCCGCGTAGAGCAGCGGGACCGAGATAGACGCGGCCACGGGCGGGGTTACGGATGTGGAAGCAGGCTGCGAAATGGGCGTCAGATCGGGCGTGTTTCTCTGCTCGCAACCCACCATACCCATTACGACCACAGCCCAACAGCCTAGCAAACAGACGCATACCCCCAAACGGCGAACCGCATATCGGCAGAAGAACGACATAGCGCAGTGAGTGAACGTTGAGTTAACCAAAAAACCCACTTATTTGATTGATCTACTTTACTGAGGAAAGGTTGGCATCGTCTCTTGTAGACTTGCAGTGGGGGGGGTATTGGTTGGTGGTTGCTACGCACACGCGACAGCAACCACCAATCAATACCCCCGATTATCAAAATAACCCCCTCTTTATAAGCGCATCACCCTCATCACCACAAACCATTTACCCTATTTATATAATCCCTTGCGGCCTGAGCGCGTTGTAAAGAAGCGTCTTTATCCAACTTATTCTATGCGTGTACCTGCCGGTCTGTTGGCCGTATGTATTGGTCTGTCGATGTCGGGTTGCCACCGACCCACCGCTACGTTTCAGCGCGCCCACCGCGACGTTTTTTACACCCCTATTACCGCCCGGCCTGCCACAGATCCTGCCCTACCCGCCACCGAACCACCCGCTGAGGCTACAACGCCCCCTGTTGCCTACGTTGACGTTACGCCCTCGGCTATACCAGCCAGCCAGCGTATTCAGGAGCACCACGCCCGTGCGCAACGGCTGCTAACCCGCCGCCCTACTTCACCTGCCGCGCCTGATCAGAGAAACAAACCAGCCGACGAACTAGAAAACGGCCCTGGGCCTGGCCCCAAGCAGCGCAAAACCCTACGCGAAATTTTGGGCTTGCCACCCAAGAAAAAACTGAACTGGTGGCAGCGTATCTCGTGGCAATTGAAAGCGTCGGTGATCGTGATTTTGGTGGCCGTTGTGTTTGCTATTTTGCAGATCACCATTCTGGCCATCATTTTCGGCCTGATTGGCGCCTACCTGCTGGTCCGGGGACTGAAAAAGAGTTTCAAAGTGCGGCGGGGCTTATTTGGCCTGGGAGGTGGTTAACGAATATAGCCAGTTAGTACCGGTTACGAAATATAGCAACGTTAAGCCACTGATAGCCAGCAGGGTTTTAGTTGACGTACGGTTGTTTACTCGGTTTGCCTGAACATCGCTTAGCTGTTACCGTTCTAAAACTATCGGTTAAACAGGTTAGCCGATGGCATTCAACAAAACCACAACCTTAGTATGACTACTGATTCGATGGGCAGCCAGAACACCACGACTGGGCAAGGCACTATGCCAATGATGACTGAACTTTTCAATGATCGCCAGCAGGCCGAGCAGGCTTACAATTCGCTGATCAGCCACGGCTTTTCAAAAGAAGACGTAAACCTGGTGATGACCGACGAAACCCGCGAACGGCATTTCGCCCATGACAACGCAGGCACCGACCATTCGGCGCTGGGCGACAAGGCCATGGAAGATGCAGGTAAGGGGTCGGCCATTGGGGGTACCATTGGCGCGGTAGCTGCTGCCATTGCGGCTATTGGTTCTAACCTGGTGTTGCCGGGCCTGGGTCTGGTGGTAGCGGGTCCGTTGGCGGCGGCGTTTGCTGGCGCCGGCGTAGGTGGTTTGGCAGGCGGTTTAGTAGGTGCCCTCGTAGGCTCGGGTATACCCGAAGCCACGGCACAGGCTTATGAAGAAGGTTTGAAAGGCGGTGGCATTGTGGTGGGCGTTCACCCCCGCAACGAAGCCGACCGTACGTACTTAACACAGCAAGGGTTCCACTAAGCGAACATCGTTTTCGCCTTAATTAAAAGCGGGTTGGAAGTATGCTTCCAGCCCGCTTTTTGCATCTACCAGTACATCATAATCTTTGGTAGCTTATGCAGGTCCTAATTGGTAAATACAGCCTCATGGCGCTGGTATTGATAGTAGGATCAGCCACTCACCTATACGCTCAGGAGCCATATATCCCAGGCGTAACAGATATTACTACTATAACGACACCATCGGAGCTTGACTCGGCCGGTATGGTGAAGTTCCTGAAAAAGAGTTGCCAGGATACCACACAATTTGTACAGCAAGTAGTCGATTGTGAAGGCTTTGTCGAATACAGAGACGACCTAAAATCGTATGTGATTAGCACCGGGGTGCCCAACACCATTGACAGCGTCTGGGTAGGTATTGTTTGCAATTGGCCCCAGGCATCTCGTTGGCTTGGTAAGCGGGTAGTCTTCAACGGCCGGTATTTTCAGGCCCGTGGTTTTGACCCAAAATATGGGGGCGAAACCATTTATTACCTGCACCTGTCGGCCATTCGGTAAGTCCACTTGCTATACATTCTTTATTTCCATTGGCAGATGTGCCAGAATTTCTTTGCGGAGGGCGTTGATGAGGCTGCGTTTCAGGAAACTGCGGTGCATAACCAAGCTGATGTCGCGGGCGGGTTGCTCCCCGGCAAAACGACGGATGCGGGCCTGCCGGGCGGGGTCGAGGTCGAGGGTGGCGAGTTCGGGGAGGAGCGTGAACCCACCCTGCCGGTCGATGAGTTTGATGAGCGTTTCCAGCGACCCCGTCTCGTATTGTAGCGGTGTTTCGCGGACGCGGTTAGATCCACACAGATTCAGCACCTGCTCGCGAAAACAGTGGCCTTCCGACAAAAGCCAGAGGCCGTCGGCTGCCAGGTCGGGGGGCGAGATAACCTTTTTTTCCAGCAAGGGATGCCCAACGGCGGCGTAGACCGTAAACGGTTCGCGGAAGAGGGGCAGTTCGGTCATGGTGTTTTCGCGGAGGGGCGTCACCACAATGCCCACGTCGAGCAGGCCGTTGCGCAGGCGTTCGGTGATCTGGTCGGTCAGTAGCTCCTGGAGATGCACCGTCACCTGCGGGTGGCGTTTCATAAAGGCACCGATGAAGTGGGGGAGTAAGTACGGTGCCAGCGTCGGAATAATGCCCAGCCGCAGTTCGCCACCCACCTCATCACGCGATTCCTGCGCCATTTCGGGAATCCGTCGCGACGTTTGCAATACCATACGGGCCTGTGCTACAATGAGTTGCCCCATATCGGTCGGCACTACCGGTTGCTTCGACCGGTCGAACAAAAGCACGCCGAGTTCATCTTCCAGCTTCTGAATCTGCATACTCAACGTAGGCTGCGTCACGTGGCAGTGTTCAGCCGCCGTGGCAAAGTGGCGATGGGTATCTATAGCAACGATATACTCAAGCTGGGTGAGGGTCATGGGAGGGAGTTTTCAGTTTGAAGTTCAAGAAAGTTTACAGTTTAGACGTAAGCGATGGCCTTCCAACTGAAAACTCCCTTAAACTCTAAACTGTAAACTGTTATGAATCGGCTTTCTTTGTTACCTCATCTCAATCTCGTCATCGTCCATGAACCGCTTTTACCCTTTCTTGCTTTTGCTGTTGCTGGTGACCATGCCCCTGCTGGCCCAAAAAAAGAATAACCCCGCCGCGCCCGGCTTCGACATGGCCGGTTCGGATAAACGCGCCATTCAGATTGCCGATGAGGTGATGGCTGCACAAGGTGGCCGCAAAGCCTGGGACCAAACCCGCCACATTGCCTGGACGTTTCTGGGGTTTCGTCGCCTGCACTGGGACAAGTGGACAGGCAACGTGCGGGTAGACAACCTCAAAAATGACCAGTCGGTGGTGCTCAACATCAACACCGACAAAGGCCGCGTGTTTCGCAATGGCAAGGAAGAAACTCAGCCCGACAGCGTGGCCAAGTTTGTGAAAGCCGCCAAAAGTGCCTGGATTAACGACTCGTACTGGCTGCTGATGCCCTTCAAACTGAAAGATTCGGGCGTGACGCTCAAAGACCTCGGCGAAGCCAAAACGCAGGATGGCCAACCCGCCGATTTGCTTCAGATGACGTTCAAAGGCGTAGGCGACACCCCCCAGAATAAGTATCAGGTGTGGGTTGACAAAACCACGCGCCTGGTGTCGCAGTGGGCTTATTACCCCAAATTTTCGGACGAAAAACCGGGCTTCGTCCTGCCCTGGACCGACTACAAAGATTACGGAAAAATTAAGCTGTCTGGCAAGCGCGGCCCCCGCGAACTAAGCGACATCAAGGTAGCCGATACCCTGCCCGACGCCGTGTATACGTTGCTGGACCGGCCAAACCTATAAGGTCGAAAGAGACCTTATAGGTTGCATCAGCGTAGCTTACGCCAGTTCAACCTATAAGGTCTCTTTCGACCTTATAGGTTTACTCCTCTCAACGCTTGTGACGAAACTGCATCTTACCTGCGCTGGGCTGCTCTTGTCTGTGGCCGTTGCTACTGCTCAACCTGATTCGGCGTCGTTTTTAAATCATCGCTACAACGAGTTTTTCCGGGCCAACCGTGATCCGTCCTACATATCGCCCAATGGCGAGTTGGGGGCACCGGGCAAATATGCGCTTAATGGTGAGCTGATTGCGGCTTATTTTCTGCTTGACAATCCCAAGTCGCGGCTGTCGGTGGCGGTTACGCAGCGATTCATGGCCCGTGTGCGCACCGACCGCTCGTCGCCCATTCGTACGCCAAGTTTCCGGCTGGGGGCGCAGGTGTTCTACCGCCTCAGTGCCAACGTGATTCACTACAAGTACTTGGAAGGCCAATATTTTCATCACTCCAACGGGCAGGATGGCGAGGTATTCCGGCCCAACGGCACCTACAACACCGAAACCGGTGATTTTTCGACCAACTACCTTCAGGCTACCTACAACTGGGGTACGCACGGCAAAGGGCAACACGGTACCTACTACAATCTCGGTTTCCGCTGGCACGCCCCCGTTTTCAATGCGTCGGACGGGTTGGCGGGGCAGTATGGTTTTGCCCGCTTGCTGGGACAGGCCACCTACCGAATTTTTTCCCGCAAGAATACTACGGTATCGTCTGCGGTCACCACCGAACGCCTACGCATGACCCTACAGGCCTCCTACGCTACCAACAGCCTGAACGGCTGGCCTATTGATGCCGCCGGGCGACGATTCAACGCTGAACTCACCGTTTGGTACATACCGCCCTTCAGCCGCGACGCGGGCTTGTTTACTACCCTGGGCTACTACGGCGAAGACCCCTACAACATCTACTTCAACGACCGCTACAGCTTCATCCGCGTAGGCATTGCCGCCGGGTTTACCCGCTACACCAACACGCTGCGGGAGTAGCAGGCTGTGTTTGTTTGAATTTATTAAGTTTGCACGATGACAAATCAACCTGACACGCAGAACGCCGAGGCCAACTCAAGCGAATTAAAGCTGAAGGGCTTTAAGGTGTATGCCGTTGACTCGTCAGTCAGTCGCCCGCACCTGTACGCCCGCCGGGACTTCTACAAGGTCGTATTGAGCACGGGGCATCTGCTGATTCACTATGCCGACCGGAGCCTGGAACTACAGGGTACGTCGCTATTTTTCGCCAATCCGCACGTGCCGTATTCAGTAGAGCGGCTCGCCGACCTGCAAACGGGCTATGCCTGCGTGTTTACCGAGGAGTTTCTCAAGCCCCACGACCGCTCGGAGAGCTTGCAGCAATCGCCCCTGTTCAAGATTGGTGGCACCCCCGTTTTCCTGCTCAACGACGAACAGCGGGCGGTCATAACCCCCCTTTTTCAAAAGATGCTGGCCGAACAGGACACCGACTATGTCTTTAAGGGTGAACTGATTCGTACCTACATCAACCTCATTATCCACGAAACCTTGAAGCTACAGCCCCCCGACGGGCTGGTGAAGCCCCAAAATGCCGCCTTCCGCATTGCCTCGCTGTTTCTGGAACTGCTGGAACGACAATTTCCCATTGAAAACCCCGACAAACCCCTGACGCTACGTACCGCGCAGGATTATGCACTCCGGCTGTCGGTACACGTCAATCACCTGAACCGGGTGGTAAAGGAAGTGACGGGGCGCCCCACCACGGCCCATATTGCCGACCGGGTCATCAGCGAAGCCAAAGCCCTGCTGCAACATACCGACTGGAGCATTGCCGACATTGCCTACGGCCTGGGCTACGACTACCCGACGTATTTCAACAACTTCTTCAAGAAAATAACCGGTGCCAGTCCCAAGTCCTTCCGGTCCTGATGGCACGCTACCCTAACAAGCCCATGCAACACGTAACCTTGAACAACGGCGTGACCATGCCCATCCTGGGCTTTGGGGTCTTTCAGGTGCCTGACCTGGCCGAATGTGAACGCAGCGTACTGGATGCCATCGACGTAGGCTATCGGCTGATCGACACGGCGGCGGCATACAGAAACGAAGAAGCCGTTGGGCAGGCCATCAAAAAATGTGGTGTCCCCAGAGAAGATCTGTTTATCACCACCAAACTCTGGATTCAGTCAGACGGGTATGAGGGAGCAAAAAAGGCGTTCGACAGTTCGCTCAACAAACTGGGACTGGATTACGTAGACCTGTACCTGATTCACCAGCCCTTCGGCGATGTGTATGGCGAATGGCGGGCCATGCAGGAAATCTATAAAGAGGGCCGGGCGCGGGCCATTGGCGTGAGCAATTTCCACCCCGACCGACTGATCGATCTGATTATCCACAACGAAATCGTTCCGGCGGTGAACCAGATCGAAACGCACCCGTTTCACCAACAGGTTGCTAGTCAGCAGTTTATGGTGGAGCAAAAGGTGCAGATCGAATCGTGGGGGCCGTTTGCGGAAGGTAAAAACGACATTTTCCAGAACGAACTACTGCGTTCCATCGGCGCGAAATACAACAAATCGGTTGCCCAGGTTATTCTGCGCTGGCTGACACAGCGCGGTGTGGTGGCCATCCCGAAATCGGTTCGGAAGGAGCGCATGGCCGAGAATTTCAACAGCCTCGATTTTGAGTTAACGGCCGACGATATGGAGGCCATCAAAACGCTGAATACCAACGCCAGCCTCTTCTTCGACCACCGCGACCCGGCGATGGCGAAATGGCTGGGCGAACGAAAAATAACCGATTAAGGCACGTTAACCAGATACCCAATCACCATAAACTTCTAATAATCAGCATGAAATCAACCATTCTTGGCCTGTGTTTTTTCATCATGGGTGCCTCATCGGCCATTGCCCAATCTAACCCGACTAGTGCCTCAGCAGCCACTCCGCCTACCAAGGCTGAACAGGAAATCATTGACCTCTCGAAGCAAAAGTGGCAATGGATGGCCGACAAGAACGTAGACAAACTGGCCACCCTCTTCGACAACAAGTCGAAATTTGTCCATATGAGTGGCACCTGGAAAAAGGACGAAGAACTCGATATCATCAAGACTGGCAGTATCTGGTACAAGCAGGCGGATGTACACGATGTAGCGGTAGAGCTTTTCGACGACAATACGGCCATTATCTGGAGCCGGATTACGCTGGTGGCCATGGTTCGGGGTACCGAGGCAAAGACCGAGTTTACGGTTACTGAGGTCTACAAAAAACAGGCGAAGGCCTGGAAAATCTTAGCCCTGACCTTCAGCAGTGTGCGCGACACCCACGTAATCAAGCATTAACACAACTATTGCTAACCCTTTATCAATCAAATATGAAAGCATCAATTTTCGGCCTGTGTTTCTTCATCATAGGCGCATTATCGGCCTCTGCGCAAACCAAGGCAGAGCAGGACGTCATCAACCTCTCAAAGGAAAAATGGCAATGGATGGCCGACAAGAACGTGGACAAGCTCGCTACGCTCTTCGATGCCAAGTCGATGTTTGTTCACATGGGCGGCTCGTGGGGCAAAGAGCAGGAGCTGAACGTCATCAAAAGCGGAAATATCTGGTACAAAAAAGCAGAGGTATATTCGGCCACGGTGAACATGATTGGCAACACGGCTATCCTCTTAAATGACATCGACCTGGTGGCTGTAGTGGGTGGCAACGAAGTGGTCAACCCGTTTATGGTGACGGAGGTATACGTCAACGAAAACGGCAAGTGGACGATGGGGTCGCTCACGTTCTCGAAGCTTATGCGGCCCGTTAAGCTGAAATAGGCCGCTACCCTACCACCTGGTTAGTAGCTTTTCCGCCAGTATGTTGTCAGCACCCGTCTATTACCCGTTTGAAATCCATACAAGATTATTTGTTTTTCGTAACGCGCAGGTTATCAGTACGAATATCTTTGTAGACGCACAAAAGACGTTTCTTCGCCGATGGCAACCATAACCTTCACACTCAACGGGAAACGCAAAACCCTCAGCGTTGACCCCCAAATGCCCCTGCTGTGGGCACTCCGCGACACCATGGGCCTTAAAGGCACCAAATATGGCTGCGGCATTGCCCAGTGCGGCGCCTGCACGGTACACGTCAATGGCGTAGCAACGCGCTCGTGCCAACTGCCTATGTCGGCGGTGGCGAGTCAGCAGATCACGACCATCGAAGGGCTATCGGTCACCGGCGACCACCCTGTGCAGAAAGCGTGGCTGGAACACGACGTAGCCCAGTGCGGCTACTGCCAGTCGGGGCAGATCATGAGCGCGGCGAGCCTGCTCAAGACCACGCCTAACCCAACCGCCGCCGACATTGACGGGGCCATGAGCGGCAACATCTGCCGGTGCGGCACCTATACGCGTATCAAAGCAGCCATCCACTCAGCCGCGAAAAAATAAGATGAAGACCACGAAGACCAATCTAAACCGGCGTTCGTTTCTGAAGGCCTCGGTGCTCAGCGGCGGAGGTATGCTGCTCAGTGTCAGCTGGTTCACTACCGCGCAAGGTGCCGATAAGCTACCGGCAGAGGCACTGCCCCTCCCGTGGGTCGAACTTAATGGCTATATCCAGATTACGCCCGACAATGTCATCAAGCTGATGTGCCCGAATCCTGAGTTTGGGCAGAACGTGATGACCTCCCTACCCATGATTCTGGCCGAAGAACTGGATGCCGACTGGAAAAACGTAGTGGTCGACATGGCCGCGCACGACGGCGTAAAGTACGGGTTCCAGTTTACGGGGGGCAGTCAGTCGGTGCGGGCCTACTGGAAACCCCTCCGGCAGGCGGGTGCTTCGGCCCGGCACATGCTCCGCGAAGCCGCCGCCCAGGCCTGGGGTGTTCCCGTCGAAGAGGTCACCACGAAAGCAGGTACGCTAAGCCACGCCAGCGGTAAATCGGCTACCTATGGTGAGATGGCGTCTAAGGCCGCTACCATAACAGTACCCAAAACGGCGAAACTCAAAACCCCGGCCGACTTTTCGGTGGTTCGACACTCTAAGAAAAACGTAGAAGGCAAAAAGGTTGTAACGGGCAAACCGCTTTTCGGCATCGATTACGAGCAGCCGGGGATGTTGCTGGCCATGGTGCAGCACCCGCCCGCCTTTGGCATGAAACTCAAATCGTTCGATGCCAGCCAGGCCTTGAAAATGCCGGGTATCAACGCCATTTTTTCGTTTAAAGTGTTTGAAGACGGCTCTGAACGGGGCATGTTTGAAACCCGCACGTTCAACGAACTGGTGGCCATTGTGGGCAACAGCACCTGGGAGGTGATGAACGCCCGCAAGAAGCTGAAAGTGAACTGGGAACCCGCGCCTGACTTTAAGGAAGTGCTCAACATGCGGGGCAACAAACGCGAAGAGTTTACACCCGGTGGCCTAGAGAGCACGGCTGCTCAGTTTGCCAAAATGGACGAGCGCGCCAAACAACCAGCCACCGTGCTCCGCAAAGACGGCGACCCCGAAACGGCGTTCAAAAACGCAGCGCAGGTGCTGGAACGTACCTACACGGCTCCGTTTCTGGCCCACAACACCATGGAGCCGATGAACTGCTTTGCCCACGTCACGGCCGACAAAGCCTTGTTTGTGGGGCCGCTACAGGCACCGGGACTGGCCGAAGAAACGCTGGCAAACCGGTTTGGCCTGCCCAAAGACAAAGTAGAGATCCAGATGACCCGCATGGGCGGCGGCTTCGGGCGGCGGGCCTACCCGCATTATATGGTCGAGGCGGGCGTGATTTCGCGGCAGGTTAAGGCACCCGTTAAGCTGGTCTACACCCGCGAAGACGACATGACCTACGGCATCTACCGGCCCATGTATACGGCCACCTACCGGGCTGCCCTGGATGCCGACAAAAACCTGATTGGCTTCCACGTGAAAGGGGGTGGAATTCCCGAACACCCGGTGCATGCCCACCGCTTCCCGGCGGGGGCCGTGGCCAATTACCTGGCCGAGGGCTGGGAGATTCCGTCGAATATCACGATTGGTGCCTTCCGCGCGCCGCGTTCCAACTTTAACGCCGCCGCCGAGCAGTCGTTTCTTGACGAACTGGCCGAGTTGATGGGCAAAGACCCCTTCGACCTCCGGCTCGATCTGCTAAAACAGGCCAAAGCAAACCCTGTTGGTAAGTTCAACGACTACGACGCCGACCGCTACGCCGGGGTACTGACCCTGCTGCGCGAAAAATCGGGCTGGGACAAACCCGAAAACAAGGCCAAAAACCGGGGCGTGGCGGCGTATTTCTGCCACAACTCATACGCCGGCCACGTGGTGGAAATGACCCTGCGTAATGGACAACCTTACGTGCAGAAAACCTACAGCGCCATAGACTGCGGGGTGGTGGTCAACCCAGATGCCGCCCGCAACATGGTAGAAGGTGCCGTGGTCGATGGCATTGGCAATGCCCTGTATGGTGGCCTGGTGCAAAAAGAAGGTGTGCCTGAGCAAACCAACTTCGACCGGTACCGGATGATTCGGCACAACGAAGCACCCCAACATATTGAGGTTCATTTTGTGCAAAACGACATTGACCCCACGGGTCTTGGCGAGCCGCCCTTCCCACCGGTGTTTGGGGCCGTAGCCAACGCGCTATACAAAACCACCGGCAAACGGTCATACAATCAGCCGTTTGGGCGTGAGATTGACAAGCGAATTTGAACGCAGGCGGCTAGCCCCACTGATTATCCATCCAGAAACCCGTCAGAAGTCCGTTTTCAGGTCTTTCGGCGGGTTTCGTTTCTACTCACTGATCCGAAAACACAGGGCGTTGATCAAACTGACCACCTAGTTCAGTATACGCACTAAACCAGCCGCCCTATTTAGTTGAACGACTGCCGGAAGGCCAATGGCGACAGGTTAGTTTTGGTTTTGAACAACCGGTTGAACGACTGCGGATGCTCGAACCCCAGCGCGTAGGCGATTTCGCCTACGGTCAGCTCTGTCGTAGATAGCTTCTCTTTGGCCTTCTCAATCAGCTTGTCGTGGATATGCTGCTGCGTACTCTGGCCTGTTAGCACGGTCAGCAGGCTGCTCAGATAGTTTGGCGACACGTTGAGGGCATCAGCCACGTATTGAACTGTAGGCAAGCCGTTTTTTGCTAACGTATCACGCTCGAAACATACTCTCAAAACAGCTTCTAACTGACTCAAAATCTGATGGTTGGTAATTTTGCGCGTGATAAACTGCCGGTGGTAAAACCGTTCGGCATAGGTCAGTAGTAACGCCAACTGCGTCACCATCACGCCCTGACTGAACTGGTCGATGTTGGCGCGATACTCCCCCTCAATGTTTCGCAAAATACCTGTAACGGTGGCTTCTTCTTTTTCAGATAGATGCAGGGCTTCATGAACTTCGTAACTGAAGAATTCGTACTGCCGGATGGTTTTGGCCAGCGGGGTATTCCACAGAAAATCGGGGTGGACAATAAGCAGCCATCCCGAGTGCCGGATCGTCTCGTCGGTTTCGACGGAAAATACCTGACCAGGTGATATAAAGACCATCACGCCCTCATCGAAGTCGTATTCCTGCTGACCGTATCGCAGCTTGCCGTTGAAATCCCGCTTCAGGGCAATGGAATAAAAGTCATGCACCAGGCTACCCGGCCGTTCGCCACCCGCTACCCGTCGCATGTCGTCAAACCGGACCAGGCTGATCAGCGGATGCTCTGGCCTGGGTAGCCCCACCAGTTGGTGGTACTCGGCAATGGTCCTGATTTTATAGGGTTGCGTCTGTTTCATGGGCAGCGTCAGCGCGTTACAGCGTGTATAAAGTGGGTAAACCGTCGCGGAGTGAGGCGGGTTTGCGGCCGAGCCATGTTTCCAGGTCGGTGCTCACGGGTGCCTCCTGCCCATGTTTGATGTCGGTCATAAACCCGATGGTCCGTTGAATGGCGGTATCGGGCACTCCACGCCCCTTCATTCGTTCGGCCATAACAGTTGGGTCGATATTGGTATAGGTTACGGGCTTCCCGGATAGTTCGGTCAGCGCAGCCGCCACATCATCAAATGAGTAGGCGTCGCTGCCCGTGAAATTATAGATTCTGTTCGCACCATCATCCGCCATCAGCACGTTGGCTATGGCTTCGCCCTGTTCACGGCGGAGTGCAAAAGCCACCCGACCCTGCCCCGCCGGCAGGGCAATGCCCGTCTCGAAAACGGCTGGCCCCGTGAAGACAGGGAGTGTGTCCATATATAGGCTATTTCGAAGTAGTGCGTAGGTCAGCCCACTGGCTTTAATGTAATCTTCTGTCTCAAAATGTCTCATCATGAGTTGGTTAACCAGCGTGTCGGGGTCTTTCAGCGAACGGCTGGTGTAGGCCATATAGCCAACGCCCGCTTTTTTGGCGGCATCGACCACGTTCTGGTGCTGTTGCAGTCCATTGGGCGCGTCGCCACCAGCAATCAGCAGTACCTTGTCGACACCCTGCATAGCCCGGTCAAGGGCCTCCGTGTTGTTATAATCGCCCACCCGGATGTTCACTCCCTGCTGCTCCAAGCGGTCGGCTTTGGTTTCGTTCCGTACCAGGGCCACAACCTCATTGGCCGGGGTTTTTGTCAATAAAGTCTGGATAACGGAGGTGCCTAAGTGGCCGGTAGCGCCTGTAATTAGAATCATAACGTGATCGGTTTGTTTACGAACACAAAGTTCATTGCTATAAAGCAGCCGGTTGTAGCCGAATCTACGAACGTTGTAGCCGAAAAAGACCAGCTTACGTATGGGCTTTCCCAGCTCACCTATGCCACTATGGCCTAACTCAGTGGCACCCTGCCTGATTCTGTTTTATCAACTGGGAGGAGGATTCTGGAGACAATAACCTGTTTGATTTTCGTAAGCTATTGATTGGTTTTCATTGGCCCCGGCATAGATAATCCCGTAGGTTTGTATCGTTGTCAAAGGGCTTAACCAACTGAATACAAGTATGCAAACGCGCACATTAGGAAACAGTAACCTAAAGGTGTCGGCCATTGGGCTGGGCTGTATGGGTATGAGCTTCGGCTACGGCCCACCTGCTGATAGGGGAGAGATGATTGCCCTAATGCGAGCTGCCGTAGAGCAGGGCATCACCTTCTTCGACACCGCCGAAGTCTACGGCCCCTTTACCAACGAAGACCTGGTGGGTGAGGCGCTGGAGCCGTTTAAAGGGCAGGTAGTCATTGCCACCAAATTCGGCTTCAACATCCAGGACGGGAAAATGGCCGGGGTAAACAGCCGTCCGGAGAACATCCGCAAGGTGGCCGAAGCCTCCATGAAGCGCTTGCGCGTAGACGTGATCGACCTGCTCTATCAGCACCGCGTGGACCCAAACGTGCCCATCGAAGACGTGGCCGGCACTGTGCGTGACCTGATTCAGGAAGGTAAAGTAAAGCACTTTGGCCTCTCGGAAGCAGGCGCGCAGACCATTCGTCGTGCCCATGCCGTACAGCCCGTTACGGCCCTGCAAAGCGAGTACTCACTCTGGACCCGGCAGCACGAACGCGAGATCATTCCGACCATCGACGAACTAGGCATTGGTCTGGTGGCCTACAGCCCGCTGGGTAAGGGTTTTCTGACCGGCAAAATGGATGAAACAGCCTCGTTTGCCGAAGGCGATATCCGGAACATCCTGCCCCGCTTTACCGAAGAAGCCCGCAAGGCGAATCAGGCCCTGATTGACCTGATTAACACATTTGCGGTTGTCCACAACGCCACCCCCGCCCAAATCGCCCTGGCCTGGGTGCTGGCTCAGAAGCCTTGGATCGTGCCCATTCCCGGCACAACGAAGCTGCACCGCCTGACGGAAAATAACGGGGCCGCCGCCATTCAGCTCACAGCCGACGAGCTTCAGGAAATTGAAACCGCTTCGGTGCAGATCGAGGTGGTGGGTACGCGCTACCCCGAGCAGATGGAGAAATCGACGGGTCTGTAAGCTGCCTCCTTCACGCTGATTCACCACCAGACCCACCGCACGATGCCACCAATAGCCGTGTCTACCGTAATGGCCATGCTTGCTTTGGTACTGAATGTCAGCAGGCTAAACGCGCAAGGCAACCCCGACCAACCCGCTCTTTCGCCCCGGCAGCAGCAGATTGTGGTTATCTCGGCCCTAACTGCCAAAGGCGATCTGCAACGCCTGCCAGCAGCTTTGGCTAGGGGGCTGGAGGCAGGTCTGACTGTGAGCGAAATCCGGGAAGTACTGGTGCATTTGTATGCCTACTGTGGTTTTCCCCGCAGTATCAGGGGCCTGCAAACGTTTATGGCCACGCTGGATGAACGAAAGAAACGGGGCGTTACCGATGTCGCGGGCAACGAAGCAACGGCCACGACCAGTGGCGAGAGCAAATACGAACGGGGCAAAAAAACGCTGGAAACGCTTACCGGCCAGCCACAAACCGGCCCCGCCAGGGGGTATGCGGCCTTTAGCCCCGAAATAGACGTGTTTTTGAAAGAACACCTGTTTGCCGATATTTTCGGGCGCGACGTGCTGAGCTATGCCGACCGGGAGTTGACAACCATTGCGGTGCTCAGTAGCTTGGGCGGGGTAGAACCCATGATGCAGTCGCACATGGGCATTGGGCTGCGGGTGGGCCTTACGGCACCTCAACTCATGCAGGCTCTTGACCTGATCGAGGTAAACGTGGGCAAAGCCGAGGCCACAGCCGGGCGGGCAGTGCTGGCGGTGGTTCGTGGGGGCGTAACTGCCGCCATCAGCCCAACTGCGCCGGCCAAGCCCGATACACTCGATAGAGGCGAGCGATTACCGGCCACCCATTTCACCGGAGCCGCCTGGGTGCGTATGCTCGTCCCAGCCGACAGTGCCTTCAACGTGCCGGTTGGGCAGGTCACGTTTGAACCGGGTGCCCGAACGTACTGGCATACCCACGCGGGCGGACAGGTGCTGCTGGCTACCGATGGCGTTGGCTATTATCAGGAAAAGGGCAAACCGGTTCAGGTACTCCGAAAGGGCGATGCCGTTAAGTGTCCGCCCAATGTGCCGCACTGGCATGGTGCCTCGCCACAGAGCGGTTTTACGCAGGTGGCTATAACGCCCAATACCGCAACCGGACGAACAACCTGGCTACAACAGGTAACCGAAGCCGAATACAACAACCTGAAAGAATAAACTGGCTACCCAGCTCCATTCTGAAAGTATGTAGAGGTACTACCGGCTACGTTTCCATCTGGTGTAGCTACTCATCCCATTGGGATTTAATAGCATAGCTTTGGTAGCTGTAGGGTTGGGGTTTCCTACTCCCGCGTGCCGTAGGTACACTACTACACGTGCGCGGTCGTCGCGTACCTACGGCACGCAGGCGCAATTCGAGGCCATTTTTCTACCGACGCTACGCCATGATGTCCCGATGGGACAAGCAGCTACACCAGATGGAAACGCGCCATGTAATTCACCCGGTTAGTCTTTAGTCAGAGCATCCTAGCCAGACAGCTAAGAGCAAATAACTTTACTAACTGACTATAATATTTCGTCAACAAACCCCTCTACACCAACGCTTTGCGTGCCTCGCGGTCGGGGTCGTTGGCCAGGGCGGGGAGGTCGTCGAGGATCATGGTTTCGCCGTGCTGGACGGTGTAGGGTTTCCAGGTGGGTAAACCGCCGCCGTTGGGGTTGCCGGTTTTCATGAAATTCAGGAACGACCGCGCCATTTTCTCCGAGAGGGTACGGGGCCGTTTGCCGCCGCCCGTGTGGGTCAGCATGAGGTCGGTGTTGTAAAACCAGAAGCAGATATCGTCGCAGTGGAAAGCGCGCATACGGCCGTCGAATAGGGGCGGTTGCCAGCCAAACCAGGCCACGTAAACGGGCGCTTTCTGGCCCGTCACCTTCGCGTCGGCGGTGGCGATGGCGTTCTTGCGGTTCGAGACAATCAGCGACCATAGCTCAATGGGACGGGCCTTCGGGAAGTTTTTGGCGTAGGCATCTACGATTTCACCCGCCTTGTCGCCGAAACGGGGTTTGACTTTCTCCTTGACCTCGTCGAGCGTGATGGTCTCTAGTTTGGCGTCGGTCCGGCTGGGGCTTTGCTCGTGGAAGGTAGAGCAAATCAGCAGCGGAATAGTGGCCGAGAAATGGTTGGGATCGGTGAAGAAAGTGCCCTCGGCCAGGTACGTTCCGTCGGCCACGGGGGCGTACCCGCCGCGCTGAATGTTGAGGCGTTTGGCTTCGTCGGTCATTTTGTCCACGGCCCGGTTGGCAATGTCGATGTACTCACGCCACGGAATCTGCTGGAGCTTATCCACCTCGCCGGGTTTTAAACCTGCTTCTTCCATCACTTTCAGGCCCAGCTTTTCGGCGTATTCTTTGTTAGTTCCCGCCAGCGAACTGCCGCTCAGCGCTACGGCCTTATGAAACAGCCCTTTCGCAGCGGGCATGTTCATCAGCGTGGTCACCTTGGCCCCACCACCCGACTGCCCAATGATGGTCACGTTGGCCGGGTCGCCGCCGAAATTGGCAATGTTGGCGTTGACCCATTCCAGCGCCGCCACCATGTCCAGATTACCCACGTTACCAGAGGCCGCACTACTACCCGCCGCTTTCAGGTTGGTGTAGCCCAGCGCACCCAGCCGGTGATTGAGCGAACAGAACACCACGTTCCCCAGCCGGGCCAGGTTTTCGCCATGATAGCCGTCCTGTTCAATGCCGTTGCCATTCACAAACCCGCCCCCGTGCAGCCACACTACGACGGGGCGTTTTTGACCGTCCAGCGCCGGTGTCCAGACGTTAAGTTTCAGGCAGTCTTCCGACACGTCGTCGTAGTTCCAGTGGTCAACAAACGAGGCGTAAGTATTGGCGTAGCGCTTGTCCATGATCTGGGGCGCTGAGTTTCCCCACCACAGCGCGGGCCGGACGTCGGTCCACGAAGCTGGTTTTTGGGGCGGCATAAACCGGTTCTTCCCCGACGTATCGGCACCGTAGGGAATGCCCAGAAACTGATGGATGCCCCGCAAAATGCATCCCCGCACCTTGCCATATTCGGTGCTGGCAATGGCAATGGTATCGCCTACAAACAGCACCTGATCGTCGGCAGAGGGTTTTAAGTTTTTGGGCGGTTTTGTACCGGTGGCCGTGGCCTGCTGGGCGATGCTCAGGCTGGCAGCACCCACACCCAGCGATTGTATGAAATTGCGTCTCGACGGTTTCATGATTGAACGGTTAAGTGAAGGGTAGAAAAAAGAGGAAGCGTCTTACTCGTTTAATTTAACCTACCGTACCAACATGAAACGAATTGCTAAAGTCATTGGCTGGACCCTGCTGGGCCTTATCCTGCTGGTTGTGGCAGCAGGCGGTTTATTTATCTACAAAGTCCAGAACGGCTTTCCGGTATCCTATGAAACCGAAAAACCCGTTATTACCTTCCCACCAAACCAACCGGCTATCCTGGTTTTCTCGAAAACAACCGCCTTCCGGCATGGCGAATCGATTGAGGCGTCGTTACCCGTTTTTTCGGCGATGGCCCGGCAATATGGCTGGTTTGTGTATGAAACAGAGGACGGAGGTGTTTTTAACCCAGAGCAACTGACTCATTTCAAGGCCGTTATCTTCAACAATTCGACTGGTCCGGTGCTCAATGAGGCCCAGCAGCAGACCCTGAGCCAGTACGTAGAAGCGGGTGGCGCGTTGCTGGGTATTCACGGTGCCGGCGACGGGTCGCACCATTGGCCGTGGTACGAGCAGCACTTGCTGGGCACTCGTTTTTCCCACCACCCGCTCAGTCCCCAGTTTCAGCAGGCCGATGTACACGTGGAAACCGCCGTTGACTCGACCCTGACCCGTCAGTTGCCTGCTTCCTGGGGGCATACCGACGAGTGGTACGTTTTCCAGGGACAGCCCAAGGACGTTCAGATCGTGTCGTATATAGACGGTACCCATATTGTTCCCAATGGCAATATCCTCTGGGTGAAGGACAAAAACTTTGGCATGGGCAAGTACCACCCCGTAGCCTGGTGCCGGTCGGTGGGCAAAGGCAAAACGTTCTATACCTCCATGGGCCATGCCAAAGACGCCTGGCAGGACCCGGCCTTCGTGCGGCTGCTGGAAAACGCCATCAACTGGACCCTGCATTAGCAGCCCCGTTGAATACATCATGAAAACGCCAGCCGGAATTCTGTACCAACCCCGGGCTGAGACTGAACGCTGATCTGACAGGAAATGGCGCGGGCCAAATCGCGAATCAGGTGCAGGCCCAGCCCGCTTTTGCCGCTGATGGCCGCGTCGTCGGTGTAGAGGGCTGTTAACTGACTGTGGGACATACCGGGGCCATTGTCGCTGATAGCCAGTATAATCTGACCCTTTTTGGAGTAAGCCTGCCAGTGAATTTGAGCATCACCGCCGGTGGGGTTGGGGGTGTCTTTGAGGGCGTTTATGGCGTTGCTGGTGAGGTTTTGCATGATCGTGCGGAGGTAGTCTTCGTCGGTCGCCACCAGTAAGCTATCCGGCGCGTCGAAGCTAAGCTGAACGTTCGCTACCCCCGCAAAAAGCCGTTGCAGGTAACCAAAGAGCGTTTCGACCGGAATTTGCTTTACGTCGGGTTTGAAATGCTGCATTTGCCCCTTGCTCCACAGAAGCATCGATTCCATGGTGTCGAGCAGCCCCTCGGCGGCTTCGGTGATGTTTCGCTCATGGCGGGCCACCTGATCGGGCGGGAGCAGGTCGGGGCTTTCGCGCTGAAGGTGCAGAAAACTAATCAGGTTGGCCACGGGGCCGCGCAGGTCGTGGCTCAGGATGGCAAAGAACCGGGCCTTCACCCGGTTGGCCTCGTCGAGTTCGCCATTGAGCCGGAGCAGCGTGGTGTTGGTGCGTTTGCGAGTGCGGTTTTGCCAGTAGAGCAACCCCCCAATCACCAGGAATAGCACCAAACCGCCAGTCAGGGCAAGTTGTTGGCGGTGTTGGTTGGCAATGGTTAGGCGGTTGATCTCCAGTTGCTTATCGCGCAGATCGATTTCTCGTTTTCCTTCCAGCCCGGCAATTTTGTTCTTGCTTTCCTGCGAATACAGCGAGTCCTGTACTGCCTGATAGGCGCGAAAGTTTTGGTAAGCCCCTTTGTAATTGCCCGTTAACGCCTGTAGCTCGGCCAGATTCCCCCGGAAATGGGCCTGATCGCCCACTTCGCCCTTGTCCGCACTGAGCCGGATAGCTTCGGTTAAGTAGTGTTCGGCCAATTGCAGCCGGGCGGTGCGGTCGGTGGGTTGAATGATGGTTGTGCTTGCGTTGGGATAACGAACCAGATCAAAATACGCCACGCCGAGGTTGGCCAGATTATTGACGGCATCGAGGTGGCGGGGGTTGATGGCATCCCAAAGACGTTTGGCGCGCAGGGCGTAGTCGATCTTTTTGTCGTAGTCGCGTTGCATGGCTACAGACAAATTGCCGTAGGTTCTGGCCAGACCGTCTTTGTTGTCTATTTGCTTATGGACGGCCAACGCCTGCAAGCCGTATTGTCTGGCTTTGGGCCAATTTTCCATCTGCGTGTACAAAGCGGCCATGCTCGTGAGCGAAGCGGCCAATTCACGCCGGGCGTTGATGTCATGATTGCGTTGTTGCTGGCGCAACGTCAACGCCCGTTGCCCAAATTGCAGCGCTTTCGGAACGTTTTTCTGAATCCGGTAGATCTCCGAAATATTGTCTAAACACAGCCCTATCAGGTAGTTATCGCCCGTTTTCTCGGCCTGTTTCAGGCCCTCAAAGTAGTAGCGCGTAGCTGCCGGATAATCAGAACGGATATTCTGTTCGGCTACGCCAAGATTGTTGGTCGTGCTGGCCAGGTTCCAGGTATCGTCCAGCGTTTTGTATATAGCAATGGCTTTCAGAAAGTAGTGGCGGCAGGAGTCGTAGTTGCCTTTGTCGCTGTAGGCCCGGCCAATGTATCCGTTGAACACCCCAATACCCCGTTGCCACTTCATGCGGGTGGTGTGTTGCAGGCCCAGTTGACTGTAGTGCAATGCCTGATCGACGTTTGTAAAAAAACACTCTTCGGCAATGACCCGGTATAATCGACCCTTCACGGTATCGGTAGCCGCTTTGGGAAGCTCAGCCACCAGCGAGTCGATGAGCGCGCGACCCTGCTTTTGGGCGAAGAGGGCAGATGGCAGGAGAAAGAAGAGGAGTACTATTCGGGGCATGCGTCAGCCGTTTTTCATGTCAATGTCACTTAACACAGCTTTGTAGCTTCGCCCAACGGGTAGCGTAAACTGTTGCGCCTGAACTTGTTGCGCGCTAACCCGGTCAATGTAATGGCGTTGCACCGCATAACTCCGATGAATCCGTACGAACGAACCAAACGGTTTGCGCTGCAACAGATTCCCGATAGACGACAACACCGTGTAGTGATGCGTCGCCGTGACGAGGCGCGTGTAGTCTTTTAGCCCTTCCAGATAGACAATCTCGTGCAGGTTCAGCTTGATTTGCTCGTGGCCATCTTTGATAAACACCGTATCGGTACCAAGGCTCAGGTCGAACAGCTGGGCTTTGCGGGTTAGCTCGAAAAAAGCGGCCACCCGGCTCATGGTGTGGGCAAAGCGGTCGCGCCGGAGGGGCTTCACCAGATAATCGAAGGCATCGACGGCGAAACTCTCGGCGGCATAGTCGGGGTAAGCGGTAATGAACACACAAACCGGCACCTGCATCAGGCTTGCCCGGAGTTCCAGCCCGTTCAGGCCCGGCATATCCACGTCGAGCAGCAGGACATCGACGGGCTGATTTTGCAGAACGGAAAGGGCTTCCGTAGCTGATTCAAACGCGCCCACCACGTTGAGCAATGGGTACTGCCGGGCATGAGCAAGGGCCGTGAGCCGATCAATCTCATTATCGTCAACAATAACGCAGGAATGGGCATTGTGCGGCATCACCTTACCAGATAGTCAGCAACCAAATATAGATGCTTTCAGGTGCAAATCAACCACTTGCTCAAATGAGCCGGTTGTTGGTCGATTCAAACGGTCGTTGGTCGATACGGGCTTGTGGCGACGGGGCAATCGGGGCAGTTTTGAGCCATCAACGCACGATCATGAACACGAAACCAACACTCCTGCTGCTGAGCTTTTTGCTGGCCTGTGGCACCGCCAAAACCCCCGAACCCGATCCTAACGCGGGCAATCCGACAACCCCCACCAACCCGGCTTCCGGCGGAACGGTCAGCCTGGGCAACGGTCAGCCGGGTGTGGTAGGCCTGTCGGGCATTAGCGCCTGGGATAACCTGTCGGCCACCGAAAAAGGCAGAGTAAAGGGCTGGAACAGCCTGTTTATTCATGCCTCGGTGGGGGGCGACCTCGAAGACGGCAGCTTGAACAACGGGGTCAAGTTTGAGTTTTACGACGGCGACAAACTCAACGACGGGCCAAACGGTGCCGACTGGAATTCGATCAACAATGGCATCAACATCTCGAACGGTGAACCCGACAAAAAGATGGCGGCTTTCAAACGGGAGGCTCTTCAACAAAAAGACAAACTCCAGATCGCCATTTTCAAATTTGGCTACGCCGACATCACCGATGCCAACGTGGAGCAGGTGAAAACGGCCTACAAACAGCTGATCGATGACCTGCGGGCGGGGGGCATCAAGCGGTTTGTGCATATCACCCCGCCCCTGATCTACATTGTCACGAAAGACGATGGCAATGCGGCTAAAATGAAAGTGGGTCAGTGGATGCGCGACACCTTCAAAGCGCAGGACGTGGTGTTCGATTTGCAGGAAATAGAATCCGACAACGGGGCCTGCAAACTTGGCTCAGTCTGGACCATCTGCGCTGCCTACCGCTCTACCGCCAGTTGCCCAAGCAAAGGGCAGGGCGTGGATGCGCCCGAAGGTCAGGGTCATCTCTGCGAGAAAGAAGCCACCCGTATGAGCAAGGCGTTTCTGTACAGCATCTACCAGGCCGGACGATAACGGGTTGCTTTGGTGAAAACGTCCGTTTCTTACCACCGACCAGACTCCACATCACAACACCTTTGTCTATGAGGTAGGCTACTCAGATGGAATAGACAATGACGCGAAACCCTTACGTCAATAAAACCCAGTTCCCACATGAAACGCACCCTGATTTGCCTGCTTTTTTCGCTGTTCCTAATAACTAACGTGCTGTCGCAGAGCGTGGTTGGTACCTGGAAACGCACGGCCATGTTGCTCACCGAAGCCAACGGCAACACCGACGACTCGATGCCCGACATGACCAAAGCCATGCCCTGTACCGCCCGGATTACTTACACGTTTCTGGCCGATGGCACCATGAGTACCAACGTACCCGACGATTGCGGAGTGATCAAAAAAGCGACCGATAAGATCAACAAAACGTCCCGGTGGGCGGTCAGCGGCAACAAACTGAAGGTCTGGGTGCTCGACAAAAGCCTGCCCGATTCAGAGCAGGTGCTGACCTTCAGTGGCAACACCATGACCTGGACGTTCGACTATGCGGCCAACCCCCAAATGCCCAACCCCACCAAGGCCAAACGGCTGGTAATTAATTATGTGCGCCTATAGCTTAGCGTGAATGGGTGCCCAGGCCATCTTCCTGATTCATTCTCTGGACCCTGCACTAGCAAATTTGCGACGCGCTAGTGTTACTCCGCCTGTTTCCCTTCCCGAAATTCGGTGGGCGACAGGCGGGTGTGTTTTTTAAAAAAACGGGCGAAATAGTTGGGATACTCGAAGTGCAGCAGGTAAGCTATTTCAGATACTGAATAGTTTGTGTAGGTCAGGTATTTGCGGGCTTCGCTGATGACGTGTTCCTGCACCAGCTGGCTAGCCGATTTGCCCGCCATAGCCTGACAGATACGGTTCAGGTGTACGGGGGTAATAGCCAGTTCGTCGGCCAGTTGCACAATGCTGTGGGTAGTGCCCACCTGCCGCACCCGCTGCTGAAACCGCCTGAAATATTGTGCTGGCAGGCTGTTGGCCGTGTGCTGAACGGTCTCCCCGTGCTGCCAGAGGCGGTAGAGTACCAGAAACAGCCGTTGAATGTCGAGGTGGAGCATTGTGCGCTTTTCGGGCTGATCGCCAAACAGTTCCTCGTCAATTTGGGCAAATAATTGTCCCACCACGGGGGCCAGATAAGGCTCGTCGAATGCCTGAATGCACTGCACCGCCCCCAGCATGGCCGACAGCGCCGAAGTAGCGGGAAAAAGCTGGTCGATAAGGGAGTCGGCCAGGGTCAGGATGCGGCCTTTGGCATCGGGCGTGTAGATGAACCCATGCAACAACGCAGGCGGAATCAGCAAGATCACTGGCCCCGTTAGCTGACGCTGTTGCGTGGCCTCTGAAAATTCGACACCACCCGTTTCGAGGAAAAAGACCTGGAACAAACGGGCATGTACGTGTGGCTGAATAACCCAGTCGAACGCCCGGCTGCGGGTTTCGAGCAGTTCAGAGAACAGGTATTCTCCCCCCGACGGGACATTGGCCTGCTGCGGCCCGGCCTCACCATACAGGCCGTCGAATTGCGTGATCCGTTTCATCGGTATAGGTGTAATGGGCAACGGCCACAAATCGAGCAGCCGATGTTCGATTTGTGGCCGTCAATCATCTTTTCGTTTCCTGCTTGTGATGACGAAATAAAGCAATTTTGATCGCTTAAATCAGTCAACCGTCAATCATGATCTCAACTCATCATTTCGTACTTGCTGCGGTAGTATGCCTTATGGCAGGTACTACTCAAGGTCAGCCAACCGGCAATGGGCCTGCGGGAGGCCCTCCGCCAGGTATCCGCCCCGGCGGGCCAATGCCCAGCGCCAATACGGCAGGCATCAATAACAAGACACTCGACGTGCCTTACGCTGCCACGTCGCCCGCTCAGAAGTTAGATATTTATCTACCCAACGAAGGCACAGGCCCGTTTCCGGTGATCGTTTCTATCCACGGCGGGGCGTTTAAAATGGGCGATAAAGGTGATTTTCAGGTCAACTCTGCCTTGCAGGGGTTAAAACGGGGCTATGCCGTAGTGAGCATCAACTACCGCCTAAGTGGAGAAGCTATTTTTCCGGCGCAGATTCAGGATGTCAAAGCGGCCATCCGGTTCCTTCGTGCCAACGCAAAAACCTATAAGCTCAACCCCGACAAACTAGCCACGTGGGGCGGGTCGGCGGGCGGGCACCTGTCGGCTATGGCAGGCACTACCGGCGACGTGACTGACTTTGACGATGCCTCTCTGGGCAACGTGACGCAGAGCAGCCGGGTGCAGGCGGTGGTTGACTGGTTCGGGCCGATTCAGTTCGATCAGATGGACCCGCAGTTTAAGGTCAGTGGCAAAGGCCGCACCGACCACGACGAGGCCAATTCGCCCGAATCGGAACTAGTGGGTAAGCAAATCACGAAAGCCCCTGAACTGGTGAAACGCGCCAGCCCGGCCACCTATATTTCTAAAGCCGACCCGCCGTTTCTGATTGAACACGGCACCAACGACCCCCTCGTGCCCACGCAGCAGTCTATTCTTTTTGCCGCCGAACTAGAGAAGCAACTGGGCAAAGACAAGGTAACCTACATACCCATCGACGGCGCGGGGCACGGTGGGCCTATGTTCGAGACACCAGCCAATCTGGACAGGGTGTTTGCCTTTCTGGATAAGTACCTGAAGTGAACTCCGGGCTTTGTTGGCCAACACCCCGTAACTCTTTCCGATTTATGTTAACCGCCCCTGCGCTTCAGGAAGCCCGCCCCATGTCGCGGCTTCAATACACGGCTATCTTCGTCTGTTTCCTGATGAACATGCTCGACGGCATGGACGTGATGGTGATCTCCTACACCGCCCCGGCTATTGCCAAAGACTGGGCGCGGCTGGGTATTTCGCTGGCCGCCACCAACCTGGGGCTGGTGTTTAGCATGGGACTGCTGGGCATGGCTATCGGGGCCATGTTTCTGGCCGCTCAGGCCGACGTGATTGGCCGCCGACGTATGATCTTGCTCTCGGCGGTACTCATGGGCAGTTGCGTGCTGGCAACTCAGTACGTGCAGTCGGTGCCTATGCTGGTGCTGGCCCGGTTCATCAGTGGGCTGGGCATTGGCAGTATGTTGGCCAGTACGGCTACCATGACGGCCGAATATGCCCCCGCCCGGACGAAGGATTTTTGGGTCAGTTTTGCCATGTCGGGTTATCCCATCGGGGCGGTGCTGTCAGGTATGGTGGCGGCTCGAATCATACCTGTCTACGGCTGGCAGAGCATGTTTCTTGCGGCCGGTGTGGCTACGCTACTCACGGTACCGCTCAGCTACTTTTTTCTGGCCGAATCGCTCGACTTCCTGTTAAAATCGCGTCCAAAAAACGCCCTTGTCCAGGCCAACCGGATCTTGCATAAGATGGGCGAGAAGCCACTGCCAGCCCTGCCAACCGTAGAAACCAGCGTGACGAAGGCGGCTGTTCGGGCGTTGTTTGTCGGCCACCGGCGCAGCGCCACGCTGTTGTTATGGGGTGCCTTGTTTATGTCGTTTGCCACCCTGTATTTCCTAACCATGTGGATTCCGAAACTGGCTTCCAACGCCGGTTTGGCCCTGAACCTGGCCATTTATGCCGGTACCGTCTTCAACTTGGGCGCATTTTTTGGCATCATCAGCCAGGGGTATCTGTCCGCTCAATTTGGCTTAAAACGGGTCATTAGCGGGTTTCTGGTTGCCACTGCCCTGCTTATGACTGGGTTTGGGTGGGTAAATGGGTCGGTGTGGGTGCTGGTATTCTTCGGGCTGATCGGCTTTGGAGTTCAGGGCGGCTTTGTAGGCATGTATTCGCTGGCCGCCCGGCTTTACCCCACGCGCATCAGGGCCACGGGCGTGGGCTGGGCAGTGGGGGCCGGGCGTATCGGTGCCGTAGTTGGCCCCCTGGTGGGGGGCCTGCTGATTGGGGCTGGTTGGCCCATGTCGGCCAGTTTCGTTGCTTTTGCCGTACCTGCTCTCATCGCAGCGCTCGTCACCCTCTTTATTCGTGTACCCGACCAATTATGATGAACGACCCAACGAGCGAACCCATTTGGGATCTGGCCCACCTGGCCCATGTGGAGTTGCTGACACCCAAACTGGACCAAAGTACCCGCTTTTTCACCGACATCATGGGCATGTCGATCACCGCCACGCAGGGTGATTCGGTCTACCTGCGGGCCTATGACGACTACGAACACCATACGCTGAAACTCACGGCCAGTTCGGAGGCCGGTATGCGGCACTACGCCTGGCGCACCCGCAGCCCACAAGCCCTTGCCCGACGTGTGGCGGCTATCGAGGCCACCGGCCTGGGCATTGGCTGGAACGGCGGCGACCTCGGCCACGGCCCCGCCTATGCGTTCCGGTCGCCCGATGGCCACCTGACAGAGCTTTACTTCGAGACCGAAAAGTACGCTTGCGGGCCACACGACCAGTCGGCGCTGAAAAACACGGCGAGCCGGTTTCCGGGGCGGGGTATCAACGTGCGGCGCATTGATCACCTCAACCTCTTTGCCGCCGACATCAGGGCCTTCCGCGATTTCCAGCTTAGCAATCTGGGCGGTATCCTGACCGAGACCATCGTAGACAATCTGGACGAACGGAACCCCCGTGCCGTGTGGTTTATGGTCAACTCCAAGTCGTATGACCTGGCCGTAACGCTCGATTACCTGGGTGCAAGAGGGCGTTTTCACCACCTCACCTACGCCGTTAACAGCCGCGAAGAGGTGCTCATTGCCGCCGACATTTGCCTTGAAAATGGTATTCAGATCGAAACGGGACCACACAAGCATGCCATTCAGCAAACGTTTTTCCTCTACGTCTACGAACCCGGCGGCAACCGCATTGAAGTAGCCAACACCACCGCCCGCCTCATCACCGACCCCGATTACCAAACCGTTTTCTGGACTCTGGAGGAACGCAAAAAAGGCCAGGCCTGGGGCCTTCCCACCATCCCCAGCTTTCATACCCAAGGCACACCAATGGTGAAAGAGTGAAAGTTCCTGATGCAAACGAATGCTGGCATAAGCAACTTTCCGCTCTTTCACCATTCGCTCTTTCCCTCTTTCACCATTCACTCTTTCACTCATGAAACTCCTTGTTATCGGTGCCCATAGTGGCGATTTTGTTTGGCGGGCGGCAGGAACCATCGCCAAAGCCCTGGAAGACGGGGCCGAAACGTTGGTGGTTGCCCTATCCTACGGTGAACGCGGCGAGTCGGGGGAACTCTGGAAAGAAGACCCCAACCGCAGCGTCGAGAGCGTGAAAGTGATCCGCCATGCGCAGGCGCAACAGGCCGCCGACATCATTGGGGCGCCCATCCGGTTTCTGGATTGGGGCGACTACCCCATGCTGTTGTCCGACGAGCGGATTGAACAACTCACCCACCTCATCGGCGATTTCGAACCGACGGTGATCCTGACCCACAGCAAGGAAGACCCCTTCAATCCCGACCATCCACTGGCGTTTCAGGCGGTGCAGCGGGCGCGGCTGCTGGCGTCGGGGGCGGGTGTGCCGAGTGCGTTTAAACAGATTGACCCGCCAGCCTGGTATGCGTTCGAACCGCACCAGCCCGAACTGTCGGGGTTTGTGCCCGATACGTTCGTGGATATTACGTCGGTGATGGAGAAAAAGCGGGCGGCTATGGCCTGCATGGGTGCGCAAACGTACCTGCGCGACTATTACGCCGAACTCGCCAGTCGCCGGGCTAACCATGCCCGCCGCATTTCGGGCCAAAAGCAGGTATTGTTTGCCGAAAGCTTTCAAAGCCAGGTGCCAAGAGTAACAGACACTATTTTTTAGTCATTGGTCATTTCGCTGCGCCCGCACAGGGCGCAGCGAAATGACCAATGACCAATCACCAATGACAAACGTCCTTTCTCAATTCTCGACCGCAACCCTTCATGAAGCCCTTGGGCGGATTGGTAATTTACCGTCAGTGATCAAGCCGATCTCGCCAGGCATGAGACTTTGTGGTCCGGCCTACACGGTACAGACCATGCCCCGCGACAATAAAATTCTGCACCGTGCCTACGCCAACGCGAAAGCCGGTGATGTGCTAGTGGCCAGTTGTTCAGGCTTTTACGAATCCGGTTACTGGGGCGACCTTATGAGCCTGGGTGCCCAGACAAGAGGCCTGGCCGGGCTGGTGATTGACGGTTGCGTGCGCGACGCTGATGACATCGAGGCCATGGGGTTTCCGGTGTTCAGCCGGGGGTTGTGCATCCGGGGAACCACCAGTTTTGAAGATGGTACCCTGAATCAACCCATCGTCATCGGCGGGGTTATTATCTACCCCGGCGACATTATTGTGGGCGACCGCGACGGCATAATGGTCGTGCCACAGGCCCGCATTCAGGAGGCCATAGAGAAAGCCACCGCCCGCGAAGCCCGCGAAGAAGCCATCCGCCAACAACTCCGCCAGGGAAAAACCTCCGTCGAGATATATGGGTGGGAGTAGACATAATTCGCTCATTCACTCAATCACTCACTGAAATTATGCAGATAGCCATCTTAGGCCTGGGTGAAGCAGGCAGCCACTTCGCCAATGATCTGGTCGATTTAGGTGTAACCGTAACGGGTTATGATCCAGCCTGGACTGGCCCGGCATTGAAACGGGCGCTGCATCCTTCGGTACGGCAGGCGGCAAGCAATGCCGAGGCAGCGCAGGGGGCCGATATTATCTTCAGTGTGAACCTCTCGGCAGTGGCCGAAACGGTAGCCGCTGAGGTATTGCCCGTACTAAAGCCGGGGCAACTTTACGCCGAAATGAACACCGCCTCGCCGGGCACCAAGCAAGCCGTTGCCGCCCTCATCGAGCCATCGGGTGCGTTGGCAGTCGACGTGGCCATTATGGCCCCCGTCCCCCCCAAAGGCATCCTGACACCCTTGCTGATATCGGGTCCGGGGGCAGCTTTGTTTGCCGAAAAATTTTGTCCGTTAGGCCTGATTATCAGCGTAGTAACTGGCACAATGGGCGATGCCGCCACGCGAAAATTGCTGCGTTCCATCGTCTACAAGGGCCTTGCTGCCGTCATTGGCGAGGCCATAACAGCAGGGCGTTCGTTCGGGCTGGAACCTTATATCCGTGAGCAGATCGGCACGTTGATTGGAGGCAACGACGCGCTGATCGACCGGTTTCTAGAAGGCAGCAAAACCCACGCCCTCCGCCGTAGCCACGAGTTGGAAGCCGTCGTAGCTATGTTGACCGCCCAAGACGTCGACCCCATTATGTCGGCGGCTACGCTCACGAGTTTACAAAACCTGATCGACCCATCGTAATGCCACAAATCGCCATTCCTTACATGCACTTTCGGGGCGGCTCGTCTAAGGGGTTGTTTTTCAACGCCCACGACCTGCCTACCAACTCAATCGAGCGTGACCGGCTGTTGCTGGCCGCCATGGAAGGCGTGGGCATGGGCGATCCACGCCAGATCGACGGGCTGGGGGGGGCTACTTCATTGACCAGCAAAATAGCCGTGGTTAGTCTGTCTGACCACCCCGCCGCCGATCTCGACTATTTGTTTCTCCAGGTCGTTTTGGGAAAAGGGCGGGTGTCGGCCGGGCAAAACTGTGGCAATATGCTGGCGGCGGTGTTACCGTTTGCCATCGAATCGGGGTTGTTTCCGGCGGATAACCCCATCACCACCGCCCGCATTCATATGGTCAACACGGGCGGAATCTGCGAGGTAACGGTACAAACGCCGGGCGGATACGTGGCGTATGCAGGGAACGCAGGCGTGGGCGAGGCCAAAGTAGATGGCGTACCAGGAACAGCCGCCCCCATCCTCTGCAACTACCTCGACATTGCCGGGTCGAGTTGCGGGGCTTTGTTGCCCACCGGCCACGTGCGCGACGTGGTAGATAGCCTGGCCGTAACCTGCATTGACAACGGTATGCCCGAAGTGATTATCCGTGCCACCGACCTGGGGCTGACGGGCTATGAATCTCCGGGACAACTTGAAGCGAATGAGGTACTTAAGCAGCGTCTCGAACGTGTTCGGCTGGCCATTGGCCCACTGATGAACCTGGGCGATGTGGCCAACAAAACCGTGCCCAAGCTGTGTCTCATTGCCGCGCCCCGGCAGGGGGGCATGGTCAGTACCCGCACCTTCATTCCGTATACAGTACACGAAGCCATTGGCGTATTGGGTGCCGTTTCAACCGCCACGGCCTGCCTCCTGCCTGGTTCTGTAGCCGAGGGCGTGGCTGTTTTGCCTGCCAGCCCGGCAGCAGGCTACTCTGTTGAGCACCCATCGGGCGAGTTTACGGTGCAACTCGATGTCACAACCCAAAACGGAACAATGCAGGTTGGCAAATCGGGCGTGATCCGAACGGCGCGGCTGCTGAGCCGGGGAGAGGTGCTGGTGCCGCAGTAAACCGATTTTGGCCAAATTGGGTTATTCACCTATGGAAGCCACTGCTTTACAATCTCCCATGTCAACGGCCAACGGGTCGGGGCAAAAATCGCTCGGAAAAACCGGCGTACTCCTGGTTAACCTCGGCACGCCCGACAGCCCGGCCGTGCCCGACGTGCGCAAATACCTCCGCGAATTTCTGATGGATGGCCGCGTCATCGACGTGCCCTACGCCGTGCGGACCGTGCTCGTGAATGGCATTATCGCCCCGTTTCGCGCGCCCAAATCGGCCAAGATCTACAAAGAACTCTGGGACGAACAGGGGTCACCGCTGAAATATTACGGCTACAAAGTAGAGAAACTGGTGCAGGCCGAACTCGGCGACGATTACGTGGTGAAACTGGCCATGCGCTACCAAAGCCCCAGTATCGACACGGCCCTGGATGCGTTTCAGAAACTGGCCCTGACCGACATTGTGGTGCTGCCGTTTTTCCCGCAGTACGCTTCGGCCAGCACCGGTTCGGTGTATGAAAAAGTGATGGATATCCTGAAAACGTGGCAGGTAATTCCGAAGGTGCGGTTTGTGAATCGGTTTTTAGAGCACCCCAAGTTCATCGAGGGGTTTGCGCAGAATGCCCGCAACTACATGGCTACCCACGAGTTCGACCACTTTCTATTCAGCTACCACGGCCTGCCCGAACGCCAGATCCGCAAGGGCGACGTGAGCAAGGCGGTGTGCAAATTTGGGGCGTGCTGCGAATCATTACGTGCTGATAATCAGTATTGTTACCGCGCTCAGTGCTTTGAAACTACCCGCCTGCTGGTGAAAGCGCTGAACATTCCCGAAGGCAAATACACCACCAGTTTCCAGTCGCGGCTGGGCAACGACCCCTGGATTAAGCCCTACACCGACGACATCATTAAGGAGATGCCGGGCAAAGGCATCAAGAGTGTACTGGCCTTTTCGCCCGCCTTCGTAGCCGATTGCCTGGAAACCACCATTGAAGTAGGCGAGGAGTACAAAGAGATCTTTGAAGAAGCCGGCGGCACCCACTGGCAACTCGTCGAAAGCCTCAACGACAGCCCGCTCTGGATTGAGACCGTGGTTGATTTGGTGAAGGGCTAGAAATGTACAATGTATAATGAACAATGTACAATGGGCCGGGCGGCGGACCGCTTATGCGAGCACACCCATGCGTCAGCCCATTGTACATTGTTCATTATACATTGTACATTTCTCCCCCCGTTCATCCAATTTCTATACCCCTCTTTCCTGCGTCGGTATACCTTGTGCTATTGATTGGATCATACCCCACTTAGCACATGAACGCACGCATACGTATAGGACTCGCCATTGGGCTGCTACTACTCAGCCACGGACTGTCATTTGCCCAGACCAAGGCCGCTAAAATTGACGATCTTGTCCGGCAATATGTTGATAACAAGCAGTTTAACGGCACCATACTCGTGGCCGAAAAAGGGCAGGTCATCTTTAAGAAAGGCTATGGCATGGCCAATATGGAGTGGGCCATTGCCAACACGCCCGACACCAGGTTCCGGCTGGGGTCCATCACCAAGCAGTTTACAGCCATGCTCATCATGCAGCTGGTAGAGCAGGGAAAACTGAAGCTAACCGACCCCATCACCACCTACCTGCCCGACTATCCTAAAGCCACCGGTGACAAGATCACTACGCATCACCTGCTCACCCACACAGCAGGCATTCCCAACTACACCAGCTTTCCGGGGTTCTTTGAAAACCAATCCCGCGAGCCATCTACGCCCACAGCGTTCGTGAAGAAATTCCAGGATATGCCGCTGGAGTTCGAGCCGGGTAGCAAGTTTTCGTACAGTAATTCGGGCTATTTTTTGCTGGGTGTGCTCATCGAAAAATTGACAGGTAAGCCTTACGCGCAGGTCTTGCAGGAAAACATTCTTTCACCACTGCAAATGAAGGATACGGGCTATGACCTGTTTGCGCCAATTATGCCTAAACGCGCGGCTGGGTACGAAAAAGCAGGTGGCAGCTACATAAATGCGCCCTATCTGGACATGTCAATTCCCTACGCGGCGGGGTCGTTGTATTCTACCGTCGAAGATCTGTACAAATGGGACCAGGCGCTGTATACAGATAAACTAGTGTCGGCAAAGGGAAAAACCGCCATGTTTACGCCGTTTAGAGATGGCTATGCCTATGGCTGGGGCGTGGGTAAGACTAAAGTGGGCGACCGCAAAGACAGTCTGCTGGTTATTGGTCACGGCGGGGGCATCAATGGTTTCAACACAGACATCAGTCGGCTTCCGCAGGATAAACAACTGGTCGTGCTGCTCAACAACACGGGCGGTGCTCCCCTTGGCGACATGCGCCGCAATATTCTCCGTATCCTGTATGATCAGCCCGTGCAGGCTCCCAAAAAGCCCATCGTTGATCTGCTTCGCCAATCGGCGCTGACAGATCCGGTGGCTACCGTACGGCAGAAATTTGCGGGCTGGCGGGCCAATAAAGCCTATGATGTCAGCGAAGAGGCGATTAACAGCCTGGGCTATGAGTTGCTGGGCAGCAAAAAACTAACCGAAGCCATCACCGTCTTCGACCTTAATGCCGAGGCATTCCCCACTTCGTTTAACGTTTACGACAGCCGGGGCGAGGCCTATCTCGCAGCTGGTGACAAGGCTCAGGCCATCCGCGACTACAAGAAATCGGTAGAACTGAATCCAAAAAACACGGGTGGCCTGGCTAAGCTAGCAGAACTGGGCCAACCCGTAGCCGCCGCAGCACCCACAACTGCCACCGTAGACAGCACCGTGTTGGCATCGTATGTGGGTGAGTATCAGCTGGCTCCTTCGTTTTCTATCAAGGTCACGCAGCAGGGTAGCCGCCTGCTGGCACAGGCTACAGGGCAGGAGCAGTTTGAAATTTTCGCCCAATCGCCCACCGAGTTTTACTACAAAGTGGTTGACGCGCAGGTGTCGTTTGTGAAAAACGATAAGGGTGAAGTAGACGGCATGGTGCTTCACCAGGGTGGCCGCAACATTCCCGGCAAGCGGGTAAAATGAGTCTAAGGTCTACGGCTGAATCTCAGCATTCACCACTAGGGTCTTAGCCCAGTTGGCTTTGTTCTCGTTAACGAAGGTTTTGTAGGCTTCGCTTTGGGCGAAGGCCTTCATATCTTCTTCGCTTTGGAAGGTCAGGTAATGCATGGCATCGTAGTCCTGATTGGTCGTTCCTGCCACAAACGTCTTTCCGGCCGTGTAGCCCACGACCTGTGGAATTTCGTGTTTTAGGGTAGCAAAATCGCGCATATGCTTTTCAACAGCTTGCGTTTTTACATCTTTCACGAAAGAAAAGCAGAAAATCTGCTGTTTCTGGGCTTTGCGAGCGGGTGAATAGGCACCATATATTAATAAACCGAGGATACAAAACAGGCCTACGATGAGGGCATATCCTTTAGATTCGCGTTGCATTACTTTGGCAATTATGTGGTTTGACAGAATTTTCTTTGCTATTTGTCATGCTTTTATTTGATACATCTTATTTTGTCTTCAAATAGTACCATGACTGAACAAATGTACAGGAATAGTATTTGGCGGTATATTTTTCACGAAAAATATTTTTTGCGGGCTTGCCTTGCGCTTGTCTGCCTGTTTGCCATTGCTCCGTTACGAGCTAACCCAAAGCCCATCAGGATGGCACCACAGTGGGGGTTCTTTGCCCATCAGCAGATCAACCGCATGGCCGTGTTTACCCTGCCACCTGAGATGATGCCGCTCTACAAAAGTCGCATTCAGTTTTTGACCGACAATGCCATCAATCCCGACAAGCGACGCTATGCCGTAGTGGACGAGGCTCCGCGCCACTTCATCGACCTCGACATCTATGCCGACACCACCCGCGAAACCCTGCCCCGGTCCTGGTCGGCGGCAGCAGCGAAATTTGGGGCCGACACCCTGGCCATGCATGGCATTGTGCCCTGGCATATTCAGTTGGTGAAATACCAGCTAACAGAGGCGTTTAAGGAAGGTAACGTCCGCAAAATCCTCCGCCTCTCGGCCGACATTGGTCACTACATTGCCGACGCCAACGTGCCGCTGCACACCACCCGCAACTACAACGGGCAGCTAACCAATCAAACGGGTATTCACGGGTTCTGGGAATCGCGTCTGCCTGAACTGTTTTCTGCTGATTACGACTGGGTAGTTGGCCCCGCCGATTACCTCGAAAAGCCTCAACAGCGAGCCTGGCGAGCCGTTTTCGATGCCCACGCCGCGCTTGATTCTGTCCTATTAATGGAGCGCAATCTCACTACCGAACTGGGTGAGGCGGGCAAGTGGAACTTTGAAGACCGCAATGGTCAGACAATCAAGGTGTATTCGGCGGCATTTTCGGCGCGGTATCACGAGCGCCTGCGTGGGCAGGTGGAGCGACAAATGCGGGCATCCATAAAAATGGTCGGCGATTTCTGGTACACCTGCTGGGTAGACGCGGGCCAACCCGACCTGAAAAAATTAGCCCGCCAAGTGGGTGACGAGGACGAAGAGCAGGCAGATATTGTTGAAAAGAAAAGCTGGCTAAAAAGGCTCTTCCAGGCGCGGGAAGAAAATTAGTCATTGGTCATTCAATGGTCATTCGCTGCGCTGTCATTTGCCTACGGCGTCATTCAATAGTCTATAACGAATGACTACTGAATGACGCCGTAGGCAAATGACAGCGCAGCGAATGACCATTGAATGACCAATCAAACTCGCAATGCCTTCATATAGGCCGAATCGGCTTCCATGCTGTTCATGGGTGCTTTTGGGTACTCTTCCTGCTCTACCAGGAAATACTTCATACCGCTTTTGCGGGCCTGTTTCAGGATGGCTTTGTAGTTCACGATGCCCTCGCCTAGGTTCTGCTGCACCACCTTGGTCCCCTCGCGTTTGTAGTCTTTGATGTGACAAAGCTCGTAGCGGCTGCCGTGCTTCTTGAGGTGATCTACTGCATTCTGGCCCGCCGCTTCTATCCAGCACATGTCCAGTTCAAACATCACGTTGAGCGGGTCGGTATTGGTCAACAGGTATTCCTGCGGCAGTTTGCCGTCCTGCGTTTTGAACGAGTAGTCGTGGTTGTGGTACCCGAATTTCAGGCCTGAACCTGAATTCCGCACGGCCTCACCCACGCGGTTGAAGCTGTCGGCCACGCGCTTCCAGTCGTCCCACGTTTTTTGGGGACCGATGTAGGGGCAGAGCATGTATTTCAGCCCCGCGCCGCTGGCCATGTCGATGTATTTGCTTAGGGTATCCGGGTTTTCCGAAGCGCCCTTAAAATCGAAGTGAGTGCTGACCATGCGCACACCGATACCATCGAGAAATGATTTCATGGCGGCGGGTTCCATGCCCCACAAAAAGCCCTGTTGCCCCTGGTAGCTTTCAAATTGCTTGTAGCCCATGTTGGCCAGTTGGGTCATCACACCTTTGGGATCATTAGGCAGCACATCGCGCACACTGTAGAGTTGCAGGCCGTACGTTTTGAACGAACCACCAAGGGCATCGGTCAGGGAAGTAGATAAAGCTACAGTACTGGCCGACAGCAGGCCCGCCTGTTTCAGAAAGTCACGTCTAGTTGATTGCATAAGGTTCGATTTTGGGCAAAAGTGCAAAAATAAGGCGATCTAATGGGCACTGGATATTGGTTGCCGAGACGTGACTACCAGACCAGCACCAGGCCAGTGGGTCGTTGCCAAGCCGCCTACGGTCTAACAGCCAACTACCAACGTCTACATTTTTGCGTACTATTGTCAAACCAAACTTGCAATAATTAACTAGCTGACTGTCAGTACAATGAAACTTATAAAGCGATGGTTTGTCGTGGTTACTGCGCTGCTGGTAAGTACTTCTTACGACACGGTATCGGCCCAGACGCCCGTCATTACCCGTGGACCATACCTGCAACTGTGTACGACCACCACCATGACCATCCGCTGGCGCACCGACCTGACCAGCGTTGGTCGGGTTACCTACGGCCTGTCGGCCAGTAGCCTTACCGGTGTAATGAGTGAAACGGCCAGCACCACCGAGCACGAATTACAACTGACAAACCTGTTACCCGACCAGCGGTACTACTATGGCGTGGGGACCACCACGGCCGTTATGGAACAAACCACCGCCAACTTCTTCCAGACCAACCCGCCCGCCACCACCAAACGCCCCCTGCGTATTGCGTCTTTTGGCGACTGCGGGGTGCTTAATACCAATCAGGCTAACGTCCACACGGGCTTTCTGAACTACCGGGGCACTACCCCCACCGACCTCTGGATGCTCATTGGCGACAATGCCTACGACGGCGACGATGCGCAGTATCAGAACAGCTTTTTTCAGCCCTACCGCGACAACCTGCTGAAGAACACCACTCTATTCACTATTCCCGGTAACCACGACTACATCAACAGTGCCGCTCTGGCCGCCAGCCACGCTATTCCCTACTTTTCTATATTCACCCTGCCCGCCAACGCCGAAGCAGGCGGGGTGGCATCGGGCACACGGGAGTGGTACTCGTTCGACTATGGTCCCATCCATTTTGTCATGCTCGACGGCTACGGTACCCGCACCGTGGGCGGCATGCAAAAGAAAGTATACGACGACACGCTAAACCACCCGCAGGCCATTTGGCTGAAGCAGGACCTGACGGCCAACACCAAAAAATGGACCATCGTCTACCTCCACTTTCCGCCCTATACGCAGGGGTCGCATAACTCCGAAACAGAGGGCGACCTGATTGCCATTCGGCAGCGGGTGAACCCCATCCTGGAGCGGTTTGGTGTCGATATGGTGGTCACGGGGCATAGTCACGTCTACGAACGGTCGTACCCGATTCATGACCACCGCGGCCCCATGGCTGAGTTTGCGGCCAGCCCCGCCAACTTTCGCTACCCTGCCGATGCCAGTTCGGGCCGCTACGACGGTTCTGCCAACTCGTGTCCCTACCTCCGGAAGTCGGCGAAGCAGAAGCAGGGCACGGTCTATGTGGTGTCGGGGTCGGCCGGGCAGCTGGGCAAAATTGCCGGTCTGGGTAACCACCCTGTGATGGCTTTTACGGAAAAAAACGTGGGCGGGTCGTTCTATATGGAGGTGGAAGACAACCGGCTCGATGCCAAATTTATCCAAGCCAATGCCCCCAGTTTCGGTGTGGTAACGGATCAGTTTACGCTTATGAAAGACGTGAGCAAAACGCAGTCGCTGACTAATACAGCAGGTCAATCTGTCACACTAACAGCTTCGTTTATAGCCGATTACCAGTGGAGTAATCCCGCCAGCAGCACGTTTACTGCCGTGGGCCGTACGCTGACAGTGACCCCGTCAGCAGGCACGGTACAGACTTACGTGGTTACCGACAGCAAGCAATGCCTCCGCGATGTGTATACCGTTTATACCTACGACGGCGACCTGAGCACAACCAAAGTTGGCAACTGGAATGATCCCTCCGTCTGGTCGGCCAACCGAGTACCCAACCGTTTCGACATGGTACGCATTGGACACGCCATTACGATCCCCGCCAATGTGCAGGCGCTAGCCGGGCAGGTACGTTACGCCTCCGGAAAACGTCTGTTCTACGCTACCGGGGCTAGGCTGCAAATCAGTATGCAGCCTTTACGGTGAACAGTTCTACAGTATGCAGTATGCAGTGTTGTCTATGCCAGAGCACTATATGCTAGCCTATTCTCTTGCGCTGAGATGTCGGACCGCAGCAACACTGCATACTGTAGAACTGTTCACTGCATACTGTAAACTACCTTTGCCCCACAATGACATACCCCCAAGTTATTCTCCAAAAAGGCCGCGACGAGGCCGTGCGCCGGTTTCACCCCTGGGTGTTTTCGGGTGCCGTAGCCAAACGCGACCCACACCTCGAAGACGGTGATATCGTTGATGTGCTCGATAGCCGCAATACCTACCTCGGCACAGGGCATTTTCACGACGGCAGCATTCTGGTACGCCTGTTTTCGTTTGCGGCCCACACCAACGGACAAACCATAGTACCCGACGTCGATTTCTGGACCCAAAAACTCGCGCAGATCCGGGCGGTACGCACCGCGCTGATTCCTCCACATACCAACTGCTACCGCCTGGTTCACGGCGAAGGCGATGGTTGTTCGGGCCTCATTATCGACATCTATGACGGAGTGGCCGTGTTGCAGGCGCACTCCATTGGTATGCACCGACAGCGGCAGCCCATTGTAGAGGCTCTGCAACGCGTTTTCGGCCCTGACCTGGTAGCCGTTTATGACAAAAGCGTGGAATCACTGCCCGACAATTACGCCGCCGGGGTGCAAAACGGCTACCGCTACGGCCGCGCCGACACACCGCGGCCCGTTATGGAAAACGGCCACATGTTTATGGTCGACTGGATTACGGGGCAGAAAACGGGTTTTTTCCTCGATCAGCGTGACAACCGCCAACTATTGGCTCGCTATGCACCTGGCAAACGCGTACTAAACGCGTTTTGCTACTCAGGCGGGTTCTCGGTCTATGCCCTCACGGCTGGTGCCAGCCTCGTGCATTCCGTCGACGTGTCGCAAAAGGCTATCGAACTGACTAACCAGAATGTGACGGCCAACCCCGGTTTTCCCGGCACGCACGAGGCCATTGCCGACGACGTAATGCACTATTTGAAAGAACACGATCATCAGTATGACGTGGTGGTGCTCGACCCACCGGCCTACGCCAAAAGTCAGTCGGCCCGGCACCGGGCGGTGCAGGGCTACAAACGGCTGAACGTGGAGGGCCTCAGGCGCGTGGCACCGGGCGGCATTCTGTTCACGTTTTCGTGTTCACAGGTAGTAGACCGTGAGCTATTCTACAACACTATTGTGGCCGCCGCCATCGAAGCCGGTCGGCAGGTGCGTGTACTCCACCACCTGAGCCAGCCTGCCGACCACCCCGTGAGCCTCTTCCACCCCGAAGGTGGCTACCTAAAGGGGTTGGTGCTGTGGGTGGAATAGTGGTCAATGACTAATTCAAGTGCACCAAGGCCGATTTGTAGACGCGTGATTCGAGCGTGTCGAGCCACTGGTTGAGGTGGTCGCTTTGGTCGCGGGCAGTAGCAAGCTCGGCGTCTACCTGGCGGAGCAGGAAATAAAGCTCGTGCACATGGCACCACTGCTGGTTGAGGGCGGCGGCATGGTCGGCGGAGCTAGGGCGCTGGCGGCTTTCGGCGGTGAGACGGCGGAGGCTCTGGCGCAGGTGATAGCGCAGGGTCATCAATCGGCTGGCTACTGGCAGCGACTGGTATTGCCGCTCTAGTTGCGTGATACCCCGCGAGAGGAGGGTGTTGCGCTGATTGAGCTGGTCGGAAACGACCATCCAAGCTTGTTCGGCCTGAAGGGCTTCATACGTGATGCTTCTCATAGTAGTAAATGTTACGGACTCAAATCTATCAATTTGACCGAATAAATACCGTGCCGGTTTAGTGAATTAATAGATTAAATTTTGCATATAAATGAATTGGCCAAATAACTACTCAGTTTTTGTCCACCGTCAGCCTGTTGGAACAAATACAGCTCTGAATTGGGGGTAATTGCTTGTGATTACCGGCATAAACTGCTACTTTTGCGCACTCATTTCGGAAACCGAACACATTCAGTACCAATGGCAAATCATAAAAATACCAAGAAAGCGATACGGACTAATGCCAAAAAGCGTCTTCTGAACCGCTACCAGGCCGTAACCGCCCGCAACCTCGTGAAGCGGCTGCGTCTGAGCAACGATCACGCTGAAGCCAACGACCTGCTCAAGACCGTGATCTCGAAGCTTGACAAACTGGCTAAGAAAAACATCATCCACAAGAATAAAGCCGCCAACAATAAGTCAAAGTTGACGCGTATGGTGAACAAACTGGCACCTGTGGCCGCCTAAGTAACAGGCCGGTTTGCCCAGTACCACACGGACCTTATCTGCCTAGTCGGATAAGGTTTTTTGTTGTCCGGGCCGTACTTTGCAGCACCACCTGTAACCTACCTGACCGTGAACGATACGCCTGCTTACCAGCCCCTTCGCAGTATTAAAAGCTGGGCCGAAGAAGACCGCCCCCGCGAAAAACTGATGCTCAAGGGCAAAGCCGCCCTAACCGACGCCGAACTACTGGCTATCCTGATCAATTCCGGCACCGCCGACCTGTCGGCGGTTGACGTGGCGCGAAAGATTTTGGAAGGAGTGGGGGGCAGCCTGCATGAACTGGCCAGGCGCAACGTAAAAGAGCTGTCCAAGTTCAGGGGCATTGGTGAGGCGCGGGCTATCACCATTGTGGCGGCGCTGGAACTGGGTCGGCGGCGGCGGGAGCAGGAACCTCTGCAACGGCGGCGTATCACCTGCTCGCGTGATGCCTATGACGAAATCCGCCCGCATTTGCTTGACAAGCCACACGAAGAGTTCTGGGTGCTGCTACTTAACCGGGGGAACGAAGTGATCCGGCCTGTGCAGATCAGCGCGGGGGGTATTTCGGGCACCGTGGCCGACCCGCGCATTATTTTCAAAGCGGGACTGGAGCAACTGGCCAGCGGCATTATTCTGGTGCACAACCACCCGTCGGGCAACCTGACCCCCTCACAAGCCGACCGCGACCTGACCCGCAAACTAAAAGACGGTGCCCGCCTGCTCGACATGCCCATTTTAGACCACCTGATCCTCTCTGACCGAACCTACCTGAGCTTCGCTGACGAGGGGATACTATAGTTGGATGCTGGACACTGGATGTTGGATATTGGACACTAGACATCTGACATCCCCTATAATCCAGTGTCCAACGTCCAACTTCTTTTCCTATGAAAAACCTCATTTTCGACCTTGGCGACGTGATTATCCCGATTGATCTGCGGGCACCGTTGCGCAATTTCGCCATGCTAGCCAATATGACCGAGGAGGCTACGGAGGCGCTTTGGAAGCAGCACGGCATCTGGCAGCGTCACGAAACCGGCCTCATTGACGACGATACCTTCCGGGCGGCGGTACGCGAGATCATGGGTAACCAGCCCAACAGCCCCGCCAACTGGGCCGACGAGGTGATTGACACGGCCTGGAATACGGTGCTGCTCGATTTGCCCGTCGAGCGCATTGAGCGCATCAGGGCTTTGGCGCTAAACTACCGGCTATTTTTGCTCAGCAACACCAACGCCATTCATATTCGGGAAGTTAACCGGCGGCTGGATTCGCTGGGTCAGCCACCGCTGGAGACCCTGTTTGAGCGGGTATTCTATTCCCACGACCTGAAAATGGCCAAACCCAGTCCCGGCATTTTTCAGCACGTGCTCCGCGAAGCAAGCCTGGCAGCTGAAGAAACCGCCTTTTTCGACGATAACGCGGGGAACATCGAGGCAGCGGCGGCGTTAGGTATTCAGGCAGTACATGTAGCAGCACCGCTCACAATCCTGGACTACCTTAAGGACTACTGACTCCCTTTTTTATGCAACAACCCAAGTACTGGCTTCATATTCTGCTGTTTCTTATTACCCTAGCCACCACCACTGCCGCCGGTGCCGAGTGGATGTATGGGCGCTATTTTTTAGGGCCGCAGGCTATGGGTTGGCCCGAATTCTGGGCCGGGCTAAACTTCTCGCTTCCATTTCTGACGGTGCTTACAGTGCACGAATTCGGGCATTACTTTGTGGCCAAAGCCAACCGGGTCCGGGTTACGCTGCCTTACTACATACCCCTCTGGCTGGGGTTTGGGCTGGGGCAGAGCATTGGCACCATGGGCGCGTTTATCCGCATTCAGGAGTTTATTACCAGTCGCCGGAAATACTTTGATATTGGTATTGCAGGGCCACTGGCGGGGTTTGTGGTGGCGTTGGGGCTGCTCTGGTATGGTTTTACGCACCTGCCCCCCGTCGATTATATCTTCACGATCCACCCCGAATATAAGCAGTATGGCCTCGATTACGGCAGGCATGTGACCGAGGCCGTAGACAAAGCCAAAGCTGCGGGCAACTTGTCGGCGGTGGTGCTGGGCGATAGCCTGCTGTTCTGGTTTTTCAAGACCTACGTGGCTGACCCCAGCCGATTGCCGCACCCCTACGAAATGGTGCATTACCCCTATCTGCTGGCGGGCTACCTGTCGTTGTTTTTCACATCGCTGAACCTGATCCCCATTGGTCAACTCGACGGGGGGCATGTGCTGTACGGGCTGATTGGTCGGCGGCGGTTCAACGCGCTGGCTCCGGTGCTGTTCACCGGCTTTATCTTCTACGGCGGACTGGGGTTATTCAAGCTATCGGACTTTGCCACCTCGGATGATGCCGTTTTTCTGGACCAATTTAGCAAACTGATTTTCTACGGCGTAACGTTGTTCCTCATGTTTTCGCGGGTGAGTGAGCAGTGGGTAACCAACCTGCTGATAGCCACAAGCGTGATGGCCGTGCAGTTTGGCGTGTCGTTTTTCGTTCCGCAGGCCGAAGGCTACGCTGGCTTTTTGGTATTTGGGTTCGTGCTGGGCCGTTTTTTGGGCGTTTACCACCCCGAAACCGAGCAGGACGAACCCCTCGACACGCGCCGTATACTCCTCGGCCTGTTGGCCCTGTTGGTGTTTGTCCTCAGCTTTAGTCCGAAGCCGTTTATGGATTAGTAGTTTAAAGTTCAAGGTTTAAACTTTAGACTTTAAACCTTGAACTCATTTCATGTTCTTCTACAACCTCACCATTTTTCTCTACAGTCTGGCTGTTCGGCTGGCGGCTCCGTTCAACCGGAAGGCGCGGCTGTTGGTGGCGGGGCGGGCACGTTGGCGAGAGCCGTTTGCCCAAAAACCACTCGACCGTGACGACGGACCGCCCACGCGACCGGTGGCGTGGTTTCATGCCGCGTCGTTGGGTGAATTTGAGCAGGGGAGGCCCGTGATCGAAGCATTTCGGCAGCAACATCCTGATTATCAGATTGTGCTGTCTTTTTTTTCGCCCTCCGGCTACGAGGTGCGCAAGACCTATGCGGGTGCCGACGTGGTGACGTACCTCCCCGCCGATACGCCCGCTAATGCCCGCGACTGGATGGCGTTGGTCCGTCCGCAAAAAGCGTTTTTTATCAAGTACGAATTCTGGTACCACTACCTCCGCGCCCTGCACGAAGCCAATGTAGAAACCAGTTCGTTCTCCGCCATTTTTCGGCCAGATCAGCTGTTTTTCAAGCCCTGGGGTGGTTTCTACAGGAAACTGCTGACCTACTTTACTCATATTTTCGTGCAAAATCAGGCCTCGGTCGATCTGCTTCGGGGTATCGGGATCACCAACGTAACGCTGGCGGGCGATACCCGTTTCGACCGGGTGGCGCAGGTGGCGGCGGGCAAACGACCCATTCCCGAGGTGGCCCAATTTGTCGGTAATGACCCTGTGTTGGTGGTCGGTAGCGCCTGGGCCGCCGATATGGCCGTGCTGATTCCATTCCTGAACCAGTTTGACCAACCATTGCGCGTGATCATTGCCCCGCACGAGATTCATCCCGACGAAATCAGCGGTTGGCAGGCGCAATTGAAAAAGCCCTCGATTCGGTTTTCTGAAATTAGTGGACTGCCTGGCAGTCAGTTAGCTACTATTAACTACCTGTTCATCGACAACATCGGCATGTTGACCTCGCTGTATCAATACGGCACGTTTGCGTTCATTGGCGGGGCATTTGGCAAGGGGCTGCACAACTGCCTCGAAGCCGCCACGTTTGGCCTGCCCTTGTTTTTCGGCCCCAACTACCAGAAGTTCCAGGAAGCCACCGACCTTATCGCGCAGGGTGGTGCCTTCTCGGTCCAAAACACCGTCGACTTCTCGCTGAAATTCAACGACTTATACAAAAATGCCCCAGCACGCGAACGGGCCGGGGCAGTCTGTAAGCAGTATGTGTTGGGTAATGTGGGGGCAACTGAAAAAATCAGTAGCAGTTGGCAGTAGCACCTAGCTACTCACGGTCTCACTTCTCCAGCATCTTGATAAAATACCCCCCTACTACTGACCGGGCCTGGAAGCCTACTTTGTGGCCGTTGGTGGTTTCGTGCCAGTCGTTCAGGGGTACGCGGTCGGGGGTTTCGGTGGCGAAACGGAGGATGGGTTGAATCAGTGTCTCGAAGTCAGCCTGCTTATCGGCAAGGGTGGCCGTCCAGGCAATCCAGTCCGATTTGGTGTAGGTACGCCGACTATCGAGGGGCAGGCCGAAGGGCTGCTGTTTGGTGAGGTAGAAGGCCACTTCCTGTTGCGCCACTTCCTGCGGAAAGATATTCAGGTTCAGCAGTTTATCCCAGACGAGGTTGTATTTCTGGCTCCAGGTGCCGGGGTTGTCAAACGTCAGCGTGTAGTGTGTGCCGGTGGGGTCTTTGGCCAGCGTTATCCACTGCTTCGCCAGGCTGCGGGCCAGCGTCAGGTACTCGGTTTCGGTGTGGCTGTCGCCTAGTTTTCCGGCCAAATAACCATAGCTGGCAATGCCCATGATGGCTTTCACGCTCAGGTTAGCGTTGCGGGCAATATGACCGGCAAAGTCGTCGGTGCAGAGCTGATTGGCGGGGTCGAAACCGTCTTTCTTCAGGTAGTCAACCCAGGTGGTCAGCACGGGCCAATGTTGCCGGGCATAGTTGGCGTTGCCTTCGGCGTGGGCCAGGGCGGCGGTCAGGATCAACATGTTACCACACTCTTCCACGGGCATGTCTTCGCCGTATGTTTGGCCGTTGGCAATAGGGTAGGTGCCCACATCGTGCGCGGCAAACGGCTTGGTCCAGCGCCCGCTTTCCGAGTAGTGGAAGATGGGTTCCAGCATGCCTTTCAGCAGCGTGGGGTTGTATTTCAGGAACAGCGGTGCCGACGGGTAGGTCACGTCGACGGTGCCGATGGAGCCGTTGGAGAAATTCTCTTTCGAGAAAAACAGCGGCTGAGACGCCAGCCCGGTTCCATCAGGGCCAGCCACCAGCTTGTGGGCGGCAATAGCCTGCCGGTAGGCCAGCACACAGAGGTCGGCATAGGTGGTGCCACCGGCCTTCAGGGCATCGGCGTACAGCGTTTTGTCGAACGTGGTGCAGGCCTGTTTCAGCGTAAAATAGTCTGATTCTGCTGCCGAAAGAGCTTTTTCCATAATGAGTTCCGACCCGATGCTGCCGATCTGCTTATCGTAGCGCCGCCACCAGGCGTTAAGCGGCTGACCGAAATACTCGATGGCCTTGAGGTCGTCGTAGCCAATGAGCAGGTGTCGCTCCACGGGTTTGTCGGCCACGCGGCCCAGGCTGAACGAGGTGGCCAGCACCACGGTACTATCGGTGATCATGTTGGGTCGACCACCCGCCCGGATATCCGACACCAGTCCCTCGCGCTCGAACTGATTCACCGACCCGGCCAGTGTACCAATGCGGTGGCTCGTGCCGGGACCGTCGGGCGCGGCAATGTACAGATGCCCCCAGTCGATGCGCACGTTATCGCCTTTTTTGCCCAGCACTTTTTGCTCGGCAGTGCCCACGCGCAGCCAATGCAGCGGCTGTTTGCCCGCCACCCGCCCGCGCCGCCACGTTACAGGCTGACCGGGATTATCGACGGCAATGTCGGATGAAGCGTCCTGGTAAATCTCTACCTGATGGAGCTGACCATCAATGGCTTGAGCGCTATAGGTGACGTACTGAACGGGCCGCGACAGCACGTCGAGGTTGTCCATCAGCAGGGGTGCCATGAACGTGACCGTCAGGCGTACGCCCCCCGCCTCGAACGTGTATTGCGACTGCGTGGCCGACAGCTGTTTGCTCGTTTGAGTAGCCGCCCGCAGGTCCATGCTTCGTTCCTGCAATAACCCCAGATCAATGAACTGAGGACCACCAAAATTCTGGCTGTGGTAGGCAATCATGTTACGACCCGGCCTGAGCAAATCGGCCGCCAGCCGCCCGGTACTGGTGAGTTCGTAATTGGGCGACACACCGCCCGCACCTGCCACGCGCTGCCCGTTTATAAACAGTTCGTAGTTGTCGTTGTAGCTCGCGTTGACCAGCAATCGGCCCTTCGGCACCTGATCGAGAATCACTTCCCGACGCACCCAGATATCGTTGGTTGTCCAGGCCGTTTTGTCGGTAGGGCGGGAGCCAAACGGAGCCTGCCCGTGCTGCCACTGGCTATCGTCGAACGTGGGTTGCATCCAGGCATCGGAGCCGGGTGAATCAGTTCGGAATTTGGCCTCGTAGGGCATACGCTGTCCCGACCGAGCCACCGTGTCGCCCACGAACGTAGGGTTGCCCATGAAGCGAAAAACGGTGCCGTCGACGCGCAGGAGGCCGTTTAAGGCGTGGGAGCGGCCTGTCCAGTGGCGGGTGGGCTGGTCGTTGAGTTGGTCGCCAAACGACCAGATGCTGGTATAGGGGTCAATGGTAATAAGGGGTGTGGCGGGCGGATTCAACGCCGCGCTGGCCACACCGATGAGGGACTGAGAGCGTCCGTCGCTGAGGTTCATAAAGACGAGAAGTAGTGCAAGTACGAGTGGTGTTGCAAACATACATTTCAGCGATAAACTATTGCACCTATAGAACATATTTTTTAACTATTTTAATTTGATACAGATAAGAGGTGAGAGACAAGAGTTGAGAGACAAGAGTTGAGAGGTAAGAGGTAAGAGGTAAGAGGTAAGAGATAAGAAATGAGCGATAAGAGTCTGTTGTGCCGCCGGATTAGGAAACCCGGCAGCACGGTATCTAACAAAGACTGGCCTGCTCCGAACATATCGGGTTCTTTTTATCTTCTAAAATGGACAGCCGTCTTCTACTGCTTAACTCTTGTTTCTTGCTTCTCATTTCTTGCCTCTCATTTCTTGCCTCTAACCATGCCTTCTCACCTCTTTTCGCCGTTTACACTTCGCGGCATTGAGTTTAAAAATCGTATCGTGGTCTCACCCATGTGCCAGTACTCCAGCGTCGATGGGTTTGCCAATGACTGGCACCTGGTGAACCTGGGTAGCCGGGCGGTGGGGGGTGCGGGGCTGGTTCTGTCAGAAGCCGCTGCCATCTCGCCCGAAGGCCGCATCACGCCCCACGACCTGGGTATCTGGTCGGATGAGCACGTGGCGGGGCTGAAACGCATCACCGATTTTCTGACTGCCAACGGTGCTGTACCGGGTATTCAACTGGCTCATGCGGGTCGAAAAGCAAGCCATAACCGGCCCTGGGAGGGTGGGAAGGGCATTTCGCCAACTGAACCCGGTGGCTGGCAGACGGTAGCGCCTAGTGCTGTTGCCTTTGCCGAAACCAGCCCGGTCCCTGCGGCATTGGACGAAGAGGGCATCCAGAAAATTCGTGCCGACTTCCGCGAAGCGACCCATCGGGCTTTATTGGCGGGGTTTGTGGTGGCCGAGATCCACGCGGCGCACGGCTATTTGCTGCACCAGTTTCTATCGCCCATCAGCAATCAGCGCACCGACCAGTACGGTGGTTCTTTTGACAACAGGGTACGGTTGCTGCTCGACATTGTGGCCGACGTGCGCGCTATCTGGCCCGCTGACTACCCTCTATTTGTGCGTATTTCGGCCACCGACTGGGCCGAAGGTGGCTGGACACCCGACGAATCGGTGGCCCTCTCGGCCTTGCTGAAAGACCAGGGCGTTGATCTCATCGACTGCTCATCGGGCGGTACTGTGCCTAGGCCCACCATCCCACTTGGCCCAGGTTATCAGGTGCCGTTTGCCGAACGAATCAAACGTGAAACGGGTATGCCAACGGGGGCTGTGGGCCTGATCACCACCGCCGAACAGGCCGAGGCCATCCTGGCCGCCGGTCAGGCAGATCTGATTCTATTGGCCCGTGAATCCCTCCGTGACCCCTATTTTCCGCTCCACGCCGCCCATACGCTGGGTGAAGACATCCCCTGGCCGGTGCAGTATGAACGGGCGAAGAAGGTTTAATGTACAATGAATAATGCACAATGTACAATGCGCGAAGCCGAGCGGTCGGAGCGCATTGTACATTGTGCATTATTCATTGTACATTAAACCTTCTTCGCCCGTTTATGCCCCAAGCCCTCCGCCCTCTGCTTCTTACGCTCTGCCTCTCTACCACCGCTTTTGCCCAAAAAACGTTGCTGTTGCGTCCGGCGCGGGTGTTTGATGGGGAGGCTGTTCACGAAAACTGGTCGGTGCGGGTGAAGAATGACCGGATCGAAGTGGTGGGGCCTGCGGCTTCGCTGGCAACGTTACCAACCGATTCGGTGATCGACCTGCCCGGTGCCACCTTGCTGCCGGGGTTGATTGAAGGGCATTCGCACCTGCTGTTGCACCCCTACAACGAAACGCCCTGGGATGATCAGGTGCTGCGCGAAGCCCGGTCTATGCGGGTGGCGCGGGCCACGGTACACGCCCAGCGAACGCTGCGGGCAGGCTTTACCACCGTGCGCGACTTAGGTACGGAAGGGGCTGATTATGATGATGTTGGTCTGAAACAGGCTATTGAAAAGGGCATTATTCCGGGGCCGCGCATGGTGGTAGCTACGCGGGCACTTATTGCCACGGGTAGCTATGCGCCCAAGGGATTTAGTCCCGACATCGACGTGCCGCAGGGAGCTGAAGAAGCCGACGGGCACGACCGGCTGATTCAGGCCGTGCGGCGGCAGATTGGCAAAGGGGCCGACGTGATCAAGGTCTACGCCGACTACCGCTGGGGCCTGATGGGCGAGGCAAAACCAACCTTCACGCTTGACGAACTGAAGACGATTGTGGCCGTAGCCAAAAGCAGCGGGCGCGGTGTGGTGGCCCATGCCGGTTCGGCAGAGGGGATGCGGCGGGCTATTCTGGCGGGCTGCGAAACCCTGGAGCATGGCGATGCCGGTACGCCCGAAATTTTTGCGCTGATGAAGCAGCACGGCACGGCGCTGTGCCCCACGGTGGCGGCGGGCGATGCCATTGCGCAGTACCGGGGCTGGAAACGGGGAACGCCCGAACCCGAACGACTCAAACAAAAGCGTGAGACCTTCCGGCAGGCCCTGGCGGCGGGCGTAACTATGTGCGCTGGCGGCGACGTAGGCGTATTTCCGCACGGCGACAATGCCCGCGAACTGGAACTGATGGTCGATTACGGCATGACACCCCTGGCGGTGCTCCGATCGGCCACGTCTATCAACGCCGATGTGTTTCATCTGGCCGACCGGGGGCGTATACGATCTGGTCTGCTAGCCGATCTGGTGGCCGTCATGGGTGATCCAACGCGGCAGATGGCCGACATACGGCGGGTATTACTGGTGCTGAAAGGTGGAGCGGTAATTAAATAGCGTTCAGCTGTATCGTAAGTATTAACTACCTGATAGCGTGTTACCAGCGATTGCATGACACGTCAAAAGGGCGCTGTGTTAGCCCATTTTACAGGCGAACACAGAGGCTTCTGACTATGTTGTTTGTACTTAGGGTATGTAAGGTGATGAATAGCACACATGCAGGTAAGTGCCTCATTTTTAACCTCGTTAATTGCCTAAAATCATGTATTTTCGTAGGCACTTGATCAACGTGTGGTGAAATGGCCGTTCGTGATCTATCAATTCTGTCGACTATTTAACCGTTTCAGGAGTGATTATTGCTGTTTCACACATTTGCACTAATCTGCCCCGCGTTCCACACCGTATATTTGCGTAAGCGTTTTTGCAACACATGCACTTCCTCTCCATAGCACGATTCGGCGCATTTGCCCTTGTCTTTTGGTTGCTTACTCAACTGACCTACGCACAGTCGCCTACCTATGTGGTCAGCGGCACGGTGGTCGACGCCCGCACAGGCGAAGGGATTCCCTTTTCCAGCGTCGCGCTTGTGGGCCGGAGCGTGGGGGTGACCTCCGATGAAAACGGTGTCTTTACGCTGAAGACCACCCGCCTCACCGACTCACTATATGTTAGCTCGATGGGGTTTGGTATCAAGCGGTTTGCTCTCAACAAAACTAAATTGAATCAGGTGCTCCTGCTAAAACTGCCCCCCGCCGGGCGCGTCTTGCAGGAAGTAGTCGTGCGGGCTGGCGAAAATCCCGCCTGGGGCATTCTTCGCAACGTGCGGAAGAACATCGACAAAAACGACCGCCGCCGTATACGGGCATATGAGTACGATAGCTACTCAAAAACGGCCGTTTCGCTCACCCATATTTCCGATAAGCTGCGGTCTAACCCGCTGATTAAGAAAGTGATGGCGGCGATGGATAAGAAAGATTCCGTCACCGATGACCTGGGTCGAAAAATGATGCCCCTCATGATGACCGAGTCAGTGAGCCGTTATTTCTACCGCGAGTCGCCGGAACGGAAGCACGAAGACATCGTGAAAACGCGCCTGAAAGGCATGGATATTGTTGAGCCGGAGATCCTTTCGCAGTTTGTGGGGGGCAACGCGCTGAGCTACAATTTCTACCAGAACTACCTGCGCGTATTGGGCAAAGATTTCGCCTCGCCGGTGGGTGCCGACTGGAAAGGATGGTATTCGATGTACCTGGCCGACACCACTAGGATCGGCGATTTTGTGTGCTACGAAATCCAGTTCGATCCTAAAAACAAGCAGGATCTGGTGTTTACGGGCAAGATGTTTATTGACACCACCACCTTTGCGCTTACCATGATTGAGGCAAAAGTAGGTGCCGAAGCTAACCTCAACTACGTGCGGCGGATGGAGATCGAGCAGGAGTTAGAGCCGGCGCTCGATTCGTTGGGTAATAAGATTGGCTGGATGCCCGTCCTGATGCGTACTACTGCCGAGGTGTATGGTGTAGGAAAAAATTCGGTGGGAGCGCTGCTTCAGCAAACTACCCGCAATAGCGGTTTTCTACTCAACCAGCCTAAGCCCCTCAGCTACTACGACCGTACCGTATCTGTTGCCGACACCGCCAAGTCGAACACGATGGCGCTGGAGGAACTGGACGGCGACGAAAAAGAGGCTGCCCTGGCCGACGAAGCCTACTGGGCCAATGCCCGAAAAAAACTTGGTGGCATGGATTCGCTCAGCACAAGCGACCGCAAAGCGCAGGGGTTGATTGACACCCTCCGCGCGGTACCCATTGTACGAACCACCGAAATCCTGACGCGCATTGCCACCACGGGCTGGTACCGGCGCGGCCCTATAGACTGGGGCCCGTATCCCTACGCCATTGCCGTTAATAACATTGAAGGGCTGCGGCTTCGGGCGGGCTTCCGTACCAATGGCAATTTCAGTCGGTCTATGGTGTTCCGGGCCTACACGGCTTATGGCACCGGCGATGCCCGCTTCAAGGGTGGGGCCGAACTGGACTTTATCCTCTCGCGCCGCAAATGGACCATCATGGGCGCACGGGCATCATATGACCTGGACCGGCTTGGATTCACCCCCGAACTGATTAATGGCAACAAGATCTTCCAGGCATTTAGCCGGTTTGGGAAGTACCAGGGCGGTTTTTATAATAATCAGCAGGAAATTTATGTACGGACCGAGCCGCTGAAAGGCGTGATGCTGACGGCTACCCTCGGTGACCGGACGTTTGTGCCTACTTTCCCGTTCCACTATCGTGTGAACCCCGAACTGGACGACAACTCGCCTACGCGGCCCGACTTTACGGATTCATACTGGTCGGTAGAAGCGCGGCTGGCCCGGCAGGAAACGTATGTCATGGACGGCAACGAGCGTATCCCGGTAGCTACCAAGCGTACGCCCGTGTTGTGGATCAAATACCAGCGGGGGCAACGCATTTTGGGTGGTGATTTCATCTACCACCGGTTTTCGTTTCGGGCGTTCCAGACCCTCAAATTTGGTAAGATGGGTCGGTCCTCGTATGTGCTTCAGGCGGGGTATATTCCGTCGCGGTTGCCGGCGCCACTGCTGTTTCCACATACGGGCAACCCCACGTTTTTCTTCGCGCCCAACACTTTCAACCGGATGCAATTCTACGAATTTGTGTCCGACCGATTCGTGACGCTCCACTGGCAGCATAATTTCGATGGTGTGATCTTTAACCGGATCCCACTCATCAAGAAATTGAACTGGCGTCTGTGGGCTAACGCCGACGTGCTGTGGGGAAGCCGTCAGGCACGAAGCCGTCAGGTAGATTCATCACGTCCGGTACCCAGCGGTCAGCCCTCTACGGTATTTGGCGTGCTGAATCCTGAGATTCCCTACATGGAAGCAGGCTATGGTATTAGCAACATCTTCAAATTCCTGCGCATTCAGGCTGTGCACCGGCTCAACTACCTCACCCCCGGCACCGACCGGTTCATCATCAAGGGCGCCGTAGAGTTTAGTTTCTAGAATTAGAGGCAAGAGCTAAGAAGCCAGAGGCAAGAAGGTACTGAGCTACTAGGATCTTGTCTCTTGCTTCTTAGCTCTTGTTTCTCTTTAGTTCCAATTCATGTTTCCCCTTAGATACCCCCTTATACTGGCATCGGGTTCACCCCGGCGGCGGCAGTTGCTGACCGATATGGGCGTGGCGTTCACCATCGAGACGCGCCCCACCGACGAGGCCTTCCCTGCTAATATGCCCGCCGACGACGTGGCCGATTTTCTGGCCCGCGAAAAGGCTGCTCAGTTTGCTGCTGACTTGGGCCAGCGGCTGGTGCTCTGCGCCGACACGGTTGTGATTTTGGACAATCAGATTTTGAACAAACCCGCTGATGCTGCTGAAGCCCATCAGATGCTGCGCCGGTTGTCGGGCCGGGCGCATCGGGTGCGTACGGGCGTGTGCCTGCTCTCGCCCGAAGGCCAAATCTCGTTCACCGATGAAGCTACCGTACAATTCACCCACCTGACCGACGAAGAAATCGACTACTACATCCGCGTGTGCCAGCCCTTCGACAAGGCTGGGGCGTACGGGGCGCAGGATTTCATTGGGTTGGTGGGCGTAACGCGCCTGGAAGGCTCATTCTACACCGTCATGGGCCTACCCACTCACCGGGTCTACGCGGCGTTGAAGGGGTTTGAGCAATAGAGTTCAAGGTCTAAGGTCTAAACTTTAAACTTCACTCCCTCCTGATCAAACGCCCGTTTCACGGCTTTGATGACTTCGCTTTGGGCGGCGAGGGGGTCTGTTTGGACGGGGTTGATCCAGCAACTGAGGGTGAACTGAACCTGGGTGTCGGCGAAATTGCGAAAATTTAGGTCCACGGGGTGGTGGGGAAGCACAAACGGTAACTGCCGCACGGCAGCCTGCGCGGCCAGTTGCGCCTTGGCCAGGTCATCGGTATACGACACCCCCGCCCCCACATCGATGCGGCGCTGTCCTGTACGCGAGAAGTTGATGATGGGCTTCTGAAAAACGTCTTTGCTGGGAATCTCGACGGTTTGCCCCTGGCCATTGTCGAGCACAATAGACCGCAGTTTCACGTCGAGTACGCGACCCTGAAAACCGTTTGTCTCTACTATGTCGCCCACCTGAATGGGCCGGGCCAGGGCAATAACGATGCCTGATATGAAGTTAGCGGTAAGGTCCTGAAACGCAAAGCCAATGGCCAGGGCAATCACGCCCGCCCCCGCCAGCAGCGAGGTAACCGTTTTTTCGAGGCCAACCACGCCCAGCGCCGCAAAAATGCCCACGGCCACCACCGCCGTTCGGACAATGGCACCCGTCAGATTAATCAGTGACTGATTGTTGCTGACGCGGTTTAGTCCCGCCGCTACCCACCGCTTTACCCACCGCGAAAGGATAGTGAAAAATAGCAGCAACAAAACGGCCACTACCAGCCGGGGCACCAGCCGCAGCCCCTGCCGCCCCCAGTCGAGCAGTTCGTTATAAACTACCATATCAGTATGCAGCATTGCTTTGTTCCAAAACGACACTGCATAGTGAACACTGCATACTGTTCACTGTTTAAACCGTGCCAGGAGTTCGTCGCGGTAGCCGGGGCTGAGGGGAATGGGAAGCTTATCGCCAACGAGCACCTGGTGGCGCTCAATTTTGTCGATGTGCTTCAGGTTCACGATATACGACTTATGCACCCGCATGAAATGGCTGGCGGGAAGTTGCGAAAGGCCTTCGGCGATGGTCATGCGTGTGACCACTTTTTTATCGCCCTCATAGAACATCAGGTAGTTTCCTTCCGATTCGACAAACAGCAGTTCGGCCAGATCGATGCGTACGTAGTCGTAGCCATCTTTCACAAACAACGTAGTCTGGGGAATTTTGCGTGTGTCAGGTGCCTGGCCTGCCGCCTGCCGGGTTTCGGCATCATAGCGGTCGTTGGCGCGGTTGGCCGCCTGCAAAAACCGACCGAAATCAATGGGTTTCACCAAGTAGTCAACGGCGTTTAGTTCAAAGCCTTTTACGGCATGTTCAGCGTAGGCGGTGGTGAAAATAAACATGGTTTGCCGCTTCGACTCACCCGGTGGTAGCAGCCTCGCTACGTCGAGGCCGGTGATATCGGGCATGTTGATGTCAGTAAACACTAGATCTACGGGGTTGTCGCGGAGGTAGGCCAGAGCTTCTACGGCGTTGACAAAGGTTTGTTTCAGATCCAGAAACGGCACTTTGTTGGCGTGAAATCGGACCACGTCCAGCGCAATGGGTTCATCGTCGATGGCAATACAGGTCAGCATAATTCAGTTTATGTTAAACCTATAAGGTCTCTAAGACCTTATAGGTTTCGTTTGTACATCCATTCTGTTCGTCTAAATGCCACGAGCTGGTAGTGATTTAGATTTATAAGTGGTTAAATACTAGCTAGTTAAGTCAATATGAAGCTCGGCTGTAGCGACCCTGTTTACGACTTGCTGGTTCAGCGTGTGCTGGTCTGGGTACAGGAATCTGAGGCGTTGGCGGACGTTCTCAATGGCTTCGCTGTCGGGGTTTGGGCTGTTGGCAGGGTAGGTTAGCTGAAGATGCAACCGTTGCTGCCGTACGCTTAGGGTGCCCGTGACGGTTGTATCGCCAGCCTGTTGCAGGGCGTGGTCTATGAGAGGCGTAAGCAACAGCGGCGGCAGCAGGGCGGGTTGTTCGTCCCAGTCATAGCTGAACGAAACAGTCTGTTCGCGGGCCAGTAGCTGCCGGTGAAACTGCACGTATTCATCCACAAACCGAAGCTCATCGGCCACGTCGACCCGCTGCGTCTGTGTCTGTTCCAACTGGTAGCGAATCAGCCGCGAGAGTTGCTGCACACCGTCGGGGGTTCGGTGGCCACCCTCAGTGAGGGCGGTGCCGAAAATGTTATTCAGCGAATTGAACAGAAAATGGGGGTTTACCTGTGCCTTCAGCGCGGTTAGTTCGGCCTGGGTTCCGGTCTCGGTGAGGGCTCGCCGCGTTTTGTTAATGTCGCGAAAATAGGCCCAAATGCCGTAGAGCATAAACCAGGCCAGCAGCCACCAGGCAATCGTGGCGTTTACCCCATTGGGGCCGGTAGTCAGCGTGATGGCGTTGGCCAGAGCACCTGCCATGATCGTAAAGGCAAACAGCCCATAGCCTGCGCGACTGAGCCAGTTGCCCCTAAACACAAACCGCTTAAGCATATAGCGGTAGTTGATGACGGCCAGACTCCAGGCCAGCCCCAGCCACGGAAAAGCCTGTTCGGGCGCATACACGAACCGAACCACAATATAGGCCAGGGTGTAGCCAAACTTATAGCCGCTCGATTTCAGTCGGTTCTGGGTGTATTGGTCCATCTTAGGTGTCGACTCCAGGTACGCGTTGATGTACCGTTCGCCATCGCCCAGCCAGTAGCCAATCAGCGATACCCCCAGGATAACAAATACGCCATATCTATGCCAAAACTGCCTGACAGACAGTGGAATGCGTTCTTGAAGGGTGCGTAGTTGACGGATCATAGCTGAATATTGAGCACAACGGTATAGATATTGTCGGCTTCGCCGATGGTTAATCGGTGCTTTTTTGGGTAAGCCAGGTACAGCCGTTTTCGCACGTTGGCAAGGCCCAGCCCGGTGCCTTTTTCCAGCTCAGTACGGGGCAGAATGCTGTTTTCCGACCGAAACGTGAGCACCCCATCGGCTACGTGCAACTGGATGCTAACAGCGCAAGGCTGCTGCATACTGATACCATACTTAAAGGCATTTTCGATCAACGGATTCAGTAACAGGGGCACCACAAAGGCGGCCTTACCATCCCAGCGCACGTCGGTGCTGATCTGAATGGTGTCGCGGTGGGGGAGGCGCAGTTTCTGCAACCGGAGGTAGTCGCGGATGAACTCGATCTCGCGCGAGATGTCCGTCTGTTGCTTTCGCGATTCTTCCAGCACATACTGCATAATACCCGCCAGTTGTGCCAGACTCTGCTCGGTGCGGGGTAGGTTCTCGCTCTGCGCCGATGCCTGTAGCTGTCGGAGTGCGTTAAAGATAAAAGGCGGGTTTACCTGCGCCGTAAGGGCCGACAGCTCGGCTTCGCGGGTGGCCTGCGCCAGGGCGTTGTCTTCGCCCTGGCGCACCCAGAGGTGCATAATAAGCAGTTGCCCCACCCAAAAACACATGGTAAACGTGGGTAGGGCTGCATCGAAGCCTGCCTTACTCGTGGTTGGGCTGATGTAGAGCGTGGTACTGGCCAGGGCAAACCAGATGAACCAGATAAAGAAAGCGGAGACAAAAAAGATCAGCCAGTTGTTTGACTGGTTGTCGAAGAGCGTTTTACGAGCAAAATGCCAGTAGATGTAGTAGCCAATGCCGGTTAGAAGAAGGCAAAACGGTAGCAGTACGGTGCCAACTAATTTCCACCAGAGTGCCACGTCTTTCATACCCGGTGCGGGTTCGCCACGTCCTCTGGCGTTCCACCCACGCATGAAATCGTCGGTGAACGTTGTTGCGCCAACCTGACCGGCGGCTTTGTGCGAAACGTGGAAAGCGTTAACCCATTCAGTAAGTGGAGCCATCGAGATCGACAGCAAAAGCCACAAAACACCGCCTGCAATCAGCACGAGTGGCCAGCGTTTTTGCCAGAACTGCCAAAGCTGGTTCACAGGACCAATTTTAGTCGGCTCACCCACGCTGGGGGGGGCTGGTGGAGTGGCTGAAGAAGTCATCAGATGAGAGCGAATATTAAGGCAGAAACAGGGTCCGCATCACGTTGGTCACAATGAGCGCATCGGATGATAGGGTGCGGGCGGCCCTGACAAACGCCTGTTTGTTGGTGCCAAGATTACGCCGGATCGTATTCACCGAAAAGGCAGACCCCAGAAAAAGAATGATCCAGAAAGTCGTTTTGAACGTTGATTTACGGTGCATAAACGGTGTGCGTTAGCGTCTGTGGTTGCTTGATGAATCAAACCTACGCACACCGTCAACCCACGCAAAGTACTTGGGATGAGTACCCCAAACTTTGGGAGGAACCGGGCAGACTTTGGGATTAACTTGCCAGAGCAAACCACTCGCACGTCATGCAACAACCAACCGAGATATGCCCTGGATGTGGCGTTCAGCTAGAGCACACGGCACTCCACGCACCTCCGCCACGATACGCCGCATCGGGTAGCTGCTGGCTGGTTTTCGGGGAATTGAGCTATTATACGCTCTCGCTGAACGATCCCTATTTTATTCATCAACTAACCATTGATGCCTACGGCGCGCAGCATTCGGGGCAGCAAACCAAACCCATCACCACCGTCTTTGCGCTGGTAGGCTTGCAGTTGGCCATTGAAAAAAGGTACACCGGGCGGCAGGTGCAGCAGGCGCATATAGCCCTGGCCCGTCAGCAGAAAGATTGGCCCACCCTCATAATGCCCGACCAAACGGGGGCTATCACCATGCAGGATGTATGGCAGGCCGAGGCAGGCCAGCACCGCAACAGGCGTATTCACGACTGGACGGAATCGGTCTGGCAACGCTGGGCACCATCGGCCGACTGGGTGCGGGACTGTGTAAATCGGTACGGGTTGTAGTAAGCAAGGTCTAGAACTGGTAATAAACCCGTGCCCTTAGCCCTACTGAGGCCGTGTTCAGACTGGGTTCGGCCAGGGCGATGGGCATGGCGGCAAACGGACTCAATTGGCCCACAAAATGCCCCCACTGCTTTTCGGCGCTGAACCCTAGTGCCCAACTGCTGTACCAACCCATAGGACGGCTCACGCTCAGGCGCTGCGGCGCATCGTCGTCGTTGCGGGGTGGGCGTAGGAATGGCCGTTCATAGTCGAAGTGGATTGTCTCAGATGGGTCAAGGCTGATGTTAAGCCCCAGAAACGGGGCCACCTGTATCTGCTTGCCTACAGCCAGTCTGTAGGCCACCTGTAGCGGAATCATCAGCGCCCGCCCCGACCGGCTGATGTCGATAACGGCGCGTGGGCTGCCTGGCGTGGGTTGGAAAGGCCCGTCGCTGGGGTACTGATTACGGAAATTGCGCCGGGTTTTTTCGGCAAACTGCGCTTCCGTTTTGAAAGCGTCGCCCTGCCAGTAGGCTTGTCCGATGCCTGCGCTGAGTGCCCAACGGCCCACAACCACCTCGGTATTTACACCCAAGCCCGACTGTGCCGTGCTCACCTCACCACCCAGGCCCAGCCGCCACTGTATGGTCGGGGGCGTTGGGCGGTTTTCTGGTGCCGCTACTGCTACGGAGGCATACGGAGACCGGTAGCGTACCCGTCGCAGCCGGTTCGCCCAGTTTGTTGCGAGCGCTTCCCTGTCCAGGCTGATTCCCAGCGGGTTCAATGGCTGGATCACCTGCTGAACAGCCTGCGGCACAGGTACAGCCAACGGCTCCACGCCCGACGAAGCCGTCTGCACTGGTTCGTCGGAGGTGGTTTGTACCAGGGCTGCTGGGGTAGCCGCTGAAGCTGCTTTAGTCGTTAACGGAGTGTAGCGCGTGTTGTCATAGGCAGGCGTAGTGGAAGCGATGTTGGGTTGACGCGTTGATTGATTGACTGAACCAGTTACCGGCTCCGGCCCGAAACGACGGCCACGGGCCAGGCGTGTAGCGGCAGAAGGAACGGTGGCATCATTCGTCTTGGGCACCGGGTCGGGACTAGCTGCGCGGCCGATAGTAGGTACGTCTATGGCTGAACTAGCCGAGGCTGGCGCGGCCATACCTGCATTATTGTCAGGAAGTGTAGTTCTGTCTGTTGCCGGGCGTGGTTGTGTATACCGAAGCCCAGGTCGTTGCGCCAATTGCACCGACGATGGTGTAACGCCCCGGCCATCGGTGGGGCGTGCGGTTATAGTGGGCTGCAACTCATCGTCTGGTTGTACTGCCCCTGTGCGCTCAGGTTGCACCAACCGCTGGGCCAACCGGGGCGGCTCTGTTTGGTACGTCAGCACCGACGCACCAGTACGGTCTTGCTGTTGCACTACATAGACCGTGTCGGGCCGGGCGTTGGTTTGGCTCAACTGCATCACCGACTGTTGCAGCGAGGTCTGCGCCCGTTCTAGCCGTTCAATGCTTTGGGTGAGTGTCTGCACATGCTGATTAAGCGTTTTGTTGGCTTGGTATTGCCACACGGAGGCCACCACCAGCCCCGTCACGGTGGCGGCGCTGAGGGCGGGTTGCCACCATTGGCGGGGACTTTGCCAAACCGAAGGTGGAAAGCCCGCCTGGTGCATGTATTGCTGAAACTGCGCCCATTTTTTCTCCTGAAACGGGGGCGAAACGCTATCCAGCTTGCGGCGGATGGCGTCGCTAAATTCGTCAGTTTTCATAGTAGCGGGAGGTGTGTTTCGTTGAAAAAGCAGTAGTGACTAATTCCTGTAGCCTGATGCGCGCTCGTAAAAAGTGAGACCGGATAGTGGCCTCGTTGGCATTGAGCGAATCGGCCACTTCGCGCAGTGAGTACCCATCAACCACGTGCATCACAAACACGGTGCGCTGCACGGGGGGCAACTGCTGCACCAGCGCCAGAATATCGTCGGCAGAAATCTGATCAACAACGTTGTCGGCAACGGGGACATCCGGCACTGTGCCTGTCAGGTTCGACTGATTAGTGACGGTGTCGAGCTTGTGGTATTTGCGGTGGTAGCTAATGGCCGTGTTGACCACAATCGTACGCAGCCAGGCCTTAAATGGCAGGGTGGTGTCGTAAGAACCTAGGTGCTGAAACACTTTCAGAAAGCTCTCGTTCAGTACGTCGTCGGCTTCGTCGGCGTTAGCCATATAGCGCATACAAACGCTTTTGGCGTAGCTGTAAAACTGCCTGAATAACGTTCGCTGGGCTTGCGGATCGTTGTCCTGACAGGCCTCGATGACGCTGAGCAGGTCACTGTCGGTAAAGGAAGATCGTCGGCGGAAGAACAAGCTGCTGAGGCGTTTAAAACGTTGACTGAACCATTGCTATAGAATACGTTCCGTCAGGGTATGTTGTTGCAGCAGGGGGAAGGGAATGAAGAATGAAGAATGAAAAATGCAGAATGTAAAATGGCCTCGCGCTTGCAGCCCTTCGACAGGCTCAGGGTGACAGGAGACTAAAATCAACTTACCCGAACTGCATTAGGTGGGCTGTCACCCTGAGCCTGTCGAAGGGCTGCAAGCGCGAAGCCATTTTACATTCTGCATTTTTCATTCTTCATTCTTCATTCCCTTCCCTACCCCCCACGCAACGGTTAGTTTAAGGAGTGCGTATTGGATGGTATTGAGAGTAATATAAACCATGAGACACTGCGTATGATATCTATTTTACTACTTGGTGGTCGGCAGGCCAGCGGGCCGGGCCTGGCGGCGGAGAACAGCTACATCGCGCAGCTGACCCGTCGGTTCAGGGCAGACGGGCTTCAGCCAACTGTGCACACCTTTTATCCCATCGACCTGAAAGAGGCAGGTAACTGGCTCAAGCTCCAGCCCCTGGCCCTGTATGACCTGGTGGTGCTCCAACCCGATTTTGGCTCGCTGTCGTCGGGCATACTTCGGCAGCAGCTCTCCATCCTGCTGGGGCACGTGCACATGGTGCGGCACCGTACGGTATTAATTACGCCATTGCCGCAACGCACCCGCAAAAGGCTGCGTACTAAACGGCGTGCAATCTGTCTTGGCGTAGCCCGAAGATGGGTAATTCCCTGCCTCGATACCTCAGCAGTCCTACAGGCTGGCGACGAGTTTTTTCAGGTCGGTACTGACGAAAATCTTAGCGCCGTGGCCCACGAGTTGCTTGCCAGTGAACTACATGATGCCTATTACAACCTACTGATGGCTGACGGGCAGCCGTCAGCAGACGATTTACCCAGTGAAGCACCCGCCTGGCGCCGTTATTTTTATTCATACATGACAACACGACGCTAAGTATTTTTACGTTGATTCTGCAAAGTACACTTTCATTACCACGATAAATTTCCTACATCTCATGTTCCAAAAACTCTTACTTGGTGCAGCCCTGCTGGCAACGGTAGCCGCCTGTACCCAACAAAACGCCACTACGCCCACCCCACAACAGGACGAGGAGTCGGTAGCGGTCATTAACTCGCTGGCTCGCCTGGGCAACCCCAACAACGCCACCGCCATTACGGGCAAGCCCTGTAGCGAGACGGTTATCGCTAAAGACAAGGTGCCAGCCGCCGCGCTGGCGTATGTAGCCAAGACCTACCCAACGGCCGTTTTTGTGCAGGCTGAACAGGGCACCGACCGCGATGGTAAAACGTTCTACGAAATTCTGTTTACAATTGACGGCAAAAATCGCCAGCTCCACTTCGACGCCGCCGGTGCCGTGCTGGTTGGGCCGGGCAACGGACCCAAAGGTGGTGGCGGCTTCGGCGACCACGGCCCCAAAGGCACCCCGCCCCTGAAAACCGAAATCACCGCCGACAAACTGCCAAAGCCCATCACCGATTACATGACGGCCAACTACAAAGGCTACACGCTGGTGAAAGCCGAGGTAGTGACCGATGCCACCAACGGCGCTGTCCTCTTCTTCGATGTGCGCTTTACTCTCAATAGTAAGACCTCAGAACTGCACTTCGACATCAACGGCAATCTGAAGCCACCCCACAAGTGAGGCTTCCTGCTTTGGCACAAAAAAGGCCCACTGCATGTGCAGTGGGCCTTTTTTGTGCTGTACTGGCTAGATTTACTTCCCTTTACTCTCGGCGTCTTTCTTCTGGTCGTCGCGCAGGGTTGGGTATTTGATGCCGAGCTGCTCCAGGTAGGTTTTGTACTTCGACGGGTCGTAATAGAAGGGGGTCAGCTTGGGTTTAAAATCTGTCATGATCTTCTGATTGAGATACACTGCCGGAAACTCTTTAGGCGAAATCAGGGGCGTGTATTTCAGGTCTTTGGTCTGCTCGTTTACGTAATAATCCCTCGCTCTGGCAATCAGATCGGGCTTCATCAGCAGGTCGAGCAGGGTCATGGCCTCGGCTTTAGCACCGGCCACAATGCCTTTGTGGGCAATGGGCGTGGCCATGGAGATGGCGTTGCTCCAGTGGTGGCCGGGCAGGTCGGGAATATTGCTGGGGTAGCGCAGCACAATCGTCGGCACCGACCAGGCAATGTCGGCAATGTCGTCTGAGCCACCGGTGAGGGGCACAAACGTCTGGCCACCCATCATCATGGTGGGGGCGGTGTTGGCGGGCAGGCCCAGGCTGTCGAGCTTCACGGCCAGGCCTTCAACCTTGCGGGCGGCCATCTCTTTCTGGGTGGCTTTGGCCAGCAGCTGATCCTCTGCCGACCAGGTGGGTAGGCCCACGCGCTTGATGTTTTCGTGCATGGCCTCGGCAATGGGCTTGTTGAAATGTCCTGGCCACGCCGACCCCAGTACGTCGTAGGTAAACTTGGTATCGGTCATCAGGGCGGCCCCTTCGGCTATTTTCAGGCCCGTTTCAAACAGCTTCCTAATCTTGGGGTAGCTCCGTTCGCGGAAATAATACCAGACCGCCGCTTTGGAAGGCACCACGTTGGGCTGATCGCCGCCATCAGAGATCACGTAGTGCGACCGCTGGGTCAGTTCGAGGTGTTCGCGCCGGAAATTCCAGCCAATGTTCATCAGCTCTACGGCATCCAGCGCGCTCCGACCCCGCCACGGTGCGCCTGCTGCGTGTGCCGCCGACCCTTCAAAATTAAACCGCACCGAGACCAGGCCGTTGTTGCCCGCGTCGCCGTAAGAGGTCACGAGGTTGTCGCCCACGTGGGTGAAAATGCAGGCGTCTACATTCTTGAAATAGCCGTCGCGGATGTAGAACGCTTTGGCCCCAACCAGCTCTTCGGCCACGCCCGGCCACAGCATCAGCGTACCCGGAATCTTGTCGCGCTCCATGATTTTCTTTACCGTCAGGGCCGCCACAATATTGAGCGCCTGCCCCGAATTGTGGCCTTCGCCGTGGCCGGGTGCACCCTCTACAATGGGGTCTTTGTAGGCTACGCCAGGCTTCTGACTGGCCTTGGGGATGCAGTCGATGTCGGACCCGATGGCAATCACGGGTTTGCCAGTACCCCAGGTGGCGATCCAGGCCGTTGGCATACCCGAAATGTTTTTCTGGATCGTGAAGCCTTCTTTCTCCAGCAGCGTAGTGAGGTAGGTAAATGTTTCCTGCTCCTGAAAACCCAGTTCCGAGAAACTAAAGAGCATGTCGTTGATTTGCTGTGCCTGATCTTTGCGGGCTTCCACCCCGGCCATGGCCTCGGTTTTTAGCTTATCGAGGGGTGACTGGGCAGCTTGTTTTTTGGCTTTCTGCGCCAGCAATGCACTCGACGTGAGGCAGGCAAACAGCAACAAAAGGGTAGTGGCTTTTCTCATAATCTGGTTGTGGTTGACCCAACCAAGATAGGTGAAAAGTGCAGATATCATTTCACTTCGGGCATATCTGACGGGTCTACCAGTACGTAGCCAGGGTTGATTTTTTCGCCATGCCAGCGTATGCCGAAGTGCAGGTGTGGGCCGGTAGTGCGACCGGTATCACCCACCTCGCCAATTTTTTGGCCCTTAGTCACCGTCTGATTTTGCTTTACATCGATGGCTTTCAGGTGAAAATATTCCGTAAGCAGGCCGTTACCGTGGTCAATATAGACCGAGTTGCCGCTGAAAAAATGGTTGGCCGCCAACACCACCCGGCCATTGCCTACGCTCAAAACGGCCTTGCCCGCCGCCAGTGGGTAATCGGTGCCGGTATGCCGGTCGGCCCCCTGCCCATTAAACGTGCGGCAGTTGCCAAACCCCTGACCAGCGGGCAATGCCGCTGCCGGTTTGCCAACGGGCAGATCGAAAACAGCGGGCTTTTCGTCGTTTTTAACCAGCAAAATAGGGTTGAGCACGTCCATCTCGCGGCGGTGCCGGGCCAGGTTTTGGGGCGATACGTTGATATAGGCCAGCTTTTTGAAGTTCTTGATGTCCTCTGTTTTACACGGCTTTTCGCTTACCGTCAGCTTGGCCGATTCCAGCTTTCCACCCGTGGTGCGGCGCGAAATGGTGAACGTGCCCGGCTTCTTTTCCATATCGATGGGGTAGTAGCAGGTGCCGTTTACGGGGTCCCAGGCGCGGTCGGCCATGCTGCATCGTTTGCAGTTGCCGGGCCAGCGCACCACCATGCCCTGTGTGGCGGTTACGGAGCGTGGCGATTGATTTTCCTGAGCTTCGGCAAGCAAGCCTGACGTAAGTAATGCCCAAATAAGTAGGAACTGGCGCATAGAAAAAGGGTGAGTTGAGTAGGTAGGCCTTATAGCCCCGCGTTACTCAACTCACCCCCAGCCAGATAGTTTCTTAAGCTTAGCTACCGAGCCATCGCTTATTTGAATGATACCTTTTCGGTAAATGTGCCATTCAGCGACTGCATCCGTAATATGCCCACCTGCAAGGCGCTTTCTTTGTGTACGTACAGCCAGATACGGTTGTCGACATGGTCCAGCACCGACGTAACCACGTTACGGCCGGCCAGATCTGTGAAGCTGAAACGCGGTTCGGCGGCATCGGTAATGACCAGTACGCGGCCGTCGGTATCGGCGGGGTTGACTACTACAAACGTCTTGTTATCAGCCGAATAGCGCACCGAGACAAGCTTCGATAATTGCGACTGCCCATCGCGGTCAACGGTCCGAAGCTGGTAGTAGCCAATGCCCAGTATGGGGTTAGTGTCGATCCAGCCGTATGTATTCAGGCTGTTTATACCACCTGTGGCCGTGATGCGGGCAACAGACTCAAACGAACGGGCGTTGGTGCTGCGTAACAGTTCAAAATGTGACGCGTTGACTTCCTGAGTGGTGGCCCAGCTAAGTGCTACCGTTTTCTCGACCTGTTTTCCCGTAAAGCGCACCAGCGTAACGGGTAGGGCAGCACTGCATTGGATGGACACTGTGACGTTGGCCTGGCAACCGTCTTTCGTGACAATGAGGTTGTAGGTTCCGTTTTGGGCCGTCGAGGTATAGGCGAAGGTGGTGGTGATGGCCGTGCCCGATGTCATGTAACTAACGGGTCCCGTCCAGGCATAAACGGTGCCGTCGCCCGCGTCGGCTGCAACTAGTTCAATCATGGCATCGGCCGAACTGGTGCCGGTGCAGCCGCCGCTGGCCCCGGCTACGGGTATGGCGTTGAAGCTCACGTTAGCAGCGGCAGTACAGCCGTTCAGGTCACGGGCTGTAAGGGTATAGGTGCCGGGGTTAATGCCGTTGTAGGCTTTGGTGGCGTTGGTGCCATTGCTGGCAAAATCGCCTTCGCCCAACCTAAATTCCCAGGGCGACGACCCACCCGACACCGTGGCGTTGATCTGTCCCTGCCCCGCCAGTATACACGACGCGTTGCCCGACGCCAGCAGGCTCATGTTCACCTGCGACCCCACCGTGATGTTGCCCGTGGCCACGCAGCCTTTGGCATCGGTAGCCGCCACCGTGTAGTTGCCCGCGCTCAGCCCGGTAAACTCACTCGCCTCCTGACCGGCACCGCCGTTGATGGCAAACTGAAAACCTGGCGAACCTCCTGTGGTGGCTACCAGTACCCGCCCGTTGCCTGGAGCGTTGCAGGGTGGTATGGTGCTGATTGTCAGTGTGGCAGTTGGGTTCACGTTGGCGAATACCGGAAGGCGGTCACTCTCGCAGCCGTTCTGGGTCTGGCTTACGTAATAAGCCGAGGTTCCTGCCGAAGCTGTCGAAACCGTTTGTGAACCTGTTCCCGTCCCGCCTGTTGCCGACGTATACCAGAGTAGTCCCGTGCCGGTGGCCGTAAGGGTGGCCGTTCCTGGCGCCTGACAGAAGTTCTGCGGGTTGGCCCCTACTGTGGGCGGTGCAGGTTTGGCGTTGATCGTCACAGCCGTGGTGTTGGTGCAGCCCCGTGAGTCGCGTACGCCCAGGGTATAGCTGCCCGCGCTCAGGCCCGAAAAGGTGCTACCCGATTGGTAACTGCCACCGTTGAGCTGGTACTCGTAGGCAGGGGTGCCGTTGCTGGCCGTCAAGTTGACCACACCCTGCCCGGTGGGGGTACAGGCGCTATAGGAGGTCACTGTCAGAGACAGGGCCTGTACGTTGGGCACTGTGGCCGTCGCCGACAGCACACAGCCATTAGCATCCTGCAAACTGATGGTATGTACGCCCGGCGTGATGAGGTTGAACGTAGCCGTAGCCTGATACGCGCCGCCGTCGATGGCAAACTGGTAGCCGGGGGTGCCACCACCTGCTTCGGCCGAAACCAGGCCGTTGTTGCCCGATAGGTTGCAGTTAGTGCCTGTTTTTAGCGAAAGGGCCAGCGGGTTGGGTGCCGCAATGACTACGCTGGCGGTTGAGGTACAGCCTTTAGCGTCAGCGGCTACCACCGAATAGGTTCCCGCAGCCAGGTTGTTGAAGGCTCCCGAACTGACAGGTGCCCCGCCGTTGAGCGCATACGTATAGCTCGGCGTGCCGCCCGATACCGATGCCAGCAATGACCCCGCCGACCCCGTCGTACAGCCTACCGTGGAGGCACTCAATGCCAGCGTAGGTTTCGGGTTGATCGTCACGTTGAGCGTTGACCGGGCACCTTCGCAGCCATTCACCGTCTGGCTCATGTAGTAGACCGTGGTGCCCACCGCGCTGGCCGAAGGCGTAGGTGCCGAGCCGCTGCCTGACCCACCCGTGGCTACCGTATACCACAGTAATCCGCTGCCCGTTGCCGATAGTTGGCTGGTGCTGGCATTGAGGCAGTAGCTTACCTGACTCACCGTAGGCGCTGCTGGCAAGGGGTTGACTACCAGTGAAATAACGTTCGAGGCGATCCGGCATTTGGTGTTGGCCATGTTGCCTGATTCTGCCGCCAGCAAGCGAAAATAACGGGTACCTGCCGCCGTGGGCGTGTTGGTGAGCGACGATGACGTGGCGCCAACGATGTCGGTAAACGTAACATTGTCGGTGCTTTGCTGCCACTGGTATGATGGCGACGTATAGCCCGCCGTAATAGTCGATGTCAGGTTGGCCGATTGCCCCAGGCAGATTGGCGAGTGACTTGCCCCCGCATTGCCCGATGCTGTGAGCGAAGGACCGCAGGGACGGAACTGAATGTCATCCAGCGCCAGGTCGTTGCCACAACCGCCGGGGGCATTGTTGATCAGTTTCAGCACCACCGACGATGTCCCCGCCGGGGTTGTGAAGAAGGTGGCGTACCGGCTCCAGACAGGTGTGCTGTTACCGACCCCCGTAGTGGGCACGTTGCCCGTCGACACGCTCTGAATCAGGTTGCCGGTGGTGGTTTCAATGCGAAACGTGAGGTTGGGAAAACGGCTGGCATTGCTGGTGCAGGCCGTAGACTTAAGCAGGTTAATGATCCAGGCCGAAAACTCGTAGGTGGTGCCGCCGCAAAGGCCCGTGATCGTTTGGTTATAAAACTGACCGGCCGTATACGATGCGTTGATAACCATCATATAGCCGTTGCCGTCGCCGGTATGATCGGAGGTAAGCGCGTGCCAACTGTTGCTGAAACAGCCTGCCGTAGATGAAGCAGGCGTGGTATACGTACTATTCCGAAGCGTGTAGTAGCCGTCGCCGGGACAGCCGTTGTTCACATACGTATAATTTGTCAGGCTGGAAATGGCAGGTCCAGGGTTGCTGCCGTTGCCAAACGTCTGGTTCAGAATTGGGTCGCCCAGTGTACCATTACAGGCCTGAGCAAAACAGGTGTAGTGGACAAAGGTCAATAACGTGCTGATTACGAGCAGCGTAAGTTGTCTCCTGCGCAAGGAGATGTTAAGTAAAGTAGAATGCATATTTACGGTGGTCACCTACCTGGAGCCAAGCAGGAAGTTGGAAAGCGGTTAGACGCAAGAATGTAAAAAATAGCACCTTAGGAGGTATTAATATATGAGCAATTTTTCTGCCAGACAATTTTTTACTTAGTGAATAGGTGTAGGTTGAAGCAGTTTTAATATATGATATGTCAGTTCGTAAACTGGCTAATACTGCTTTTGTCAGCCATAGCGCCCTTTTATAAAAATGTAGTAGCCTATCTAGTACCTGGTGATTTGTATTGCCTTTATTACATACCCTTCCTGCAACAGTTATGGAGCCGCAATCAGTTATTACCCCTACAAACGATGGCGTTAAAGACGCACGTATTCAGGTAGTAGATGCCCTACGGGGCTTTGCGCTGTTGGGCATCCTCATCGCCCACCTATCGGTTTGGTTCGACGGTGGACCGTTACCCTCGTCGGTCTATCAGGTAAATGGGCAGGGGGTGGCCAACATGATTGTGCAGACCATTGTGGGAATTTTCGTAAGCGGAAAATTCTACACCTTCTTTTCGTTTCTCTTTGGCCTCAGCTTTGCCCTTATGCTCACCCGCTCTACTGACTCGCCGGGCGCATTCCTACGGCGTTTTGCCTGGCGGCTTATCATTTTAGGGGCTATTGGGTTCATACACCACCTTCACTGGCGGGGCGACATCCTCAGCATCTATGCCATACTGGGTTTCCCCATGCTGCTATTCCGAAACGCGCCTACCCGGCTGGTGCTGGTGGTAGCGCTGCTGCTGATACTCAACGTGCCTGCCAGAGTGCGTGAGGTATATCAGACGTATGTGGTAACGCCGCCTAGTAAAGCCCAGCGTGAGGCAGCGCAGAAGGCCGACGAAAAACTGGTAACCGCTAACTACGCGATCATTAAACACGGCTCATATGCCCAGATGATTGGGGTTAATCTGCGGGAATTTAAGACAAAAATGGCCTTTCAATTCGACAGTGGCCGGATTTACATCACGCTCGGTTTCTTCTTGCTTGGCCTGTACGCGGGTCGCAAACGGTTGTTCCAGCACCTGACCGACCACCGGGCATTTTTTAGAAGATTAACCCGCTATACTGGGTTCACGGTGCTGGGCATCATTGCGTTGTTTGCCTCTGCCATTGCCATTATTGGGCAAAACAGTCAGCCACCCAAGGTTATCGAATTAATCTTTTCGGTATTGTTCGACCTGGGCAACAGTGCGCTTACTCTGTTTTACATAGCGGGTCTGACGCTACTGTTTCAGCGCACCAGCTGGCAGCGTATCATAGCGCCATTGGCGGCAGTGGGTAAGATGGCCCTGACCAACTACGTGGGCCAATCTGTTATTGGTACGCTAATTTTTTACGGCTACGGCCTTGGCCTGATTGGCGAGATGGGTGCTGCTATGGCTATACTATTGGTCATTCCCATCTTCCTGGTGCAGGTCTTGTTCAGTCGGTTCTGGCTATCCCGTTTTCAATACGGCCCCCTCGAATGGCTGTGGCGGTCAGCTACTTACCTGCGGTGGCAGTAGAGTAGATGATGGATACGGGACATTGGATGTTGGATATCGAGTAGGTACAGTATCCAACATCCAATGTCCCGTATCCGGTGCCCCCTTACGCCGTATCGCCGGTAGTGCGGATCAGGCTGATGCCCGTAAAAAAGAAAATGCCTCCCAGCACGAGGTAGACAATTGAGGCCTGCGCCACGCCGCCACTCATTAAGTCTTTACCGCCCATAATAAGGCCCACAAGCCCCAAAAGCGTGAGGATTACGCCGAAAACACGTTTGATATTCATACGTTGAGTGCGTTCTGTGAATGTTAACAGGAACAATGCTCACAACCTCATCAATCTGTTTGTGTTTAAAATTCAGCGCAACTGGCAACAGATATACTCGTTTTTAAACCGGTCTATTTTAGCCAATGACCCCGTTTGTGGTTCAATGGCTGGGGCCAAAACAGGGAAGATTCCCTATTTTTGCGGCTACTTTTTTGTATAGTTTTCAATCGTTTATACCTGTCAAAATGGAAAAAATTAAAGTGGCAAATCCGGTTGTCGAACTGGACGGCGACGAAATGACCCGCATCATCTGGAAGTTTATCAAAGACAAGCTGATTCTGCCCTACGTTGATGTTGATATCAAATACTATGACCTCGGCATTGAATACCGCGACGAAACCAACGATCAGGTAACTATCGACGCCGCCCATGCGATTCAGCAATACGGCGTTGGTATCAAATGCGCCACCATCACCCCCGACGAGCAGCGCGTTAAAGAGTTCAACCTTAAGCAGATGTGGAAGTCGCCCAACGGCACAATCCGCAATATTCTGGATGGCACCGTATTCCGCGAGCCTATCGTGATGCAAAACGTGCCCCGCCTCGTGACCAACTGGACAGCCCCTATCATCATTGGCCGCCATGCCTTTGGCGATCAGTACCGCGCTACGGATTTTGTGGTGCCCGGCAAGGGCAAACTGACTATGAAGTTTGAAGGCGAAGACGGCACCGTGCAGGATTTCGAAGTATACAACTTCAAAGGCCCCGGCGTAGCCATGGGGATGTACAACGTCGACGAGTCGATTCGGGGTTTTGCCCGCGCCTGCATGAACGTGGCCCTCGACAAAGGTTGGCCGCTGTATTTGTCGACCAAAAACACGATCCTGAAAAAATACGACGGTCGGTTTAAAGACATCTTCCAGGAAGTGTATGACGCTGAGTTCGCTGGGAAAATCGAGTACGAACACCGCCTCATCGACGACATGGTGGCCTCGGCCCTGAAATGGAACGGCAACTTTGTCTGGGCCTGCAAAAACTATGATGGTGACGTACAGTCAGACACCGTAGCGCAGGGTTTTGGCTCATTGGGCCTGATGACCTCGGTACTGCTCACGCCCGACGGCAACGTGATGGAGGCCGAAGCTGCCCACGGTACCGTAACACGCCACTACCGCGAATACCAGAAGGGCAACAAGACGAGCACCAACCCCATCGCCTCGATCTATGCCTGGACGCGTGGCCTGGCGTTCCGGGGTAAACTAGATGGTAATCAGCCCCTTATCGACTTCGCTAATGCGCTGGAAGCGGTGTGTGTGGAGGTGGTAGAAAGCGGTAAAATGACCAAAGACCTGTCGCTGTCTGTCTATCCGCAGGGTACCAAACTGGTGGCCGGTGAGCACTACCTGAACACCGAAGATTTCCTCGACGCCCTTGATCAGGCCTTGCAGGCTAAACTGGCGTAAACGGAAAACCGAGTAATTTTTCAGACCTATAAGGTTTTCAAAGCCTTATAGGTCTTTTTTCTGCCCAAACGAATCACATGAAAAAACTCGTCACTTTACTCACCATTACCCTGGCGCTGGTAGCGCAGCCGATGCTGGCCAACGTACCTAATCCGCCTAAAAAACAAGTTGCAAAAGGTATGCTCAAGCACATTGTCCTCTTCAAATTCAAACCCGAAACTACGCCCGAAAAAGTGGCTGAGATCATTGCCGCGTTTGAAGCGCTGCCTTCGCAGATCAAGGAAATAAAGGGCTTCGAATGGGGTACCAACAACAGCCCCGAAAAGTTGGACAAGGGCCTCACGCACGCGTTTATCCTGACGTTTGCCAATGCAGCAGACCGCGACACCTACCTGCCACATCCTGCCCATAAAGCCTTTGGCGGTATTGTTGGCCCCTGGCTCGCCGACGTGACCGTGGTTGATTTCACCGATAAGATGAAGTAGAACAGCGTATAATTTTCTGCTACGAACAAAGAAAGCATGCCTCATGAGGCATGCTTTCTTTGTTCGTAGACAGTGTTCGCTAAGAATATGTTAGCAAAAAACGCTGCCACATGGTGACACCATTTTATGAAAATACTGATTGTAATTGTGTTAATTGAAATCGGTACTTTTCAGTGCCTAGGCAATAAGTACGGGCTGAAAAAATAACCGAATAAAGCGTTTTCTATCAGTATCTAAACCGAATGCACTTCGCTTATTCGTATACTGAGAAATATTGCCCGGAAAAACAGCCGCAAAAAAACTAGCCGCTACTTTACCTACCGTTTCCTGATGTTTGTCTGGCGCCAATATCAGCGCGCTCCCCAGCGTAATTTCGGCAATACCTGAGTAGACAACCGTATCATCTATGGCAAGTGGTACCCAATCTGGTACCTGCGCTCTGAAATCCCGCCGGGCAAATGTCAGGTGGCTTACTCCGGCAAAAACCAGCGTGCTTCCTAATAGCACTTTTCTGAAAACCAGCATAGTGAACGAACGAGTAAGTGTTTTCTCATCATTCAATGACCATCGCGCTCACTTTCCCATCCTCAAAAGTGTACACATGAGTCACTTGACCATCAACCAAAAGTTGACCCTTTAAGTCTTTGATGACTTGGCGAACGCCAACAACGATTTCACCTCCAGGCCTCATCTGAAACGAGATCGGCATTACATTGGGGTTGATCTCCTGCCACTGACGAAGCCAATACGCTCGTACTTCATCATGGCCATGTACATAGCCCCCTTCCCATCCATTAGGCCAGGTTACGTCTGCATGTACAAATGCTAAAACGGCATCAATATCACGATTATTAAAATCCTGATAAAGCTGATTAAGTATGTTTTGATAGTCCATAATTACAAAAGTTTAAACCACCTGTTAGATAAATCAAAACTAAATCAAGGCCATCGTGCTTGCGCATCGGTGAGGCTTGAGATTATATAAGATTTACTTGAGAAAATATTATGTTTGTTGTAAAGACCAATCAATGGGCCAGAAAAGCAATCGCCCCTGTCTACCAGTAGACAGGGGCGACCAAAATTTGAACCTTAGACCCTAAATCTTGAACTACTTCTCGTGATACTGCTGAATAATCTTGTACAGGGCTTTCTGCTTTTCCAGTTCGGGGAAAAACTCGAATAGCTGCACATGGGTGTCGTAGTCCAGGGTGAGGGCGGTTTCCAGGTTTAGCAGCGCGTCGCGGTAGCTGCCACCGTAGATTTGGTACACCACAGCCCGGTAATACAAGTCGGCCTCCTGCGGCAGTTCTACCAGACCCATCTGAATAATACCGTAAGCCTTTTCGTAGTCACCCTGATCAAACGGAATCAGCGACCACATCAGGTACACGTCGGCGTTGGAAGGGTCCACTTCCGAGGCCTTCTCAAACGCCTCTACACTCGACACGACGTTGCCGATCTTGTATTCGGTTTCGGCCAGGATCACATAGTAATCGGCGTTGTTGTCGTTGAGTTTGATGGCCTTCTGCAAAAACGGAACGGCCTCATACCATTTGCCCAACTCACTCATACACACGCCGATACCGTACCAGGCTTCGTCCCAGAGGGCATCGATCTTTACGGCTTCGCGGTACTCCTTGATGGCTTCGGGCAGGCGGTCCTGACGCTCCAGGCTGGCGCCCAAATGCGTGTAGGTGTCGGCGGTCGGCTCTTCGTACTTTAGCGTCAGCCGATACGACGTTTCGGCCTTCTCGAACTGCCCCAGGTTCATGTAGGTGTTGCCCAGGTTAAAGTGCGCCGACGCGAAGTCTTCTTTGATCAGAATGGCGTAGTCATACGCCTCGGCAGCTTCGGCATACTTTGTCAGTTTGCTATAGGCGATGCCCAGGTTATACCAGGCATTGAACGAGTACGGGTCTTTGTCGATCAGCCCTTCGTAATACGGGATGTTGGCTTCGAGGTCGCCGCTGATGTCGAGGCAAAACGAGAGTTCGTAGAGGGCGCTTTCGTTGTTGGGGTTCAGGTCGATAGCCTTTTTGTAATAGGCCACGGCCTGGTCGAACTTACCCCAGTTCTGATAGCTCTGCGCCATCTGGAAATACACGTCGTCTTTGTCGTCGGTACGGTCGAGCATATCGGTCAGTACCTCGATTGACTCCTCAAAGCGCCCGGCCATGTTGAGCACCGTGCCGCGCATATACTGCACGTCGAGGTCGCCGGGGTTAAACAGGCCCGCACTGTCGAGTTGGTCTAGGCTTTCATCGAAACGTTGGTAATTGGCCAGAATCTGTGCCCGGTCAAGCATCAGTTCCAGGGCGTAGGGGAAATTGGCTAAACCCGATTCAGCGGCTTGAAACGCCCGGTCGAGGTCGGCCTCGTTGAGATAATGTTCAACCAGTCGTTCGTAGACGTCCAGGTCGAAGTAGAAATTTTCTTCGCTGGCGAGCATCTGCTCAAAGCGTTGGATGCTCTCTTTGATGTCGCCGGCTCGTTCGTCAAACTCTTGCTCCATGTAGTGTGTCGATTCACGGGCAACCGCTCACGATTTGCCAAAAAGCGGAATGCGTAAGCCGTTGTCGTACCGCACGGGATAGGGGACGCACCACGGGCGCGATTTATCCGATGTTGATATGAAATATACACAGAAAAACGCAATCTCAAGCAAGGGGGTTCAAATTGTTTTTGGCAGAGCGTAGAGGCAAGAGGTGAGAATTAAGAAACAAGAGGTGAGAACCAAGAAATGAGATCTGTGAGGGTAGCCCTACCTCTTGTCTCTTGGTTCTCACCTCTTGTTTCTCAATTCTCACCTCTTGCCTCTACACTCTTAGCTACCCTCACCAGCGTCTCTTCCAGGGCACGGTACTGGAAATCAATGACCTGCGTGATGCGGTTGCCAGGATAATAGTAGTGATGACTGGCCCCACGGGCGGTTTCGGGCGTAATGAGCGGTGCCTTGCCCGTTAGCCACGACCGCACGGCCTCTACGCGAGCCAGCACCGTGGCCAGCCCCGGCGGCACCCGAATAGTGGGCGGACGTTTGCCTAGGGCCTGCGCCAGTCGATTGAGAAAATCACGGTAAGGCAGCACACCCGCGTTCAGAATAAAGCGTTCATTGACGACCTCGCTGTGTAGCAACTTCACAATCGCTTCGGCCACATCGAGCACGTCGACGTAGTTGATGTCGCCTTCGGTGTAAAATCGTTTTTCGTCGTAGGCGTACTTGATAAGCTGGGTGCTGCTGCGGGTCCAGTCGCCTTGGCCGAGCACTACGCTGGGGTTTACCATCACCACCGGCAGGCCCTCCGCGCTACCCCGCCACACTTCCAGTTCAGCCCGGTATTTGGTCTTGGCATAGGCCGAATTCAGGGGCGATTCTTCCCATTTCTGATCTTCGGTGAGTGTGGTAACGCCCTTGCTGTCAACGTGTTTACTCTCAGGTCTGCCCAGCGCCGCCACCGAACTGAGGTACGCCAGTTTTCGGATGCCCGCCTGCAAACACACGTTGACCACGTTGGCTGTGCCCTCTACATTGATCTGTTCCATCCGGGCGCGGTCTTTGGCAATGAACGACACAATAGCCGCGCAGTGAATCACGTCGCACCCCGGCCTGATGGCATCTTCCAGCGACGGAATATCGAGCAGATCACCTTCGTGCCAGATCAATTGATCAGCCACGTCGGTCAGCAGACCATACCCATTCTCTGGGCGGTACAACGCCGAAACGGGTCGCCCGAGCGCCAGCAGGTAGCGCACCACATGCGAGCCGATCAGCCCCGTTGCCCCGGTCACGAGCGTTGTATTAGGTAGTGATGAGGTCATTCAATAGGCGTTCAAGCGTGAGGATGCCGGGTGCCTGTTTGGCGTGTAGATCGGTAAGCAGGCGAAGGTAATCGGGGTTTGAGCCAATAGCAGATGTTTTCAATACTTTACCCAGAGCTTTTACTTCATCGGGGAAATCGTAGTCGATTATATTAATAGAAACCTGTGCAGCATTCCAAAGTAAAAACGATTCAATGGCCTTATCAATGATGATCAGATAGTGTGGCAGACTATTCTTGCGCTTGAAACAGACTTTATTCGTTTCATGAATAGTGTCAAACGTTAATAAATAGGGCGGGTTACGTTTGTCTTTATCGACAACACCAATAAATCGACCTGGTTTATTAAAATCATTAGCTTCTTTCAATTCTTTCGCCACGTTTGGTATACCATAGATATGGACCACGTCTAGCGGATCGTTTATAAGAAATTGAATTAATGCCGTATCCGCATAGCACTCAGGAAATAATTGCAGCATTGGGCGTAGGAATAAACCGATCAAGATTAAAAAATACGTCTGTGCTATATTCCTGCACGAAGCTCAATTCTTCAGGTGTCAGGGCTTTTACTTTCGTTTCGTAATTTTCATAGTACGTCACGAATACGGAAAGCTGATCGTCATTCATATTTTCTACCAACGTTTGCAACAAATAAGGACTATGTGTTGATACAAAAAACTGATTGTCAGTGCTATAGATCATTCGATAGGCCACGTCTTGTGTATACGGCGGAAACGAATGAACCTCCGGCTCTTCAAAAATTAGTACCGAATTCTTGTTCGACTCAATGGCCGCGATGTAGAACATGAATCGCCGGAATGTATCTGCGATTGTGAAGTAGTCATACTTATAGATGTAAAATCCATCTTTTTTTTGAATAGTGAATGACTGATTTTCTTGATCAAGTACTAAGTCCAGTCCTTGATTAAGAAACATCTTGCCAAATTCATTTTTTAATTCTTTACTACTATCAATAATGTCAAAAAGATTTTTTCCGTCAGGTGGCATTAAATAGGTCTCGAATGTGCCGACAAAATTGTCAATGTCTCGGAACGTATAGCTTTTGTAAGGAGCAGATCTACTGCTATTATTCCACTGTCTTTTTTGATCTACCGTTATTTTCCCAGTGTTAGATACATACCATAATAAGCCGCCATTATCTAGTACATAATCCTTGATTTTATGCCTAGGAATATCTGCTTTGCTTGGAAAAGAGTAATAATCAAAATCATAATTATTAGTAAAACTGCCTTGTAGTACGGAAGTTGACTTGTCTGATGATACTTTTATCTGTCCTTTTTTATCGTTTTCATAAAAAAGATGCCTGATGTCCTTGTAACGTGCAACATCATTCATAAATCCATCAGTATATAATTCCGCCCCAAGCATCCCCAACGCCTCTAGAATATTGGACTTGCCGACGTTGGGTTTGCCGATGAAGACGTTCACCCGCTTGCAGTCGAGGCGGAGGTCTTTGATGGACTTGAAATTCTTGATCTCAACCCAGTCTAAGAAATTGCTGGTATCGGGGGCGTTGGTTTCCATAGCTCTGTCGTTGGTCGTAAACTTAACAACAATCGCCCCTGAATGGCTAATTTTGCGGTCCAACAAATTGTTTGATGTTTCTCTGGCGTAGGCCCCCTTTAGGGCGGGGGGCTACGCCAGAGAAACATTAAGCGCATTTCTAATGCCCCTCGAAAATCCACAACGCTACACCGTTACGGCGGCGCTTATTTACGCCAACGGTCCTATCCATATTGGCCATCTAGCCGGTTGTTACCTCCCCGCCGACATCTACGTGCGCTACCTCCGGGGCACGGGCCGCGACGTGGCCTTCATCTCCGGTACTGACGAACACGGCGTTCCCATTACCATCAAAGCAAAGAAAGAGGGCATCACGCCGCAGCAGGTAGTCGATAAGTATTACACCCAGATCAAGACCTCGTTTGAGCAATTTGGCATCTCGTTCGATATCTACTCGCGGACGTCGAACAAGGTACACCACGAGACTTCGCAACAGTTCTTTACTACGCTCTACGACAAGGGCTATTTCGACGAGGAAGTGACCGAACAGTACTACGATGCCGTGGCCAATCAGTTTCTGGCCGACCGGTATATTGTGGGTACGTGTCCCGTTTGTGCCAACCCAGATGCCTATGGCGATCAGTGCGAACGGTGCGGTACGGCGCTCAGCCCCAACGAGTTGATTCAACCGCACTCAACGCTGTCGGGGTCGCAACCGGTGAAGCGGCAGACCAAAAACTGGAACCTGCCCCTCGACCGGATGCAGCCGGAGATTGAGGCGTATGTGAACAGCCATACCGAGTGGAAAACCAACGTGTTTGGGCAATGCCAGTCGTGGTTGAAGGAGGGCCTGCGTCCCCGCGCCATGACCCGCGACCTCGACTGGGGTATCAAAGTACCCCTGCCCGACGCCGAAGGCAAGGTGCTCTACGTTTGGTTCGACGCGCCGATTGGCTACATCTCGATGACCAAAGAATGGGCCGAGCAGCAGGGGCGGGACTGGGAACTGTACTGGAAAGACGACAAGACCAAGCTGGTGCATTTTATCGGTAAGGACAATATCGTGTTCCACTGCATCATATTCCCCGCCATGCTGATGGCCGAGGGTAGCCTGATTCTGGCCGACAACGTGCCTGCCAACGAGTTTATGAACCTCGAAGGCGACAAGATCAGCACCTCCCGCAACTGGGCTGTCTGGCTGCACGAATACCTGGAGGAACTGCCCGGCAAAGAAGACGTACTGCGCTACGTGCTGGCTGCCAACGCCCCCGAAACGAAGGATTCTGAGTTTACGTGGAAAGATTTCCAGACCCGCAACAACTCGGAACTCGTTGGCATCTTCGGCAACTTCGTGAACCGCGCCGTGGTGCTGACCGAGAAGTTCAACAACGGCTTGGTGCCCACCGTGAGTACGCCCGACGATGACGCGCAACTGGCTGTGGATCAGGGGTTAAAAGACGAGTTGGCGCAGTATCCCGACCGGATCGGGCAGGCCATTGAGCAGTACCGTTTCCGCGAAGCGCTGACTCTGCTGATGGACGTGGCGCGGCTGGGCAACAAGTATTTCGCCGAAACCGAGCCGTGGAAAGTGGTGAAAACTGACCCCCAAAGGGCGCACACGATCCTGAACCACGCCTTGCAGGTGGCCGCGAACCTGGCCATTCTCTGCGAGCCGTTTTTGCCCTTCACCGCCCAGAAACTCCACGACCAACTGGGTCTGACCACCAAGCTGGACTGGACCAACGCGGGCCGCACCGATCTGCTGACAGAAGGTCACCAACTGGCTCCCGCCACCCTGCTCTTCGCCAAGCTGGACGATGACTTCATCCAGATCCAGATCGACAAACTCAACAAGACCAAAGAAATGAACAATACCGAAAATGCTGGAGCCACCCCCGCTGAAACTACCAATGGCACACCCGAAGCCCTGGAAGAAGCCGCTTTGAAGACCGTAGCCTCCCTCAAAGACACCATCACCTACGACGATTTCGCCAAACTCGACATCCGCATCGGCACCATCACCGAGGCCGAGCGCGTACCCAAGAGCGACAAGCTGCTAAACCTCCGCGTAGACGATGGCATGGGTGGTCGGCAGATTCTGAGCGGAATCGCTAAACATTTCACCCCCGAAGAGTTGATTGGTAAGCAGGTGACGTTCCTGGCTAACCTTGCCCCCCGCAAGATGATGGGTCACGAATCACAAGGCATGATTCTGATGGCCGAAGACGCCGACGGTGCCCTGGCCATGCTGCCGCCGAGTAAGCCCGTCTGGAATGGGGGAGGGGTGTCGTAGACAGTTTAAAGTGTAAGGTCTAACGTTTAAGGTTGCTTCGCGCGTTACCTAGAGCGCGAAGCAACCTTAAACGTTAGACCTTACACTTTAAACGTTAAACCCTTCTAGGCCTTCTTTTTGCCTTTGCTTTTCATAGTGGGAGCGGCTACTGGCATCTTGGCCTGCATGTCGGCAACGCCTTTGGCAATGGCGTCTTTGAAGAACGGGAAAGCGGCGTCGCCGGAGGTTTCGCCAATAGACAGGGCCTTCTGCGCAATGGGTAGGGCCTCGGCGGTTTTGCCCATTTTACCCAGAATCTGGGCCTTCACCCACAGGTTGCGGAACGTCTCTTTGGCGGCAATGGCCTTGTCTACATACGACAGTGACTGCTCCAGGTTGCGGCCTTTCGAGAGGTTGTAGTTGGCAGCGGCCATCAGCGTACCCGCATCATCGGGCTTCTCCATCACGGCCTTGTCAACGTTGGCCATCGTGATAGCGCTAGTGTTCACGCCCAGGTTGGCCGAGGCTTTTACGTCGGCCCACATGATATCCATAGTGGCGGTGCTGTCGGTGACGTTGTTAATGCCGATGGTGAAGGTTTCTGCTTTCTCGGCGGTTTTGGCGGGCGTCAGGTCCACGCGTAGTACGTCGTCATCCTGCTTATAAGTCTGCTCGGTCACGGTGTTATTTTTGCTGAAAATCAGCGTCCACTTGTCGGCGGTGGGCATCGACATGATGGCATAGGTACCAGCGGCGAGGTTCTGCCCATTCACCGTCATATCCGTCGAGGTAGTGAAGGCGGTGGCCCCGTTGGCACCCGTGCGCCATACTTTCCCATAAGGCACAAACTCACCCGTGAAGGGCGTACGACCTTTCAGGCTGGGCCGCGAATATTTAATGGTTACGTCGGTTACGCCAATGGTTTGCATCACGGTGGCACCGGGGCTGGGCGACGGCAGTTTCACCTGAGCGGTAGCGAGTTGCGCAACCAGCACCAGCCCAACGGCCGAAAGCATCATTTTTTTCATGGTACGAAATGGTTTACTAGATTGTTTCGGTGCGAAATTGGACCAAACCTATAAGGTTTCCAAAACCTTGTAGGTTTATAAACCAAAGCCCCATGCACCGCCGACCGCTGCTTACACTTCTTCGTCAACACACGCCTGCCGATGCCAACGAGGCAGCCATGACGGCGCAGACCATTGCGTTTGTCGAGGCTAACCCCGACTGTTTCGAGCGGTCGCTGGCTCAGGGGCACGTAACTAGCTCGGCCTGGATTACCTCGCCCGACGGCTTGCGCGTGGTGCTTATTCACCACCGAAAACTAGACCGCTGGTTTCAACCCGGTGGCCATGCCGACGGCGACCCCGATGTGGCGGCGGTGGCCCTGCGCGAGGCCCAGGAAGAAACTGGACTACCTGATCTAAAGCTAGTCAACGCTGCTGTCTTCGACGTTGACGTACACCATATACCCGCCCGGGGTGACGTAGCGGCACACTTACACTATGATATTCGCTTCAGATTAAAATCTGATGAAAAAATTATTGTTGGCGAAAACAGCGAAGTAAAGGAGATTCGTTGGCTAAATCTGGACGAATCCGAAGTACTGGCTGAATCTGAATCGGTTGGCAGAATGATACGAAAAACCCGCCAACTAAGCCGGTAATCTATATTTGTTGTTTCGCGTTTTAGAGGTCAACGAATCGACAAAGCGCTATGAAACGGACCCTAAATGTACTGGCAGGTTTTGGCCTGCTGATCGTCAGCCTGTCGGCGGTAGCCCAAGGCAATACGCATGAAGAAGCATCCAAACTACGGAATGATCCTACCTACTCGACGCGAAACTACAAGCACCCAAACAAGGCTACTACGGCTCAGCGTTGGGAAGGAGCCACAGGTGTTGAGGTACGGCCGCCCTACGCCCCTGCCAACCGGGTGAGCAGCTATAAAAATCAGGCACCTAATCAGATACCGTCAGGTGGGGTTACGGTAGACCATGCCCCGAACGAACGCGTAGCTAACCGGAACTATAAGGCCCAGCAACAGAAGCCAAGTGAATCGGCTGCCGAGATTGCCCGGAAACGGACAGACACCAAAACAACCGACACACCCTCGGGCGACTAGCCATGGCGAAGGCCGCTTGCTAGCTCGGTTGATAAAGCGACGTTAGTGCTGTTTCGTACAGGGCGAAGTTTTCGTCGTCGAAACAGACAAAGACAATGCGTTTTAGGCTCGAATTCTGATCCAGAAAGCCTGTCACGGCCGCCACGGCGGTCTGGCAGGCTTTATCTTTGGGATAGCCGTAGATGCCCGTGCTGATGTTAGGAAAGGCAATGCTGGTAAGTCCCGCTTCAGTAGCCAGCGTGAGCGAATGCCGGTAGCAATTGGCCAGCAGTTCGGGCTCGTTTTTATGCCCGCCGTTCCAGACCGGCCCCACCGTATGAATGATGTGCCGGGCGGGTAGTCTATAGCCGTTGGTCATTTTGGCATCGCCGGTTTTACAGCCGTGCAGCAATCGACATTCGTGCAAGAGATCAGGCCCAGCCGCCCGGTGAATAGCCCCGTCTACGCCCCCGCCACCCAGCAGGCTGCTGTTGGCCGCGTTCACAATGGCATCTACGTCGAGGCGGGTAATATCGCCCTGAACAAGCTCCAGGGAGGCATTTTGGTATGAAATAAACGTCATGGCAAGGCCGGTTGAGTGGGCTTTTTGTAGACGTAATAGGTTTTGGAATGCGATGGTTCGTCGAATGTTTTCAACTGGTCGTAGGGCAATGCCAGTTCCGTAACCAGGTAGTCATACTGACCCGCTCTGAAGTCGGCAAGAGCCTGTTTTTTGTCGATGAAGTAATTGGTGAACCCGCTTACGTCGGCCATGAAATAGAAATCGGGGAAGCGATCTGGCGGGGTTTGTTGCGCCTGCACCTGCCGTTGCAGCATGGTCAGCCGGTCGTCTTCCAGCAGGGTGGTTTGCATAGCAACAGGCACATTCAACGCCGTTTTACCGCCAAACTGCCGGGCAAATTTTTGCCCGGTCAGCACCGGATTTTGCAGCGCCTGAAGTTCGCGCAGGGCCGTTTTCTGGCTGCGGGCCAGGGTATTGTCGAACGTGGCGTCGATGAGTACGCGGGCGTTGGCAGGCAGAGTATTGGCGTAGGCGTTGGCCCGCATCAGGTTGGAGGGCAGTAGTAGGTCGTGTTCCAGCATTACGCTTTCCGCCACGTTGCTGAGTGCGATGAGGCCCGTGGCGGCATAAAGTACCCACATCCGGTTGCCCAACCAGCGGTAGAGGCCGTAGGCACTATAGGCCAGCAGAAAGACGCTAAGGGTGCGCAGGGGCAGCGTATGGGTAATGTAAATGACCGACGAATGGAATATAGACAGGGTCAGCAGTAGCAGATTGCCTACCAGCAGGGCTGCAATAAGCCGGTTGGGGTAAAACCGCCAGAACGCCAGACTACCCAGCAGGGTCAGCACCGGTAGCCAGGCCGTGGGGGTAGGCAGCACCATGGTTTGCACGTAGTCCCAGTTGAAAAACGATGCCTGCGCCCCGCCATTCACTTTCATGAGCAGTCCACCGAAAAATGACTTCAGCAGCACCAGCGAATCGGTTACCAAAAACGGCATAGTCAGCAGTAAACAAACCAGCAACCCGCCCACGATGCGTCCCGCTTGCCGCCAAGTGAGACCGGTTCGCACCAGCATAGTGCCCAAAATAAACGGCATGGTAAACACAAACAACAGCCGCTGACTGAGCAGTAAGGCCGTCAGCACCAGCAGTATGGTTCGCCAGCCGCGCTGCGCCTGTTCGCCAAACAGCAGTTGTACCGCCAGGCAGGTAAACAGGGCGTAGGCCAGCCCCTCAGGGCGGATGGCCGGTGGCCACACCAGGCAGTCGTACTGCAGACAAAGGATAACGACCAGCGGCAGGCGCAACACGGGCGGCAGTCGCAGTGAATCAGCGCGGTAGATGGTGCGCACGGTATTGAACAGCAGCAGCGCCACCAGCAGCAGTTGCACCATACGCCCCGCCCGGATCAGGGGTATGCGGTCTAGCAGATACGCATTAGCCGTCTGGTCAATAATTCCAAACACGCCCACAGCCGACAGCCCGCCGTGGCTTGCCGCGCTGATAACGTTGAGCGCCGATTGCCCCAGCCCAAGCAGGTAAAACACCAGCACCATCGGAATGCCCGGCCAGTCGAGGCAGCGGGGGGTGGCTCCGTAGAGCATGAACACGCCCGAATCGGCAATAAACTGCTCGTCGGTGGTGAAATAGCCACCGTCGGGAGGGTAAATGAGCGTGACGAAAAGGTGAAAACAGATGACCAGCGCTACGCTCAAATAGGCCCAGGTTATTGGCGGAAGGGGCGATCCGGTGGGCGAATGACTACGGGAAAAGGGGGGAGATGACTGCATGAACACGGCGAAACACGGCTGGTGAAGAGGCCACCAAGACCGCCCGCAAACTTACGGCACTATTGTTTCAATACGCGAATGGTTCGTTTCTGATCTCCCGCCGTGAGGGTTAGCAGATATAGCCCCGCTTGCAGGTTGAGGGCCTGCGCTACCAGAAAAAGGCTCTGCCCGGCGCCAAACCGCTGCTGCGTCAGCACTCGCCCGCTCAGGTCGGTAAGCCGGAGGTCAACGGGTGTGGTGTTGGGTATCTCCTGCCATTGAATCTGTAGCCGGTCGGTGCTGGTAAACGGGTTTGGGTAGATCGAAAAAGCCAGTTTCCCAGTCAGCAGCTGCGCGGCTCTGGGAAACGACGGCACGCCATACCCAAACTGATTGTCGGGCCGGTCGGCCTGCGATCCCGAACGCCGGAGCAGGTCACGCACCTGCGCGGCTGTCAGGCGCGGAAATGCCTGCCAGAAGCCCGTGGCCAGCCCCGCCACCAGTGGTCCTGAGTAGGAGGTGCCATTGCCCCGGCTGATGGCTCCGCCCGGCGTTCCGATCACCGTGCTTACGCCCAGCGCCACCAGGTCGGGTTTCAGGCGGCCGTCGGCGGTAGGGCCGGTAGAACTGAACCGGGCTAAGTTACCCGCCTGGTCAATGGCCCCAATGCTCAGCACCCCCGGCGAATCGGCGGGGGCACCCACGGTTTGCCAGCTGCTGCCGCCTTCGTTGCCCGCTGAATTGATGACGACGATGCCCGCCTCTGCCGCCCAGGTAGCCGCCCGGCTCACCAGCGTTTTGGTGCCCGTTAAATCGGCCACGGTGTGGTTGTCGGCGGGGTTGTCGAATTTAGTATAGCCTAAGGATGAGTTGATTACGTCGGCACCGGTGCTATCGGCATATTCGGCACCCAGCAGCCAGTAGGCCTCCTCAACGGGGTTTTCGGTGGCGGCTACTTCCGTGCGTAGCAGTATATACGACGCTTTAAAGGCTGGACCATAAAGTTGGTTAGGTACGTCGGCAGCCATGATCGACAGCACGTTCAACCCGTGGCTATCGTCATCGTACACATCAGCTTCGCGGTCGGCAAAGTCGTACGTGCTGATGATCCGTTTGTCGGTAAACAGCGACTGCAGAAACGGCACCTTGTCGGCTCTCAGGAAGCCTGCATCCAGAATGGCCACCAGCATGCCTTCGCCCCGGAATCCCTGCGCGTGCATCTGGTCGACGCCCAGGGCCGTGAGTTGCGCCGCCGAGGAGCCATAGGCAGGTACCGCGTCGGCCTGCCCAAACTTGCTCATGGTGGGTTGCAGTGCGCCTGCCTCTGTACCAACGCGCACGTTGTTAAGTACCCGCCCCGTCTCCTGCCCCGCCACATAGGGCAGCGCCAGCAACGGAGCCATGCCCGCAGGGGCCACTTCCACCAGCGCCGCGTTGAGCCACCGCGACGTATAGACCACTTTCGCCCCGGCCTGCCGTAGCCCCTGTACGTAGGCAGGCACCACGGGCAAGTCGCGCTCGGTCACGGCAATGCCCTGCCGCTGCCGCCGACTAATGGCCCGTGCCGACAGGAATTGCTCCGGCTGATCGATCCGAAACGGCGTGCCGGTTTTATCACGAAAACGCAGTAGATATAGCCCCGGACGCTGCGCCCATGCCGATTCATTCGGCCAGAAGCTTATCAGTAAACCACAGATTATGAACCACTTATTCTTTGCCATAGCTTGACACGCGCACGTATCGCCGCACGCCGAAATCGATTTGCCCTTTCCCCACACACCCCCCCGACGAGCAAAACTGGAGCTGCACCACTTCACGGTAGACCATTCCAATCTGTTTGGCATAGACTTCTACGCGTTTGTCCTGCGTCACCAGGTTCGAATCGCTGTGTTGCACCACGGTGGCCGTTTCGGCAAAGGTTTGTGCACCCACAGTATACGGTTTGCGCACCTGCCGCAGGCTATATACATCCTTCTGAAATTGGTTGTAAGCGTTGCCATTCCACTCGGTACGTTCGGCAAGGGGAAACACCAGTTTAACGAAATCGGCCCCATTTTCGGTACGGATGGCTGCCTGCGCACTGTTCCGGGCCGTATAGAGCGAATCGACTTGCCAGCTTGCCTGAGCATTGGCCCGGCGGTAGCGCTGTAGCCGAAAAGCGGGTTGCCCCGTCACGTCGGCGTAGGGGCTGCCCACGGTTTCTTTCAGTTGGTAGGTGCTGGTTGCGGGCGGGGCCGTTAGCGAATACCGTTGCTCGGTTACGTCATAAATAATGAACCGCCCCGCTTCCAGCGGCGCATAGTCCGTGCCGGGGTCTGCAACGGTAACGTCGTTTTGTTGGCAGGAAAACAAGAGTACCAACACCAGGCAGGGTAGCAGCGAAGACAGGCGAAGCATAGAACGGTAGATTTCCTGCAAAGGTCTGAAGAAAGAGAGTTTAAGGTTTAAAGTTTAGGGTTTAAAGTTGCTTCGCGCGCTACCAACAGAGCGCGAAGCAACTTTAAACCTTAGACTTTGGACATTAGACTTTAAACCTTTAACCTTAAACTCCCCTTCACACCAGATCATTCTTGAACGCGTAAGCCACCATGCCCGCTGTATTTTTGGTGCCGGTTTTTTCCAGGATGCGCAGGCGGTGGCCCTCTACGGTGCGGGGGCTGAGGAAAATCTTGTCGCTGATTTCGGCAGTTGATAAGCCCTCACAAATGAGTTTCAGCACCTCTTTCTCGCGCTCCGACAGCAGAATTTTGCTGTTATAGAGTGTAGTTTGCTTCACCACCGTGGTCTTGTTGGTCATCTTTCGCAGCATAGCCCGCGACACGAATTCGTTCAGGTAAACGCCTTCGTCCATCACCTTCCGGATGGCGCGTTCTACCTCGTCGGGATCCGAATCTTTCAGCAGATAGCCACTCACGCCCTTCTCCAGCAGGTGTAGCACCATCCGATCTTCGTCGTGCATGGTGAGCACAATAATCTTGATCAGTGGGTAATGTTCGCGGAGGTAGTCGGCCGTGGCGGTGCCGTCTAAAACGGGCATCTGGAGGTCCAGCAGCACCACATCGGGCATTTTGCGGGGTATCTTGTCAATAAACTCCTGACCGTTGCTGGCTTCGAGCACCAGATCAAAGTCGGCTACTTGCCCCAGAATAGAGGCAATACCACGCCTGAAGAGGTTATGGTCGTCTACTAACGCTAATTTTATTCGGGTCATGGCAGGAATAGTTTAGGCAGTTACGGGTACTTCTTCATTTACTACGTCGGTCAGTTGGGTTTGTACGTGAATACGCGACCCCCGGCCGGGCGCCACGTCAAACGTCACGTGACCATCTACCACCGTCAGGCGGCTTTCAATGTTGCGCAGGCCCAGGCCGCTCCGGCGGTCTTTCACGGCTTCGTCATAATCGAACCCCCGCCCGTTGTCTTCTACCGACATGCGGATGGCGTCGTGGAAATAGACGAACTGCACGTTCACCTGTGAAGCGGCAGCGTGTTTAATGGCGTTGTTGAGCAGCTCCTGGGCAATCCGGTAAAACAACAGCTGTGTGGAAGCGGGTAGTCGGTCAACCATGTCGGGGCATTCGAGGGTAACAACCACGTCGCCAGAAGTAGCTTTCTCAGCCAACTCTTCCATCGCCGCCAGTAAACCAAACCGTTCGAGGGTAGTGGGCACCAAGTCGCGGCTGATGCGCCGCACGTTGCTCATCGTTTCGTCGAGCAAGGCCCTCGTTTTTTGCACCAACAGCAGCGCCCCGGTATGCACATCAGGAATTTTTCGGTCTAATTGATTGACGTTCAGCTTAGTTACCGAAAGCATGGTGCCGATTTCGTCGTGCAGGTCGCGGGCCAGGCGGCGGCGTTCCTGTTCCTGTCCCTGAAACGTGGCGGCCATCAGTTCTTTTCGGTACGCTTCGCGCAATGCGTTGAGTGCCAGCAGGTGTTGAGCCTGCCGGTGCTGATAAAATGCCACGAAGAGAATGATGAACAGGGTCATCATTAACAACATCACCGATCCGACGGCAATGTATAACTTCATGTACAGATCCAAACGTGTGTGGTGTCTAGTATTCCGCTAAAAATAAAAAACCGCCCAAAAGATCACAACTTTAGGGCGGTCACAGCGCGTATTCGGTTAGAATAGCGTGTAAACGGTCGATTTTGTAACCAGCACAAACTACACGGCGAAGCTTTCGCCGCAACCACAAGTACGGCTGGCATTGGGGTTTTTAAACTGAAATCCCTTGCCATTCAGCCCGTCAGAGAAGTCCAGTTCCGTACCGGCCAGATACAGCAGGCTCTTTTTGTCGACATAAATACGGATACCTTTGTCCTCGACAATATGGTCGGTTGGTTGCTGCGCCGTGTCGAACTGAAGGTCATACATCAACCCCGAACACCCACCACCCTGCACCGCCACCCGAATGGCAAACGCCTCATTGAGGCCGTCTTTTTGGCGCAGTTCAATAATTTTATCTTTCGCTTTTTCCGTTACCGTAACCATATCGAATGGATGTCTTGTGAGCCAACAAAGCTCTACAGCATCAAAACGGGTGCGTAGCCGGGAAAAGTTCAGCACGAACCTCAGACCTTGCACTCATTTATGTTCACCAACGTCGAACACATCGGCATTGCCGTCCGCGACCTGACAGCCTCCACGCAACTGTTTGCCACAATACTCAATCGCGATGCCTATAAATCGGAAGAAGTAGCTTCGGAGGGGGTACTGACCACTTTTTTTCAGGTGAATCAGACCAAGATAGAACTACTAGCCGCCACCCGCCCCGACAGTGCCATTGCCACCTTCATTGACAAAAGGGGTGAAGGCACTCACCACATTGCCTTTGAGGTAGACGATATCGTAGCCGAAATGGCGCGGCTGAAAGCGGCGGGTTTTACACTGCTCAATGAAATACCCAAACAGGGGGCCGATAATAAGCTGGTTTGCTTTGTTCACCCCAAAACGGCCAATGGCGTACTTATTGAACTATGCCAGGACAGGGGTGCTGCGAGCGGAAAAGTATAGACACAAAAAAGCCAAGCGAGACACCCCCTTGGCTTTCTGATTTACTCAACGTTATGAAAAACTTTTCTTTTCGATACAAGTATAAAGCATTTTGCAAGATAAAATGTTCTACAGTGTGAAAAAAATTTCACACTGTAGAGTAACTTGCTCATAATCAGGCGCAGTACCTTTGAAAAAAATACTCATAACCCGATAGACTACTTAGTTAGTATTTGGATAAAGATCAGTTTTTCTGCTAAGTACTAGTAGCCAAGGAGCAGCAACTGCGGCGTTACGGTTCAACTCTCAGCTTTGATTTGTCCGTCGAGAAGTGTAATAGTACGGTCGGCGAGGGCGGCAAGGGCCTCGTTGTGGGTCACGATAATAAAGGTCTGACCAAACTCGTCGCGGAGGTCGAAAAAGAGCTGGTGAAGTTCTTCGGCGTTGCGCGAATCGAGGTTGCCGCTGGGTTCATCGGCGAAGACCACGGCGGGCTGATTGACCAATGCCCGTGCCACGGCTACCCGTTGCTGCTCACCGCCCGACAACTGAGCAGGAAAATGACTCAGCCGGTCGGTTAGGCCCAGGCGTTTAAGCAAATCAGTAGCGCGTTGCCGCACGTCGCGTTCGGACCGGTTAGCAATGAAGCCGGGCATACAGACGTTTTCGAGCGCCGTGAACTCAGGCAACAGGTTATGAAACTGAAAAACGAAGCCGATTTTTTCATTTCGAAAACGCGCCAGTCCCTTATCGTCCAGCGAAAAAACATCCTGGTTAGCCAGCGTTACGCTGCCCCCGTCGGGCCGGTCGAGGGTGCCGAGAATGTGGAGCAGGGTACTTTTGCCCGCCCCGGAAGCCCCCACAATAGAGACCACCTCGCCCGGACCAACCGACAAACTGATGTCTTTTAAAACAGGCAAAGGCCCGTAGGCCCGACGAAGATTAGTGGCGATAAGGAGCGACATAAATGCAGTTTACTGTTTACTGTTTACCGTTTTCTGTTCAAACCCACCTCGCCAGTCCGTCGCCCAAACGGCAAGGGAGCGTAACAGAAGACAGAAAACGGAAGACAGAAAACTCTTTTACGCTTAACTTGCGGCTGTAAAATTAACGCTGTTGCTGTCTGTATGAACATCCACGAATATCAGGGTAAAGAAATATTGAAACGCTACGGCGTGCGCATTCAGGAGGGCATCGTGGCCGAATCGCCCGAAAAGGCGGTGGAAGCAGCCAAGCTCATCATGGCCCAAACCAACTCGAAGTTTGTGGTGGTGAAGTCGCAGATTCATGCGGGTGGCCGGGGCAAAGGTCAGATCAAAGGCGGCACCCAGCGCGGCGTGGCCCTTGCGAAATCGGTCGATGATGTACGCGACATTGCCAAAAACCTGATCGGCAATGTGCTGGTGACCATTCAGACCGGGCCGGAAGGTAAAAAAGTGAATAAGGTGCTGGTGGCGCAGGATGTGTACTACCCCGGCGAGAGCGAGGTGAAAGAGATGTATCTGGGCATTTTGCTCGACCGGTCGAAGGCCTGCAACGTAATCATGGCCAGCACCGAAGGCGGTATGGACATTGAAGAAGTAGCCGAACACACGCCCGAAAAAATCGTGAAAGAATGGATCGACCCGTCTGTTGGGTTGCAGCCATTCCAGGCCCGCAAAATTGCATTCGGTCTGGGACTGACTGGCGAGGCGTACAAGGAGATGGTTAAATTCGTCACCAACCTCTACAAAGCCTACGTTGATACCGATGCCTCGATGTTCGAGATCAACCCCGTGCTGAAAACGTCGGACAATAAGATTATGGCCGTCGATGCGAAAGTGAACATCGACGATAACGCCCTCTACCGTCATCCCGATCTGGCCAATTACCGCGACGTGACGGAGGAAGATCCCCTCGAAGTAGAGGCCTCGGCCAATGACCTGAACTACGTGAAACTCGACGGGAACGTGGGTTGCATGGTGAATGGCGCTGGTCTGGCTATGGCTACCATGGACATCATCAAACTGTCGGGTGGTGAACCGGCCAACTTCCTCGACGTGGGGGGCGGAGCCAACGCCAAGACCGTAGAAGCCGGTTTCCGCATTATCCTGAAAGACCCGAATGTGAAGGCCATTCTGATCAACATCTTCGGCGGTATTGTGCGTTGCGACCGCGTGGCCACGGGTGTGGTGGAGGCCTACAAAGCCATTGGCGACATTCCAGTGCCGATCATTGTCCGTCTGCAAGGCACCAACGCCGCCGAAGGTGCCCGCATAATCGACGAGTCAGGCCTGAAAGTACAGTCGGCCGTAGCCCTCTCCGAAGCCGCCGAAAAAGTGCGGGCGGTGGTAGCCGCCTTGTAGCAGAGAGCCAAGAGCTAAGAGCTAAGAGTCAAGACACAAGGAAAGCCCCTTCAGACACCGCGTTGGTGACCTGAAGGGGCTTTCCTTGTGTCTTGACTCTTAGCTCTTAGCTCTCAGCTATTCTTCTTCGCGTACTGGATTGCTTCGGGAAGTTCGGCTTTGAGGTCGGCGATGCGGCGTTGGTCAGATGGGTGGTCAGAGAAGAATTCGGCGGGGGCTTTGCCTGCACTTGCCTGCGCCATCCGGGTCCAGAACGTGATGGCCTCGTTGGGGTCATAGCCCGCCATCGACATAAAGATCAGGCCCAGGTGGTCAGCCTCGGACTCCTGCTTCCGGCTATGTGGCAGGCCCACGCCAAACTGGTAGGCCAGCGGGCCAACCACGCCAACGGCCTGCTGGAAGATGGCCTGCGTTTGACGGGTTTTGTTGGCTAGCGCAATGCCTGTGGCCACCTGTCCGGCCTGTAATAAGCCATTGGCCACCAGGCTTTCGCTCATACGCTCGTTGCCATGTTGAGCAATAGCGTGCGAGATCTCGTGAGCTAACACCGTGGCCAGTCCCGCTTCATTTTGCGTATAGGGCAGAATACCCGAATACACCACGATCTTACCACCGGGCATACACCAGGCGTTCACCTGCTTGTCCTGCACCAGGTGATATTCCCATTTGAATCCTTCCAGTCGGGCGGCGTAGCCATTCTGGTTCATATACGATTCTACGGCCTGCCGCAACCTGTTGCCTACCCGGTCTACCATGGCCGCGTCGGCGGTGCTATTAACCACCCGACTGGTGTCGAGAAACTGTTTGTACTGAGTTGAACTCAAGGCAAGCATCTGGTCATTGGGGACCAGCAAAATCTGGTTGCGGCCTGTGAGTGGGACTTTGGAACAGGCAAAGGCAATGGCGGCAACAAGCACACCGAAGATTAATTTTCTCATGGTTATCATATTTCTGAAAGGTGAATAATGGTTGTTAGCTTGGTTAGACGCAACAGGTAGGTAATAGGTTGCATGGATAGGCCGTTGTTACAACCGGTTAGTACTCGCGAGGCAAAGCTTTTGTTTGCTGCAATTAGTGTGTTAAACTGGTTGGGCCGCGCTTATGGCTTAGATTTGCGGTAGTCAGCGAGGTTTAATCGCCACCGCGCCGCCGTTAGTAAACCGGGCCAGTTTCAGGCCCGGATCTTTTTGTCAGACTATGAAAATTATTGCTGTTGGCCGTAACTACGTCGATCATATTCGGGAGCTTAATAACGAACAGCCCGACGACCCGGTCATTTTTCTAAAGCCCGAAACGGCTATCATTCACCGCAATGCGCCGTTTTTTTATCCTGATTTTTCGTCCGACGTTCACCACGAAGTAGAGGTGCTGGTGAAGATTAACCGGGTGGGTAAAAACATTGAAGAACGGTTTGCCCATAAATACTACGACGAAGTAGGTCTGGGTATCGACTTCACTGCCCGCGACTTGCAGAGCAAGCTGAAAGCGAAAGGCCTTCCCTGGGAATTGGCCAAAGCCTTCAACGGCTCGGCTCCGGTGTCGCCGTTTGTGTCCAAAACTGAATTCGCCGATTTGCAGAACCTCAACTTTGCGCTGACTGTCAACGGTGAAACCCGGCAGGTTGGTAATACCAGTCTGATGCTGTTCAAAATAAATTACCTCATTTCGTTTGTGTCGCGCTTTTTTCTCCTTCAGAAAGGCGACATCATTTTTACTGGTACTCCTAAAGGAGTTGGCCCCGTGCAGGTTGGCGATCAACTAGTAGCGACGCTGGAAGGCCGCGAGATGCTCAATTTTGGGGTAAAGTAACTTGTACCTGGTTTATTCATGCGCATACTAACACGCTGTTTTCCTGCTATTTTATTATGCTGGGTCTTGGTAACCGGGGCCGTTAGTCAGGCGAAGCGCCCTTTCAGTTCCGTCATCCAGCCCGGCTATCTGCTGTTTCCTATTAATCCCGGTACGGCAGGGTCATTGTCGGGCGGTATGGGCGACTTGCGGGGTAATCACTTCCACGCCGGTCTGGATATCCGCACGGGTGGGGTAGAGGGGGTGCCCGTTCATGCCGCCGCCGACGGCTACGTGTCGCGAATTGCCGTGTTTACGGGGGGCTATGGCAACGTCATTTTCCTGAAACATCCCAACGGCCTGACCACGGTCTACGGCCATCTAAAAACCCTCAACGACACGCTGGGAGGCTATTTGCGACAGGCGCAATATGCCAGACAAACCTTCGAGATCGACCTGCAACCCACGCCAAATCAGTTTCCGGTAGCCAAAGGCGACGTGATTGCCCTATCGGGAAATACGGGCGGGTCGGGTGGACCGCATCTGCATTTCGAAGTGCGCGACAGCCAGGATAACTTGCTTAACCCGTTGCTTTACGCCTTCCCTGAACTCTCGGACGATGTGCCGCCCTACTTCGAGCGCATTGCCATCCGTACGCTGTCGCCCACGTCGCGGCTCAATGGCGAGTTTGGGCGGCAGACCTTCACGCCCACGCGCCGGCCCGACGGTTCATACACTATCAGCCAGCCCATTTCGGCGTCGGGGCTGCTGGGACTGGAGTTGCTGGCCTACGACAAAGCCAACGGGTCACCTTACCGAAATGGCCTTAACTGCGTGGAAATCAGGCTTGATGGGGCCGAGGTATTTGCCTACAGTATGAACTCGTTTCCGCATGAGCAGACGCGGTTCATCAACGTACACATGAACTATGAGGCCGAGCAACTGTCGGGTCAACGCTACCATCGGGGCTACGTGGCCGATGGAAATCTGCTGTCACTCTACCATACCAACGCTTACCGGGGCAAACTGCTCCTCACCGATGGCAAACCCCACGAGGTAACGATCACGCTCTTCGACAGCTATGAACATGCCGCTGTGTTGCACTTTACGGTATCTCCCGAAACAACGCCGGTAGTGCAAGCTGCTGCCAGTCAGGTAATTAGTTCGGAAGATAGCACCGATATGGCCAGTATATCAGCGCCGGTAAGTGTGCCCTCGGCCACAATCACGCCCGACGATGACGTGCTGAAACTAACCATCCGGGGGTTACCCGGCACCCCACCCAAGGCGCTGTTGTTTACCGGCAAAAAGACTACCGAACTTCCTGTGGCCTACGTGCGCGGCGACCGGACTGTGTACCTGATTGACCTCAACCGCACCCTGCCCGACTCGGTGCAGATAGGCCGCGGACGGGTACCGCTCAATTTCAGGCAGCGGGTAATACCGGGCCGCACCGAAACCGTCGATGCCGGGGCTGTCAGCCTGCGGTTTAACCCGGCTTCGCTGTTCGATACACTGTACCTGGCTACTCGTATTTCGCCTGCCAATGGGTTGGAAATCAACCAGAACACTATTCCGTTGAATGACTATATCGACGTTCGGTTTACGCCCCCTTATCCTGCGGGTATCGATACCCTGCGCACGAAAATGTATGCGGTGAACAACGGCCGCGAAACGTTTTTGGGGGGCGTCTGGACCAAAAACCGCATCGAGTTCCGCACGCGGGTGCTGGGGAAATTTGCCCTGCTCACCGACGTAACGCCCCCCGCCATCCGGGTAGTGAGTGCCACGGCCAGCGGCATCACAGCCCGCATCTCGGACGAGCGGTCGGGGATCGACAAATTCCGGGTGTTTGTTAATGGCGAGTGGGTACTGATGCAATATGACTACAAACGCGCCCTGATCTGGTCGGACAAGCTGGACCCTGAGGTGCCCTTTGAAGCGGGGCATGAGGTGAAAATTCAGGTACGCGATCAGGCAGGCAACGTAGCCGAGGTAGTCACCGCTATTGCTGAGCCACCCGCCCCCCGCCCGGTACGTCGTCCAGCGAAGCGGAGACGGTGATTTTGATTGTTTACCTGTGTGACTTTTGGTCTATTTGAAGGGCCAGACAAACAAACGAACAGACAAACAATCAAACAGCCCTTGTATGTTTGCAGTAAATTTCTGACTATGACGCTCTCCGTTGGCGATCCCGCCCCCGATTTTACTACCACTGACCAGCATGGAAAGCCGTTGCGGCTGGCCGATCTTCGGAGTAGAAAAGTGGTCCTCTATTTTTATCCGAAAGACGACACCCCCGGCTGTACGGCGCAAGCCTGTAGCCTCCGCGATAATTACGCTGACTTAAAAAAGGCGGGTTATGAGGTGTTGGGCGTGAGTGTTGACGACGAGAAATCGCATCAGAAATTCACTAAAAAATATGATCTGCCTTTTGCCCTGGCCGCTGATACGGATAAATCGGTGGTGGAAGCATACGGCGTGTGGCAGGAAAAGTCGATGTATGGCCGGACGTACATGGGTACAGTACGAACTACGTTCCTCATCGACGAAAACGGCTTTATCACCGACATCATTGAAAAAATAGACACCAAAAATCACGCACAACAGGTATTGAAATAGGATGTTGGACATTAGACACTGGAGATACCAAATAGTCCAGGATCTAATAGCTAATATCCACTGTCTAAGATTATGGAAATACAACAACTCGAACACATCGCCTCGCAGGTGCGGCGCGACATATTGCGGATGGTTTCGGCCGTCAATTCGGGGCACCCCGGCGGCTCATTAGGCTGCACGGACCTGTTTGTGGCCCTTTATTTCGACGTGATGCGCCGTAAGCTGGATGCCGATGGCAAGCCTGTTTTCAGCATGGATGGTCACGACGAAGACCTCTTCTTCCTGTCGAACGGCCACATCTCGCCTGTTTTCTATTCGGTACTGGCCCGGTCGGGCTATTTCCCGGTAGCTGAACTGGCTACGTTTCGTAAGCTGGACAGCCGATTGCAGGGCCACCCTACCACCGCTGAACACCTGCCGGGTGTGCGCATCGCGTCGGGGTCGCTGGGGCAGGGGCTATCGGTAGCGGCGGGTGCTGCCTTTGCCAAGCGTCTGAACAAGGACGACAAGCAAGTGTACGTGCTCATGGGCGACGGTGAGCAGCAGGAGGGGCAGGTATGGGAAGCCGCGCAGTTCATTCCAAACAAAAAGCTCGGCAACGTCACGGCCATCATCGACTACAACCTCGCGCAGATTGATGGTACCACTACCGGCGTAAACGACAACCGCGATCTGGCCGCTAAATACCGCGCATTTGGCTGGGATGTGAAAGAGATGCAGGGCAACGACATGGCCGATATCATCAAAACCCTGAAAGACGCCAAATACGATCATGATGTGCCGACCTTGATCTTGATGCATACCCTGATGGGCTATGGCGTCGATTTTATGGCGGGTAACTACAAGTGGCACGGCACCGCCCTCAACCCCGAACAAATGGCCAACGCCCTGGGCCAATTGCCGGTGTATGCCGGTATGGAAGACTATTAATCATGATTGCTGACGCGTCTAATTGCTGACGCCCGTGTAGAGACGCAAAATCTTGCGTCTCTACGCCGCCGGATGGTACGCCGCACCTTATGAACATCAAACGCCTCGTCATCGAAAATTTCAAGTCAATCGAAAAAATTGAACTTGAAAATCCGAATCCGTTCACGGTCTTTGTCGGCCCCAACGGTTCCGGCAAATCGAATATTTTCGAGGCATTAGAGTTTGCTGAACTTCTGCAACAAATTGGCGACAACAATCTCGTGAGGAGTCTGTTTGGTGGAGGCGAAAATTTTGGTCGTAGACAGTCGAATATTATTAAATTTACATTTGAATGCAATGCTTACGATTTCGTGATTCATATATTAATAGATGATACAGGTGCAAGTCATGGTAGGGAAACTTTCAACGATATTGAAAGTTATAAGCAGTTTACGAATTTTACCCGGCTCTTTATTGGTAACGAGCGTTTAGTAAAATTAAAATACACAGATAACAAACGTTTGACGTTATCAGCCAGTAATATGGAAACTGTACTGAAGCGATTGTTGACTGATACTATTTTAAAAGAAGAAATTCATGAGTGGCTTGATCTATTCATTCCTGGATTCAAAGCTGTAGAAGTTGTTTCAGGTACGTTTGATAGTAAAGACACCCTGCTCGTTTATGAAGCAGGTATCGACAAGCCTTTTACGAAAGACCTTATCTCAGATGGTACGTACTACATCATCACCTTGCTTGTTGCAGTATACCAAAGTGATGAACCACAATTTCTGTGCATTGAAGAGCCTGAGAATGGTTTGCATCCTCAAGTAATGATGTCGCTGGTCGAATTCTTTCGTAAAATCTGCGAAGAAAAAGGACATTATATCTGGCTCAATACGCATTCTGAGGCTATTGTTCGAAAACTCTCTACGGATGAGATTGTACTAGTTGACAAGCGAAATGGCGCAACACAAACCAGGCAGATTAAAGGTCGGAATATTTATGATATTCCAACTGATGAAGCTTGGCTAACAGGTGCTTTAGGAGGAGGGTTGCCGTGGTGAGAATTGGAATCATTGTTGAAGGAGATTGTGAGCGTATTGTCCTGAAATCAATTGCGTTCCGAAATTATTTAGCGCTCAAAAAAATTGAACTTGTTGATGATATTATCAATATGGGTGGTAAGGGTAATTTGACGCAAAGTAGCAAGCGAATGTTAAGCCAAGTACAGACACTGCGTGACCTGGGCGCAGACCACATTGTTGTGTTGCGTGATTTAGATGAACCAGAGAGCTTGGAATCAGTAGCAAGGATAAAAGCAGAAATTCAGCGAGCAGATAATATGTCGGTTTGTTTGGCTATTCAAGAACTTGAGGCATGGTTCCTGGCTGATTCAGCTACTTTATCAATATTATTTAATACGGCATTCTATTGTGAAAAGCCACAGATTATTAATAAGCCTGCAATTCATTTGAGTGAATTACGAATGACTTACATACAGCGAGGAATTTCCGATAAAAAAGGATTTGCCAGCGCAATGATTAATAACGGCTTCACCATTGAACGCGCCGCCGTGCACCCCAACTGCCCGTCGGCGCGGTATTTCTTGAGTACATTGCAGACCATCGCCTCGGCGACTATTTGATAAGCATGAAAAAATTCGACTACACAGACAAGAAAGACACCCGGTCAGGGTTTGGCGCGGGGATGCATGAACTGGGCAAAACCAACCCGAATGTGGTGGCCCTCACCGCCGATTTGGCCGGATCGCTCAAACTGGATGCCTTCATTAAGGACTTCCCGGATCGGTTCATCCAGTGCGGCATTGCCGAGGCTAACATGATCGGCGTGTCGGCGGGGTTGACCATTGGGGGGCACATTCCGTTTGCGACCACGTTCGCCAACTTCGCTACGGGGCGGGTGTATGACCAAATCCGGCAGTCGGTGGCCTACTCGGAGAAGAACGTAAAAATATGCGCGTCGCACTCGGGGCTTACCTTGGGCGAAGACGGGGCCACACACCAGATTCTGGAAGACCTGGGCATGATGAAAATGCTGCCCAATATGACTGTCATCTGCACCTGCGATTACAACCAAACCAAAGCCGCTACCCTGGCCATTGCCGAACACGTGGGGCCGGTATACCTGCGTTTTGGTCGCCCGGTGCTGCCGGTGTTCACCCCCGCCGACCAGAAATTCGAGATCGGAAAGGCCTGGCACATGAACGAAGGCGATGCCTGCTCGGTGTTTGTAACGGGCAACCTGGTATGGGAAGCTGTGCTGGCGGGCGAGCAACTGGCTGCCGAAGGCATCGAAATCGACCTGATTAACATTCACACGATCAAGCCGCTGGATTCGGAGGCGATTTTGAATTCGGTCAAGAAAACGGGCTGCGCTGTTTCTGTAGAAGAACACAATATTCTGGGTGGGCTTGGCGAAAGTATCGCTCACGTGTTGGCGCAAAATTTGCCGCGTCCTCAGGAGTTCGTAGGTACGAAAGACACCTTCGGCGAGAGCGGCACCCCCGACCAGCTACTCGAAAAATACGGCCTCAAAGCCGCCAATATTGTTGAAGCCGTTAAGAAGGCGATGGCAAGGAAATAAGTGGTGAGTGGTAAGTGCTAAGTGGTGCGTGCTTTGCGTCAGCTAACTCACCACTTAGTACTCACCACTCACCACTCTTAACAATGACTGACAAGGAATTACTCGAAAAATACCGCGATCCGTCGAGCCGGAATTATGCCTTCAATATGCTGGTCAAAATGTATCAGCAGAAGATCTATTGGCATATCCGTAAGATGGTGATCGACCACGACGATGCCGACGACCTGGTGCAGGATACGTTTGTGAAGGTGTGGGCGAGCCTGGAACAGTTTCGGGGTGATAGTCAGTTGTATACGTGGATTTACCGCATTGCCACCAACGAATGCCTGAACTTCCTGAACAAGAAACGCCGCCGGTTTTTTCTGCCCATTGGCGATGTGGAAGGGGAGTTGATGGAGAAATTAGAAACCAACGCTGACTACGTGACCAGCGGTAATGACCCCAGCGGCGAGGAGGTACAACTTGCCTTGCAAAAAGCCCTGCTGAAACTGCCCGACAAACAGCGCCTGGTATTTAACATGAAATATTTCGACGACATGAAGTACGAAGAGATTTCTGAAATCACCGGTACATCAGTCGGGGCGTTGAAGGCATCATACCACCTGGCGGTTAAAAAAATAGAGGATTTTTTAACCAACCGTTAAACTTCGGCATAGCCTGAACGTCCAATAGTTATGAATACGAAACCACCATTCCGGCTTGATGAGCTCGACGCAGGGCATCCCCTTCGGCAGCATCCGTTTGAGGCTACGGGGCAGGGCGTACCCGATCAGTATTTCGATTCGCTGGCCTCGCGGGTGCAAGCCCGGATTGCTGATCAGCGCAAGCAGGAAGAAGCCCATGCGGGTCCGTTGGTGAGCTGGTCATGGGGGCGCACATTGGCTTCACTGGCGGGAGCTGGCCTAGTGGCGGCATTGGTGTATGTAACCTGGCCGCAACGGCAGGATTCTATTGGCCGCGAAACGTTGAGTGGCGTAAGTGATGCGGCTATTGTGGCTTATCTCGATGAGCAAGGCCTGAATCCCGACGAGATTGCCAGTACCCCCGCCGCCGATGCGTCGATGATGGATGACTCAACAACAATTAAGTACCTTGACCTGAAACCTGACGCTATCCGACAGTATCTGGATATGCAAAATATTGATAATGAACAGCTTAACGCCGGTTCATGAGCTAAATTTTACGACCTACACTTATGAAGCACCTATTAGTGAGCCTTTTGCTGTTGACTACCCTGTCTGTAGGAAGCGTGTCTGCCCAAAATGACAGCCAGCGTATTGAGTCGGCCAAGATTGGGTATATCACCAATCGGTTGAACCTGACCACCGAGCAGGCACCCCAATTTTGGGCGATCTACAACGATTACAACGGCAAGAAGAAAGACCTCAACCGGCGGGTACGTCAGTTGATGGGTGAAAATTCGCGGCAGGGTGTGCAGAAATTAAACGACGCCGACTTGTTGAATCAATTGAAAGATATCAATGCGTCGAAGCAGAAAATTGCTGATCTGGACGACGAGTACATGCCGCGCTTTTTGAAGGTAATTAGTCCAGCCCAACTTCAGGAACTCTACAAAGCCGAACGTGATTTTAACCGTCGGCTGCTGGAAAAGCTCAATACGAATCAGGATTGAGGGAAAGGAGGAAAGGCAGGAAGGGAGAAAAGGAGAAATGGAACAAGGTTGCTGACGCCAAAACATAAAACCTGCGTCAGCAACCTTGTTCCATTTCTCCCTTCCTACCTTTCCTCCTTCAAAGCCACCTCCCCAGCGCCCGCAGACTTGCTACGTTGTGTACGGCGGCGAAACCATCGAGCAGGGGCAGGGCAGCCTGCATGGCGGCAGTGGTAGGCTCGAAGGTGGGACTGCCCGCGAGGGGGTTAAGCCATACCAGCTTTTTAGCTTTTGTCTTAATACGCCTTAAACTGTCGGTGAGGCGTTGTGGGTCATCGGTGTCCCAGCCGTCGCTGAGAATGAGCACGAGGGTGTGGTTGTTCACCAGCGACAGATGCTCATCCACAAACTGTTCCAGCGAAGCGCCAATCCGGGTGCCGCCGCCCCAACCCGGTGCCGTTTCGGCTACGTGTTGCAGGGCATCGGTGAAGGGTCGGCTCTTGAGCGCCGATGAGATTCGGTGCAACTCGGTGCTGAATACAAACGTGTCGATGCGCCGATACACCGACTGAAAGGCGTACATGAACTGAATCAGAAACGTGCTGTACAGATCCATCGACTGGCTTACGTCGGCCAAAATGACCACGTTGAGGCGGTTTTTGCGGGGTTTCTGATACGCCAAATCAATCAGCTCGCCCCCCCGCCGGAGGTTCTTTCGTAGCGTACGGGGCAGGTCGAAGCGGCGGGCTGATGCGGTTTTTTGGTGGCGACGATTGGCCTGGCGGGCCAGCGTGAGTGACAGTTCGCGGATATATTGCATCACCGCTTGCAGGTCGTCGGCGCTAATGGTGGCAAAATCCTGCTGCGCCAGATTCTGCTGCGTGGAGTAGGTAACGAGGCTGGTTTCTTCGGTAGGTTTGTTGCCATAGAGCCACGATTTCAACTGGTTAAAATCAGGTCCCTGCTTGGGCTGAGTACGTTGTTTTTGCTTTGGGTCGTCCTTGCGCTTGGCGTCAACGGCCTTTTCCAGTTCTTTCCAGTATTGCGCAAACAGCGTGTCAAACGCCTCCAGGTCACTTGCCCGCCGACAGAGTACCGTGCGCAACGCCAGCCGAAACTCATCCCGGTCTCCCAACCTGATAGTAGCTAATGCTAACAAAGCTGACGCTTCTTCGTCAGGGCCAATACCCATCCCGTTTGCCCGCAAAAAGCGGCAAAACGCCACAATATTGTGTGATAGGGAGGTGCGGCGGGTGATCACGGGTTGATTAGCTAGGGGAGCCTATTACGCTCGGAGGTCCTTGAATTTGGCTTCTAATGTACGATTAGCCTGCCCGGTTAACGTAGTGCCATGACCAAAAACGGCTTTATCGAACTTGTGTTTAGAAACGGCCAAAATGCTTTCGATACCCAGGGCGCGGTCTTCGTAGACGGTGCTGAGATCGAGGCCAACGACGTTTGCACAGAGATCTCCTGCTATCAACACGCCTTCTTTCTGAAGTAACAGCGCAATGTGGCCTGCGCTGTGGCCGGGCGTATGTAGCACCTGAAGTCCGCCCGCAATGGGGAGTACGTCGTTGTGCTGTAGCGTCTGATCTACCGTCGCCGCTTCGATAGCAGGACTCATATTTTTTATGAGCAACTTGAATATGAGCCAGTTAATGATTCCCGGTGACACGGTAATGGCCGACCGTCCACCAACACCCTGTGCCACCAGCGCCGCATCCTGCTCATGCGCCAACAGCGGAACACCCAGCCTGTTTTTAATCGCGGCCGCACTTCCTGCGTGATCGGGGTGGGCGTGGGTCAGGATGATCTGCCTGATGGCTTCCGGGTTTTCGCCCCTCTTGCGAATGGCCGCAACGATTTTGTCTGTACTATCCTTGTAGCCCGTGTCGATCAGCGTTAGCCCGTCGCTGTCTTTGATCACAAACACATTGACGGCTCCCAGTGAGATCTGGTACAGCGACGGTGTTATCTGTTTCATAGCTGACTTTATTTATCAGCTAGTTACGATTACCGCCGCATGAGTGCAATGGTCAAATTGATTTTGCCGTAGTCGTAGCGGCCTTCGAGGTGGTCGTAGATGGGTTTGGTGCGGTTTTCTTCCAGGCCCACCACTGCAATGGCGGCTTCTACCTCGCGGCGTTCGGCGGGGGTAATAAGCGTCTCCAGGTCGATGTCGTACCCCGCCTGACTAAGTTGAAACAGGTGGTTCGCCACGCTCGACGGGCCAAGCTGCCGCGCCTGCGAGATCTCCTCGATGCTCATGCCTTTGTTGTAATAATCGAGCGTAACGAGCTGGGTTGATCCTTTTGGCTTCTCACCCGCCTCCACTTTGCCCATCACAAATTCCACGATTTCGGCCAAGAACACCTTGCCAAACATCTCCAGCTTGCGCTCACCCACCCCCGACACGTTGCGAAGGGCTTCGGGTGTGGTGGGGCGCTGCCGGGCCATATCTTCCAGCGTCGAGTCGGTGAAGACCACGTAGGGTGGCACATTTTGCTCGTCGGCGAGGCGCTTGCGCAGGGCGCGGAGCTTTTCGAACAGGGCATCCCGTGTGGCCTCGGTGCGGGCGCGGGGTGCTTTTTCGGTCACCACCGGCTTGGGTGCATCGTCGGGGCGTACCAGGCTGATGGTCTTGCCGTTATAGAGAATGTCTTTGGCTAAAATCCCCTGACGCAGGGCGTAGTGGTGTTCATAGGCCACCTCAATCACGCCGATGTTGATGAGCTGATGGAGGTACGAGCGCCAGTCTTCAAACCGCAGATCGGCCCCGGCGCCGTAGGTCTTGATCTTGTCATATCCGTTAGACAGCACCGCCGCCGACCGCGACCCGCGCAGCACGTCGATGAGTACGTTCATGGGTACGCGTTCGCCCAGCCGGATAATGGCCGACAGGGCTTTTTGGGCCAGCACGGTGGCATCGAACGTCACGCGGGGGTTGCGGCACACGTCGCAGTTACCGCATGGTTCGGGCAGTTCTTCCGAGAAATACGACAGCAAAATCTGCCGCCGACAGGTGTTGGCTTCGGCATATTGCTTCATCCGTTCCAGCTTCGCCAACTGCAACTCCAGGTTGGCGGGCTTGTTGTCGGTGAGCATCTGCGTGTAGGTGGCTACGTCGGCGAAGCTGTAGAAAAGGACCGTCTGCGAGGGTAGCCCGTCGCGCCCGGCGCGGCCAATTTCCTGGTAGTAACCCTCAATGTTTTTGGGCATATTGTAGTGCATCACCCATCGTACGTTGCTCTTGTCGATGCCCATGCCGAAGGCGATGGTGGCGCACATGATCCTGACGTCGTCGCGAAGGAACGCCTCCTGAATCCGGCCTCGTTCCGACGAGTCCATGCCTGCGTGGTAAAACGCCGCCGAAAACCCTTTCTCCATCAGCTTCGCCGCCAGCGTTTCGCACGACTTGCGGCTGAGGCAGTAGATGATGCCAGAGGTGTCGGGTTTTTGCTGTAACAGCTTCACAATCTGACCAATGCGGTTGTTGCCGGGCAGCACTTGCAGGCTCAGGTTGGTGCGGTTGAACGAGTCGATAAACACCGCCGGGTCGTGCATGTCGAGCCGCTGAGAGATGTCGAGCCGGGTGAGGCGGTCGGCGGTGGCGGTGAGGGCAATGATGGGCACCTGCGGAAACCACCTGCGCAACTGGTTTAGCTGGGTATATTCAGGCCTGAAGTCATGACCCCATGACGAAATACAGTGTGCCTCGTCAATGGCGAACATCGAAAGTTGAAGGCTGTTGAGGAACGTGTAGAACGAATCGGACAGCAGCTTTTCGGGCGATACGTAGAGTAGTTTGATCTTGCCCTGCCGGCAGTTGGCCTCTACCTCCCGCCACTCTTTGGTGCCCTGCGATGAGTTGATGTAAGCCGCCGCAATGCCGTTGAGGTGCAGGGCCTCCACCTGATCTTTCATGAGCGCAATCAGGGGTGAGACTACTACGCACAGGCCGGGCATCATAAGCGCCGGAATCTGAAAACAAACCGACTTACCACCCCCCGTTGGCATAAGCACCACAGTGTCGCGTCCGCTCGTAATCGACTGAATAACAGCCTCCTGCATAGGTCGGAAGCGGTCGTAACCGTAGTAGCGTTTAAGGTAAGAGACGGGGTCCTGCTGGGTAGTTTGCACGCTGGCGTTGGAGGTAAGCATACGGCGGAAATAAGGTATACGAAGATACGAAAAAGAGCCAAGAGGTGAGAGCCAAGAGGCAAGAGTTGCTGACTGGTTTGCTGGTGCAGCAGGAGGACACTTGCGTTAGCATCTCTTGGCTCTTGCTTCTCACCTCTTGCCTCTCACCTCTTAAATTTCCCTTAACTCGTTGTTTTCCTGCGACTTTTGCCGCACATTTCCGTCGAAGTACCGAAACCAGTTTTCTTAACCACTTATCAAATCGATTTTCATGAAAAAGCCCGTTGCATTACTCACCCTGTTTCTTGGCTTGTTGATTGCATTTGCCGCCCCGGCACAGGATGCCAAGCCGAAAAAAGAGAAAGCCAAGAAAGAAAAAGCTGAGAAGGTAGACGCTGCCAAAGACGCTAAAGCACAGGCAAAGGCCGACAAAAAAGCGGCTAAAGAAGCTGAAAAAGTAGCCAAAACCGACGCCGGTAAAGACGCCGCCAAAGCAGCCAAGGAGCAGGCTAAAGCTGATAAAAAAGCGGCCAAGGAAGCCAAAAAAGACGCGAAAGAGGCTGCCGACGACAAAATAACGAAGGCCGACAAGAAAGCCGCTAAAGCCGACGCCAAGATGAAAGATGATGCTGCTACGACCAAGGCCGACAAAAAAGCCGCCAAGGCCGATAAGATGGAGGCCAAAGCTGACAACAAAATGGCAAAGGCATCATCGAAAGCCGAAACCAAGGCCAGCCCTGCCGACTACAAAGCCCCCGTTGACCGGAGCATGAAAGGCCCCAACGGCGAACAGGTAATGACCGGCCCCCGTGGTGGCAAGTACTACATCAATAAGAACGGTAACAAGACGTACCTGAGCAGTTTGAAAGACTGAAAAAGAAGAGTCTAAAATCCAAGGTCTAACGTCTAAAGTTAGCTGACGCAAGAGTATAGGTGCGTCAGCCAACTTTAGACGTTAGACCTTGGACTTTTAACCTTAGACTACTTTTCAAACACCATCGCGTCGCCGTTCATGCAGTAGCGGAGGCCGGAGGGTTCGGGGCCGTCAGGGAAGACGTGGCCGAGGTGCCCGTCGCACACGGCGCAACGTACTTCGGTACGGTTGCCGTCGGGTTCGGTATAGATTGCGTTGGGCACGATAGGGGCAAAGAAACTGGGCCATCCGGTGTTGGAATCGAACTTGGTTTTCGAGGAAAACAGCGGGTTCCGGCAACCGGCACAGACGTAGATGCCAGCGCGTTTTTCATGGGTGAGGTCGCTGCTGTTGGGCCATTCGGTATGGCTTTCGCGCAGCACCGCATATTGGGCCTGCGTGAGGTGTATCCGCCAGTCGGCGTCGGTTTTGGTCATGCGCCGCCCACCCGGCGAGGTGGCTCCCGGTGGCCGTTGGTGCGGTGGCCGGGGCGTGGCAAAGTAGGTGCCATAGAGCCAGATGCCGCCTCCCAAAAGCAACGCCAGGAGCAGAAAAAGCTTATTCTGATTCATTAAACCATTAAACATACAAGGTTTTAAACGGGGGCACCTAGCCCTTATAGGTTTGTTTATAAGTTTCTTATATTCAGCCACTTATTTGGATTTGGGCATCGCGTCAGCCACTCGTTTCGTTCCGATGGGCGGCACACACCGGGGTAGTCGCCGTGCAGGCCAAGCATATCGTGCATAAGCTGGAAATGGAGGTGCGGGGGCCAGTCGCCATTTTCGGGGTAGGGGCCGAATTCGGCCAGTTTCTCACCCGCCCGGAACGGTTTTCCGTCGTACAAATCGGTCAGTGAGGCGCGGGACAAATGGCCGTAGAGGCTGAAACGCGGGAAGCCTTCGGTATTGTGTTCCAGAATTATGGTCGGGCCGTAATCAGCGTATTGCGCATTATCCCGAAAGCTATGTACTACCCCATCAACGGGGGCAAACACGGGCGTACCGGCTGCGGCCCAGAAGTCGATGCCGAGGTGAATGGAGCGGGGTTCGTCGCCTGTGGGCGTAAAGTGCGGACTATTGCTATACACCACTCGGTCTTCGTTGTACCCACCCACGCCCACCACAGCCCCCGCCGCCCTGATCTTGCCAAAGACGTAATTGGTAAACGTGTCGATGTTAGTCAGATTCAACGTAGCCAGATCGGGATTAGCAGCGGTGAAATCAAGGACTAGGTAAGGGTCTCGGTCGAAATAGAAAGGGAGCAGGTGCATGTGTTGACAATAAATTTTTTGTCAAAAAAGTTGACAATAGAATTTTTGTCAAAAAATCTGGCAAAAATAAACCCCGACCAATGCATTAGTCGAGGTTTGGGAAGCGTAGGAAAGGCGTTTACTGGCAGTTGGTGTAATCCAGCGCAATCTGTTTAATGTCGAACGGGGTGCTGGCTTTCTGGTACTTGTCGTTGAGCGACGAACATTCCTTCAGGTATTCCAGCGCGTTGCGGCGGGCATTGAGCAATGATGATTTCACGCCTTTGTCATCGCCGGGCTTGAGCAGTACGTATTCGCTCGTGGTGGGTAGCGCCGACCGGTAGACGGTAATCTTGGGCGACTGGTAGTCAGAGCGAAGCATGTACCACACAGACCCGCCGAGACCAACCGTGCCGAATTTCCGAAACTGGTAATCCGTGCCGTCGTTGCCTTTCAGCGACTTCACCACCGAACTACGAATCAGCGTTGGCTTCACGGCCCCGGATGCATCGGTAACAGGCACGGTCAGCACCAATTCGGCTGCCCCCATATTAAGGACACCACCCCCGCTACCGTTACCCCCGCCGCCGCGCAGGAGACCGCCACCGCCCAGCAGACCGCCACCACCGCCGCTACCACCACTGGGTGCGTTATCAGCTACAGGCTCCGGCTCTGGCCGACGTACCTGAATCGCGCCCTGATATGTACCGGCATGTTTACCTTCCACCACGATGGTGCCGTCGACGGTCAGGAAGTTGTTGAGCTTGACCACGTCTGAGGCTGTCAGGACTTTGTCAGACACGGGCTTGATATCATCTTCTGGTTTGGCCTGTAACTGGGCAAGCAGGTGTTCGAGGTCGTCGCTGTTGCGGTGACTGGCCAGACCAAACAACGCTTTCTCGGTTTTGTCGATTGGTTTGTAGGCCTCTACATAGCCGGCGGCTTTGGCGTAGTCGCCTTTTAAAATCTGGAACAAGGCCAGGTTTTGCAGGGCTGCCCGCTTCACCTCGTTTACCTCGCCTTCGCCGCTGTAGCTGGCCATCTTCTCCCAAAAAGGTACGTAAGGCTCACTGGCGGCAATGAAACTGACCACACCCTGTCGATTCAATACCTTGCGTATTTCGTCGACCTGGGTTTCGAACTCTTTTAGTTCTGATTTCTTCTTCACGTCGTCGAGGTAAGCTAATCGCGAGTTGAGCGATGCTTTATACCCATAAATTTTACCTGCAAACGGCTCCAGCGACTGGCTGATGGCTTCCTGCGTAGCAATCAACGTCCGCGACTTGCCGGTGAGTGCGCCCCAGCGACCATTGTCCGGAATGAGCAGTTCGGGGTAGTTCTGCCCGGCGTCGTAGAGTAGCGTACCAAACTTATCGTAGACGCGCGTGTGCAGGGCGATGCTGACGGCCTGGCCAGAATTGACCGTTGTTGGCTTCACCCATTTAAACCGGTGGATGAGCGCAATGATGTGAAAGTCGCCCGTTGAATCGGTTTGCTTAAACCGCCCGAAGGCAGCCCGCATAGGTGTGCGAAACAACTCCCGGATATCGTTAATGTCTTTGGCCGACATGAACGAATCGCTAATCTTGTCGGTGATCGAAACGCGCAGGTCGAACGTGGCGTTTTCCTGCAAAGATGGATAGACTGCGGGAATAGCCTGTTCGAAATTGACACCTTCGTAGTTAACTTCCTGTGCCCGCAGTTGAGCAACTGAACAAACTAATAGACAGGCCAATAGTATTTTTTTCATCAGTGAATGTGGTGATTGATAAGGGACTTGTTTTTCGTAAGAAGCGACAATTTACTCTGCATCGGTATATAGATGTTTCGTTGGCCGAGATAATATTTTCATTGGTTAATTCTATCATTTGAATAGGCTTTTGGTTGGGATGACTGCATCGAATTGACCATAAGCACTATCTGTTTGTGACGTTTAACTGGAAACAAATAATTTTGAATCGTTCTAAACAAGGTATAGTTTTGTCGTATCAATCTTGCTTTCAACTGCCCAATAGGCTCCTCTCTATGCGCTCGCTTTCAGTTCTTTCCCTTGCCGTTGCCCTGCTGACTCAGCCGGGGTATGGCCGCCCCGGTAACCCACTTGTGGCCGACGATACCCGCGCCGTAGCCACGCCCATGCTCACCCAAACCAAAAACGGTCAAGTGTTGCTGTCGTGGACCGAAAAAGACCCCAGCGGTCTGGTCTCACTCTATACGGCGCGCTCGGCCGATGCGGGCAAAACGTTCTCGGAGAAAGCCCTTGTCTACGCTGCCAACGGCCTGGGCAACAGCCGCCTGATGAAACCCCGCATTCTGGTGCAGCCTACCGGGACGCTGGTGGCCGTGTTTGTACTCCGCACCGAGACTACCCCGGCCACAACTACCCCAGCCGCACCTGCTCCGGCCGAACACAACCACGCAGGTATGAACCATGGTGACATGAAGCCCACAGAAGCCCCAAAACCTGCCCCCCCAACGGGCGAACGCGGCGGACGTCCTGGCCGTGGTCCCGCTACAACGCAGATCATGGTGGCATCGTCAACCGACAATGGTCAAACCTGGACCGCGCCGAAAGCCGTCGACTCTGATCCCACGCCCAACCTGCTCCGTGGCTTTTTCGACGCGGCAGTATTGCCCAATGGTGAACTGGCCATAGCCTACCTGAAAGATGTGGCGGGCAGTACCAAACACGAAGAGCGTAACCTGCGGCTGGTAGTGACCAAAAATGGCCAGTTCCAACCCGAGCGCATCATCGACCCCGTGGCCTGCGACTGCTGCAACGTAGGTCTGCTGGTGGATGCCAACGGGGCGCTTAACGTATACTACCGCGACAACAACGACGACATCCGTGACATGTCGCGCATGGTGTCTACCGACAATGGCCTGACGTTCTCATCGCCGAAAACGATCTATGCCGACAACTGGAAGATCAATGGTTGCCCCCACAGTGGCCCTGCAGCTATAAAGATGGGCAACTCGGCCTTAGTAGCCTGGTATTCAGGTACAACCAACAACACCGCTGGTTTGCGGGTGGTAACCCAGGCCGGTGAGCGGCTGGCTGTGATTGAGGAGCCATCGGCTAAAAATGCCTCGCTGGTTGAGGCTTCGGGCGCGGGCGTACTGCTCTGGGATCAGGTGCGTAGCACCACCGAAACGCCCACGTCGGCTATTGCTTACCGCACGTTCCGGGGTGGAAAATCGTCGGAAACGAAATGGCTGGCGGACTCTGATCAGGGTCAGAACGCGAGTGGGCTGGTGGTTAATAACCAGTTGATCGTGGCCTACGAACTTAAGCGTCCCGGCAAACCCAACGCCCTTCAGCTTGGGTACGTGTCGTTGTAAATGTGTTGATTCAACACTCCTCAATACTGCACCGGCGTATCGCGGTCCGTAGCGTAGGCACGATTAAAATCGACCGTTTTAACCTGGCCCGCTATGAAGCGAATTCCCTGGAAGAGGTGGTTTACATAGGTAGGGTCAGTGTAGTCTTTTTTGTCGTGGCCCAGGGTGGTGCACCAGGTGTAGCCCCCGTCGTAGGCATAGGTCCAGGCGGCGGGGTAGAGGTTGGTAAACATCCCCCGGTTGGCTGTGATCTTTTCGGTTTCGTCGGGGTTGAGGCCCGCCAGGTTATGCGCCAGTAAAACAGTGGGGCCGGGCGTCATTTCCTTGATGAAATAACACTCGTCGCTATGTTCCCAGGTTGCCGGTACACCCTCCATCGACGGGTGACGGCTATTGAGAACGGTCAGCCTCAGTGGTTGAAATTTCGGGTGCCACGCGAATGTGCCGCCTAATAACTGTTTGAACCACGGCCAGTTGCGTTCTGTGCCCAGCACCGAATGCACCCCCACAAACCCGCCGCCCGCTTCAATGTATCGCCGGAACACAAGCCGTTGCGCATCGGTGTCGAAGACGTCATTATTGGTATTCAGGAACAGGAGCAGTGTGTAGCGCCGCAGGTTGTCTTCCGAAAAGACGGTCGGGCTACTCGACGTATCGACACGAAAACCGTATTGCGTTCCCATGCGCTGAATAGCCTTCGTCGCTTCGGGAATGTTGTCGTGGACGTAGCCCTTGCCGTTTTTGGTATACACCAGCACCGACACCTTTTTCCAGTTGACGGTGGTTTGCGCCGTTGCTATGGGGCAAATGACGGCGGCGAGAAGGAATAGCAGGGGGCAGAGAGCTAAGCGGGTCATAAAGAAGGTACAAACAACGGGTGATAGTATGCTTATGGCCGACAGCTCTTTGTGTTTGGACTACATAGCCAACGGCTCTTACTCACATGAAAAAACAAATGCTTGCCGGTTGTTTACTGCTCTCGGCCACCTTGTCCTTTGGGCAGAAACAGGGCGCTCCGCTCTATAAAGCGGCATTCGGCGTACAGGCGTACACGTTTCGCAACAGCTTCCCAAAGGGGACACTCGCCACCCTCGACACCATCAAGGCACTGGGGTTCACCGAGATGGAAGGCGGTGCCACCAAAGACATGACCCCGCAGGAATTTAGAAAAGCCTGCGACGAACGGGGTATCAAAATCACGTCAACGGGCGGCGGCTATGAACAACTGGTGAAAAACCCGCAGGAGGCTGCCGCTACGGCCAAAATCCTGGGTGCCACCTACCTGATGTGCGCCTGGATTCCGCATCAGAAAGGCAACTTCACCATCGAAAACGCCAAAAAAGCGGTCGACGATTTTAACGCTATTGGCAAGGTGATGAAAGAAAACGGCATCACCTTCTGCTACCACGATCACGGCTACGAATTTCAGAAATACGGCGACGGGACCCTACTCGACTACATCATTCAGCACACCAACCCGGCCTACGTGTCTTTCGAAATGGACGTGCTCTGGACCGTTTTCGGCGGTGGCGACCCCGTGGCATTACTGAAAAAATACGGTAGCCGCTGGAAGCTGATGCACGTAAAAGACCTCAAAAAAGGCGTAGTGGGCAATCTAACCGGCGGCACTGCTCCCGAAAACGACGTGGTAGTTGGAGATGGACAAGCCGATTTCCCGAACATCATTAAAGAGGCCAACCGAATCGGTATCAAACACTTCTACATCGAAGATGAAAGCAACAAAGAGTTCGAGCAGATCCCGAAAAGCATCGCGTATTTGAAGAGTCTGAAGTAGACGATGTTGGATATTGGACGTTGGATACTAAACACTGGGTCAGATTACTAGCGTCCAGTGCTTAGTATCCAATATCCAACGTCCAGCATCCAGCGTCGCTACTTTGCCAGCTTAATCATCTCCGCTTTTTTCTGCGCTTTCAGGGCCAGTTCGGTGGCCAGGAAACAATGCGCCTGCGTCATGGCGGTTTCGGTACGGTTCAGCACGTCGTCGATAAGTTGGCCACCGTAGGGGAGGGGTTCCTGACTGCAGTCGATGTGCTTGGTTTCTTTCTGGTTTACCAAAAACAGGTGACTACCCCCCGTACGACCGCCAATGTCGACGTATTTGCGAAGTTCCATGTAGCCGTCGGTGCCCAGAATCGTGAGCCTGCCGTCGCCCCAAGTGCTGAGGCCGTCGGGGGTGAACCAGTCAACGCGGACGTAGCCCATGCCACCGTTACCGCGCAGCATTAGATCGCCAAAATCCTGAAATTGAGGGTATTGCGGGTAATGCACGTTGCCCGCCTGCGCCGCCACGACATCGGCCGTGTTCGAGCCGGTGAAATACAAAAACTGGTCGCACTGATGCGAACCGATGTCGCAGAGGATGCCGCCGTAGTTTTTTTGGTCGAAAAACCACTCAGGCCGCGACTTGGGCGTCATGCGGTGGGGGCCTAGTCCGATGGTCTGAATCACGTTGCCGATAGCCCCGGCTTTCACCAGTTCACCCGCCTTCACCGTAGCCTGATTTTCGAAGCGTTCGCTGTACGAAATCGAATAAATGCGTTTGGTTTCGCGCTGCACTTTCTTTACCTCAGCCAGTTGCTCCAGCGACGTAATGCCGGGTTTATCCACCATCACATCTTTGCCGTGGCGCATGGCAGCCATGCCAATCACCGCCCGCTCGGCCGGAATGGCCGACGACGCAATGAGTTGGATTGACTTGTCGTCCAAAATTTCGGCCTGTGACCGGGCTACTTTCGCCTGTGGAAATTCTTTGGTGAAGGCCGCCAACAGATCGGGTTCAACAGCATATACTGAAATCAGTTCGCCCCCATTTCGGAGCAACGCCTTAACCATGGAATAGATGTGTCCGTGGTTGATGCCGATTACCGAAAACCGCATTCGCGTGGCACCGGTGTAGGTTATGGGAATGGAAGGTGATTTGGGCGAGGCAGACAGGGCCATTTCAGGTAGGGCTACCAGCCCCGCTGCCGAGGCCATACTTTGCTGAATAAACTGGCGGCGGTTGTTGTGTTTCATAGGGGAGGGAGGAAACTCATTTAATAGCATACAACGGCCGTTGCGGGCGCGAGAGCATGGCGGTGGCTTCGGGGTCGTTTTTGAACTGTTCGGTTTTGGGGTTCCAGTGCAGGTGGCGGGGCAATTTCATCGCCATGTGGTGCAGCAGGCAGGTACTGCACGAACGGTGCCCTACTTCGGCGGGGGCAATAGGCTGTTTGCGGCTCACAATACTCTCCAGCCAGTTGCCGTGGTGCTCCTTGCTGGGCGGTACGTGAAACTCGTTCGGCCCAATCACCGACGTCAGTAATTTCGGGTCCGACGCGTCCAGCTTCTTCGACGATTGTAACAGAATCGGGTCCGTAGACGTGACGGGGGCATCGCCGCGCGAGACGAACAGCCAGCCGTCGGTACCCTCGAACCGGATGCCGTTGGGGCGGTCATTGCTGATGACCATCTTCAGGCCGTTTTCATACAGTGCGTGGGTTTCAAACAGCCCGTGGACGTTCCAGAGGCCACTTTTTGGGAAATCGGCTTTACCCCAAATCTCTACCGGACCGGTGTGTTCGAGGTCCATAGCCCAGTGCGCAATGTCGACGTGGTGCGACCCCCAGCCCGTAATCATACCCGCGCCAAACTGTTCGCAGCGGAGCCAGCCGGGGCGGTCGTAGCCGGTTTGCGGATGCACCCGTTTTTCGGTGTAGTACACGTCGGGGGTGGTGCCGAGCCAGCGGTCGTAGTTCAGGGTTGCGGGCACCGGCATGGGCGGCTCTTCATTGCCCGACGGATCGCCGGGTAGGCCGATGTAGATGTTTTTGACTTTGCCAATCCGTCCGTTGCGCACCAGTTCAACGGCATACCGAAACTGCTCCCACGACCGTTGCTGACTGCCTACCTGCATAATCCGTCCCGATTTCTTGACGGCATCGGCCATGGCGCGGCCTTCCGAGATGGTGAGCGAGGCGGGCTTCTGCATGTATACGTCCTTACCCGCCCGTACGGCGTCGATCACCATCGGTGCGTGCCAGTGGTCGGGCGTGCTGATGAGCACGGCGTCGATGTCTTTGTTTTGAAGCAGTTCGCGGTGGTCGGTATAGACTTTTACGCCATCGTAGTCTTTGCCCGTCTTTTTGGCGTAGACCCCGTTAACGAGCGTTTTGGCATCGTTGGCGCGGTTTACATCAACGTCGCAGACGGCCATGATCAGGGCGTTTTCATATTGCCAGACGCCGGGCATGTCGTGCGTCCGCGAGATGCGCCCCGTGCCAATGGCACCCACGTTGATGCGGTTGCTGGGGGCGTTTTTGCCAAAAACAGAGGCGGGCACGATGGTCGGAAAACCGGCCACAACGGCCGTGGTGAGGGCACCGGTTGCTTTCACAAAACCGCGTCGGGTAAGGGGAGAAGGCATAAGGTAAGAGGTTTAGGCTTGCTTAAAAACCAATAGAATTACCGCCATCGACGGGTAAGGAGACACCAGTAATGTAGCGGGCGGCGTCGGAAGCGAGAAAAACTGCCGTCCAGCCCACGTCGTCGGGGTGACCAAAATCACCCATGGGCGTTCGTCGCAGGGCACGGTCGCGGCGGTCGGGGTCGCTGTTCATGGCGGCGGCGCTCATGGCCGTTTTGATGAACCCCGGTGCCAGCGCATTCACCCGGACGTTGTGCGGTGAAAACTCCGACGCCAGCACCCGCACCATGCCTTCCACCCCCGCCTTCGAGGCTGCATAAGCCACCACCCGGTCGATGCCGTAGTAGGCGGCCATCGACGAAATCATAATAATTGACCCCTGCTTTCGCGCCACCATTTGCCGGGCACACGCGCGGGTCAGCGCAAAAACGGCGCTGAGGTTCGTCTGGATAATGCGGTCGAAATCGGCGTCAGTAACATCTAAAGCTGGTTTTTTCAGGTTTATACCCGCGTTGTTCACCAGGCAGTCAATTGGCCCAAACTCACTGCCGATCTGATCAACCAGTTCGTCCAGCCCGTCCAGTTTCGACACGTCGTTGACAATGTAACGTGCCTTGCCCGTACCGTTTTGACCATCCATTTGACCCGCGTTCAGTTCCGCTACTGCTTCGCGCAGTGATTCTTCCCGCCGACCGGTGATGATGACTTCAGCACCAGACAGCACCATGCACCGGGCCGTAGCCAGCCCAAGACCGCTGCCCCCGCCAGTGATAAGGGCGCGTTTATTTTCGAGGGAAAAGATTAGGTTTGTGGCCATGAGGGTGGGGTAATGATCGCTTAATGCCCAGTTCTAACCCCCGCAATTCGGCCAGGCCACGGAGGCGACCAATGGCGGAGTAGCCGGGGTAGGATCGGGCAGAATTTTGTAGGTCGCTCAGCATCTGGTGGCCGTGGTCGGGGCGCATTGGTATAGATGGTTCACCTTCACCCGCTTCCAGACGACGGCGTTGTTCCAGCACGATTTCGCGGAGTACGGCATACATATCCACGTCGCCAGCCAGGTGGTCGGCTTCGTGGAAATTGCGCGGATTGTCTTCGCGTTTGGTAGACCGCAGGTGCAGAAAATGAATGCGATTTCCGAAACGGCGGATGATGGCGGGCAGGTCATTGTCAGCGCGCACACCCAGCGAACCGGTGCAAAACGTGAGGCCGTTGGCCGGGTGGTCGTAGGCAGCCATCAGTTGAGCAATGTCGGCTTCGGTGCTGAGCACGCGGGGCAGTCCCAGTAGGGGCATTGGCGGGTCGTCGGGGTGGATACAGAGGTTGATGCCTACTTCCTGCGCGACGGGAGCCACCGCCCGGATGAAGTAATACAGGTTTTCGCGAAGCCGGGCATCATCTACCTCGACGTACTCATTCAGGTAGTCCTGAAAGCCGCTCAGCGTAAAACTCTCTTCCGAACCGGGCAAGCCAAGCAGCACAGTATCAGTCAGATGGGTAATAGCTTCGGGCGAAAATTGGGCGAATTGCTGACGAGCTGCGTTGGCTACGTCGGCGTCGTAATCAGCTTCGGCACCGGGGCGTTTCAGGATGCAGAGGTCGAAAAGGGCAAAGTCTTCCCACACAAACCGCAGCGCCCGTGAGCCGTCGGGCATCTGATAGCTGAGGTCCGTTCGTGACCAGTCGAGCACGGGCATGAAGTTGTAGCAAACCGTTTTCACACCACAGGCCGCCAGATTTCGTAGCGACTGCTGGTAGTTTTGAATGTACCCGTCGCGTGAAGGCTTGCCTTTTTTTATGTCTTCGTGAACGGGCAAACTTTCCACCACCGACCAGTGCAGCGGCGTATGGGTTTGGTTGTCCTGTTCAATCAGGCCGATGCGTTCCTGAATGGCTTCCACGGGCCAGACAGTGCCCACGGCTAGTTGGTGAAGGGCGGTAACGATGCCGGTGCAGCCCGCCTGCCGGATGTCCATCAGCGACACCGGGTCATTGGGGCCAAACCAGCGCATGGTATGGAGAAGATTGGTAGTCAAGGTATTAGAGGTTTTTCTTTTTCAATTCAGTTACGGCAAAGTTGGCCGCGCGGGCGGTCAGCGCCATGTAGGTTAGCGACGGATTCTGGCAGGCCGTTGAGGCCATCGCCGAGCCGTCGGTGACAAACACATTCTTCACGGCATGGAGTTGGTTATGCGCGTTGAGCATCGATGTTTTGGGGTCGCGTCCCATGCGGGCGGTGCCCATTTCGTGCACCGAGAAGCCAGGTACGTTATGGTCTTCTGTTTGCTTCACGTTTTTCAGACCTATTGTTTCCAGCATCTCCACCGCCGACGCACCCATGTCTTTGCGCATGGCGATTTCATTCTCGCGGAATTTTGCGTCAATATTCAGGGTCGGCAAACCGTTCACATCCAGCACGTTGTGGTTCAGTGTTACCCGGTTGTCGGCATAAGGCAGGCACTCGCCGTAGGTGCTTAGCTGCATCCGCCAGGGGCCGGGATGGGTGGCGGCGACTTTCAGTTCGGCACCGAAGCCGGGTTGTTGAAGCACCTGCTGCCAACCCGCCCGTGATGCACCGCCGTAGGTCATAAAGCCCCGCACGTAGTCTGTCCGTTGGGTTTCGGGCGAGATATTGCGGAACCGCGGAATCATCACCTGCGCCGGTCGCCGACCGTAGTAATACGAATCCTCGAAACCCTCTACCGAAGCCGACGCGCCGATGTTCTTCTGGTGGTCCATCAGATACCGGCCCAGGGTGTCGCTGTCGTTGCCCAATCCGTTCGGAAACCGGTTCGAGACCGAGCGCATCAGCAGGCCAGTGGTGTTGAGGGTGCCGCCGTTGAGAAAGATGATTTGGGCAAAATAATCGGTTGTTTTGTTCGTGGCTACGTCCAGCACACGTACCCCGGTAGCGCGTTGCCTTTGAGCGTCATAGAGGACTTCCACCACCACTGATTCGGGTTTCAGGGTTAATCTGCCGGTGGCGCGGGCGTCGGGGATAGTGCTTGAGACGCTGCTGAAATAGCCACCAAACGGGCATCCCCGTTCGCACAGGCTTCGCGCCTGACACAGGCCCCGGCCCCGGTGCTGCACTGTGAGGTGCGCCACGCGGCTGATACTCATACGCCGACCCGGAAACTGCTTTTCGATTTTGCCCTTCACCATTTTTTCCACGCAGTTCATCGCGAATGGTGGCAAAAATTCGGAGTCGGGCAAGTGCGGAATGTGCTCGGCCTGTCCGCTGATACCCACGTATTTCTCGACGTAGCTATACCACGGAGCCAGATCAGCGTAGCGAATGGGCCAGTCGACGCCGTGCCCGTCGCGGGCGTTGGCCGTAAAATCGAGGTCACTCCAGCGGTAGGTTTGCCGCCCCCAGATCAGCGATTTACCGCCCACCTGATACCCGCGAATCCACCAGAACGGCGATTGTTGGGTGTAGGGGTGGTCAACATCTTTGACATAAAAGTGCTTCGTAGCGTCGCTGAAGGCGTAGTTCTGGCTCTGCACGGGGTATTCGGCCACACGGTCGCGGGTGTCGCGACCCCGGTACGGAACTTCCCAGGGGTTCCAGAGCGCAGTAGGGTAGTCGGTTACGTGTTCTACGTTTCGGCCCCGTTCCAGCACCAGCGTACGCAGGCCTTTCTGCGTCAGTTCTTTCGCCGCCCAGCCGCCCGTTATGCCCGACCCCACCACGATGGCATCGAACGTATTGGCCGCTGTCGCTTTACCAATCACATTCATATACGTTGATCTATTTATCGGGAAAACGCAGAAAATGAGACAATTAATTCAGTGCATTAGGGCTACATCAGACTGCCCCGTTTCCTCCCGTTGGACAAAGCGGAGAAACCGGGGCAGCTTGACACAGAAGCGAGTATTGACTTAGCTGACAACCATATCTTGCTTCACCGAATCCCAGGTTACGCGCTTACCCGTGTGCAGGGCCGTGGTGGCCATGATGTTGGCAACCGAGTGGTTGAAACCAACCCGCGCCGGGGCGTTTGGCTCCTGCCGACTACGCACGCACTCCATCCAGTTACGCACGTGGAGTGAGGTCATCGGGTCACCACCGGTGTTGGCACTCGTCGACATTTTCACGGCGTTGGCCAGCGACTGTTCGGCTAGCATATTTGCCTGCATACCCATCTCTTTGGCCGAGCCTGCCGACAGTCCGCCTTCCGGCGAAATCTTGTTGGTGTCAAGGTTGATCATGCCGCCGTTCGAGAAGTAATATTCTTTCACGCCACCGGCATCGTTGTGCATCCGCGACGAATACAACACCTGGAATCCTTTGGCTTTGTCATTGTCGGGGCCGTAGTCAAATACCGCCGTAAACGTGTCAGGGTTCACGCGGCCATCTTTCCAGACGTACACGCCGCCATTAGCCACCACGCTCCGTGGGTGATCTAACCCGCTGAACCAGTGTACGGTATCGATCTGGTGCGACATCCACTGCCCCGGAATGCCCGACGAATACGGGTAGAACAACCGGTATTCAAGGTACTTGCGCGGGTCCCAGGCCACGTTGGGACGGTTCATCAAAAAACGTTTCCAGTCGATGTCTTCCTGCCGGATTTCGCTCACGAGTTTGGGTCTGCGCCACCGGCCCGGTTGATTCACGTTCCACGTCATTTCCACCATCGAAATGTCGCCGAACTTGCCCGACTTGATGTATTCATTGGCGGCGTGGTAGTTGGGAGCCGACCGCCGTTGTGAACCCACCTGGACAATTTTTTTGGAATTGGTCACGGCCTTCAGCGCTTTGCGGGCATCCTCCAGCGACTCGGCGAAGGGCTTCTCCACATACACGTCCCGGCCCGATTCTACGGCGGCGGCGCAATGCAGCGCATGTTGGAAATCGGCGGTCGAGATCATCACCGCATCGACATCTTTACGGTCGAGCAGTTCGTCGTTATTGCGGCATTTCACAAATCCCGAACTGGCCAGGCCCTTCTCTTTTAAAAAGGCTTCGGCCTCGTTGCGGCGACGTTCCCAGAGGTCCGACACGGCCACAAACTCGAAGTTGAGTTCTTTGGCGTGGTTGGCAAACGACGGTGCCAGCGACTGCCGAAACCGGTCTGAAAAGCCAATGACCCCCACCCGAACGCGCTCATTAGCCCCGATGATGCGGGCGTAGCTACTGGCCGAAAACGTGACACCCGGCATGGATATGCCCAGCCCGGCCAGCGTTGTTTTTTTGATAAAATCTCTGCGGTTTTCCATAAAGTTATAAACGATGATTAGGGAGCTTCTACTGGAAAGAAGGGGTTTAAGGTTTAACGTTTAGAGTCTAACGTTGCTCTGTCAGACATGGGCGAAGCAACCGCAACGGCGGACCGTTTAGACTTTAAACGTTAAACCTTGAACTCCCTTTTAATACCCCGGATTTTGTGGGAAGCCAGGGCTGCCGTCGGCGGCTTTGGCACTACGGTCTATCTGCGTTTGTGGAATGGGGCGCAGGTTGTGAATGGCTTTAATGGTATTGGCGGCGTCGGGGTTGTATTTTTTCACCCGGTCTACCAGATTACCCCAACGTTTCAGATCGAACCAGCGGGTTTGTTCGCCGGCCAGTTCGCGGGCGCGTTCTTCCATCAGCAGGTCCATGTTCACGTCGGCGGCTTTTACTTCCATGGCAGCCTCTTTGCCCGGCCATGCCGCCCGCCGACGGATCAGGTTGATGTTGGTGGTAGCCTCGGCTGTTTTGTTCTGTTGAATCTGGGCTTCGGCCAGCATTAAGTGCGTGTCGGCCAGGCGGAAAGCCAGGTAATCGCGGCTACCGTTGGTGTAAGTCTTGTCGGGCCGCAGGGGGTCGAAAAACTTCTGGAGCGTGGGGAACAGGGCCGCGCTGTAGGCGCTGGGCACGAGCACCTGGTAGGGGCGCTTGGCCCGCTCGGCCAGGGTCATTTCGTAGCCGGGAATGAAGATGGTTGTGTCGCCGCTTTTGAACGTCACCTTTGCTTTCGAGGCATCAAAGGCTGTATTGTAGGTACCCGGCAGGTTTGAGAGCCAGGTGTCGCGGAACGACTTTTTGTAGCGCGAATCATTCACCCGCTCTTTAAACACGGTCTCGGTCAGGTAGGTGGTGGGGCGCAGCCGCTTGAACGGACGACCGTAGAAAATGTCCCGTTGCATACCCGCCTGCACGTCATACTGCATCCCGAAATACAGGTGTAGCGAGTTACCATCGGCGTTGGTGAGGGGGTCGGACGTATACTGCACGGCGAACACTACTTCGTCGTTGATCTCACCAGCCCCCTGCGCAAACACGCTGGCAAAGTCGGGCAGGAGTTTGAAGCCGTAGTTGTTGATTACGTTTTTGGCGTAGGTCTCTGCCTTGGCATAATCGTCGGCGGCTTTGGCGCTTGATGTGGCTTTGGTCAGGTATACCCGTGCCAGCAGGTGTTCCGAGGCGGCTTTGGTAGCCCGGCCGTAGTCTGTGGCTTTGGCTTTGTTCTCCAGGTCGGGCAGGGTGGCCTCCAGGTCGGCAATGATGGCCTTGTACATATCGACTTCCGATGCCCGCGTGGTGGTTTTGGTGGGGGCCAGCGTCTCGGTCAGGCGCAGGTCAACGCCACCAAACTCCTGCAACAGCAGGAAATAGTAGTGCGCTCGCAGAAACTTAGCCTCGGCTACGCGCTGCTTCTTCACGGCGTCGGTCAGGCCCGTCACGGCGGGTGCCCGGTCAATGATGGCGTTGCAGGTATTGATGCCCCGGTAGAGTTCATCCCAGACTTCCTGGATGATGCTCACCGTGCCAATCAGTTGCGAATCGTAGAAGTGAAAGCCTTTGAAGCTGCCGTCGGCCCCGGTGGTGTAGAGGTCGGTGCCGTATTCAGACATGGTCAGGCCGCGCTCAGTGCCGTAGAATGACCGCAATGAGGAGTAAGCCGCTTTCACGGCGTCGTTGAAACCCGCCGTGGTGTTGATGTAGTTGTTGCCGATATTCGACACCACCACTTCGTCCAGCACGTCCTTACACGACTGTCCCGTCAGCATAAAAGCTGCCAGTGCCAGCACTTTCAAGGGTTTGATAGAGAGACTATTTTTCATGATATAAAGGCAATAAAAGATCTGTTTGTCAGGTGGTTAGAAGCGCACGTTTAAGCCGAAGGTAGTCACCCGCGTGGCGGGCGTTACGTCGTTATTGACGTTACCATCTGACGACTCAGGATCGACACCGTTGTACTTGGTGCGGTAGGTCGAGAAGATAAACGGCTGCTGAATGCTGGTGAATAACCGCAGCGATTGCAGCCCCATTTTCTGGGCCAGGGCGGGGGCGAACGTGTAGCCGAAGTTGATGTTACGCACTTTCACAAACGAGCCGTCGAAGTAGATAATGGCCGTGTTGTAGACCGGGAATTCCTGGTTTACGTTGGGCCGTGGGAACTCGTTGGTGGGGTTGTTGGGCGTCCAGTAGTCTACCTTGATCTGCCCGTAGCGACCCGCCAGGGCGTTGCTGTTCTGGTGGAACCGGCTCACGATGGTCTGACCAATGCGGGCGAAGATAAAGAACGACAGGTCGAAGCCTTTGTAGTTGAACCGGTTGGTGATACCTCCCTGCCACGACGGAATGTCTGAGCCAATCAGCACCCGGTCGTCGGCGGTGATCTTACCGTCGCCGTTGGTGTCCTGCACTTTAATCTGCCCTACCGAACTGGCAAACGACTTGGCGGCGTCGGCTTCGCTGGTTTGCCAGATGCCCGCCTTCTTGTAATCGTAGTACGAGTTCAGCGGCTGACCAATAAACCAGCGGTTGCCCGGATCGTCGATAGCCCCGTTATAGAGCGACAGGATGGCTTCCGAGTTTTTGTAGAACGTGAAGTCCGTTGACCATTTGAAGCCGCTGTTGGTGTTGACGTTGACCGTCGAGAGGCTTAGTTCGATACCCCGGTTGCGGGTCTCGCCCACGTTACGCGTTACGGCGTTGAAGCCCGTTGAGGTGGGCAACTGATCCGATAGCAGCAGGTCGGTGGTATTGGTCTGGTACAATTCCAGCGAACCCGCTACCCGGCCCCGGAAAAGCGAGAAATCAACACCGAAGTTGCCGGTAGTAGAGGTTTCCCACTTCAGATCGGGGTTGCCAATGGTGTTGGGGCGATAGCCGTAGGCAGGGGTTGCGTTCCAGGCATAGGCCGTGCGGCTCAGCAGACCCTGCGTCTGGTAGGGCGATACCCCCTGGTTGCCGGTTTGTCCGTAGCTCACGCGCAGTTTCAACTGATCGAGCCAGGTGGTGCTTTTCAGGAAGTCTTCATTGCTGATGTTCCAGGCCAGGGCCAGGCCGGGGAAGTTACCGTACTTGGTGTTTTCACCAAACCGGCTCGACCCATCGCGACGGATGGTGGCCGTCAACAAGTACTTGTCTTTGTAGTCGTAGTTGACGCGGGCCATGTACGAGTTGATCGTCCACTGCGTCAGGCCGCTACCCACGCCCAGCACCAGGCTGGCGTTGCCCACGTTGTAGAACTGCTGGGTTTCGGCGGGGATACCCTGCACCGAAATACCGCTTGCCTCGAAGTTGTCGCGCTGAATGGACTGAAGCGCCGTAACGCCCAGGTTGTGTACCCCGTTGAACACCTTATTGTAGGTCAGGATGTTTTCAATGGTGTAGTTGAAACCAAATTGGCTGTTTGTCGAAGCCGTAGGGTTGCCGCCTTTGATCTCATTGGTTTGCGCACCCACAAAACGGCCGGCCCGGGCAATGGTGAAGTCGGGACCCACGTTGAGACGGTATTTGAGTCCATCGAGGATGTTGGCTTCTACATAAACGCTGTTGAAAATCCGGTACTTCTTGGTTTCGTCTACCTGCGCTCCCGGCACCAGTTCGGCCATGGGGTTGGTTAGCAGGGCATCATTGGTGGGCGAGAAAATAAGGTTGCCCTGATCGTCGTAGGGTTTGCCCAGCGGGTTTTGCGAAATCGTGAAACCGTAGGGGTTCCGGTTAGCTCCATTACGGATGCTGTTCATCGTATAGGATGACAGACCCACTCGGAACGTTTTGTTGATCTGGTGGTCAATATTGACCCGGAACGACGCCCGCGTGTAGTCCAGGCCCGGAATGATGCCCTTATCCTGGAAAAAGCCGCCTGAGATATAGAACTGCGTTTTATCATTGCCCCCCTGCACGCCCAGCGAGTGGTTTTGCTGGAAACCTGATCGCAACATCATGCTCTGGTAATCAGTGTTGCGACCAGCAGCGATGCCCTCTAACTCAACTGGTTCGAACAGTTTCGAGTCGGCAAAGGCATCGGCCACGCCCGTGGGTACGGGGGTACCGTCGGCACTTTTGTAGGTACCTACCGTGCGGCGCGATTCGCGTTTGTATTCGGCAAATTCGGCACCGGTAAACAGATGGATTTTGTCGAGTGCTTCGGTACTGCCCAGGTACGTGTCGTAGTTGACAGTGGTGCGGCCATTGACGGCCCCCCGTTTGGTCGAGATGATGACCACACCGTTGGCACCCCGTGCACCGTAGATGGCCGTTGAGGTGGCATCTTTCAGGATTTCCATGGAGGCCACGTCGTTGGGGTTGAAGTCTTCGTACCCCGCCGACAGCGGAATACCATCCACCACATACAGCGGGTCATTGCCTGCGTTGAACGACCGCCGCCCCCGGATCAGGATCTTGGGTACGGTGCCGGGCTTGCTACCCGACTGCGCCACGTCGACCCCCGCCACGCGGCCCTGTAGCGCCTGACCGAGGTTAGTGATGGGCATTTCGGTAATCTGCTTGGACGACACCGACGAGATGGCCCCCGTGAGCTGACTCTTCTTCTGGGTACCATACCCCACCACAACCACTTCGTTGAGGTTCTTCAAATCGGCCTCCAGGCGAATGTTGACCGACTCGCGGTTGCCAATCACGATTTCCTGTGCGTTGAACCCTACCGATGAAAACACCAGAATGGCTTTGTCGTCGGGAACGCTGATGCGGAAGTTGCCTTCGGCGTCGGTGGTGGTGCCACGGGTGGTGCCTTTCACGGCCACGTTTACACCCGGCAGCGTGTTGTTGTCTTCCGTTGACCGTACCGTACCCGTCACGGTGCGGTCCTGAACGAAATGGGTAGGCGAGTGCCCCAGGGCCTTATTGCCGGTGGGCAACAGCCCCAGTAGGCAGGCCGTCAGCAACCCGGCAGAGACGGTCCGAATGAGTAAGCGTTTCTTCATGGTAAAAGCAAGTGAGGTTAGTGCCTGAAGGACCCCGCGGTGAAAGACGATGGCAAAACAGCGCATAGGTCCCGTAATTAGTGCACAATCATAGACGACAAAACGCCCACCCACTACTTAGCCTGGTCAGAGAAATAAATAAATTTTTTCTGGAAAAAGTGATTTCGTTACTGGCATCGTTGCCGGGAACGATTGCGTAGAAAAATAGGCTGTTTTTGAGAAAAAATAGCGCCGATCTAAGGGGTTGGGGGCTATTTTAGTGTGCAGGCAGCAACAGTATAGGCTGTCTGAACCAACCTTCCCTACCGAACCTGTAATGGCAACACCGCAACTTTTTGCCGAAAAACTACCCGTACAACTGCCTAAACGAACGGGTGCCGCCGGGCTGGCCGATACCTTGTTTCGGCGGGTAACGGCTGCCAACGATTACCCGGCCTTCCGGCAGTTGTTCAGTTTGCACTACGCTCCCCTCTGTAGCTATGCCACGCGCTTTGTACGCTGCCCGCAAGTGGCCGAAGAACTAGTGGCCGACGTGTTTGTGAAGCTCTGGCGCAACCGGGCGCAGATTGAGATCTACGCGTCGTTTCAGCCCTACTGCTACCGGGCGGTGAAAAACCAGTCGCTGGATTACCTCAAAAGCCGAAGCTGTCACGAAAACAGTCACTGCGAACTGACCAGCGATCACCACGCACCCACCGCCCCAAGCGAATCGCCCGAGCAGCGGATTATCGACTATGAGTTCGATGTCCGTTTCAACCGGGCCGTGGCGCAGTTGCCCCGGCAGGGCCAGCTGATCTACCGCCTTAGCCGCGAACAGGGCCTGAAATACCGCGACATTGCCGGGCAACTGGGCATATCGGTACGCACCGTAGAAGCCCACATGAACCGGTCATTGCACGTGCTAAGAAATTCATTGATAGGGTATTATTAATAGCGAAGAGGTGAGAGGTAAGAGTCAGGAAACAAGAATGAGCATACCTCATGACTCTTGGCTATCACCTCTCGACTCTTGTTTCTTGACTCTTACCTCCCCGCCCTTCGCTCCCCGCTCTCTCCTCTCCGCTAGTATGTCTTCATTCATCCACGATAATTTCCTCCTCCAGTCTGACCCGGCGCGGCAATTGTACCACGGCTACGCGAAAGCTATGCCGATCATCGACTACCATTGCCACCTCCCGCCCGACCAGATTGCCGCCGATACGCAGTTTGACAACCTGACCCAGATTTGGCTCTACGGCGACCATTACAAGTGGCGGGCCATGCGAGCTAACGGCGTCGATGAACGCTATTGCACGGGTGGGGCTTCTGACCGGGAGAAGTTCCAAAAATGGGCCGAAACCGTGCCCTACACCGTCAGGAACCCACTTTATCACTGGACCCACCTGGAATTGCAACGCTATTTTGGCATCACCGAACTGCTCGATGGGCGATCTGCCGGGCGGATTTATGACCAGTGCAGCGAACAACTGAACACGCCCGACTATTCGGTGCGCAACCTGCTGCTGAACATGAACGTGCGCGTGGTCTGCACCACCGACGACCCCGCCGATTCGCTCGAACACCACCGCCAACTGGCCACTGAGGGCTTTGGCGTACGGATGCTGCCCACGTTCCGGGCCGACAAGGCTATGGCCGTTGATGAGGCTGCCCCCTACAACGCCTACCTCGACCGCCTCGAAGCCGCCGCCGACGTGGCCATCAACACCTACGACGACCTGCTGACGGCCCTGCGCAACCGCCACGATTTCTTCGCCGCCCACGGCTGTAAACTGTCGGACCACGGCCTGGAACAACTCTACGCCGATTCGTACACGGAGGCAGGCGTTCGGGCCGCTTTTGCCAAAATCAGGGCGGGACAGTCGCTCACGCAGGCCGAAATAACGGGCTTAAAATCGGCTCTGCTGGTGTTTTTGGCCGAAATGGACCACGAAAAGGGATGGACGCAACAGTTTCACCTCGGCGCGTTGCGTAATAACAACACCCGCCGCCTGCGCGACCTTGGCCCCGACACGGGCTGGGATTCTATCGGCGATTTTTCGCAGGCACAGGCGCTCTCGCGGTTTATGGGTGGGCTGGACGACCGCAACAAACTGACCAAGACCATCCTTTACAACCTCAACCCCGCCGACAACGAAGTGATGGCCACCATGGCGGGTAATTTCAACGATGGCACCGTGGCGGGCAAGGTTCAGTTTGGGTCGGGCTGGTGGTTTCTGGATCAGAAAAAAGGGATGGAAGCCCAACTCGACGCCCTCTCGAATATGGGTTTGTTGAGCCGGTTTGTGGGTATGCTCACCGACTCCCGCTCTTTCATGTCTTTCCCACGTCACGAATACTTCCGGCGAATCCTGTGCAACCTGCTGGGCAACGACGTGGTAAATGGTGAACTGCCCGCCACGATAGACTGGCTGGGTGAGGTAGTGCAAAACATCTGTTACAACAACGCAAACTCCTACTTTGGCTTCGATAACACCCATACCACTGCCGGGCAAACTGGTCACCTTCGGCGAAGTGATGATGCGGCTTTCGCCACCGTTGAATTACCGGTTCGTACAGGCGCGTGAGCTGGACATTACTTACGGCGGCGGCGAGGCCAACGTGTCGGTGTCGCTGGCCCGGCTGGGCTTGCCAGCCGAACACGTAACCGTTTTTCCCGACCATGAGCTGGGGCAGGCGGCGGCGCAACACCTTCGTCAGCAGGGCGTTAGCCTGGCGCATACCGTTTTCAGGGGGCACCGGTTGGGGCTTTATTTTCTGGAATCGGGGGCGTCGGTGCGGGCTAGCCACATTGTGTATGACCGCGCCGATTCGGCTTTTGCCAATCTTCAGGCCGACTGGTTCGACTGGGAAACCATCCTGACCGGCGTTGGCTGGCTGCACTGGACGGGCATTACCCCGGCCATTTCGGCGCAGGCAGCGGCGGCCACAGCGGCGGCTATTCAGGCTGCCCGGCGGCTGGGTATCACCGTCAGTGCCGACGTGAACTACCGGCGCAACCTTTGGCAATACGGGCAGCGAGCGCAGGACGTGATGCCCCCGCTCGTGGCTGGTTGCGATATAGTAGTTTGTGCCGAAAATGATGCTGAAGATCTGTTTGGCATCGCCACCGGACCGCACTCCAACGACTCGTTTGCCCAGATGGCGGCGCAGTTGCTGGACCGCTTTCCAGGTATTAAACAAGTCATTACCACCCGCCGCGACACGTTGAGCGCGTCGCACAATCAACTGCGCGGCCTGCTCTACGACCAGACGGGTATAACCACCGAAACGCCGACTTACGACATCGTACCCATCGTAGACCGAATTGGTGGTGGCGATGCGTTTATGGCCGGGTTTATCTACGGCACCCATACCTACGCCACCGCCGAAGAAGCCCTGCGCTGCGGGGTAGCGGCATCGGTCCTGAAACACTCCATCCACGGTGACGCCAACCTGGCTACCCGCTCCGAAATCGAAGCCGTCATGGCGGGTGATACGGCGGGGCGGCTGTTAAGGTGAAAAATAGATATTGGATGTTGGATGCTGGCTATTGGATGTGTCGGCAAGGTCAACATCCCGCATCCAATGTCTGGTATCCAACGTCCAACATCTATACCCATGCCCCCCCAAACCCTCCTCGACCTCTGCCAGCGGTTTCCCATTGTGCCCGTTTACTATAACGCCGACGTTGCGCAGGCCAAAGCCGTTGTGAAGGCTTGCTATGACGGTGGACTGCGGGTGTTTGAGTTTACTAACCGGGGCGAAGCCGCCAACAAGGTGTTTGGTGAACTGGTGCCGTTTGTGCGTGAACACTGCCCCGATATGGCCTTGGGTATTGGTACCATTCTCACCGCGCAGGCGGCCACTAACTTCCTCGACCTAGGGGCCGATTTTGTGGTGCAACCCATCACTACGGCGGCGGTGGCAGCGATATGTCAGGAGCGAAATGTGGCCTGGGTGCCTGCTGCGGCTACCTTAAACGAGATTCATCAGGCCACGCTGCTTGGGGCCGACCTTGTGAAAGTGTTTCCCGGCAACGTGCTTGGGCCGGGTTTTGTGAAGGCTATTCTTGGTCCTATGCCCCACCTGAAGCTGATGGTGACGGGCGGCGTGGAGCCTACCGCCCAAAGCCTGTCTGAATGGTTTGGGGCGGGCGTAACCTGCGTGGGCATCGGCTCGCAACTGTTTGGCGGAGGCGCTAATGCCGATGCCCTCCGCGACCGCGTGGCAGGCCTGATGAAGTATATCGATACATAGTGCTTTTAGGTTTGTTTGTGAGCCGTGTTTTGACCGTGCTGTCAGGTCGGAATGCCGCACCACCCCCGACCTGACAGCACGTCCGAAAACTAGAACTATTCCCAACGCCCTCTATGAACCTTCCACAAAACACTGCCGCGCCCGTGGGCCGTTACCGCTGGGTGGTGGTGGCACTACTGTTTTTTGCCACCACGATCAACTACATCGACCGGCAGGTGATTGGGCTGCTGAAACCAGTACTATCCGACCAGTTTAATTGGACAGAAACCGACTACAGTCACATCACCATGGTGTTTTCAGCCTCCTACGCCCTGGGTCTGCTGTTGTTCGGGCGCATCATCGACAAGATCGGCACTAAAACGGGCTACACTATTTCGCTCATCGTCTGGAGTATCGCCGCCATGCTACATGCCGTGGCCAGAAGTACGGTGGGTTTTGGGGTGATGCGGGCACTGCTGGGGTTGGGTGAGGCAGGCAATTTTCCGGCAGCCATCCGGGCCGTGACCGAGTGGTTTCCCAAAAAAGAGCGGGCATTGGCCACGGGCATTTTTAACTCAGGAGCCAACATCGGGGCAGTAGTGTCGCCGGTAGTAGTGCCTTGGATATTAGGCGTTTATGGCTGGGAGATGGCGTTTCTGCTTACGGGTGCCATTGGCTTTGTCTGGCTTATTTTCTGGCTCATCTTCTACGAAATTCCAGAGCGGCAGTCGCGGGTGACGCCCGCCGAAGTGCAGTACATCCACAGCGACAATGAAGCCGCCACCGACACCGGCGCGGCTATGGGCTGGCCACAGCTGTTTCGTATTCGGCGCACCTGGGCCTTCGTGGTAGGCAAGTTCATGACCGACCCTGTCTGGTGGTTTTTCCTCTTCTGGCTGCCGTCTTATTTCTCGTCGACGTTTAAGCTGGACCTCAAAAAGCCTAGCTGGCCGCTGGTGATCATCTATACGGCCACCACTATTGGGAGCATTGGCGGCGGGTATTTGTCGTCGTACCTGATTCGGCGGGGGTGGGTTGTATCCAGGGCGCGCAGCACGTCGATGCTCTTTTTTGCGCTGGCCGTGGTGCCTATCATAACGGCCCGCTTCGCCACCGACATCTGGCAGGCGGTGGCCCTCATCAGCCTGGCCGCCGCCGCGCATCAGGCCTGGAGCGCCACCATTTACACCACCGTGTCCGACACCTTCCCCAAGCGGGCTGTCAGTTCAGTGATTGGTATTGGCGGCATGGCGGGGTCTATTGGGGGCATTTTGTTCCAGTGGCTCATTGGGCCGCTGCTGGATTATTACAAGGAGGCTGGCAATCTAACGCTCGGTTACAACGTCCTGTTTATCTTCTGTGGGTCTGCTTACCTCATTGCCTGGGTCATCATGCAGTTCCTCAACCGCCCCACCAAAGCCACGCAACTTGCCGCACAGCAGGAGGTGATTTTGTAAAGGGTTGGTGGTTTGTAGTTGGTGGTTGGCTGACGCACGGCTGAACCGTCGGACCGCCCTCGACTGCGCTCGGGGTGACAACCACCTTGACTCAATTCGAGAAGATTGCTCTACTTGCCTGTCACCCCGAGCGCAGTCGAGGGCGGTCCGACGGTTCGGCCGTGCGTCAGCCAACTACAAACTACAAATCACCAACCACCAACTATTCCTGATGAAACACCCGCTCCAGCGGCACGGATACCGGTGAATTACCGGGGTTAACGTCCATTAAATCAGCCATATAGGCCCACCAGCGTTTCACGACGGGATGATCCGGCAGCGCATCGGCGGTATGACTATCGGTGCGCTTTTGGACGGCGAACAACGTACCTGTGGCGCGGTCCAGGTAGATAGAATAGTCGCGAATACCCGCCTCGGTGAGGGCGGCGGCCAGTTCGGGCCATATCTCGTCATGTCGGCGGCGATACTCCGCTTCGTTGCCCAGTTTCAGGCGCATGAGAAAGGCGATTTCCTGCATGAAAAAGCGCTGATTTACGATGTACGATTTACGAATTACGATTTTTGCTGTCGCCAAAGCAATGGTACGCTGGCGACAGCAAAAATCGTAATTCGTACATCGTAAGTCGTAAATCACTCCAACGGTGTCAGTGTCACCGGTCCGAGTAGCCCGCTGGGTTGGGGAGACCAATTTTTGGTGGTAAAGAGGCCGTTGGCGTCGCGGTTTTCCTTGAAGCGGGCGGGGAAGTTGATGTTGTAAAAGTTACGCCAGACTACACCCTGTTTGTCGAGGTTGATAATGCGGTTAGCCATGCTGTTCGAGACGGTGATAATCAGCGTGTTTTGCATTTGGAGGCTGTTTCTGGGCAAGAAAAGCTGGTAATCAGGGCCAATGAGCGTACCCATGTTTTGCCCATTCATCGTCACCCGCGCACTGGAGAATACTTTGCCCAGATCGAGTTGATAAGCTGCGGCTGAACCATCAGGTTTGGCAAAAGTGGTGGTGTAGGTTGCCGACCCCGAAAAGGCGTTCATAGATGAATCGCGGAGGTTGGTCCAGAGCCGGATTCCGGGCAGTTGAACAGGCGCGGGTAGGGTAGGACCACCCGATACGAAGTGCAATGTCCAGGGGCCGGCCAGGAGTTGCGCTGGCCCCGATGGCGTGGCATAAGGATACGCCGGACCAGCTACAGCGGTAGGCGATGTTTCCAGCAAAACGGCCTCCTGATGTCCCAGCGGCAGATAAACTGAAACCAGACCATTGGCGGCAGACCTGATTCGGGCCATGCCTGTTTGCCCGGTCATGGGGTTAAATAAGGCCACCGACTTCGCTGACGTAGCCAGCGTGACCCAGCCCGCACGGGTGGAATCGCTACGTTGATTGACAATGAAATAGATTGTTTTTGGGCCTACTTTCCGCCGCATACACGTCAGTCCTTCGTCGGCCATTAGTTCGCGGGACACACCGGCTTGGGTGAGCAAGCTGGTTACGTCGGCACCAACCAGGATACGGCCTTTGCCTGCTTTGGCTACGCAGACAGCGGCGTTTTCGTCGGGTGAAAGGGAGAGATTGGCCAGCAGGTTTCGGAACGCCGTTTGGCGGGTGGTAAGGGTGGCAAAGCCAGGTAGGTCGATAGGCAGCTTGTTCACAAAAATAACCGTTGCACCTTGCTGAGCCAGTTTTAACAACTGTTGCATCGTACCTAGCGGCATCAGCCGGGCGTCAGGAACAAGGATAGTCTGGTAGGCAGTGCCGCCCGTTTGCAGCTTACCCAGGCGGGTGCTTACACCGAGTAATTGCCGGTCAGAGATGAAGTCGAATGCATAGCCTCTGGCTAGTAACTCCTCAGCAATGTGCGCCACCGGCAGGTTTTTAAAGCCGTGCTCGATCCCGTCGAAGTGTTGCAGCAAATACGGCGGCGACCCGGCCCGGACGGTGGTTTGGCTGTAGGCATCATACATAGGCAGATACACCAGCACGTTGTTGTACGGTTTGCCCCGTTGCAACATGGCCTGGCAACGGGCTACGTAGCGGTTCAACTGCCCAAAATCGGTCCAGAAGGGATTATTGGGGTTAAAATGGACCGCGGCGTAGAACAGCCAGCCGGGCCAGGCGGCGGCCTGCGGCGAGTAGTTGGTGCCGTGATAAAACGTGTGGTTCACGCCCCCCAGCAGGTAGCGGTCCATCGTCTTTTTAATGCCGCTCAACGTTGATAAAAAATGCTCATCATCCCAGGTGGCCGACTCCGCTGAAATCAGCGGTTTGCCCGTGACGTTTCCCGCCGACGAAGCAAATTTGATGCGCAACAGTTCGGTACCTTCCGCTTCGGGAATGTCCGTAGCGGCATAGAGATCGAGGATGTTGGCCGGTGAGCCGTGCGCCTGATTACGAATACGTTGCCCCCGTTGGTGCGACCAGGTGGCCCAGGTTTGGGTATAGTTTTCGAGCAGCAGATCGCCAATGGTTTCGCGGTAATCGCACAGGATACGGGCGGTGGTCGCGGCGGTATCCTGCCCGACCAGGGCGTTGCCAAAGAGGGCGGGCAGGTAGGGTTTCAGGTCGTAGCCCCGTCGTTTTTTGAATTCCGCAAAGAAGGTCGGCGTCCAGTTGGCTTCGCCCTGCGCGTCGTCTACTTCATACGAATCATTGAAAAACGCCCGGATGCCGCCTACGTTGCGCCCCCGAAACGCCTCGTCGAATCGGGCCAGGTAATGCTGCGTGGCTGCGGGCGAAAAATGGTCGATCACGTCGCCCTCGCCGCCCGGTCCGGCGCGTTCTACCTGCTTGCCGTGCCATCCCTGAAACAGGGCGTAGAGCGTCCATTGACCGTTTTTAGGCAGTTTCGGAGCTGTCCAGTTTAGCTTGCCGTCGGCAGATACACGCTTTGTGAGGTCTACCTGCCCACCCGAACTAGCGTAGGCCATGAGCGTTTGCAGGGGTAGCGGTTTGGGAAATCGTACCTGATCAAAAGCATGGCGTTGCAGGTCGGGGTTTTGGGCAATCGGGTCGGTCAGCTTGTCGATAGAGATGGGTTCGCCCACGGCCCGTACCAGGGCTTTTTGGTCGTAAAAGACCCGTTCGGCCAGCGATTCACCCCCCGCCAGCGTGTAGGTTTTGTATGCCACGTACTTGCACGCATCTGTCGGCGTTACCCACGGTCCGCCAAACGGCCACCCCGACGCCTGCGCCAGATCGACACCCAGATTGAGGCGTTTGGCCACCGTCAGCGTGTGCGTCAGCCGGTCCATCCAGGTGGGAGAGAGGAAGTTGGTGAACTGGTCTTCGGCCCCTTTCACGCCATAAATCGGGGTGATTTCTACGCCGCCGAGGCCCGCCCTCTGGTAGTCGGTGAGCAGCCGCGTCAGGTCGGCGTTGTTAACGGCGCTACCCATCCACCACCAGCGGGTCCAGGGCTTGGCTTGCTGTGTAATGACGGGCCACGCGGGTTGCGCCATTGCGCCAAGCGGAAGCAAAAAAGCCAGTTGCAGGCTGCAACGGCGTATAAATCGGTTCATCGGTTTCGCTACAGGGGAGCAATCTGTACGCGTCGGTTTGGCTGGAAAACACAGTGTGGGACAACTGCAAATGGATTATTGTGGCAGTTTCGTAGCCTGACGAGCCAGCAGTACCCAGCTACCTTTCCGCTTCAGCCACACCTGCAACACCGACAGCTTTGTTGTGGCAGGCACGCCTTTGTTGACGATCTGTCCCAGCAGCACATGCCGCACCACAGCCGTGTTTTCGACCACCGTAACCGTCTGGTTACTGATGTCTATGCTGACAAAATCGGACGTACCGCTTACCAGCGCGTTCACAAAATCGGCCTGCGTTTCTATGTTGCCTGCTGAATGACCATAACTAAGTTCAGGGGCAGTAAGGGTCATAAGCACCTCCTTGGTAGGGTCGATCATGGCGAGGCGCAGTTGCTCGGCGGCTTTGGTAACGGCGATTTCGTCGGGGGTAAGGTGGGCCAACGTTTGGTAGGCATGCATCCGGGCCGGGCGAAGGGAAGTAAGGCAGCATGTGCTCAGCAGAAGGAGTAGGAGGAAGCTGGCCGGTGTCTTCATGGGATGAGGTATTGCGTGAAAAATCGTAGTTACTTGTAGACGAAACTAAGAACCCAGCCCGACTTACTTCCCTGATGACCCACCCTGCCTTTGAAAATCGCTTTGCCACTGCCGACAACCCTGCCTGGGAGATTGTGGGCGAGGGCGTAAAACGCAAGATCATGGCTTATGATGCCACCCTGATGATGGTGCTTGTGGCCTTCGACACCGGCGGCATTGGCGCGGCGCACCGCCACGAACATACGCAGGCGAGCTACGTAGAAAGCGGCCGCTTCGTCATCACCATCGACGGCACTGAACGCACCCTCGGCGCGGGTGATGCTTACTTCATTCCCGCCAACGTCTGGCACGGGGCCGTCTGCCTCGAAGCTGGTACGTTAGTGGACGTGTTCACGCCCATGCGAACTGACTTTGTGTAGCATAGATCGTGTTTTTGTCAAAGATTGGTCCCGATTCTGGCGGGCAACCCCGTCTTCCCCTCCACCCGCAAGATTTACGAGAAAGAATTGGCTCCCATCGGCCTCTTCGGACCTGCCAAGGCCCTTTTGCACCATGAAGACTACGTGGTCATGGCCACCGCCACCCTTGGCAAAAGCCGCGTTTTCGCCCCCGGCGACCCCTGGCTCTACAACGAATACGTCGACGGCCGCCGCATCCCCGCTCAGTACGAAAACGTTAAAGCGGGTGGGGAATTAGCGCGGTGGTTGTTAAGGTAGGATAAACTACAATTGACTTGTTACACAGCGTAACAAAAGCTATGTTTGCTTTGTTAAACCAGCACCGCCAACTTGTGGATGATGAACAACGCAAACGAATAATTGTCAACGTTCGGATGCAACTAGCCCACCTACGTCAGTACCTCCGCGATGCCAGTGAGCAGATGGATGAAGACGAGAAGAATGCTATACTAGACAAGCTGATTATGTTCACTAAACTATTAAGTGAGCTAGAACAATGAACGGATATGGAAACGATCACTAAAAAACAGACTTTTCAGGAGTTAATGGCTGATAGTGAAGCTATTATAGGAGAAGCAACGGCTTTCCTTCAGCAAAATGGCACGAAATTTCCCCTGACAGATTGGCTCACGCCCGCTGAATACGCTAAGCGCTTCGGTCTGAAATCGACCAATGTGGTCAGCAACTGGATTAAGCGGGGCGTAATTCCGACCGAAAACATTTTGCATGTACCAGAGCTAAATGACATTCGGCTTATCAAAGCGGTACCGTACCAGTAAGCGTTAGCACCAAAGTCAACCAACCACCCGTCACCCACTCACGGTTTTTTCGACCTTTGTGCTGTTGAGCACCGGCACGCAGCTCTGCGCTTGATGCATAGCACATGAGGCCCACCGCCACGCTGGGCAAAGGTCGCGTCTTCGCCCTCGGTGCCCCCTGGCTCTACAACGAATACGTCGATGGCCGCCGCATCCCCGCTCAGTACGAAAACGTTAAAGCAGGTGGTGAATTAGCCCGGTGGCTGTTGGGAAACTGATAGTTTAGTTATGGAGGTTGCCTTGTTTAGATAATACACGTCTGAAACCGATTATCACTGATGACACTCAGCAGTTTAGGCGAAGAAATTTTTCCGGCTCACCCCACGCATCCAGGCGAAATGCTAGCCGACGAATTAGAAGCGAGGAATATCACTCAGAAGCACTTGGCGGAGCTGCTTGGCATAAGTGCTACGTTCATTTCTGAATTAATCCGTGGCAAGAAAAGCGTATCGGTAGCGATGGCTTTAAAGCTTGAGCAAGCATTACAGATAGACGCCTCTTTCTGGCTCAACGCGCAGCGAAACTACAACCGCGATATGGTTTACCATAAAGCTAAGCGTGAGATGAAACGGCTGAACGTACCAGAGGCCAGGCAGAAAGAATTGCTCAAAGCTGTAGCCTCATAACTTTACATCGTGTACAACAGCCTACCGCGCCACATTCTCGCTTACTACTTAAGGTTGTTAGCAATACGCCCGTTGTGCCTATCCTATGGTTTGACCACCCAATGCCCGCAGCTACCCCCACGCAGAGCGAAAATTTCCCTTCACTTGCTGTAGCCTAATATCCAATGTGGCTCATAAGTTGAAATGTCTTCAACAGGGAGCCACTGCAAGAAAGCGGAAAAGTCTTTAAAGCGACCGACACCATTACTGTCTTCTATCCACAACTCTGGCTCTTCCATACTGTCAAACCACATTAGATAAATTCGTTCGTAACTGTCACGGTTGGCGGCAAAAACTGAAATGCGCTCTGGGCGAAACAAACGGATGGCATCGTTCTCCCAATTTTCAGCTATTGCCTTTAACCAACTCACATAGTCATTTTCAGGCTTGACCTTGTCCCAATCTCGGCAAATATTTTCCATGTCCTCTAAACTCAGCCAATTGCCAAGAGGCCCCCATGTCCAAGTTCCAAAACGTTTAAAGCGTTCATGGAGCATTGGTGAAATAGCCTGATAATAATTTGGCAACAAGGTTGGCACTTTGGTTAAATCAGAGTTTGCCGGGACAGGATGTCGTTGATATTCCTCCATCAATTCGGGGTAATCTTTCATTGATGCGTCCTGCATTAAAATGACCTTGTCAATCAATTCATTAATCTGTTCAATCATTATTAATGCTCAACTGTAGTTAAAAATCAAGACTTAGACATTGTCAGACGAGGACCGAAATAAAAGCCAAATTCGCCTAATCAGGGCTTTCGCTCTCTCGCTCTTTCACTCATTCAGTCTTTCGCTTCGTCGATTCTCTGACAATCAGGGTGTTGGGGATTTTGACGGTGCTGGTGGCGGGGGCTTTTTCTTTTAGCTCGATGAGTTCGATGAGGCGCTCGGCGGCGGTTTGGCCGATCTCCTGGGCGGGCTGCACCACCGTGCTCATGGGCGGGTCGAGGAGTTCGGCCACGCTGATGTTGGTGAACCCAATCAAGGACACCTGTTCAGGAATGGCGATATTCCGCTTGCGGAGAGCCGTCATGCACCAGAGCGCCAGCCGGTCGAAAGCCATAAAGAAGGCGTCGGGTGGGGTAGATAGCCGCAACAGGTCGTCAATGACGGGGTCGAACTCGTGTTCCTGAAACCCCACAAACCGCACCAGGTCGTCGTCGTAGGGGAGGCCGTACTGGGTCAGGGCTGCCTTGTAGCCCGCCAGCCGGTCCTGCGTGATGGCCATGTAGGGCGGGATGGCCACAAAGGCAATGCGCCGCCGCCCGGTCTGAATCAGGTGCTCGGTGGCGGCAAAGGCCCCGCCAAAATTATCGGCTACGATCTTGGGCGCGTCCAGTTCCGCCGACACCCGGTCGAACATCACAATCGGGACGTTGCGCTGCTGAATGGCGTGCAGGTGGGCCAGGTTATTGGTTTGGCTGGAGATAGAAATCAGCAGGCCATCTACGCGGCGGGCCATGGCCTGTTGCACCGTCAGCACCTCGCGTTCCAGCGACTCGTGGCTCTGCATGATAATCACGTGATAGCCCCGGTTGTAGGCAATGGCCTCGATGCCGTTGATGGCCTGCGAGAAGAAGTTATTGGCAATCTGCGGCACAATCACACCCAGCACCCGGCTGCGGTTTTCCTTGAGGCTCAGCGCAATAGGGTTGGGCTGGTAGTTGATCCGCTCGGCATAGTCCATCACCAGCCGCTTGGTTTCGGCGCTGATCTCGTAGCTGCCCCGCAACGCCCGCGATACTGTGGAGGTTGACAGATTCAGCGCACGGGCAATGTCTTTGATCGTAACGGCATCCAAGGCAATAGGCGGTTAAAAAAGCCTGTAAAAGTACGCGCAACCGGAGCAATACTGGTGTTGTATCTTTAGGAACACTTTTTCGGAACTATGTACCTATGGAAATAATTGCGCCTGTTCATCCGGGTTGGCCGTTGGTGGGCAATACCCTGGCCGTTGCCCGCGACCCGCTGGGTATGTTCATGAAGCTGCAACGGCAGTATGACCGGGTAGTGCGCATCAATATTGGCGGCCGCAACCAGTATATGGTGTTCCGGCCCGAAGACGTGAAATATGTCTTGCAGGAAAACCACCGTAACTATGGCCGGTCGCCCGCGTTTCGGGTGCTGAAACGTTTTTTGGGCGAAGGCCTCCTCACCAGCGACGGCGATTTCTGGCGGCATCAGCGGCGGCTGGCCCAGCCCGCTTTTCACCGGCAGAAGATCACGGTCCTGGCCAGTACGATGGTAGAGGAATCGGCCGCGTGGGTGGCCCAACTGCGGCAAGGCGACCTAAGCGGCCCCGTCAATATGTCGCAGGCGCTGATGGACGTGACCATGCGCATTGTGTGCAAAACCCTATTCAGCACCGACGCCGGGCAACGGCTCGATGGCCTATCGCACTCGCTGGAGACGCTCAACGTGTTGGCCAACAAGACGTTATTATCGCCCATTAAATGGCCGACGAACTGGCCCACGCCCAATAATGTTCGCTACAACAACGCCCGTCGGCAGGTCGATGCGCTGATCTACGGCTTCATTGCCAACCGCAAACGAACCGGCACCCGCCACGATGATTTGCTCGATATGCTGCTCTACGCCGAAGACGAAGACACGGGCCAACGGATGCCCGATGCCCAACTCCGCGACGAGTGCGTGACCCTGTTTACGGCCGGCCACGAGACCACCGCCGTTTCCATGGCCTGGACTATGTATCTTCTGGCCAGCCACCCGGCCATTCTCAAGCGGCTGCAAACCGAGGTAGCCACGGTGTTGGGAACGGGCGCAAGCGAAAGCCTCCCGCCGGTAGAAGCGTTCCGAACGTTACCCTACACCATGCAGGTGGTGCAGGAGTCGATGCGGCTGTATCCCCCCGCCTGGGCTATGAGCCGCATGGCCCTCGCCGACGACCACATCGGTCCGTTCCGCATTCCTAAAGGCGACACGGTGGTGGTTAGTCCCTACCTGCTTCACCATGACCCCACCAACTGGCCCGACCCTGACCGTTTCGACCCCGACCGTTTCGCGCCCGGTGCCGACGCTGGTCGCCCGGCGTATGCATACCTGCCATTTGGGGGCGGGCCAAGGCTGTGCATCGGCAACCAGTTTGCCCTGATGGAAATGCAAATTTTGCTGGCCCTACTGGTACAATCGTTTGATATACAACTGATTGATGGAAAACCGATTCGCCCCCAGCCGCTGATTACGCTACGCCCCAACCGGCACATCTGGCTACGGCTAACGGCCCGGTTGTAAGGGGCGTTTGGCATTTGCTAAGGTAGCGTGAGTTCCAGATAGATCGTTGTCAGCGTATTGCTGATGCGCGGCTCCTCGACTCCGCTCGGAGTGACAGGAAAATAAGACAGCATCCTAGCTTAAGTCAAGGTGGTTGTCACTCCGAGCGGAGTCGAGGAGCCGTGCGTCAGCAATACGCTGACCAACACCCATAACTTACCTCACTTGGCTTTCTCGACCGCTTTTGGTTTCAGGGTGCCCCGCGCAATGGGTTCGGGTTTCGAGGTGGGCGTGGTGTAGCGTAGCAGGGTTGCTTTGGCAAATTCCTCTTTGGGGTCTTTGGCAATGAGCAACTGGTACGAACGGGTGCCCACTACCAGGTTGGAGTAGGTCATGTACTTACCCGATTCGCGGGGTATGTCCCAGTTGGCGCGAGGTTCTTTTGCCAGCAGGGTCGCGTCTTCGGTTGACAGGGCGGTGTAGGCAGTGTCGGGTACGAACTGTTTGCCGGTGAGACCTTCCACCACCGACACCACCGCGGGCGGGGTAGTTGTGGCTAACTTGGTTTGGGAAAACACCGGCGCTACAGACACTGCCAACAACAATATGTTGAGTGCAATTTTCATGGCTTTTCAAGACGTTGGTACATCTGTAAAAGCACTGAAAACTCAGTTTTGTTTAGAATGTGTGTTGCATTGATCTGAAGCGCAGCCTAAATTATCTTAACATGAATACCAGTATTTTTTCTCTTTCTTGTATTAATGAATCATACATTACAAACCCAAGTTTTACTAATAAATTAATTGAGTTTGTATTTTCTGGTACTGTCGTGGCTAAAATAGGGCGTTGCTGAAGGTAGGCTAAAACGGCCCTGGTGGCCTCGTAGGCGTATCCATGGCCCATATGTATGGGCAAAAAAGCAAAACCAATATCTTCGTGATCCAGGTAATCGCGTTTTACCAATGAGACAATGCCGAGCGGTAGATTGGTTTCTATTTGAGAAACAACGAAATAATGGCGTGTTGGCGAATCAATAATTGCCTGACAAAACGTACGGGCATCGTCGGCTGAATAAACATGCCGATCACCAATAAAATCGAGCCAACCTTTTGTGTTGACCAATTCACGAATAAACTCGCTTTCGGTCACGGCCAGTGGAGCAATTGCCAGTCGGTCGGTCTGGAGTAAGGGCAGCATGGTGTTGGCCTAATAACCCGTCAGGGCCAGGTCGGCGGTGTCGGTGATGTCCACGCGCTTGCCCATCTTTTTCTGGATCACCTTGAAATGGTGTTCATCGTCGGGGGTGATGAGCGAGATGGCTTCGCCGGAGGCTTCGGCGCGGCCCGTGCGACCAATGCGGTGCACGTAGTCTTTGGGCGAACGGGGCAGTTCGAAGTTGACCACGTGGGGCAGAAACTGAATATCTATGCCTCTGGAAATGAGGTCGGTAGCTACCATCACGGTGAGTTTGCCCGCCTTGAATTTGTTCAGCGTTTCGGTGCGAGCCGCCTGCGATTTATCGCCGTGCATGGCCGCCGCCTGAATGCCGTTTTTCACCAGTTTCGCCACCACATTGTCGGCGGTGCGGGTGGAGGAAACGAAGACGAGCACCTGCTTCAGCTTCCCAGTTTTGATCAGATACCGCAGCAACACGCCCTTGCGCTCGAGCGTGGTGCGGTAGGCTGTTTGCTTAATCTGCTCAATATCAAGGGGTTCTTCGGGTATGTCGATGGTTAGCGGGTCGCGGAGGGTTTGTTCGCCCATGGCCTTCACGCCGTCGCCGAGGGTGGCCGAGAAAAGAATGGTTTGCCGGGCGGTAGGTAGCAAGTCAAACACCTGCTTCATCTCATCGGCGAAACCCAGATCGAGCATTTTGTCGGCCTCGTCAAGCACCAGTATGCTCACCGACGATAGTTTGAGCGCCTTCTGCGCCACCAGGTCGAGCAGCCGGCCGGGGGTAGCCACGAGTACGTCGGCCCCGCGCACGGCGGCGAGTTGCGGGGCAATGGATACGCCACCAAAGACAGCTACGGTTTTCACACCGCGCATGACATAGTCGCCAAACGCCTGGAATACCTCGGCTACCTGCGCTGCCAACTCACGCGTGGGCACGACCACCAGCACCCGCACGGGCTGCTTTTTGGTGACGGTAAACGCCTGCAACTTTTCGAGAATAGGCAAGACAAAACTCGCCGTTTTCCCCGACCCCGTCCGGGCAATGCCCAGCACGTCGCGCCCTGCTAAAATAGCCGGAATGGCCTGATCCTGAATGGGGTAGGGGTTCGCGTAACCCTGATTGGCAACGCCTCGTTGCAGCGATTCGGACAAGCCGAGTTGGGAGAAAGACATTTTTTTTAGTGATGAGTGAAGGGAATGTTCATTGTACATTATTCATTGTACATTCCCTTCATTTTTTCCCGCTACGCTTAATTGGCCGGCCGTATTTGCGCATTTTTTCGGCGGCGTAGTCGCGGCGGACGTTGACTTTCTGGTTCTTAGCCGATTTTTCGTGGAACGCAGGGCCGACGTCTTCGCGCTTTACCGTCTTCACCTGAATCGTTTTCATGTCGATCTGGGGTTGTTCGGCAAATGTTAACTCATTGGAAATGACCAGGTCGTCGGGAAGCGGCAGCACCGGAATGGCGTAGTTCATCAGCGCCTCAATGGCGGCTTGTTTCTCCCGTTCGGCTTCGGTGATAAACGCGATAGCTACCCCCGGCCGGTCGGCGCGGCCCGTGCGACCAATGCGGTGGATGTAGTTTTCGGGTACTTCGGGCAAGTCGAAATTGAACACGTGCGACACCTCGGCGATGTCTAACCCCCTGGCAATGATGTCAGTAGCGATCAGGACCCGGATGGTGCCCGCCTGAAATTCGTTGACGGCGGCGAAACGGGCATTCTGCGCTTTGTTAGAGTGAATGACCCCCACCTGACCGGGCAACTGCGTGTCCATTTCCTCCACCAGCTCGTCGGCGAGGTGTTTAGTGGCCACAAAGACCAGCACCTTGTTCATGTCGGAGTGGGTGCGTAGCAGCAGGCTGAGCAGGTTCACTTTCGTGTAGAAGTTCGGCACCGCATAGGCCGACTGCCGGATGTTGGTCAGGGGCGTACCTACGGGCGCGGCCTCTACCCGAATCGGGGCGTTGAAGTAGGTGTTCATCAGGGCCTCTACCTCGTCGGTGAGGGTGGCCGAGAACAGCAGGTTCTGCCGTTTGGGGGGCAGTAGGTCCAGAATCACCTTCAGTTGCGCCCGGAATCCCAGATTCAGCATCTCGTCTACTTCGTCGATGACCAGCCGTTTTAGCGCTTTCATCTTCACTGCCCCTGCCGACAGCAAATCGACTAACCGACCGGGCGTGGCCACGAGCACGTCGGCACCAGCGTGGACGGCCGCCTGCTGGGGTTTCAGGTTTACGCCGCCATATACGCCCACCGTCACGATGTTCATGTAGGTGGTCAGTTCCTGCACGGCCTCTACTACCTGCACCACCAACTCGCGGGTGGGTACCAGGATGAGCAGTTGCGGGGTTTTGTCTTTGGTGAACTGGTATTGCCGCAGGCAGGGCAGGAGGTAGGCAAAGGTTTTGCCCGTACCCGTCTGGGCAATGCCGCATACGTCGCGCCCTGACATCACCACCGAATACACCTTTTCCTGAATCACGGTAGGGGTCTCGTAGCCCTTGTCGGTCAGGGCATTCAGTAGCGGCTTGGTCAGATTCAGTTCGGCAAACGTCATAATGGTATTGGTTGTATGGGGCAAAGGTACGGCCATACAAACCTATAAGGTCCTGGAGACCTGATAGGTTTCAGCTACCCGCCGCTACCCCTCATTTCGCCGTACCTTTGCTCGCATGAATACGACACCATCGCCCGAAGCCGTTTTGGCTAATCTTGGCATTTCGACCCTGAACAAAATGCAATTGGCTGCCCAACAGGCCATTACGCCCGGTACCGATACGTTTCTGGTGTCGCCCACGGGGTCGGGCAAGACGGTTGGTTTTCTGCTACCGGTGTTGAAACTGCTTGATCCTGAGCAGACTACGGTGCAGTGCCTGATCCTGTCGCCCTCGCGGGAACTGGCCTTGCAGATTGAGCAGGTGTGGAAAAAAATGGCGACCGGCTATAAGGTTAACGTGTGCTACGGGGGGCACGACATGACCACCGAAATCAAGAACCTGAGCAACCCGCCCGCCCTGCTCATTGGCACCCCCGGCCGCATTGCCGACCATATAGACCGAAAAACATTTGATACCGAGGGCATCCATACGCTCGTGCTTGATGAGTTCGACAAGTCGCTGACGTTGGGGTTTCAGGACGAAATGGCGTTTATTATTCAGGGGCTGACCAGCCTCCGTCAGCGGGTGCTGGTGTCGGCCACGTCGGGCATCAGTATCCCTGATTTTGTGGGACTGAACCGCCCCGCCAAACTCACCTTCCGCCCCGACGAGGATGCCGAACCGACCCTGACCGTCAAGCTGGTAAAGGCTGGACAGGACAAGTTCGACACGCTGTTCCGGCTGCTCGGTACGCTCGATTCTGAACCCGCCATCATCTTCTGCAACCTCCGCGACACCACCGACCAAATCCGCGACACCCTCACCGACCGGGGCATCCGCACGATGGTGTATCACGGCGGGCTGGAACAGGACGACCGCGAACGGGCGCTGCTCCAGTTTCGCAACGGTAGTGTCCGCTATCTGGTCACTACCGATCTGGCAGCCAGAGGATTAGACATTCCCGACATGAAGTACGTGGTACATTTTCAATTGCCGCAGCATCCCCACGAGTTCACCCACCGCAACGGGCGCACGGCCCGGATGGAGACCACCGGCACCGCCTTCGTGATTATGACGTCGGACGAGCCACGCCCGTTTTTCCTGCCCGACAACCTGGACGAAGTAACGCTTCCGGCCAAAACGAGCCTGCCCAAACCGCCCGATTTCGTGACGGTCTACATCAGCGGAGGCAAGAAAAACAAGCTCAACAAAGTGGATATCGTGGGATTTTTCGCCCAGAAAGGGCAACTCGCCAAGGAGGACCTCGGCCGCATCGACGTGCAGGACTTCATCTCCTTCGCCGCTGTCCGCGCCACCAAATTAGACGGCCTGCTGAACCGGATTCAGCACGAAAAAATGAAGGGCAAGAAGTACAAGATCGAAGTGGCGCGGTGAGTTAGTTGGAGGTATCGGTTAAGCAATGTCAAGGTGTACCTGCTTGCCCATACCCAACTGCACAATTTTGTTCAGCGTTTCTAACTGTATATCCGATTTGCCGTTCTCTATCCGGGAGATATAGTTTCTGGATGTACCACTCTTGGCGGCTACTTCTGTCTGTGACAAACCAGCGGCTTCGCGGGCTTCTCGCAGTAGGTTTCCCACATCTAGCCGTTGCGTTTTTTGTGCCAATGTGCTGTTACGATATAATTCATCTGGGTCTAACTCTAACGGCTCTTCGATAACCCGTTTGGCTAGTCTAATTTGTACAGTGATCGTAGGCCACGACAACGTATTAGACTGGGAAATAGTGACTTGACTAAACGTATCGGCATCAAAAAGTGGGAAAAGCTGAACGTCGTTTTCTTGTTTCCACTGATCGAAAAGTGGAGCAAAGGCAATTTGCCGAATTTCTGAGGTTGTCCATAGCGCCGTAATGTTGAACGGTTCGATGGCTAGAAGCTTGGCAATCCAGGGCAACCGTGGTTTGTGTGCGTTGCTCATAAAGTGACAGTTAACATCTCAACAGCAATATAGCTTTAGGCTTCGCGCTTTCGGCCCTGAGCCTGTCGGGGACCGCACCGGCGGACCGGCCTAGTTGAAGGGCCGAAAGCGCGAAGCCTAAAGCTATATTGTCGATAGTCAGTCGATAGTAATAACCTCTCACCGACAATGCTCCCAAACCACCTTCGCCATATTGGCGATGACGGCTTCGCGGGTGGGGGGGGCGGCTTTGGAATCGGACACGAAGACGGCGAGGGCGAGGTGGTGGCCGTTGGGGAGGGTAATCAGGCCTACGTCGTTGGTGGCGGCGGTGAGGTTGGCCACGGTGCCGGAAGAGCCGGTCTTATGTGCCACCACCGTGCCCGGTGGCAACAGGCTTTTGAGGCGGTTGGGGCCGGTGGGGGTTTCGGTCATGAGGCGCAGCAGAAGCGCCCGGCTGGCAGGCGAGAGGCCCCGGCCCTGTTGCACAGCTTTCAGTAGCCCTACCATGCCCGTGGGTGTGGCCCAGTTGACATATTGCACGGTGTTGTCGCGGCCCAGTTCTTTTTCGGTATTCAACACCCGTATACTATTGATGTTCAGGCTTTTCAAATAAGCCATAATCGCCGTTGGCCCGCCCACCAGGCGCATGAGCACGTCTGAAGCTGACCCGTCGCTTTGCGAAACGGCATAGCGCAGCAAGTCGCCGATGCGGATGTCGATGCCGCCGGGCAGGCTGTCGCGGATGGGGCTGTGCTGTTTGCTGCCCACATACTCGCCCTTGTCGACGTGGATGAGTTGGTTAAGCGACAGTTTTCCCTGGTCAACCTGGTGCAACACGGCCATGCCGATGGGAAATTTGTAGACGCTCTGCATCGGAAACCGCTCGTTGCCGCGTATAGACAGCGTATCGCCGGTTTCGAGCACCAGTGCTGCCATGCCCACTCGGCCCTGTGCGGGTTGGGTTAGCCCATTAAGCTGCTGCCGGAGTGTGTGAAGGGAAGCCGCACGGGTTGGCGCGGTGGTGGGCTGCTGTGCCATTACCCCCAACGGTAGCACAAGCAGGACGAAGAGATAGATCGATTTGGTCATGGCTACCCAAGATACCAGTATTTCCCAATTCCCGGCCCCTTTACTTGCTTCGTACTAACCTTCCCAGTACCATATGAAAACCACCCTATCTGTACTGCTGGCCTGTGTGGGTCTCACCACCCTTGCCCAAGCCCAATCTATTAAAACCGATGTAGCTCCTCGCGTTCAAATTGCCAACGGCATTCTGGAAGGTGTGGCCGAAACCGGTGGCCTGCGCTCTTTTAAAGGCATTCCGTTTGCTGCCCCGCCCGTGGGCAACCTGCGCTGGCGGGAGCCACAACCCGCCAAAAATTGGTCGGGAGTGCGGCGGGCGCAAACCTTCGGACCACGCGCCATGCAGCGGGCCATTTTTGGCGACATGAACTTCCGGTCTGACGGCGTAAAAGAAGATTGCCTGTACCTCAACGTCTGGACACCCGCCAAATCGCCCGCCGAAAAACTGCCCGTACTGGTCTATTTCTATGGTGGTGGCTACATGGCCGGCGACGGTTCGGAACCCCGCTACGACGGCGAGGCGATGGCCCGGCAGGGTATCGTAACCCTCACGGTCAACTACCGGCTGGGTGTGTTTGGCTTCATGGCCCACCCCGAACTGACCAACGAATCGCCCAATCACGCGTCGGGTAACTATGGGTTGTTGGATCAGCAGGCCGCGCTGGCGTGGGTGCAGCAAAATATTGCCGCTTTTGGTGGTGATCCCAAGCGCGTGACCATTGCGGGCGAGTCGGCGGGGTCAACGTCGGTGAGTGCGCAGATGGCCTCGCCGCTGTCAAGAAACCTTATTGCGGGTGCCATCGGCGAAAGCGGGTCGTTGCTGGGCACGCTCACCCCCGTTACTCTGGCCGATGCCGAGGCTATTGGTGTAAAATTTGGCGAAAGCATTGGGGCACCCACGCTGGCTGCACTGCGGGCTATGCCGGGCGACCAGCTGCTGGAAACCACCGCCCGCCCCACTACGCCCCGCTTCGGCCCCTGCGTAGATGGCTACTTCTTCCCCAAGCCGGTGCTGGCTATTTTCACGGCGGGTGAACAGGCCCACGTACCCCTGCTGGCGGGCTGGAATTCGGAAGAGATGACCTATAAACTGGTACTGGGTGCTGATGCGCCTACGGTAGCCAACTATACCAAAGCGGTTCAAAAACTCTACGGCGACCGGGCCACCGAGGCCCTGAAGCACTACACCGCCACCACCGACGCCGACGTGGAGCAGGTGGCTACCGATCTGGCCGGTGACCGGTTTATTGGTTTCAGCACCTGGAAATGGACCGACCTCCACAGCCAGACCGGCGGCAAGCCCGTATACCGCTACTTCTACGCCCGCCCGCGCCCGGCCATGGTGCCCGAAATGGGCAACGCCACGGCAGGCCTGGCGGGTGGCGTAGTGAAAAACACCGATGCGGCAGCGCCAAAACAGGCACCACCAAAGGGAGCCGTACACTCGGCCGAGATTGAGTATGCGATGGGTAATCTGGGGTCCAACAAGGTCTACGCCTGGACCGCCGACGACCAAAACGTGTCGAAGACGATGATGGCCTATTTTGCTAATTTCATCAAGACGGGTAACCCCAACAAAGCTGGGATGCCCCGCTGGGATGCCGTAACGCCCGGTAAACCTGCCCCTGTCATGCACATCGACGTACACACACAGGCCCAACAAGAGGGCCACCGGGATCGTTATCTTTTCCTGGACCAGATGGTCACGAAATAAAAATATGATTGCAGCAAAAAGTTACGCCGCACAGTCGGCAACGAGTGATTTAGCCCCCTGGGATTTCGAGCGTCGCGAGGTGGGTCCCCATGATGTGCAGTTCGATATTATGTACTGTGGCGTGTGCCACTCCGATCTTCACCAAATCAAAAACGACTGGTTTCCGGGCATATTCCCCATGGTGCCAGGCCACGAAATTGTGGGTAAGGTGGTGGCCGTGGGCGAACACGTGACCAAGTTCAAGGTGGGCGACCTGGCTGGCACGGGCTGCATGGTCGACTCGTGCCGCACCTGCGAAAACTGCCAGGATGGGCTTGAGCAGTATTGTTTGAAAGGTAACACCGGCACCTACAACAGCTACGAGCGCGATAAAAAAACGCCGACTTACGGCGGCTATTCCAACACCATTGTGGTGAATGAAGACTTCGTGTTGCACGTGTCAGACAAGCTGTCGCTCCCCGCCGTAGCTCCGCTGCTGTGTGCGGGCATCACTACCTATTCGCCCCTGCGGCACTGGAACGTAGGTCCGGGCCATAAACTGGCTGTTTTGGGTCTGGGCGGACTAGGCCACATGGCCGTTAAGTTTGGCGTGGCGTTTGGTGCCGACGTAACGGTGTTGAGCACGTCGCCCGACAAGGAGGCCGATGCCAAAAAGCTGGGTGCGCACCATTTCGTTGTCACGTCTGATAAAGAGCAGGTGCGGGCCGTGAAAGGATCGTTTGATTTCATCATCGACACGGTATCGGCTCCGCACGATTTCCGCTTTTACCTCTCACTTCTCCGCCGCGACGGGGTGCATATTGTAGTCGGTTTGCCGTCTGAGGCGATTCAGTTTCCGGCCTTTGGGGTGGTTAACGGGCGCAAGAGCCTGGCCGGGTCAAGCATCGGCGGTATTGCCGAAACCCAGGAGATGCTGGACTACTGCGCCGAAAAAGGCATTGTGTCAGATATTGAACTCATTGATATAAAGGATATTACGCCCTCCTACGACCGCATGGTGCGCGGCGACGTGCGCTACCGGTTCGTCATCGACATGGCAACATTGTAAAGGAAGTCTTCTGTTTATAGTTTACTGTCTTTTGTTGCCGTGCGTCAGCCCACACCAGCTCGTAGCAACAGAAGACAGCAAACTATAAACAGAAGACTTCCTTACTTAAACGCATTGATCAACTGCGTGGCTGCCAGCGTTTGAGCTTGCTGTGCTTCGGGGAGGATAGCGTACATGCCGAAGAATTCATGCGTGATACCGGTATAGAGTTGGTAGGTGACAGTCACCCCCTGCGCCCGCATCACGTCGCGGAGTTGCATACCTTCGGTTTGCAGCGGATCAATCTCGGCAGCAATGATGGTCGTACCGGGTAGTCCCTTCAAATTCGCCACGTCGACGAGCGAGATCAGTGGGCTGTCACCATCAGCGGGGGAATTGAAATAGTTGTTTGTGAAATACACAATGCCCGCCTTGTTCAACGGTTTGGCATTGGCATATTTCTGATAGGAGGCTGTGTTCAGGTCGTTATTCGCCACAGGAAACACCGCCAGAATGTGCACGGGCAGGGCTACACCCCGGTCGCGGGCCAGCATACTGGTCGTGATGGCCATATTACCCCCCGCGCTTTCGCCACCTACGGCCACTTTGGCCGCATCACCGCCAATCTGTGATGCGTTGTTTTTTACCCACTTATAAGCCGCGAAGGCATCTTCGTGCGCAATGGGAAACTTGTTCTCGGGCGAGAGCCGGTAGTCTACCGATACCACTACCGCTCCCGTCGACTGCGCCAGGGCCAGCGTCGAGTATTCATACACTTCTGGGCTGCCAATAACCCAGCCACCACCGTGGTAATAGACCAGCACAGGCTTTACAGACGGACCCGTATTTGGCGTGTAAATCTTCACGCGAATGGGTACGTTGTTATAGCCCGGGATCTGGCGTTCGCTGATGGTCACGTTGGCCGTGGGGCGGGGTACGTTGTTTTTGTCGAGTAATGAATTAACGGCATCCTTAAACGACGGCTGCTGCCGGGCCTGCTGCGGCGTAAGCTGGTCAATGGGTGTGGGGGCCAGCCGACCCAACTCCTCTATAATGGCCAGCATCTGCGGGGTAATGGTCGGGCCCCAGTCTGGCTTGGGACTGTTCGACTGGATAATTCGCTGACCGGGCAGGTCGCGTTCCTCGCAGGAAGTGACGGTCAGGGCCACCGCAAGGGTGGTTGCTGTGGTCAGAAATGAAACAATAGTACGCAGGTTTCTCATAACGTTTGGTTGGTCTTGTTTCAACCAAACGTTCCTGTCAGGATAGGGGAGAGGCGAACCTACTAAATGGTCCACTTGATATAGTTATTTTGTAGACTAATACTTTAAAAAACCTGCTGACATAGGGCTGTCACTACCTACTGTGACCTTTGGTGCTCAACCAAACCGAACGACTATGAACATCATTGAATCGCTCACCGCAGAAATGGATATGGAAAGCAGCACCACCCGCAAGATGCTTAACCGTATTCCCGACGATAAGCTCGACTGGCAGCCGCACCCAAAAAGTATGCCTATGCGGACGTTAGCCGTACACATTGCCGAACTGCCCTCCTGGGTGCCAATGGCGCTGCACACCGACGGTATTGACTTTGCCGTGATGGATTACGCGCCAACCCATGTTGACACTACTGCCGACGTGCTGGCCCTTTTCGAGAAGTCACTGGCCGAAGGCAAAGCGGCCCTGAGCACCGCTACGGCAGCCGATCTGGAGCCAATGTTTACGCTACGTGAGGGAGATACTATTTTCAGCACCGAAACGAAAGGCGAAACCATCCGCATGGCTTATTCACAAACGGTGCATCACCGCGCCCAACTGGGCGTATACCTCCGCCTGCTCGACATCCCAATTCCCGGCAGTTACGGCCCCAGCGCTGACGAGCCGTGGACATAGTCATTGGTCATTAGTAGCTGAATATGACTAATGTCGAATAACCCCCATCAAAAAAATGATTGTCCAGCCGATGGTGCGGAGCCAGTTGGTATCGACCAGGCGGGCCAGGGTGGTGGGGGAGGCGTTGCCAACCGCAATGGCGTTGTGAATGGGCACAGAGACAAATGCCGTGGCCACCCACATCAGCCCCACCAGGATGGCCGATAGCAGGGTAGGCCACGTAAAACGCTGCCACAGCTCGGTACCCACCAGTGCCACCTGCGCCAGCATCAACGGTCCCACAATGAGCGTAATCAGGTTACTGTATTTCGGGTGCCAAATGGCCAGTTCAGTGGGGTTATAATACCGAAAACTGGGGTAAACAATCAGTTGTACGAGCCAGATCAGCACCACCAGGCCAAAATCGATAGTTATACGGGCTGTAGGCATCGAACTGTTGGGTGAATGGTTAGGACACGGACATGGGCTACGCCGCCCCGTATTTTGCCTCGCGGATGGCCTGCCACTCGCGGGCGGTGCCGCCGTTATTAAAATGGTCCTCCTCGTCCTGTATCTCCTGGTCCCAACTATACTGCACGGTATACTTGCCTTGCGCCGACAGGTCGAGCTGCAACACATTGGCACGGGATTGGCCCTGCGTTTTGCGGAGCTGGTAAAGCGCTACCACAGCCTCGGTTACGTCTTCGTGGAAATCGGTCGAGAGCGGTTTTTCATCACCGTCGGGCGTTAAATAAATGCCGTCGAACTCAACATCCAGCCCATTGTCGAGGTAGCGGCCGTTGAGGCGGCAGATGGTCCAGGGGCTGGTGAGGTTATCGGTAACGGCGGCAATCAGTTGATCGTAGATCTCGTTTTGGGTCATGTAGCGGCAGAAAAGTGGTAGCTGGAATTACCCTTTCTGCATTAACCGTAATGTATTGCCTAAAGTTGGCTCCAACACGTAGACTGCTGAACCTGCTTCCTTGTCAGGCCATTGGCTCACCCTTTGTTGTCTGATTTGGCCAGTGCGCAAGCCCGTACGGAAGCTGCGCCTCATCTGACTGACTAAACGGCTCATAGTGAGCTAGTTTACTGGCTTTTGCTGACCAGCTGGCGGCATCGTGTACGCGAAAACGGGGACCAGCAGCGTCCAGTATTTCCCGGATTCGCTCAATAGGCGTGTTGGCCAGTTGCCGAAACGTACGAATGCCCCCCGCTAGTAGCAACGCCGCCACCTCCGGTCCAATGCCGTCGACGGTCACGAAATTATCGATCTGGTCTTTATCGGGCTGGTCGGCCAGTTGTTCTTCCAGTACGATCACTTCCAGGTGGGTGCCGTCCTGTTCGTTGGCAATGTCGATGGTCTCGGCCCGCACACCATCCAGCGTTTCAACGGTGTCGGCCAGTTCAGTAACTGTGTTCCTTGGGCCAATAAATATGTCGAGGGTCGTGTTGGGGTCGATAGCCGATTTGTCATAGGCAGCGGCAATCCTGGGCGTATCAAGCGGTTGGGTTTTCATGTGTCTATGTCAGTGGAGTGGTTGTGCTGTCTTTACAGCCTGACCAACTATTCCGTTTCGACAACTTATTGAATGGCATCCATCAGCTGAGAAAAGACCAATGCGGTGATTAGAGACTCACTAACAAAAAAGCCAGCCCTGTACGGAGCTGGCCTTTTTTGTTACCATATCAGTGAATCCCTACCGTGGCCCGCGGGAACCGCGACCGCCGACACCACCACCCTGGGGTTGCTGCGGCTGGCCACCCTGACCACGCTGCTCATTGCCAGCGTTTTGCTCTCGTGCCTGAGGCTGTGCTTCTGGCTGAGGTTGCGCCTGCCGTTCGAAACCACCACCACGTTGTGTCTGTGGCTGAGGGCTGGCCTGAGCAGGTGCATCAGGTTGCGTATATCCACCACCACCCCGACGGCCACCCCAGCCGCCCTGCTGTTGCGGATACGACGGTTGCGGTTGCCGCTCTACGGGTGGGCTGTAAGGCTGATTTTGGGCAGGTGCCTCCTGTTGTGCTTGTGGTTGCGAGGGCGTAGCGTCAATGGCCCTTCCGCCACCGCTTCCCCGCGACCAGCCGCCATACCCGCCGCGTTGTGGGTACGATGGCGTGGCATCAGGTGTGGGCGTGGTAGGCGTGCGCTGTGTTTCCCCAGAATAAGTACCGCCATTGCCACGGGCGTTGCCATTCGGATACGTCCCTGCATTGGGATAACCGTTACGGCGTGAGTCGCCATAGATGGGCGCACTACCCCGGCCACCATTGCTGTTGGCGTCGTAGCGGCCATCACCCCGATTGCCATCTCTACGGGCGGCCCGGTTTTCGTTGGGGCGGTAAATGCCTACGGCGTCGCCACGTACCTCGTCGCGGCCAGGCCGACCGGCGTTTTCAATACGGTAGACTGGTACCGACCGCCGCGTTACCCGCTCGATCTCGTCGCGGCGTGGCCCATAGGCGTAGTCGCGGTTGTTCACGCGATATACGTTGTTGATGATCGTGGTGCTTTGGTAGATATTGTAAACCCGCTGACGAGGCACACAATAGCTATATAGGCGCGGGCTGGTGATGTATACCTGCGGCACAAACGTCCAGTAGGGGGCCGGAATGTTGATGTTGATGTTCACGTTAAGGCCCGGCCCCAGTGGTGCCCAGCCGTAGTAACCACCACCCGACCGCCACGACACCCAGGCTGGTCCCCAGTCGTTGCCCGGCACCCAGGCCCAGCCCCGATACCGGTCCTGATACCAGCGGCCGTAGTGAAACGGTGCCCAGCCCCAGGGGTAATCAGACACCCAGGTGTTGCCGTATTCGGTCACGACCCAGTGGCCGTTGGAGGCGTAGGGCTGGAAGTCTGGTCCGGCGTTGGGAATCCAGACGGTGCCGTATTCAGGTGTCTGCACCCACTGACCGTAGGGGCTTAACTCGCTGTAGAAGTTGGGCGACCCCTGCTGCCCATACTGGTTGTATGGCTGCTGTCCGTAGCCCGGCTGTTGCTGATTATAGCCACCCTGTTGCCCATAGTCGGGTGGGTAGTTGTTGCCCTGCTGGCCGTAGCCTGGCTGGTTGTAGCCTCCCTGCGCACAAGACAAGGCCATGCCGGCAAAGCTGATGACCAGTCCCACCGCGCCTATTCTGAAAAACCCTGATCCGTTCATCACCTGTATCGATTAACGATTTATGCAGGTTAGACGGTTCTGACGGTGAAAAGTTTAGTGGCCCGTCAACAGATTTGTGTCAGGTAGACTGGGGTGACCAGGTGGCTTCGTTCGTTGAGCTGCTGCACCCGCATACCCCTGATAAACCAGGTTGGATAAACGGGACTCCAGCCCAGCCGGTGGCCTGGCTCAAGCAGCCGGACCACTTCTTTCTGCACCCGTTGATGCCTGGCGTTCATGCGTACGTGCAGATACACGTGCACATCCAGCTACTTCGTTTTCATACCTACTTCCGAACCTGACAGTTTACCCTGGAGCACAGGGCGCTTGTCTTTGGCTTTTGTCAGTTTCGACAGGCTGCTTTCAAACGCAACAGTCATCGTATTGTCGGTGCCAAACTGACAGGTAACAGTCTCGTAGTGAGCCGTTTCAATAAACCGCCACGTCATCGAGAACGTGTTGGGGTCGGTCCAGGTGCCGGTGGCGGCGGTGCGGGTTTTGGTCTCGCCGGGAATCAGCGTTTCGGTCAGCTTCAGCGGGGTAGAGGAAAAGGTTGTCTCGCCGTTGGCCCAGCGGTTGATACCACACAACACCTGATGGTCGCCCTGGTCGTCGTGGAGTTTGAAGATGGCCCCGTCTTTGCCGAACGTGAGCGAAGCAGCGGTGGCTTTCAGTGCGTTATCGGCAAAGGCATACGTTTTTCCGCTGACACTGGCGGCCATCGCCGACGACCCTTCGCCGACTGGTAGCGGCAGGGCAAGGCTGTTTAACTTTTGCGTTAGCGGAGCCTGCACGGCAGCGGTTAATGCGGTTGGTCCAAACGCGGGTAAAATATGGGTCCAGACAGCGTTGAGTACGGCGGGCATGTTGGCCGTTTCGGAGGTAATAGCAATGACAGCGTCCTGGTCTGGCATGACGATACAGTATTGTCCGTAGGCCCCGTCGCCCCGGTAGGCGTCGTGGCGGCACCGCCAAAACTGGTAGCCGTAGCCCTGTTGCCAATCGCTGTTGGCGTCGGTGCCGGGCTGCATAATCTGCACCTTTGTGGCGTCGGTAATCCAGTTTTCGGCAATGAGCCGTTTACCGTTCCAGAGGCCCTTCTGCAAATACAACTGCCCGAATTTGGCAATGTCTTCCGTCCGCAGCCGCAACCCCCAACCGCCCGTATTGATGCCGTTGGGGTCCACTTCCCAGTCGGCCCCCTCAATCCCCAGCGGACCAAACAAGCGCGGTTTCAAATACGTCAGCACCGACTGCCCTGTCAGCTTCTGCACAATGGCCGACAGCATGTAGGTGGCGCCGCTGTTATACACAAAATGCGTACCCGGCTCATGCTCAACGGGTTGTGCCAGAAACGTCTTGATCCAGTTGGTGTTTTCTTTTCCCCGAAACGTCGGTGCCGTGTCTTTGGCATGTCCGGTGGCCATACTTAGCAGGTCTTTCACCCGCATGGCCGCCAGGTTGGCGCTGACGGTGTCGGGCAGTTGGTCCTTGAAAAATGATACCACCTTATCGTCGACCGTTAGCCGCTTCTCGGCTACAGCCATGCCCATCGCCGTAGAGGTAAAACTTTTACTAAGCGAATAGAGCGTGTGCTTCAGGTCGGACGCGTAGGGTGCCCACCAGCCCTCGGCCACCACCTGCCCGTGGCGCACCACCATCAGGCTGTGCACGTTGAGGCTTGCTTTCTCAACAGTGTTCAGAAAGTCGAGAAGCCCGGCGGGGTCGACTCCCTGAAGCCCTGGCAAACTGCGCGGCAACTTCACCGAACGCAGCGGCGCGGCCCATACGGCATTGGTAGAAGCTATGCTGAGGCCAACGGCCCCCAGGCCCAGTTGCTTCAGGAAAAGACGGCGTTCGAGATACATAAAAAGCTGGTTTAGAGTCAAATAGAAAAGCGACAGTGGGTGGGGATTTACCACGTACAGATGAAGTGATTATCCAATATAGCCTATTGTAAGAATAGGATAAAGCCGATACATTTGGTAACAAAACTTAACTTTCTGATGAAGAAGCTATTTGCCATACTGCTGACCACATCTTGGCTATGGGGTTGTTCAATCATTTCGCCAGAACCGCTAAACCCACTCGTAGCTATCCACGACCGTTTTCACGGTAAGTACAAAGTGATCAGTTCGACAACTGACTTACCTGTCGATGTGAACTTGGATGGAGTCGCCTCTACGGATCTTACGGTTGAAATACCCACGTTAGCCAGTAAAGCCGATGAGAACCATTACCCGGAGTATTATCTTGAGTTGAGAATTGGCGTTGATTACAGCAATGGTTTGCCACCCGCCAATTTGCTCACACAGTGGTGGCCATCACAAAACATTTGGCTTGGTGTTACCACGTATTGGCAGGGTGAGCAGTTGGCATATGACCCTGACTTGGGTGTCGCTTACGAAAGTGGAGGCATTTTTGGCCTTTTCGAATTTTCGGAGGGCTTTAAAAAGATCATCGTCGACGTAAAAGCTGAATCGTTTCGATTTAGGAAACCAGAATCGATCACAGTGATTCCAGGTGACATCATTCAGGTTGTCACAAAACGTCCGCTCTATACCCGACAGGGTGCGAAAAATGTAACGATCACTACACAGTACAAACGCTTCACTATTATCACCTAACCTGTCTATAGGCAGTATATGGTGGGTAATGGCCATATATGCGAAGCCTGTTTACTGCCACTACCCACTGCTTCTGATCTTTACGCCACGCTGCCAATTTTCATCTTCACCGGGTCCCAGGTCACGATCTTTTTCTGGAACAGGCTCAGGTTGCCGCATTGGGTGGGGCCGCAGGTGCGGAGGCCGAAGGTGGCGTCTTCGATGTTTGGTTTCTTGTCGCGGATGGAGCCGAAGAAGTTAACGAAGTGTTCGTAGCGGTCGCCTTTGTAGTCTTTCGGTACGGTGTATTTGAACTCCTTCGGGCCTTCCATTTCGGGCAGCGATGGGTATAGTCTGGCGTATTCGGCGACGTACAGGTCTTTCTGATCTTTCGGAAAATTATCAATCGACAGGCCTGGCGCTTTCGGAAATTTGTTTTTGCGCACCGTCAGGCTGTCCCAGCCCAGGGAGAGGTCGCCTTCGGTGCCTACCAGCCGCACCATGTAGGAGCCACCGCCGCCATCTACAAAGTTGGCGCGGGTGGTGAGGTTGAACTCCGGGTGCTGCTCGGTTTTGGGGTAATCGTAGATACTGAGCTGAATATCAGGCACATCGCGACCGTCTTTCCAGTAGCGTGTGCCCCCGCTCGAATACACCCGGTTCGGCCCCAGCGACCCCGTGACGGTGTGCAGGCTGGTGAGCAGGTGGACGTACAGATCACCCGCGATGCCGGTACCGTAGTCCTGGTAGTTGCGCCACCGGAAAAACCGGAGTGGGTCCCAGGGGCGCTTGGGGGCACTGCCCAGGTACGTATCCCAGTCTACCGTCTGGGGCGAGGCGTCGGGTGGGATGGAGTACTGCCAGGCACCCATCGCGCTGTGGCGGTCATATTGTGCTTCGGCAAACACGATCTCACCAATCTCACCTGCTTTCAGGAGTTCTTTGGCTTTGGCAATGATGATGGAAGAAGCAAACTGACTGCCCACCTGAAACACCTTGCCTGTCTCATTCGCCACTTTGATCAGCGTATGGCCGTCTTCTACTTTCTGCACCATCGGCTTTTCGCAGTAGACGTGCTTGCCCTTGCGCATGGCGTCTGACGATATTTTTTCGTGCCAGTGGTCAGTCGTGGCGTTGATTACGGCGTCGATGTCGGGGCGATCAATCAGGGTGCGGTAGTCGCGGGTTACGGTAAGGCCGTCGCCCCAGAGTTCTTTGGCCCGCCGCAATCGCCCGTCGTAGAGATCACAGGCCGCCACCATCTCTACCCCGTCGACCATGAGCGCCGTTTGTGTATCGCCGATGCCCATGCCGCCCGTGCCGATCAGGGCAATGCGCACCTTGCTGTTGGCGGCGCTGCTGGCGTGGTTTTTTATCAGGTTCAGGTACTGGGTTGTGGGTGCCGCCGTGGCTGTGGTGAGTGCTGCCGGAGCCGCCGCCACCGCGCCGAGTGTCTTGAGGAAGCTACGCCGGGTGTTGCCGGTGCCATTTTCGACGGGTGTTGACCTGTTGTCTTTCATGCTGAGGTTGTTCTATGCCGGATTGACCGTTCTTTGGAACTGAATGTACGTTGACTTAACGACGAAATACGATGGCCGAGCCTGCCCTGCCCAACGCTGAATTGCTGCTTGATCTGCTGCGCTATCCCATGCCGTTCGGCAAGTATAAGGGCCGTATCCTCCGCGATTTACCCATGTATTACCTCGAATGGTTCGCCAAAAAAGGCTTCCCTCCCGGCAAATTGGGTATGCTCCTGCAAACGCTCTACGAGATCAAACTCAACGGCCTGGATTACCTGCTGGATGAGTTAGCGAAGCGGTAATTACGGCTTGGCGTGTCGCATTTCCAGTCCCACCGATGAGCGGGGTTTGAAGCCCGTCCATACCGGGCTATCATTGGCGCTTTGCGGCACGTCGAGGTATTTGGCGTAGTCCTGTTTCTTTAGGTGCATACCCAAAAACGCCGTGACGAAGTGCTGATTGATGTTGTTGATGCGCCGCTCGTTCCAGGCGGGTTCGGCGTAGCGGTAATACTCGTCGATGTGTAGACCCGGCTTCAGCGACTCTACCGGCGGCGGGTTGGGGGCCACGTTGTGGCGGGCATTGAGGTAGGTAAGCATATACCGGTCGGCGTTTACGGCCCCGTCGAAGATGGCTTTGATTCCTTTCTCGTAGCCCGAAATGTCGTCTTTGCTGCCCGCCACAAATAGGGTGGGGAGTTTCAGTCCGGCCAGGCCGTCGGCGTCCCAAAAGCCGCGTTCCATGCCCCAGGGCGCAAACGCCACCACCGCCTTGATACGCGGATCGAGCGAGGCCTTGTAATCGGGCGAACTCATCATCCGCGACTCGAAGGCTTTGCTGCCGCCTGTCATTTGCCCGAAGAATTTACCGGCGTTGGCGCTGTAGCCCGCTCCCGTGGCGTTGAGGGCACCATAGCCCCCCATCGAGTAGCCAATCAGGCCGGTGTTGTTGGCGTCGAGCAGCCCGGCCAGGAACGTTTTACCACCTTTCTCACCCAGACGGGCCATTTCGTTCAACACAAACAGGTCATCGAGCGCCCGGTTAAGCAGTGTACTGGGGAACCCCGCCGCATCACGAAACGTGGATTCGGTATGGTCAATAGACACCACGACGTAGCCCTTCGAGGCCAGGTTTTCAGTCAGGTACGTAAACAACAACCGCGACCCCGTGTACCCGTGCGATACGATCAAAAGCGGATACGCTTCTGCGCCCCGGTTTGGCTCAGCATCACGCCCGGCCCGTCCGGCGAAGGTGAACGGAATCAGTGGCCGTTTGGGGTCGTTGAAATTGCCCATCACCTGCTCATACTCCACTCGTTCGGCCTTGCCAGTAGGGATAGTGGCGGGGTACCAGATCTCTACCGGCAGCGGACGGTCGTAGCGCGGCGTTTCGCCATTTCTGGCGTGGAGCACGTCCCACTGCCCCGTGTGCACCAGCGTCAGCGACCGTACCCCCACGGCGTATGTCCCCCGCGCAGCCAGTTCCGGCGCATCGGGTATGAGGTCGCCAAACACAAACTCAGGGTTGTTCTGCGCCCGAACGGCTACCAATGAAAACAACAACCCTACTAAAACAAGGGACAGAAAGCGGCAATGAAATCGCATGAAGCACGGGGTTTAGAAACAGACAGCCAAACTGGCCTTCAAAAGGCAAGGTAGGGGTTTTTGGCAATACTGTTGAATCAGAACCCAATCGGCGACCGCTCCTGTTTTTGGCCCATGGCGCGGGCCATTTCCATTGCGATGCGCTCGTCGTAGCGGCGTTTGTAATAATCTACCTCCAGACGCAGCTTATCGATCTGAAGTTGCTGCGTATCAATGGTTTCGTGCAGCCGTTCTACCTCGTCGGGTTGCCGAACGGTGGGTTCAACAGCGGCGATTTCGTCGCTCAGCAGGCGGATGGCGGTAGTGTCCAGCAGACCAGCAATTTGGATTAACCGGCTGACGGTCAGCTCGGTTTTGCCACGCTCGATGTCGCCGTATGCGGTGGTAGAAAGGCCCAGCAGGTCGGCCACATTTTCCTGCGACAGGCCACGTTGCAGACGAGTCAGGCGGATGCGTTCACCGGCATGGTTGGGGGTGTTGAGTAGCTTCATATCAAGCAATAACGACGAAATCTCAAGTGATTCTGGCAGGGATTCTTGCCGCAACAACGCAATTTTGTGACAGATAAGTTTTGAAACTTACCACCTCACACGTTCGTTAATTTTTAAACGAGTTTACGGTTTAACGTCTGAAGTTTAGACCTTAAACTCAATTTCCTTTAATCAACCACAATGCATTACGGAGACGAATTTCGCAAGTTTGCCGTCCACCACATGGGCCTCAATGGCCTCACGGTCGACGGATATGTTAAGCACACCGTTAACAACCATCAGGTTGAGAACATGACCCGCTCGGTAATTGAAGAGCGGCCCATGAATTTCCGGGAAGTAGACGTGTTTTCGCGCCTGATGGCCGACCGCATCATCTTTATGGGTCTGCCCGTAGATGACAACATCGCCAATATCGTGGTGGCACAGATGCTGTTCCTGGAATCGGCCGACCCCCGCAAAGACATCCTGATGTATATCAACAGCCCCGGCGGTTCGGTATATGCTGGTCTGGGTATCTACGACACCATGCAGTACGTCCGCCCCGACGTGGCCACGGTCTGCACTAGTCTGGCCGCTTCTATGGGCGCGGTGTTGTTGGCTGGTGGTGCGGCGGGTAAGCGTGCTGCGCTGCCCCACGCCCGGGTTATGATTCATCAGCCATCGGGCGGTGCGCAGGGTCAATCGGTCGATATCGAGATCACCGCGCGTGAGATTGTGAAACTCCGCGAAGAGCTGTACCAGATCCTGGCCGACCACTCAGGCAAGCCGATTGAAGAGATCGAAAAAGATTCGGACCGCGACAAGTGGCTCCGCGCCGAAGAAGCCAAAGAATATGGCCTCATCGACGAAGTCCTCCGCCGCGAACGCACCATTGGCGATAACGCTCAGAAGACGAGGTAAGCATTTAAGGTTCAAGGTCTAAAGTTGGCTGACGCAAGAACACATGCGTCAGCCAACTTTAGACCTTGAACCTTAAACTTTTTTTACCCCACCCACTTCCTGATAATCTGGGTGAGGGGTTTGAATTCGATCAGGAAGCCGTCGTGGCCGTAGAGGGATTCGAGTTCTTCATACACCGCATCCGGAATGTGGCGGGCCAGAAACTGCTGTTCGGAGGGGGGGAAGAGCACGTCGGAGTGAATACCCACCACCAGCGTCTTAGCCTCGATCAGGCCCAGCGCGTTGAGGATACTACCCCGGTTACGCCCCACATTGTGCGAGTCCATGGCTTTGGTTAACAGCCAGTAGGTGAACGCGTTAAATCGCCCGACCAGCTTTTCGCCCTGGTACTGCTGGTAGCCCGCCGCTTTGTACTGGTCTGTTTGTTCATTGTTATCCAGCGCTTGCGTGAAGGCGTAGGTTTCGTAGTTACGGTAGGAGAGCAGGGCAATGGACCGGGCGGCTTTCAAGCCGTTTTGTCCGGCGGCGGGGGCATTATCGGCCCAGGTAGGGTCGGCTTGCAGGGCCATGCGTTGCGCTTCATTAAAGGCAATGCCCCAGGGCGAAAACACCGCGTTGGTAGCAATTAGCACGAGGTGTTTAATCAGTTTCGGTTGTAAAATAGCCCATTCCACCGCCTGCTGCCCACCCACCGAGCCGCCAATGCAGGTGTGAATTTGTTCAACGCCCAGTTCCTGCCGCAACAAATCCAGCGCCCCCACCATGTCACGAATCGTGAGCGTGGGAAAATCATGAAAATACGGTTTGCCGGTGGTGGGGTTATCAGTGAGGGGGCCGGTAGAGCCATAGCAGCCGCCCAGCACATTGGCACAGATAATAAAGTAGCGGGCAGGGTCGTAGAGTTTTCCGGCCCCAACCAGCCCGCCCCACCAGTCGCTGGGGTCGGCGTTGCCGGTGAGGGCATGGCATACCCAGACCACGTTGCTGCCCGCCTCGTTGAGCGTGCCGTAGGTGGTGTAAGCCAGTCGGAAACCCGGTAATTCATTCCCTAACTCAAGGGCATACGAAAACTTATGGTCGAAGTAGGGCAAGGGGGAAAATTATGTTTAATGTGTCAAGTCTAATGTCCAAAGTTGAGTTGGCGTAGCTTCGTGTAGTTGAAGGGTACGATGCGCGAAGCTACGCCGACTCAACTTTGGACATTAGACACTGGACTTTAGACCTTAACCTACACAGATACCGCTTCTTTAATCGTCGCAAACGCCTGCTCAAAGTCGGCTTTGATGTCGTCGATGTGTTCAATACCGAGCGACACGCGCAGCAGGCCCGGCTCCACACCGGCGGCTTGTTGCTCAACATCCGACAGTTGCGAGTGGGTGGTGCTGGCGGGGTGGATAATCAGCGTTTTGGCATCGCCCACGTTGGCCAGGTGGCTCACCAGCTTTAGCGAATTCACCACATCGTCGCCCGATTCGCGGCCATTTTTAAGTTTGAACGACAGTACACCCCCGGCCCCGCGCGTCAGGTATTTTTTGGCAAGGGCGTTGTATGGGCTGTCGGCCAGGCCGGGGTAGCGCACATACTCCACGGCGGGGTGCTGTTGCAGCCATTCGGCCAGAGCCTGGGCGTTTTCGCAGGTACGTTCGGCTCGTAGCGACAGCGTTTCGAGGCCCTGAATGAGCATCCAGCTATTGAACGGACTCTGCGACGGACCCCAGTCGCGCAAGCCTTCTACGCGGGCGCGGATGATGAACTGGATGTTGCCAAACGGCCCGCCAATGCCAAAGACGTCGTTCATCACCAGGCCGTGGTAGCTCGGCGAGGGCTGCGTAAACTGCGGGTATTTGCCGTTGCCCCAGTTATACGTACCAGCATCCACAATTACGCCGCCCATAGTGGTGCCGTGCCCGCCAATCCATTTCGTAGCTGATTCGACCAGAATATGCGCACCATGCTTCAGAGGGGCACAAATGGCCCCGCCCGCGCCAAACGTATTGTCGACAATAATGGGCAGGTCGTGCTTCTTCGCCAGAGCCGCAAACGCCTCGAAATCGGGGATGCTGAAGCTGGGGTTACCGATGGTTTCCAGGTAAATAGCCTTGGTTTTGTCGTCAATCAGCGCCTCGAAACTGGCCGGATTGTCGCCGTCAGCGAAACGGGCTTCCACGCCGATTCCCTTGAACGAGTTCTTAAACTGGTTGTACGACCCGCCGTAGAGAAACGAGGTCGTCACAAAATTGTCGCCGACGGTGGTGATGTTGTTGATGGCCAGAAACTGCGCCGAGTGGCCCGATGCCGTGGCTAATGCCGCCACGCCGCCCTCCAGTGCCGCCATCCGCTTCTCGAAGACGTCGGTGGTGGGGTTCATCAGGCGGGTGTAAATGTTGCCGAACTCCTGCAAGGCAAATAGCCGCGCCCCGTGGGCCGAATCGTCGAACTGATAAGCCGTGGTTTGGTAGAGGGGTACCGCCCGTGATTTGGTGGTGGGGTCAATTTCCTGTCCGGCATGAAGCTGGAGGGTCTCAAAATGGGGTTGGTGGTCCATGAGGAATGTGAAATGAAGAATGTAAAATGAAGGATGCCTTCTATGCTGAGTGTGAGCTATAGCAGGGGGCGTGCCAAGCTGGCCGACGGTTCAGGAAGAACGGCCGGAGCGGGGGAGACGGTCAGTTTGCTGCCCGTGGGAGCATACGGCGTCGGTCGGGATGTATTGGCATACAGTCAGATCGTTTATATCTCCCACGAGCACCATGCTGTGGGCAGGAATTAGCACCTTGCCGGGTGGTAGGTTGCCTGAGGTTCAAAGAGCCTGGTCTCTCCCCTCATCTGTATAAATCAATGGGTGTTGTTATAGCCCAAAACGGGCGGCACCTGCTTGACTTGCGGTGCAATGATACGGCCCAATTAGGGTCTGAGCAACGAATAGTGAGTGAAATGCGCCAGTTTTTTGTTATTTGGTCAGATAAACTACGCTTCAATAATGGCATCTGCTGGCGGAATCGGCCTGTTGCTGGTCATCCTGACAATCGTTATTTCGTACCGGGCTTTCACCAACGAAAGCCTGATGAACCGTTACCTGTTTGCCGTTGACGGCATTCGCAATTACGGCGAATACTACCGGCTGGTGTCGGCGGGGTTCGTTCATGCCGATTGGTGGCATTTGGGCTTCAATATGTATGCGCTGTACTCGTTTGCCGGGTCGGTAGAGCGCGTTACGGGGCCATTACAGTTGTTGTTGCTCTATATGGCCAGCCTGGTAGGTGGCAATTTGCTGGCCTTGTTCATACACCGCAACGACGCTGGTTATCGAGCGTTGGGCGCCTCCGGGGCCGTGAGCGGGCTGATTTTCGCCATGATCGCGCTCTATCCGGGCAGCAACATCCGGCCATTGTTTATGCCGTTTAGTTTGCCCGCCTGGCTATTCGGGTTGGCATATAGTCTGTATTCTATCTACGGCATCAAATCGGCACGGGATAACATTGGCCACGACGCGCATCTAGGCGGCGGGGTGGTGGGTGTACTCACCGTCTGCCTCATCGTACCCGATGTGATTACCTATAACTGGCCCATTGTGCTGTTGCTGACCCTGCCCACGCTGGTGTTTCTGCTAGTGATTGCCCGCCGCCCCGACTGGCTTTATGTGCGCAGTTTCTCGCTAAACACCCGCGAAAAAGAAACCGCCGACGAGCGTTTCAACAGACAAAAATTTCGTCGTCAGCAGGAAATAGACCGGATTCTGGACAAGATCAGTGAACGCGGCTACGACAGTCTCACCAAGCAGGAACGGGAGAAATTGTCGGAATAGTCGTGGGGCTGGCACGAGCAAATGCTCGCACCAGCAACCAAACCCATCTACTCCTAAGAATCAGTAGCTTAAGCTTGATTGTGGTGATAATTCCACAGAGTTGTGGATTAAAATCAGCATTGTTTTCCTTGATATGTTTGGCTTGCTGGGCATTGCGGCATAGTTTCGGGGCATATTCCTCGCTTTAACCAAATCTTCTATGCTGAAGAAAGTGCTCCTGACAGCCGTTTTTGCTGTCTCGTTTGGCATCACCCAGGCTCAAACTACAGATCACGTAGCGCTTGTAACAGCCGAGATGAACCCTGCCACGCAAGAGGCCGCTGAGGCGTCGGCTACTAAACAGACCACCACGTTCTACGACCGTATTCCAGGCATCGGCAACCTGATTGGGTTTGCCAAAAAGCACTTGGCCATCCGCTACCGCTCTGGTGGCACTACCCCTAGCGGGTTCGATTGTTCGGGGTTCACCCGTTTCTGCTACAGCCACTTTGGTATTAACCTGCCCCATTCCAGTTCCGCGCAGGGCAACGTAGGCCTGAAAGTGGAGAAAGAGTCGGCTATGCCCGGCGATCTCATTTTCTTCAAAGGCCATTCGGCAGGCGGCTCAAGCATTGGTCACGTGGGGCTAATCACGGAAGTGGTTGGTAATCAGATCAAATTCATCCATTCGGCCTGGGGCGGCGGCATTCGCTTCGACTACCTGCACGCCGACTACTACCGCAACCGCTTCATGGGCATCCGCCGCGTGGGTCATCTGCTGGCTCAGAAGTAAGTTTAACGTTTAATGTCTAAGCGGTCCGCCGCCGCGGGTTTAAAGTTGCTTCGCGCACTACTGCATTTTAGCGCGTAGCAACTTTAAACCCGCGGCGGCGGACCGTTTGGACATTGAACCTTAAACTTATTTTTGCCCCATGCCACTGATTACCAGCTCGACGTACAGCCCGCCTGCCTACCTCTGGAATGGGCATTTGCAGACCATTATTCCGTCGGTGTTTCGCAAGATTCCGGTCAGTTACCTGCGCGAACGGATCAGCACGCCCGATGATGATTTTCTGGACATCGACTGGTGTTTAGCGCCCAATACAACCCCTATGCCCGCCGTTGGGGCAGAAAAACGGCCGCTCGTGATCCTCTCGCACGGGCTGGAGGGCGACTCCACAAGGCAATACCTGGCGGGTATGGTGCGGCAGCTTACCACCCACGGCTTCGATTGCCTGGCCTGGAACTACCGGTCCTGTTCGGGCGAGATGAACAGGCTGGCCCGCTTTTATCACATTGGCGAAACCGATGATCTGGACGCTGTGGTGCAGTATGCGCTGAGTAAAGGCTACACCGCCATTAGCCTGATCGGTTTCAGCGCGGGCGGCAACATCTCGCTTAAATACCTCGGCGAACGGGGCGTTCAGGGCCTGCCCTCGGCCATACAGCGCTGCGTGGCGGTATCGGTGCCGCTTGACCTGATGACCACCGCCGACCGCATGGAACAGTGGGACAGTATGCTCTATAACATTCGTTTTCAGCGGACGCTCAAAGAAAAAATTCGGGTGAAAACGCCGCTCCTGCCCCAGGCCATTCAGGCGGTCGATATGCGCCGAATTACGTCGCTACGGCAGTTCGATGACCTCATTACGGCCCCGCTACATGGGTTTGACAACGTAGAGAACTACTACCGAGTAAACAGTTCGCTGCCGTTTTTGTCGAAAATAACCGTACCTACGCTGGTCCTGAATGCGCGGAATGACCCATTTTTGTCACGCGAATGCCTGCCCGATGCGCTGGCGAAGGAACTCAGCCTTGTCTGGATGGAGTTCCCCCAACAGGGTGGCCACTGCGGTTTCACCTCAAAAATGGGCCTGCCAGCCCCTAGTTATGCCGAAGAACGGGCGTTGGCGTTCCTGACTGCCATACAACCACCTGAACTATGACACCCGCCGTACCGACAGATCAAACGTTTTACATCATCGACTTCGACAGCACCTTTACCAAAGTAGAGGCGCTGGATATCCTGGGCGAAATATCGTTGTCGGGCCGAAACGACCGCGACGACGTCTTGAGCCAAATCAAGATCATTACCGACCGGGGCATGGGGGGCGAACTCTCGCTGGCGCAGTCGATTCAGATGCGGCTGAAGCTGCTCAACGCCCACCGCGATCAACTGCCCGCCTTGGTGGAACGGCTGTCTACGATGGTGTCGGACTCGTTTCAGCGGAATCGGGGGTTTTTGACCGAACATGCCAACCAGATTTTTATCGTGTCGAGCGGGTTCCGGGAGTTTATCGTGCCCATTGTAACGGCGCTGGGTATCAAGGCCGAGAATGTGTACGCCAACACCTTTGAGTATGACGAGGCGGGCAACATTGTAGGCTGTGATGAAGAAAACCCACTATCGAAAGACCGGGGCAAGGTGAAGCTGATGCGCGAACTGAATTTCGACGGTGATGTATTCGTCATCGGCGATGGCTACACCGACTACGAAATCCGCGAGTCGGGGCTGGCCAATAAGTTCTACGCCTTTACCGAAAACGTGGTGCGCCCCACGGTCATTGCCAAAGCTGACCACGTGGCGGCCTCATTGGATGAGTTTCTGTTCGACAATAAACTGAGCCGGAGCCAGTCGTATCCCAAGAGCCGTATTAAGGTGCTGCTGCTTGAGAACGTGCACCCCATTGCGGTGGCGTTGCTGGAGAAAGAAGGCTTTAGCCTCGATGTGCGTAAGGGTGCCCTGGACGAAGACGAACTCATCGAGGCCCTGCAAGGCGTACATATCCTGGGTATACGTTCGAAAACGAATGTGACCCGCCGCGTGCTCGACAATGCACCCAAGCTGATGACCGTCGGCGCGTTTTGCATTGGTACCAACCAGATTGATTTAGCTGCTGCCACCGAAAAAGGTATTGCCGTGTTCAACGCCCCCTACAGTAACACCCGGTCGGTTGTAGAACTGGCTGTGGGTGAGATGATTATGCTTATTCGGAACATCATACCGAAGAGCAACAAAATGCACGAAGGTGTCTGGGACAAGTCGGCCACCAACAGTTTCGAGGTGCGCGGCAAGAAGCTGGGTCTGATAGGCTATGGCAACATTGGCACCCAACTATCTGTCGTGGCCGAGGCGCTGGGCATGGAGGTGTACTTCTATGACGTGGTCGATAAACTCTCGCTGGGTAACGCCCGCAAGTGCCAGTCGCTAGACGAACTGCTGGCCGTAGCCGACGTAGTGAGCCTGCATACCGACGGCCGCAAGGACAACAAAAACCTGATTGGTGCCCGCGAATTTGGGCTGATGAAGCAGGGTGTGATCTTCATGAACCTCTCGCGCGGCCACATCGTCGACATTCCGGCGCTGGTAGAGGCCATCAAGTCGGGCAAGGTGGCGGGTGCAGGTGTCGACGTATTTCCGTATGAACCCAAGACCAACAACGAAGAATTTGTGAATGAACTGCGTGGCCTGCCCAACGTGATTCTGACCCCCCACGTGGGTGGCAGCACGGAAGAAGCACAGGCCAACATCGGACAGTTTGTGCCGGGGAAACTGCTGGGTTACATGAACAACGGCAGCACCTACGGCAGCGTCAACTTTCCCGAACTGCAACTGCCCTTAATGCACGATTCGCATCGGCTGTTACACATCCACGCCAACGTGCCGGGCATTCTGGCCAAGATCAACAACATCTTCGCCAAGTACCACATCAACATCCAGGGCCAATACCTGAAAACCAACGAGACCATCGGCTACGTCATCACCGACATCGCCAAAGAATACGCCGACGAAGTGGTGCAGGAGTTGAAAGACATTGACAACACGATTCGGTTTAGGTTATTGTATTAATGGGTGAAAGAGCGATAGACTGAAAGTTGCTGACGGCAGTGGGTTTTCATGCAGAAGTACATTACTCTTTCGCTCCTTCACTCTTTCACTTATGAAAAACACCTACTTCACCCCCGGCCCGGCCGAACTGTACCCGACGTTTTATCCGCACCTGCAAACGGCGATGGATGAGCAGATTGGGTCTATCTCGCACCGGAGCCAGCGCTTTCGCGATATATACCGCTATACCGATGAGCAACTGCGCGAACTGCTGAGTATTCCGGCCTCGCATGGGATCTACTTCACGGGGTCGGCCTCGGAGGTGTGGGAGCGTATTTTGTTCAACTGCGTAGAGCACGAGAGCTTCCACGCCGTAAACGGGTCTTTTTCGCGGAAATTTTACGATTACGCCCAAAGCCTGCACAAGTTTGCCCACCTGGTTGAAAAACCGTTTGGCGAGGGCTTCGACATGGCCGATCTGGAGGTGCCGGAATATGCTGAGTTGGTAGCGCTGACGCACAACGAAACCTCGTCGGGCGTGCAACTGCGGCCTACGGAGATTCACAAGCTGAAGCGGAAATACAACAAGAAGCTGTTCTGTGTAGACATGGTCTCGTCGGCGCCGTACCCCGATCTGGATTATTCGCTGGTCGATTCGGCATTTTTCTCGGTACAGAAGGCTTTCGGTATGCCCGCCGGGCTGGGTGTCTGGATTGCTAACGCGGCCTGTTTGGAAAAAGCCCAGCGCCTGCAACAGTATGAATCTATGACCATCGGGGCGCACCATACGCTGCCGGTTCTGCACAAGCATTACAAAACCTGGGAAACGCCAGCCACACCTAACGTACTGTATATCTATCTGTTAGGCAAGATTGCCGCCGATTTCAATAAGATCGGCATCGGCACCCTGCGGAAGCAGACGGAAGACAAAGCCCGGCAGATTTACCGGTTTCTGGAGACCAACAGCGCCTACACGCCCTTCGTGAAAGAAGAGCGGCACCGGTCACAGACGGTAATTGTGGCACAGACCAACGCCCGCCCCGCCGCCGAGGTGATCGCCGTCGTGAAGTCGGCGGGCATGGTGGTGGGCAGCGGCTACGGTCAATTCAAAGAAGGCCAAATCCGCATCGCCAATTTCCCCGCCACCACCACCGATCAGGTTGGTGCCCTGTTGAGCAAGCTGAAGGAGTAGAGGAGGGGAATGTACATTGTGCATTGTACATTCCCCTCCTCTCAAACTAAACCTACTCTACACGGTTTATAGGGAAGTTTAGTAAACGTCCAACTCAACGATGAAAAAGATATTCCTTGCTGCCGCTTTCGTAGCGGCTTGTACGGCAACGGCTGTTGCCCAAAATGCTACATCCTCCACGACCCCGTCTGATACTACCCGTCCGCTGATCAATGAGCGTACGAAGGAAAATGTGCGGCAGAAAGCGAACGAGGTAAAGGAAGATGTGAAAGAGAAAGCCTCTGAGATAAAAGAGACTGTTCGGGAGAAAGCGCCCGAAGTGAAGCAGGACCTGAATCAGGCGGCGGACAAGGCTAAAGAGAAATTCCAGGAGGAGTACCAGGTTAGTAAGTCTTACCAGGATCGCAATGCTTTAGCATGGTTCGACAAGGGTAGCTATATGGCAAGTGCTAACTTGGGTTTTGGTACGGGTTCCAATAGCGGCACCTACGTTTCTTTCCGCCCACAGATCGGCTACTTCTTCCAACCGGGTCTTATGGGCGGTATCCGATTCGGCTTCGACCGGCGCATCAGTACCAGCTACCACGCCAACCAAACGGGTGTTTTTCTGCGTTACTACCCCTTCCGCACGCGCATAAGCGGCTTTGGCGGGTTTGGCTACAATTTCGGTCGTGAGTATTCGAGCAACATCGGTGCCGACCAAAAAGCCCGTTACAACAGCGTAAACCTCGAAATTGGTACCATGTTCTGGGTAAGGTCTAACCTGGGGGCCGAACTGGCCCTGGAAAACAACTACTACGATCAGTCCGACCCGCTGGCCGGTCGTAACAAAGGTGGCCGTTTCCGCTTCGGTATCAACTACTTCTTCGGTAGGCCAAATCGGTAGAAAACAATGTACAATGGATAATGTACAATGAACAATGGGCTGACGAGAGAGTCCCTGCGCGTCAGCCATTGTACATTGTACATTATCCATTGTACATTCCCTTGAGACATGGAAAATAAAAAAGGTACAGGAAAAACGGCCCTCATCACGGGGGCGTCGAGCGGTATTGGGCAGGAATTGGCCAAGCTGTTTGCGCAGGATGGCTATAACCTGGTGCTGGTAGCCCGGAGTGTGGATACGCTGCACCGGCTGGCCGAAGTGTTTGAACTGAATTACGGCACCGCGCAGGTAACGGTCATTGAAAAGGATCTGTCGGAAGAAGACGCCGCACGGGACGTCTACGAACGGGTACAGTCAAAAGGCATCGTGGTCGACGTACTTGTGAACGACGCGGGCGTAGGGGTGCACGGCAAGTTTGCTAATGAGACTGATTGGGAAGCCGAAAAGTCGATGATACACCTGAACGTGCTCACAACTACGTTACTGACGAAGCTGTGCCTGCGCGACATGGTGGCCCGCAACGAGGGTAAAGTGTTGAATTTAGCCTCGCTGGTGTCGATTATGCCTTTCCCGCTAATGACCGTCTACGCCGCCACGAAGGCATATATCAACAGTTTTACGCAATCGCTGGTGAACGAGCTGAAAGACACCAACGTGACCATTACTGCGTTGATGCCCAATGCTACCGACACTGATTTTTTCAACAAAGCGGGCGCATCAGATGTATTGGCCACCGACATGGTCGACGACCCCGTGGTAGTAGCGCGCGACGGCTATGAAGCCCTGATGAGCGGCAAGCCGAAAGTGGTGCCGGGTGGGCTGGTCAACAAGGCCTATGAGGTAATGGCCTACGTGGCTCCTCAGGAAACAATGGCGGGCATGATGCGCTATACGCTCACGCCAAAAAGCGAGATTGCCCGAAAGCTAGACGAGAGAAAACCCTTATTCTGGGCCGTAGGGATTGGTTTAGCGGCTGCGGCGGTGACAGGCATCACGTTGGCTGCCCGAAATCGGAGAACACTGGCCGCTGACTAGTGCACAGGTCAACAGCTACTGGTAAGGCCCCTATTTCCCCGTGGAGTAGGGGCCTTTGTTTATCTTTGGGCTTCAACTACCGTTCACGTACTAATCTATGTCTGTTTTATTACCCGCCGCCTTCCGGCATTCCTATGAATTTGATGCTGCCTTCAAGCAATCGGTAGCGTATTTCTCGATGGAGTTTGCCGTCGATCAATCACTCAAAACCTATTCGGGTGGACTTGGCTTCCTAGCCGGTTCGCACATGAAAAGTGCCTTCGACCTCGAGCAAAACCTCATTGGCATTGGTATGCTCTGGAAACAGGGCTATTACGATCAGGTACGGCAGGCCGACAATTCGATGGGTGTGCTCTTCCGCGAGAAGATGTACTCGTTTTTGCAGGATACCGGTGCCCGTTTTACTATTAACGTCTTCGGTAGGCCTATCTGGGTAAAAGCATATTTCCTTGACCCAGCGCACTTTAACACCGTGCCTATGTTCTTCCTCACCACGGATGTGGATGGTAACGACGAACAGGCCCGGTCTATCTCGTACCGCCTCTACGATAACGACCCTACACTAAAAGTGGCGCAGTGCATGGTCTTGGGCCTGGGTGGTGCCAAGTTCCTCGACGAGATCGACTACCAGCCGGAGGTGTATCACCTTAACGAAGCCCACGGAGTGTCGGCGGCGTTTCATCTGTACCAGAAACTAGGCTCGAAAGAAGCCCTGCGCAAGCGGCTGATTTTCACCACCCACACCCCCGAAGAGGCTGGTAACGAGAAACACAACATCCATTTTCTGGATAACCTGGGCTTTTTTGGCGGCATGTCGCTGGCGGCAGTACAGCAACTGACGGGCATCAACGAAGATGTGTTTAACCACTCGCTGGCGGCGTTGCGAATGGCACGTCGGGCAAATGGCGTCTCAAAACTCCACGGCGAGGTGGCCCGCAAGATGTGGGGACATTACCCCGATATTTGCGAGATCACCCACGTAACCAACGCCCAAAACTACCGCTACTGGGCCGATGCGCAACTGGGCGAAGCCTATAGGCAGAAAGACGGTGCGGCGCTGTTGGCCCGGAAAAAGGCCATGAAACAGCCCCTGCTCAATGTAGTGGCCGATCAGGCGGGTAAACTCTTCGACCCGAACGTGATTACGCTGGTGTGGGCGCGGCGGTTTGCGGCCTATAAACGCCCCGACTTGCTGCTACATAACGAAGAACGTTTTGTGCAACTACTGAGCAATACCAAATACCCCGTTCAGTTAGTCTGGGCTGGCAAACCGTACCCGTTCGATGAGGGGGCTAAGCAACTGTTCAACAAGCTCTATTACCGCAGCCACCTCCACGCCAACATGGCCGTGCTGACGGGCTACGAACTGGGGCTATCGAAGATCATGAAAGATGGAGCCGATGTGTGGCTCAACACGCCTATTGTACCGCGCGAGGCGTCGGGTACAAGTGGCATGACCGCCGCCATGAACGGGGCTATCAATCTGTCTACCAACGACGGATGGATTTGTGAATTTGCCAAGCCTACTATGAACAGCTTCATTGTGCCCGAAGCCGACCCGCAAGCCACCGCCGACGTGCGCGACGCCGCCGACTGCAACCACCTATTCGACCTGCTGGAGCAGCACATCCTGCCAATGTATTACGACCAACCATCTGACTGGCAAGGCACCGTCATCAACAGCATGACCGACGTACTCGCTTTCTTCACCGCCGACCGCATGGCGCGTGAGTATTACGAGCGGGTGTACGTGTAGGGAGTTTGAAGTCTAGGTGAACAGCGCGAAGCTTATCCGGGGAACAGGCTCATCACGCAGTTAACTCAAAACAGTCAATCTATGATGACTATTCAAAAACCGATCAGAACCGAAGCCGAATACGACGATGCTTTAGCTGAGTTAGACAGCGTTTGGGAAACTAAAATGCACACGCCCGAAGGTGATTTGAAAGAGGTGCTCGTCTTGCTTATAGACGATTACGAAAACAAGCACCACCCCATTCTGCCACTATCACCGTTGGAGGCGATCAGGTATCAGATGGAGGAAAAGGGTTTGAGTCAGCAGGATGTGGCTCCGTATTTTGGCGGAAAAAACCGGGTGTCGGAAGTGCTGAACGGGAAACGGAATCTGACCCTGAAAATGGTCCGCGAAATCAGCAAGCACCTCAATATTCCCCCGGCGGACCGTTTAGACCTTGGACTTTAGACTTTAAACGGCTAACAGCACCGCCCTCGCCCGCTGCTCGTCGAGGTGCAGTTGTTCCATGAGTGCGGGGAGGCCGTTGAATTTCTGTTCGGAGCGCAGGAACCCCCGAAACCGTAGCGTCATATGTTCGCCGTAGATGTCCTTGTCGAAATCGAAGATGTAGGTTTCAATGGTCTGATGCTCACCCGCCACCGTTGGTCGAAAGCCGATGTTGAGCATACCACCGTAGGTTTGACCTCCCTGTTCTACATCAACAGCATAAACCCCATTGGCCGGAATCAGCTTCACGGCATCGTCTACCTGCATGTTGGCAGTGGGGAAACCAATAGTGCGGCCTAGCTGTCGGCCCTTTACAATGGTGCCCGTCAGCGAATATTCCCGGCCCAGGAACCGGGTGGCCGCGTCGATGTTTCCTTCTGAAAGCGCCGCCCGAATCTTCGACGAACTGATGGCTACGGCCTCCAGGTCCTGGCGGGGGATCTCTTCTACTTCAAACCCATAGTCGGCCTGATGGGCCTGAATGTAGTCGAAACCACCCTCGCGGTCGCGGCCAAAGCGGTGGTCATAGCCGATAACCAGTTTTTTGGTGCCCAGCGCGTCGATCAGGATTTGACGGATGAACTCTTCGGACGTAAGCTGCGAAAACGAGCGGGTAAACGGAATCACCACCAGGTGATCGACGCCCGCCTGCTCCAGCAAATCAATCTTTTCTTCCAGCGTAGAGAGCAACCGCAGGTCCTGACTATCGTTGGAAACCACCGTGCGGGGGTGGGGCCAGTAGGTCATCACCACCGACTGCCCGCCCGCTTGGCTGCGGGCCACTTCATTAAGCCGCTGCAAAATTTTCTGGTGGCCCAGATGCACCCCGTCAAACGTGCCGCTGGTCACAACGGCGTAGGGAAGGGGCGTCAGGCTATCGATACCGCGATGGACGATCATAAGGAAAGAAGTCGATAGTCAATAGTCGGCAGTTGATAGTCGCCGACACAAGCGCATTGCTCACGCGCCAGCGACTATCGACTGCCGACTATTGACTATCGACTTTTTGTAAATACTGTTCAATAAACCCCTCTACTGTCTGGGCGTCTTTTACTTCAAACTCGCCGATACGAGTGCGGCGCAGGGCCGACATATAGGCGCCGTTGTTGAGCAAAAGGCCTAAATCACGCACCAGACTGCGAATGTAAGTGCCTTTGGAACACACAATGCGGAAATCGATGGTAGGGAAATCGTCGGTGAGGACGTTGAAGACGGAGACCGTGACGGTGCGGCTTTTAATGCCCCCGTCAACCTGATCGGCGGTTTCGCCGCGCCGCGCCCGTTCGTAGAGCCGTTCGCCGTTGACACGGATAGCCGAGTAAATGGGCGGAATCTGCTGAATCTCGCCGGTGAGCTGGGCGGCGGCCTCGCGGATCATATCGGGCGTAATACCCGATACGTCAAACTCGCCATCGAAGTCAGTTTCCAGGTCGACAGAGGGTGTGGTTTTGCCTAAGACGAGCGTGCCGGTGTATTCTTTTTCCTGCGCCTGGTAGCTGTCGATCTGCTTGGTCATCTTGCCCGTACACAAGATGAGCAGCCCCGTGGCCAGCGGGTCGAGCGTACCGGCATGGCCAATCTTCTTGATTTTGCACGCCCGCCGCAGTTTGTTTACTACGTCGAACGAAGTCCATTCGCGGGGTTTGTCAATCAAAATTAACTGACCAGGCTCGGGCAATGCCTCGGGGGCAGGCTGGTTGGGGTCCATGCTCGTTCCTACAAAATGTCAATCTTAACACCTGCCGCTACCAGCCCTAAAATAGCCAGCCCAACCACGATACGATAGTACCCAAACACTTTGAAGCCATACTGATTCAGGAAACCTACAAACGCCCGGATGGCCAGCAGCCCGACCACAAACGCAATGGCGTTACCGATAATGAGCGTCTGATAATCAGCCGGTTGAAGTAATTTATACGTCTTCAGCAGTTTATAGCCCGATGCCGCTGCCATAGTAGGCACGGCCAGGAAAAACGAAAATTCGGCGGCTTGCTGACGGGTTAGCCCCTGGGTCATGCCGCCAATGATGGTAGCTGCCGACCGCGAGACGCCGGGAATCATGGCGATGCACTGAAAGAAGCCCACCTTGAGCGCCTCAGGGAAGGTGATGTCGTTGTCGCGGGTCACGTTCTGCTCAATAATCCGGTCGATGAATACCAGAATTACGCCACCCACAACCAGCGAAATGGCCACTACGACCACGTTCTCCAGCAGGCTGTCGATGAAGTCGTTGAGCAGAAAACCGATGACGGCGGCGGGTAGGAAAGCCACGAGCAGTTTCAGGTAAAAATCGAGCTGCCCGGATACTGGTTTCACCAGGCTTTGCAGGCCCGCAGGCAGGGCATTGTACCAGGCCATGTCGGCGCGGGTGCGGGTGTCGCGCAGGAAACGGCGGTAGTAGAGCACTAATACTGAGAGGATACAGCCAAACTGAATGTCGACGGTGTAGAGCTTGGTGAATTCGTTGCCACTGATGCCCGCCAACGACGAGTAGATGATCATGTGGCCGGTAGACGAAACGGGCAAAAACTCGGTCAGGCCTTCAATAATGGCCAGGATAATGGCATGAAACAGACTCATAAGAGGGGTAGCAGTGACACGTTCAAACAGGCCACAAAGCTACAATGCAACGGCGCGGCTACCTATAAAAAATCGCCACACGGGCCAAACGAGCATCAACGCTGTTCAGACCATGTGGCGATCAGGTAGTTAGGCTAGCAGCCTATAACTCGGTAGTGACTGGTTTTTTCAGGATGGCAAACAGCTCGATGATGAAACCGGTCATAACCACCACGGGACCCAGCGTGAGGCCCAGAAAGCCAAAACCAAACTCTTCACTGTCGAGGCTCATGATGAAAAAGCCGACCAGCAGCACGGCAATACCGGCAACCATGAGCTGGTAGTTTACTTTGCCAAACGGCATCATGGCCGTGGGCACTGAGGGCGCATTACGCGTGGGGATGGCCGTCTGAAATTCGGGCTTTACCGCGCCCCGCTTGGGTGGACTTACTCGTGTGGCTTCCATAATCAGTGTTAATTAGTATAATTCGTTTAGGGTCAGGCCCAAATATCGATTTACGGCCTGAAGCGTACTCAGCAAGCCAATAAACATGCCCAGCACTATCAACCCCCCGGCCAGCACCAGCAGTTGCAACGGGTCGGTAAGGGTGGTCAGTTCGGGCAGGCTGTAGATGGCGGCGTACCAGCCAATACACAGCACCGTTGCCGAAATAAGGCCCGCCACCAAACCCTGGGTGAGGCCCCGCATCAGAAACGGTTTGGTAATAAATCCGTTGGTGGCCCCCACCAGTTGCATACTCCGAATCAGCAGCCGCTGCGAATACAGCGCCAGCCGAATGGTATTGTTCATCAACACAATAATGATGATTAACAACACCAGCGCAAAACCGGCCATCACGGCATAAATTTTTGTGATGTTACGGTTAATGTTATCGACCATATTTTCCGGGTAAACCACCTCAAAAACACCGTCCATCTTTTCTAAAGCTGCTTTTACTTCTTTCAGTTTCTCTTCGGCGAAGTAGCTCTCCCGCAGGCGGATGCGATAGCTGGCGTGAAGGGGATTGTCGTTCAGAAAGCGGGTGAAGTCTTCTTTGGTTTCAGCAATGAACTCCTTGGCGGCATCGTCTTTCGAGACGTACCGCACCGAGGCGGCGTTGTTGGTCAGCACAAAAGGCTCTTTGGCAATGGCAGCTGCCAGGGCCAGTCGGCTGGTCGAGTCGAGGTCATTATCCAGAAACGCCCGTACCTCGTTGCTTTCACGCACCTGCGTCACCAACCGTTTCGACTGGATGGCCAGCAACCCGCACGCGCCGATGAGCAGTAACGCCAGCGTCAGGCTAAACAAAATTCGCCCGGTGGGGTAGGCTCCGACATTCTTCTTTTTACGCGCCATTGAACAAAAATAAACCTTCTCTGTAAACCAAACGGTTTTCGCCGGGCAACCGTCTGGTGAATTAGGAAAAATTAACGGGGAAAGGTAAAGGTCACACAGAGGCATAGAGGACACATGAAGCGCACAGAGGCTGTATCAATAAAAAATCTCTATGCGCTTCATGTGTCCTCCATGCCTCTGTGTGACCCTTACTTCAATCCTGTCAAGGCCTGATAGACCAGCACTTTGAATTTGTCGTTGAGGTCGCCGTAGGAGTTGGGCACTTTCTGGGTGATTACCATGCCAATGATGCCCTGCTGCGGGTCGGCCCAATAGTCGGTGCCGAAGAAGCCACCCCAGCTAAAGGATCCTACTGACACGGGCAACCGGGCGGCCGAGGCCGGCGTGGCAATGCCAAAGCCGAGTCCAAATTTGCTATCGCCTACGTTGAGCGCTCCAATCTGGTTTTGCAGCATCAGCCGCACGGTGGCAGGCCCCAAGAGTTGCTTACCGTTATACGTGCCGCCGTTGAGCACCATTTGCAGGAACATGGCATAGTCTACTGCCGTTGACGACAAGCCCGCACCGCCCGAAAAGTAGGTGCCCGCCTGCTTGGGGTAGTCTGGCGACACGCCACCCTGTATGGGAGAGGGAATTACCTGCTTTGCCTGATTTTCGGTGAAGAGCGTAGCCAGGCGATTTTGCTTGGCGGCGGGCAGGTAGAAGTATGTGTCGTTCATGCCCAGCGGCTCGAAAATGCGGGTGCGAAAAAACTGGTCGAGCGGTTGGCCCGATACCACTTCTACCAGATAGCCCAGCACGTCGGTACTCAGGCTGTAGGTCCATTTTTCGCCGGGGTTGTGCATCAGGGGTAGTTTGGCCAGCGCCGGAATACTCACCGAGAGGCTATTCATGGGCGTACCAATGCCACTCGGAATACCCGCCTTGGCGTAGATGGCGTTGGCTTCTTTGGTGCCAATGGAGGTGTAGCTTATACCCGACGTATGGGTCATTAACTGCCGAATGGTGATCTCCCGGCTGGCCGGTTTGGTGGTGTAGCTTGAATCGGCCTCGTTGAATGTAGAAAGCACCGTAGGGTTCTTGAATGCCGGTATGTATTTGGAAACAGGCTCATCGAGCAGAAATCGGCCTTCTTCAAAGAGCATCATAGCCGCCACGGTGGTAATGGCTTTTGTCTGTGAGGCAATCCTGAAAATGGCGTCGCGTTTCAGGGGCGTTTTGGCGGCGGGATTATCCATACCAAACGCTTTGTGGTACACGATCTTGCCATTGCGAACCACCAGGGCAATAATGCCCGCCTGCTTGCCCTGGTCAACGTACTCCTGCAATACCCGGTCGATGCGGGTAAGTCGATCTGCGCTGACACTCACTGAAGCCGGTGCGGCTTCGCTTAGCAGCATAGGGGCCTGCGCATGGCACAACGCGGGCAGGAGCAGGAGGAGTAAGGTTTTTTTCATGGGGGGCGCAGCGAATGACCAATGATTACTTATAAATTTTGTATGCTGTTTTTTCGATGAAGCTTTTGGGTAGGAGCCAGGCGGCAAAGGCCCCGGCCTTATTAATGGCACCGGTGATGACCTCGGCTTTTCCGGCAAACATACCTGCAACCGACTGTTTAGCAACGGCTTCGGGTGTCATCGTAATCTTTTTGGCGGCTTCGCGGGCTTTCTGGTTAATCTGCGCCCGGTCGTTGAAGCCCGTGTCGGTGGCACCGGGACTGATGCTGGTCACACTCACGCTCGAACCCGCCAGTTCGTGGTGCAGACCCCGGCTGAAGTTGAGCACAAACACTTTGGTGGCGGCATAGAGGCTCATGCCGGGCAGCGCCTGGTAAGCTGTTGACGAAGCAATGTTGAGGATATATGCTTTGGCCTGTTGCCGAAGCTGGGGTAAAAACAACTGCGTTAAAGCTACCAGCGTGGTCATGTTCACCTGCATCATGGCCAGATTCTCGGTCAGCGAATACTGCTCAAACTGCCCGCTGAGGCCATAGCCGGCATTGTTGACCAGGATAGAAACCGCATAGTTGTTGGTCTGGCACCAGTCGAACACCTGCTGGGGGGCTTCAGGAGTGGCGAGGTTTAGGGCCAGGGTCTGCACCGAAACGCCATATTGGCGGCCAAGGTCGGCGGCAATTGTCTGGAGCGTTTCGCCCGAACGTGCTACCAGCAGCAGGTTGTACTTCCGGCTGGCCAGTTCGGTGGCAATGGCCTGACCAATACCCCGACTGGCCCCGGTGATGAGTGCGTAGGTCATAAAAAAAGTCTAAAGTCTGAAGTTCGATGTCTAAAGTTGCGCTGCCAATGGCCAGGCTTCTTCGACTATGGAACTTTAGACCTTAGACGTTTAGGCTTTAAACTTCTATTAGATGTTTACTTTCTGAATAAAGCGGTGGTAGAACGGGGTTTTGCTGAACTCGTTCTTGGGCTTGTATTTGCCCGTTACCACGGGTACATACATCACACGACGGCGGCTGGCTTCGCCGATGTGCGGCGACTGCTGTACGCGGTGCCAGATACGGCCATCGTGTACGGTAAGGTCACCGGCCTGAATATCGAGGCCTACCTCGCGCGGATCGGGGTTATTATCGACAAAGTATTTCTTGCCAAATAACATGCGGAAGGTGCTTTGCTTGTGGGTGCCGGGCAACACGCGCAAACCGCCGTTTTCCATAGGGCAATCGTCGAGGTGAATACCCACGTTGAGCATTGGCATGATCCGCTGACCCAGGAAGATGTCGCGGGGGCTATCGGTATGCCAACCCATTTGCGAGTATTGACTGGTTGGGGTGCGTACGTAATTGTTGAGCACCAGCCCGTCTTTTTCGTTCTCGCCCATGCGGCCTTCGTAGGGCTGAAGCAAGTCGGTGATGACCTGTAGGCGAGGGTCTTGTAGGAACTCGTGCAACACATCGCTGTAATGCGACAGGAAGCACGAACGCTGAATGACTTTATTGTTGGCCTCATCACGGCCGAATTTCAAGGGTACGCCATTTACTTTATCGCGTCCTTCGGTAATCCATTCCTGCTCGATGCGGGCTAGTTCACTTAAAAAAAGCGTAACGGTGTCGCGCTTTATGAAATTTGGGAAAACGATAATACCATGCTTATCAAAGAATGCTTTCTGCTCGTGGGTGAGGGTTTCGCCCAACTCAAAACGGGGGCATTGCAATTTTTTCATATTGATGACAAGTCAGCAAAAGTTGTGCAAAGTGGCTTTTAGCTCTCGGTTCAAAGTCTAAATTAAGTACAAGAAGTTGGTTCGGCCAAACTCTTTTTTCAGAATAGACTCATTCCGGGAATGAATGCGAATTTGGAAAGACGAGATGGATTAAGGGGTACAAATGTGCTACATATTTGAGTAATACACGCAGTGGGAAGCGTTAAAATTAACCGTTGCTGACGCGTAATAGTCCAATTTCGGACGCATGTACCAGTGAGTTGGTAGATTAGTTATTTATCGTTGCTATTGCTAACACAATGGCATTGGGCAACGTTCGGGTCACGAACAAAGCCCCCTATTACTAGTTGTAAATTTGTTTTTAACAACAACTCAACATAAACGAAAAACTGTCATGGGTATCTTAACGTCCATTCTCGTCGGCGCAGTAGCCGGCTGGTTAGCCGACCTTGTTTTCAAGCGGTTCTCCTTTTCTCTTTTGGTCGAAATTCTGCTCGGCATTGCCGGTGGTATTGTCGGCGGATTTGTATTTGGCAAATCTACCAGCCTGATAGACGCCATTCTGACTTCTTTTGTTGGGGCGGTGGTTATTTTGGGTATTGCGGCACTTATAAAGGGCAACACCAGCCGGGCATAGCGGCAGCTGTTGGCATAGATTGGCTCACCCCAGCCCAGGAAGCAGACTTCCTGGGCTGGGGTGACGCGTTTTAGGAGATAGCGGTTAGCATTGTGCTTTATGGAGTAGCTTCGGTCAATGACCAATAGTACATTCGCCATTGCCAAATTCATAAACGCCTAAATCAACACACGCATGTCGATCACGACCCGCCTTCAATTGTCGGCCATGATGTTCCTCCAGTTTTTCATGTGGGGGGCCTGGTATGGTCAGGTTACCAAATACATGGAGAAAACGATGGGGGCCACCGGCGTGCAGCAGGGAGCTGCTTTTGCCACGTTTTCGCTCGCTATGCTGGCTGCGCCCTTCTTCGTGGGCATGATTGCCGACCGGTATTTTGCCGCCCAACGGGTGCTGGGCGTACTCAACCTGCTGGGTGCCGCCGTGCTCTATTTCCTCATCGACGTGCGCGACGCCGACCAGTTTTTCTGGATTCTGCTGATCTACTGCCTCACCTTTGCCCCCACGCTGGCCCTGACTTCGTCTATTGCGATGCAGCAGATGAGCAGCCCCGAAAAAGAGTTTCCGGGCATCCGGGTGCTGGGTACGCTGGCCTGGATTGCCGTGACCAACATCATTGGCTATTACGGTTTCGGTGATAAGGTCGAGATCTTCAAGCTGTCGATGTACACCTCGCTGGCGTTTGGTGTGTTCGCATTTTTTCTGCCCAATACCCCACCCAAGGCTACCCAGAGCACCTCGCTAGGGCAGATTCTGGGATTCAACGCGTTTAAACTCTTCAAAGACCGGTCGTTCACGATCTTCTTTATTTCGTCGGTGCTGATCTGCATTCCGCTCTCGTTCTACTACGCTATGGCCAACCCCGCCCTGACCGATTCGGGCCTGAAAAATGTGGAGAACGTGATGTCGCTGGGGCAGGTGTCGGAAGTAGGATTTATGCTGCTTATTCCGCTGGCCTTCAGCCGATTAGGGGTAAAGAAAATGCTGATTGTGGGACTCATTGCCTGGATCGCCCGGTTCCTGTTCTTTGGTTTCGGCAATGCCGAGGCGGGCGTCTGGATGTTCTACCTGGCTATTATCCTGCACGGAGTGTGCTACGATTTCTTCTTCGTGACGGGCCAGATCTATACCGACAATAAGGCGGGCGACGACATCCGGTCGTCGGCGCAGGGGTTGATTTCGCTGGCTACCTACGGCATCGGTATGAGCATTGGCTCGTATTTGTCAGGGGCGGTGAAAGACTGGGCAAAGACAGACACGGGTATCGACTACCTCAAGTTTTGGACCGTCCCCGCCGTCATTGCCGGGGTGGTGCTGCTGCTCTTCGTGTTCTTCTTCACCGACAACAAAAAGGACGTACCTACTGAGGGTGAGTTGGTTACGGGGCCGCTTTAAGGAGTTTACAGTTTACTGTATTCTGTTGCTTGCCTCAGAATAACCCGGACGCGGGACCACCCCCGCCGACCCGTCGGACCGCCTAAAGGGGGCCTGCTGGCGTAAGCAATAGAAGACAGCAAACAGTAAACTTTAAACATTACTTAAAAGATGAGCAGGAAAATTTCATTTTACACAGACATGGGTGAGCCTAACCGGGAATTAGTCCGGGAAAACCTGCTTATGTCCCCAGAGCAACGCTGGAAGGCTTTCCTGAAAATGCGTCGATTATATGTCGGGCTGATAGGACCTTTTCCTGAAGAGCCCAAAAGAATCACCATATCACGCCCATCATGGATGTAGATAATAGGGAATTTTTAGACTTTGTTGAGCGGGCTGATGCTCACAACTTAGACTATATTCTGATTGGAGGACTAGCTCTGATTTTGAATGGAGGGGTGCGGATGACGCAGGATGTGGATATATGGCTGAAACCAACCAATGAAAATCGTGATCGGTTTGTAGCTACGTTAAGGGCGTTTGGCTATGATGACGAAGATATTGCTGATATGAGAGTTGCCGATTTTACTCAGCCTCAGATTATTAGAATACACGATGTGCCCTTGGATGTCCTCACCCAGGTACATAGTAAATTTGACTATGAACAGTGCAGAGCGCGGGCTAAACCATTCGAAACATCACGTGGCCCACGCGTCTATTTTTTACACATCAATGATCTGCGAGAATTGAAAATCCTGGCACGGCGACCCAAAGATTTGACTGACGTGCTGATGATTGACGAACTCTTAAACGAGGCCACTCAGATAAAGCCAAACAACCTCGAGTAATTTAGTTTGTGGTTTGTAGTTGGCTTGCGCCAGCGTACTGCTCCTGCGCAAGCCAACTACAAACCACAAACTACAAACTAAACCGTTGGCTCTTGCTGGCTGAGGCAGTGGAAACTTCCCAGGCCCCAGACAATTTCGGTGGAGTCGATGCCGATGATTTGGCGGGTGGGGAAGCAGCCCGCGATGATGTCGAGGGCGGGCTGGTCGTTGGCGCAGCGGAACGTGGGTACGATGACCGACTTGTTGGTAATCAGGAAGTTAGCGTAAGAGGCGGGCAGGCGCTGGCCGTCGCTTTCTACGGGCGTGGGCATGGGTAACTCGACGATGTTGAGCGGCTTGCCGTTGAGTAAGGTCATCTGCCGAAGCTCGTGGTGGATCTCCTGCAAGGGTGCGTAGTTCGCGTCGGCGGGGTTATGTTCAATGGCGGCCAGCACCGTGTCTTCGTTCACAAACCGCACCGTATCGTCAATATGCCCGTCGGTGTCGTCGCCCACGATGCCGTCTTCCACCCACAGCACCTGCTGCACCCCGTAATAGTCGCGGAGGTAGCCTTCAATTTGGGCCTGCGACAGGTTGGGATTCCGGTTTTTGTTCAGCAAACACGCCCTGCTGGTGAGCACTGTACCCGCCCCGTTGAACTCTACGGAACCACCTTCCATGATGATGCCCGGCGTAACGTAGTCCAGGTGACGGTAGTGGGCCATGGCGGTAGGAATAAGATCGTCTTTGTCGTAGGGCGGGTATTTGCCCCCCCAGGCGTTGTATCCCCAGTTCACGATCATACGCTCTTTTTTGGCCGGGTTAATCAGAAATGCCGGGCCGTGGTCGCGGCACCACGAGTCGTTGGTGGGAAAGGGTAATAGTGTAATACGGTCTATGTTGGCCCCGGCCATAAGCAGGCGCATTCGGGCCTGTTGCATAATCAACTCGTTGTGCGCGTTGATGCAAACCGGCTCACTGTCGGAGATCGCTTTTATGAAATCCAGGTAAGCAGGCATCATACGCTCAAGGCGCTCTTTGCTCCACGACGCTTCGGTATGGGGCCAGGAAAGCCAGGTGGCGGCGTGGGGGTGCCATTCGGCGGGAAAGAAAAACCCCTGTTGGGCGGGGGTAGGGGTTTCGTCCAGAAGGTTACTCATTGTGCGTAATCGGAGATAAATTGCGGCATGGGCCACAGAAATTTTCGGTCAAAAATACAACATCATCCTCGCGCTATGCCTCGATTAGTTATCCTGCTCTGTTGCCTCTTCTCGCTTTGCGGCTTTGCTCAACGTCGGGCGGTGGTTCGTGATGCGGACGGGGAGATGGTCCGTTTTTTTCCGAAGATGGGTCCCGGCGGTTCTATCAATTATTTCACGGCCAGCGACGAAGAGTACCTTAAGCAGTACACCACCTGGGCTGACCTGGCCGAGCGTAGCGCCCAAAGCAAGCGTCCTATCTCGCTGATTATCAACATGGACTCTGCCACCCAACGTTCCGACTGGGCTAGTCTGCGAAAGGTCAAGAACGTACAGATGATGGTTCTGGCGCTGCCAAACACCCTTCCTGCCGGTACGCTCGACTCGCTGCTTGATGCCTTGGCCAACTGGACCACGTTGCGGCATATTTCCCTCAGTTCGCCCCGGATTGATTTGACCAAGCCGCAGCCGTCACTGCCCAAACTGACTGAGCAACGCACCAGGCAACTCACCTCGGTAGAGTCGGCGAGTTTTTTCGGTCCCGGCAATGAGCTGACCATGTCGATCTGGCTGCTGAAGCAATGTCCGGCGTTGAAAAAGCTAACAATCAACGGGGTTAACGCGCCCGATAAACCTTTTCGCCTGCCTGCTGAACTAAGCCAACTGACCCAGCTACAGACGTTGCAACTGAGCAACGCCGGTGGGGTGGCTAACCTTGACACAGCGTTTGCGGGGCTAACCCAACTCACTTCGCTCTACATGACCAACACCGGCAGCGGGCCTAAACTGACCAAAGCCCTAAACCAGTTGCCCAAACTCCGTCGGTTGGAACTGCGCTTTGGTTTTACCGATACCGAACTGGGTGGTTTCAGACTGGCTAACCTTCGGGCACTCGATACGCTGGAACTGCACTTCATTGCCGGGACTAACTTTCCCGTCGATTCGGTGCTGGTGGGGGTGTCGTCGCTGAAATCGGTGATCCTGGAAAACGCTCTGCTCCCTACCCTCGACTGGATGGCCGACAACCCGGACCTACGGGTGCTGAACCTCACGGGCTGCCGGTTTCCGCCGTCGCACCGGCCGCTGGCGAAGCTCACCCAACTCGAAACCATTTCCATTGACCAGTCTGACTCGCTGGGGGTGTTTCCTGACCAGTTTACCACCCTGCCCAACCTGCGCGAATTGAGCATTCCCGATGCGCAACTAAGTAGCCTGCCGCCGGGTATTGGGGCCATGACGTCGCTGACGGCCTTGAATTTGTACCACAACAAACTGGCCAGCCTGCCCGCCGAACTGGGCAACCTGCGGGCGTTGAAGACGTTGAATCTGGGTAATAATCAACTGGTTAGCCTGCCCCCATCGGTACTGCAACTGACGTTGCTGGAAAGCCTGGCTCTCTATGATAATCAACTAGTTAGCCTACCCGATGGCATTGGTCAACTGGCCCGGTTGCAACACCTGTTTCTATCGAGTAATCAGTTGATCATGCTCCCCGCCCAACTGGCCCGTTGCCGAAACTTGCTGTCGCTGACGCTGGATAACAACCCACTGACGGCCCTGCCCGAAACCCTGGGCAAACTTGATTCGCTCCAGACGCTCAGCCTGCGCGACACCCGGCTGGGGGCGTTGCCAGCATCTATTGGCCAGCTGACAAACCTGCGTAACCTGATTAGTTCCGGTGGGCATCTTTCGGTGCTGCCAGTTGAACTGGGCAACTGCCAAAACCTGGACCGGCTGGTGCTGACAGACAGTTCGCTGGCGGTGCTGCCGGGTAGTTTGTCGGCTCTGAAAAAGCTGACGGTGCTTAGTCTCACCCTGCCGCAACTTCGGGCGCTACCCGACGGCCTGACGAGTCTGACCAGCTTGGAAGAACTAACGCTCCAGATGCCGCAACTATTGGTGCTCCCCACCGAACTGAGCCGCCTGACCAGCCTCCGCGAGCTAACGGTGCGCAGTCGGAAGCTGTTGGGCCTGCCCAACAGCCTGGGCCGACTGACCAAACTAACTAAACTGACCGTAGACGGAGAAGCGGCCCCGGATGCCAGCCAGCCGTTTGGGGCCATGGAATTCCTACCCGACAGCATTGGTTTTTGTAGCGCCCTGACCGACGTACGAATCGAGAATCAGCAGGCCTTCGACGGTACCGACGCGATCCGCAAAACGGCCCGGCTACCCAAGTTAAACCGGCTCAGTATGCTTCACTGTGGCATTGACCAACTGGCCGATATCGACTGGAAAACGGTGTTGTTCAGTAGCTTATACCTGGACGAAAACAACCTCCGCACGCTGCCGGAGGCCCTTTTAGAAGCGCCCAACCTGCAATCGGTTAACCTGGTAGGTAACACCCGGCTCCCCGCCAGCCTGAACCAGATTTTCATGAACAAAGAGACGTTGCGCAAGGCCATGGCTGCAACTGGTAGGTAGCGGTAGGGGGGAGGTAGGTTGCTGACGCGCGGCCCTACAACCCAATGGCGCGCAGCATACCGGCATCTACGGTTTGCCCCAACTTCTGGGCTTGCTGGGCGCTGGCTTTGGCTTCGGCTAGCTGGCCTGATTTCTGGTAAGCATAGCAGGCGTAGAGTTGCGCCTGTCCGTTGGCGGGGTTCAGGTCGATGGCCCGCTGACAGGCGGCGATGGCATCGTGATACTGTTTGTTTTGCAAAAACGCCGCCCCCAGGTTCGCCCACAACACCGGGTTCTGCCCGTCTAGCAGGCCTGCTTTCTGGTAATGGCGGATGGCTTCGGGATACTGCTTATTGGTGAAATAGGCCGACCCCAGGTTTACCCAGGTGTTCAGGTATGTCGAATCGAGGCTGAGGGAGCGCGTCAGCAGCGGAATGGCGGCGGCGGGCTGGTTTTTGCCCACCAAGGCCGTGCCCTTGATGGTCAGCGCCAGGGCGTTGTTGGGGTTGTCGCGTAGCAGAAAATCGGCATCGGCGAGGGCCTCATCGGGGCGGTTCATTTTGGACAGGAGATAAGCCCGGTTGGCGCGGAAAACAATGCGCGGATCGTTGGCTACGGCCATGCTGTAATCGGCCAGAGCCTCGTCGAGGCGGTCGTTTTGTTCGTAATACAGACCGCGATTGCTGTAGGCGGTGGCCGAAAAGGGTTGCGTTTTCAGTACGTCGGTCCAGAGCGTTTCGGGGCTTTTCCAGATGCTCACCCGGTTAAAACTCAGCACGGCGCAGGCCACCGAAAACACCGTTGCCACACCCAGGGCCGCCCTGCGTAGGGCCGGGCGTTCGAGGCGCTGAATGGTCATAGCCACGGCAAAAAACAGCCCGATATAGGCCACGTACGTATAGCGGTCAGCGTAGGCGGCACTGCCCACGGCCTTGATAATCTGAAGCGTCAGGGCCAGGTTAGCGACGAAAAACGCGCCGCCAAAAAACCATAATGCTGCCGCGCTTCTGGGAGCCGAACGCGCCTGCCAGATATACAGCCACCCCAGCAAACCAAGCCCCAGTACGCTTATGACCGTGGCCGCCAGGAAGAACCAGGGAAACACCGCGCCATAGCCCGGACGGCCATATAGCGCCGACAACCCCACCGGCCAAACGGCTTTGATGACATAGTTGACTAGGGCATAGCCTCCCAGCTGAATGCGTTCCCAGAGACTGTAGTTTTCGTTGATAGCCGCCGCCGAGGCCTGCGAGGCCAGTGTGAGCCAGCCCATGATAGCGGCCACAATAAAGAAGGGTAGTATGGGTAATAAGCGGTTGATAGTCAATTTATTATCGTGCCAAAGCGTAACGAGTACCAGCACCACGGGCAGGATAACCGCCGCCGGTTTGGCCAGGTTGGCCAGTACACCAGCCAGCAAACTCAGCAGCAGGTAACCCCACGCCCGGCTGTTCAGAAACCGCCAGTAGCAAAGGAGCGACAGCAGGAAAAAGAGGGTGTAGAGCACGTCTTTCCGCGCCGAAATCCAGGCCACCGATTCTACGTGCATGGGGTGAATGCCAAACCACAGCGCCACCAAAAACGCCACCAGCCTGCTCCCGCCCGACCATTGCCAGCATACTGCAAACACCAGCCCCACGTTGAGCAGGTGCAGCAGCAGATTGGTCAGGTGAACCTGCGCCGGTTTGCCGCCACCCAGCGCATAGTCGAAACTGAGCGAGAGCGTGGTGAGCGGGTGGCGGTTGCCCGAAATAACCGTAGTGAAGTAGGCTCGCAGGGGCGTTTTGTGCCAGTCGAGTAGGGGGTTGTTGGTGAGGTAATCGGGGTCGTCCCAGTTGGTGATGCCGTTGTGCAGGCTGTTGATATACACCAGGCCGGTGACCAGCAGGGCCAGTAGCGCCAGGCCATAGGTAGCAACGTTCGATTTCATGGGGGTGATGGGTTATCGGGCAAGGTATATCAACTTACGTGCCAGCCGAAACAGCGCTTTCGAAGGTCGGTTCGCAACCATCGGGCCGGTTAGTGAGTTTGATACTACATGAAAACGATCCTTTTCCCAACCGATTTTCTGGCCCATTCGCCGGGCACGATCAACTACCTGCGCCTGATGGCGCAGGCCTACGACGATGCCCGCGTGATTGTGCTACACGTGTACCAGCCTGTGGTGGCCGACGCCACGCTGCCTACCTTCAACGACCCCGGCATTGGCACGGTGGCCGCCATGGACCTCGAAACTATCAGTCAGCAGCACCTGACCAACATGGTGGAGCAACTGCGGGCGCAGGGCCTCGAGGCCGTGGGTGAATGGCGGGTAGGGTCGGTGGAAGACGAAATCGTGGATGCCGCCCGCACCTACGCGCCCGACCTGCTTATTACGCACCGCACCCCTGCCACGGGCTTTTTCGACCGGCTCATTGGCAGCGCCGCCACCGACGTGGCCCGTCAGGCACCTTGCCCTGTATTGTTCATCGGTCAGCGCGAAGACGCCGCCCCGGTACAGATTACGTCTGTTGCTTACGTATTGCAGCAGGGCATTACCCAACAAATGGCTACCGACCAGACCAAGCCCCTCATCGACGGCTTCGACGCGCACCTGACCGTGATTTCGCCCGACCAAATCGACGGAACTCATCCCGATATTTTCGTCATTCAGCGGAAAGAAACGGGCTTCCTGGGGGGGCTCATGGGCACCGACCCTACCGAGAAGCTGCTGGCCTCGGCCGAGGTGCCGGTGCTGGTGTTTCACGAAGTGAAGTAGTCTGCTGCTGCCACCGACCAAGCACGGCAGCAGCGTAGGTACGGCCTAGTGGCAATGTGTGCGCGGGCAGGGTAACACTCGTTGCCGACACCGAACGTACCTGTTGCCAGGCCACCCAATAAGACTTATGAATACGAACAAACTGATCGGGCGGAAACGGCCCAATCAGTTTACCTACCGAACCCTTCACAATGTGTTTGCCGGTGTCGGTGTAGAGCATGGTGTAATCTTTCAGTCCCTGGGCGTAGCTGATGCTGTCGATGGGCAGGCGCACCCACTGCGTGCCGGTTTTAATTAGCAACTCGTTGTCAGTCAAGGTAGTAGGTTCTACTTCAGATGGCGAATCGGTAGTCTTGGTTTCGCCAATAAGACTGGTTAGCAGTAAGTACCAGGTGGTGGTGAGCAGGTTGTAGGGCAGGTTTTGAAACAAGCCCTGCCGGTGCTGATCGCCAATGACGTAGCCGAAGAGGTATCGGTCATACAGTCCTTGCGCGGTGAGGTAGCCGCCTATCGACAAACAAAGTAGCCCTCCACAGGTCCAATAGGCCTTTTTCTGGTAGAAACGGGGAAGCAGCACCCGCAGGTGGAACTGGCACAGCACCACCAACAGCCCGACCCGAACCACCAGGCATTCGATGAAGTGCGGTAACCCGGCTTTCTGAATTAGGTAAGTCCGTTCGTAGAGGAAGACGAGCGTGATGGCCACCCAAAATATTAGCGAATAGTGGTTGCGGCGACGTAATTGGCGGGCGAACGTGAGCATGGCGGCTATTGGAAGTCCGTATAAAGCTAATCAGCGCACAACTGATTTTCCGCCCTTTTCGATAAACGGGCCATAAGATCGACCAACAGCCGGTGCTCAGCTTATCTACTTTCGCTGGCGTTGGTCTAGTTTAGTTGGCCCGCGGTCTGGCGCGGTTTTGCTTTGCCCAAAAGCTCAAGCTATGCATCCTGCGTCTTTAGTTACCTGCTGGTTCTGGTTGGCCGTTTCAGTGCCCACCATCGCTCAACAGCCGACCAATACAGCCACCGCCGAACCGCCCACCTGCGACTGTTGCGTCTTTGACGAACAGCGCCCCACCCACTGGCAAACGCGTCTGGCTCCCGACACGGCCACCGGGCAGCGGCTGCAACTGTCGGGCATCGTCTACGAGTCTGACGGGCGCACCCCGGCCCGGAACGTGCTGATGTATTTCTACCACACCAACGCTGCCGGGCGGTATGCCAAGCTGGGTACAGAGCCTCGCAGTTCACACGCCTGGTGGCATGGCTACTGCCGGGGCTGGCTCAAAACCGATGAACAGGGGCGCTACCAGATCAACACTATTTTGCCTGGTGCCTACCCTAACGAGCGGATCCCGGCCCATATCCATTTCTGGGTGAAGGCTCCTTCCCAGCGTAGTTGTTACTACCTCAGCGATTTTGTCTTTGCCCATGATCCCAGGCTGACGGAATCATACTGGAGCAAGGTCGAAGAGCAGGAGGGGTTTCTGCGTACCGAGGGCATCAGACTGACAAAGCGGGGTAGCACACTCGTTGGCGAACGGACCATACGTCTCCTGCCACAATACGACCGGGAAGGCAGGCAATCTGGCCTGCGGGTGGGAGATGCCTGCCCCGCCTTCGACCCGTATCATGTCTGGGGTGCCGACCGGGGTAAGCGTACCTGCCCCATGTGTGCCTACGGTCAGGGGCAGGGCGTGATGATCTGGACGCGGTCTATCGACTCCGATACCCTTCGGCGGCTGGTTCAATTTTGGGAACAGGCGGTGGCTCGGCCTTCGGTAAAGCTCGCGCGGGTATTTGTGATCTACACCAATCCAGCGCAGGCACCAGCCGGGCAGGTGCAACGCCAACTTGAGGATTTTGCGCAACGCAACAACCTGCATCACGTGGCCGTGCTCTATGTGCCGTCGCCCGTGCACCGGGGAAGCGCTTTTCTGTATAACATTAACCCGGCGGTCAGTACCACGCTGCTGTTCTACCAACGTCGGGCCGTGGTTCATAATGTGGTAGATCCTGTGGCTACGGTTGCCGAGTTGGCTCAGCAATTGTCGTGGTTACGACCGTGAAGGAGGTGAGTCAGCAACCCAGAGCACGAAGCCCTATATGTAAAGGTAAAAACCTAAAAAAGCCCCTCACCCTGGCCTGTGTCTCCACAGGCATGCTCTGGCGTAAGCCATCGCGTACCAGCATCGGCGTAGGCCTGTGGAGACACAGGCCAGGGTGAGGCTACAACCATGAGGCAGCCTCATGCACGAAGGCAAAAACCCAAAAAAACCCATTCCTGCGCAGGAATGGGTTTTTTTGGTAAAAAGAAGACAAGTTAAGCGGTTGCTGCTTCGGCTTCGGCGCGTACCTGGGCCAGGGGCTTCAGGTTGGCGGGTAGCTCTGGCCCAAGGGCTTCGTAGGGCACCACTTCCAGAATCGGGGTGAGGTTGATGTCGGTAATTTCAACGGGCACCAGCATCTGGCTGAGGTTATCAGTGAGGCGCTGATGGGCTTCGCGGAGGTTCGACCCGTTGATGAGCATGTTGCTCACGATCTTCTTCTGGCGGCCCTTGTCGTCTTCGGTCATGTAGTACGTTTTGCACTTGTACCAGTTGTCGCCGCCTTCAATGTGAAACACGTCGCTCAGGCGCATGGGGCGGATGGCTGTGATCTCGAAATCGGGCGTATTGTCGGCCACGATGCGGTAGAGGCGGGCCTCCGCGTCGGTATACGAAACGGCGTCGATGAGGTACGTTTCGTTGACGGTTTTTTGTTTAGGTGCTTCCGCCGAGCCGTCTTTTTGCGTGTCGACGGCGGCCGAATCATCTGTTTGTTGGTAGCGTATTTTGCCGATAAACCAGGTTGGCATGGGGTCAGAGATGTTAGCGGATGAGATTAATGAATGTACAATGCACCGCGCGGCGGACCGCAATGAATAA
>NZ_JAFMYU010000059.1 GCF_017353255.1 Fibrella aquatilis | reverse complement strand
CTGCCCGCTGCGCCAAGCATTAACGCCGAGAAGGCCACCACCTTCTGCCAGGGTGACAACACGGTGCTGGCCAGCAGCCCGGCGGCGGCCTATGAGTGGAGCAACGGCGAACGAGGTCAGAAGATCACCGTGGGTCAGGCGGGGACCTACTCCCTGAAAGTCACTGATAATAACGGCTGTACCTCCCCGGCCTCCTCGGGGGTGGGCGTGACAGTCAACCCCCTGCCGGCCACGCCCCAGCTGACGGCCAGTGGGCGGACGACGTTCTGCGCCAACGAGTCGGTCACGCTCACGGCCAGCCAGGAGGCGGCCTACGAGTGGACGGGCGGGCAGACCACCCGCAGCATCACCGTCACGGCGGCGGGCAGCTACAGCGTGCGCACCCGCAACAGCTTCAACTGCCTGTCGGCACCCTCAACCAGCGTGGGTGTAGT
>NZ_JAFMYU010000058.1 GCF_017353255.1 Fibrella aquatilis | reverse complement strand
TAGACTTTTCATGTACGCTAGTTCTAGCTATGCCCTTTAGGGCAAGACTTCAGTTGCTACTCCTTTCTGATAGTTTTGCTCTATGAAGCAGCAACGATCAGGCACGCATTCAGTTTACAATCTACAGGTACACCTGGTATGGAGTACTAAATATCGCTACCACGTGTTGACGGGTGATGTCCAGTTGCGTTGCCGAGACCTGCTTCGGCAAACCTGTAATGTGCTGGACGTGCAGATTTTAAAGGGGGTGGTCAGTAAGGATCATATTCATTTGCATGTGTCTTATCCGCCTTCGCTGAGTGTGAGTGATCTAGTCAGAAGGTTGAAGGGTCGGAGTGCCAAACTGTTGTTGCAGGAGTTTCCTGAGCTGAAACGTCGGTATTGGGGCGGTCATTTTTGGGGTATCGGGTATGGTGCCTGGAGTGTGGGCAATATCACCGAGGCGTTACTTCAAACCTACCTGGATCATCACAAAGATCATCCCAATGGGGATGAGAATTTCATTCTGGAATAATTCACTTCGAGTGGTTGACTTTGAGTCAGGTTAACTC
>NZ_JAFMYU010000057.1 GCF_017353255.1 Fibrella aquatilis | reverse complement strand
GAGCGTGGCCGTAACCGATGGGTTCACCGTGACAGTGGCCGTTGCCGTGGTCGAGCAACCATCGCTGTTGGTTACAGTAACAGTATAACTTGTTGTGAAAGAAGGCGATACCGATACAGTCTGGGTGTTGCCCGTGCCCGCAGGAGACCATACGTAGGTGAAGCCCGTACCACCCGCAGCCGTTGCCGACAGGGTAGCCGTGGTGCCATTACAGATCGTCTGGTTGGCTACCGTAGCCGTCACCGCTGGGTTTACAGTCACTGTGCCCGTAGCAATAGCTGAACAGCCGTTGCCGTTCGTTACCGTCACCGTGTAAGGCGTGGTGGTCAACGGCGTTACGCTGATGACGCCCGTGGTATTGGTCACGCCATTGCTAAACGCATAGCTGGTGCCGCCCGTAGCTGACAGCGAAGCCACCGTGCCGTAGCAAATGGTGCTGCTGGTGAGCGTAGCGGTTACCGATGGGTTGACAGTGATGGTGGTGCTGGCCGTTGATGAGCAACCAAATTCGTTGGTAGCCGTCACCGTGTAGACTGTCGTCACCGTGGGCGAGGCTGGAATCGTTGCCGTGGTAGCTCCCGTAGACCAAGCGTAGGTAAAGACTGTACCGCCCGTAGCCGACGCCGTTAGCGCGGTTGAGGTGCCGTTGCAGATCGTGGTGCTGGGGTTGGCTGCAATCACCGCCGTTACCGCTGGGTTCACCGTCACAATAGCCGTAGCCGTAGTTGAACAGCCATTGCTATTCGTAGCCGTTACGGTGTAACTCGTTGTGGCAGAAGGCGATACCGTTACGCTCTGGGTGTTGCCGGTACCAGCAGGTGCCCATACGTAGGTAATGCCCGTGCCGCCCGTAGCCGAAGCAGACAGGGTTGCGGTGAGGCCGTTGCAGATCGTCTGGCTGGCTACCGTAGCCGTCACCGCTGGGTTTACAGTCACTGTGCCCGTAGCGATAGCTGAA
>NZ_JAFMYU010000056.1 GCF_017353255.1 Fibrella aquatilis | reverse complement strand
TGTTGGTTCAACTTGACGATACGACCCGCCAACACCTGCGGCAGCTTCAGCGAACCGAAGCCGCCAAGCGGGACTATGTCAAGATTACCACCATCCTGCTACTGGATCAGGGCTTCGAGCCTGACCAGATTGAGCAGATGCTAGGTATCGACCACACCACCGTCTATCGCTACGCCCAAAGTTTTCGCGCCTTGGGTTCGGTGAACTATCTGGGCGAGGCCTACCGAGGTTGGTGGGGCCAACTCGACTCCTCGCAGCTAGCTCAGTTGCAAGCCGAGCTAAGACGGGGCTTCTTCACCTCGGCAGCGATGGTGGCCAATTGGATCCACCAGCAGTGGGGCATCCGCTTTCACCCGCAAGCGGTGGTCAAGTTGCTGAACCGACTGGGCTTCAGCTACAAAAAAACCACGCTGGTCTCTTCCAAAGCCGATCCCAGCCAACAGACCCGGTTTGTGGCTGAGCTGGAACAACACATGGCTCAACTGCCTGCGGATGAGGTGGTTTACTTTGCTGATGCGGTGCATCCCCAGCACAACACCCGGCCCGCCTACGGCTGGATCGAGCGAGGCGTGGTGCGGGCGGTAGACTGCAACTGCTGCCGCTACCGGTTGAACATCAATGCCGTACTCAATGCGCAAGACCCTTGCGACGTGGTGAGTTGGGAGGGCAAGACCATCAACTCGGCTTCCACCATTGAGTTGCTGGCGAAGTTGCTGGCCCATCGCTCGGCTGCTCGTGTGATCCATGTGTACTGTGATTCAGCACGCTACTACGTCAGTAAAGAGGTCCGCGCGTGGTTGTTGGACAAGCCTATCGTCTTGCATCATTTGCCGACTTACTCGCCCAATCTCAACCTCATCGAGCGGTTGTGGAAGTTCATGCGGCAGAAGGTGATTGACTCCACGTGGTATCCTACGCTGGGAGCCTTTCGATCTGGGGTGCTGGGTTTTCTAAGCCAGTTAGGGGAGCACCGTGCCGTTCTGGAACGGCTGATGA
>NZ_JAFMYU010000055.1 GCF_017353255.1 Fibrella aquatilis | reverse complement strand
AGCCAATGAGTTCAACCCCACGGTGGATGCTGGTTTCTATAAGCCTGCCTCACTGGGTGACTATGTCTTTAATGACAAGAACCGCGATGGTATCCAGAACGCGAGCGACACGCCCATCAGGGGTGTGCTGGTGACGCTCTACCAAAACGGTAGTGCCGTGGCCACGACGACCACCGATGCAACGGGTCTTTACTCATTTACGGGGTTGACACCGGGTGCGGCCAATGTCTATCAGGTTGGTTTTGCCAAGCCTGCGGGTCTGGAAGCCACCTCCGCCAACGTTGGTTTCGACGGGCTGGACTCTGATGCGGACCCCATTACGGGTCTGAGCCAGACGTTGACGCTGACCTCAGGAGAAAATAACACCTCGGTTGATGCGGGTTTCTACCAGCCAACCGCTGGCTTGGGCGATTATGTCTTTGAAGACAAAAATGCTAACGGTATCCAGGATGCCGGCGACGTGCCGATTCCGGGTGTACTGGTGAGCTTGTACTCAAACGGTTCGGCCGTGGGTACGACCACGACAGATGCCAATGGCTTATACTCGTTCACTGGTTTGACCCCAGGCGTATCGTACACAGTCGGCTTTGGTAAGCCAGCAGGCTTTATGCCCACGCTAGCCAATGTGCTCTCGAGCACGGCGGGTGATGCCGGTGATTCAGACGCGGATCCGGTAACGGGTCTGACGGGTCCCTACAGCCTGAGTGCTAACGAATTCAATCCAACCGTGGATGCCGGTTTCTACAAGCCCGCTTCGATTGGTGATTATGTATTTAATGATACGAATAAAGACGGCATTCAGAATTCAGGTGACTCGCCGATTCCAGGTGTACTTGTCACGCTCTACCTCAATGGGTCGGCCGTGGCCACCACCACCACCAACGGGTCGGGCCTCTATTCGTTCACGGGTCTGACGCCCGGTGCGGCTAATGTATATCAGGTAGGCTTCACGCCACCTGCTAACTTCAGCAGCACGTCGGCCAACGTTGGTTTCGACGGCTTAGATTCTGATGCCGACCCCGTTACAGGCTTGACACAGACGTTGACGCTCACGTCGGGTGAGAACAACACGTCGGTGGATGCTGGTTA
>NZ_JAFMYU010000054.1 GCF_017353255.1 Fibrella aquatilis | reverse complement strand
CCAGCTCAGGTTGATCCTCCAGATCGTTGTCACGCCCGGTAGCCCACGCCCCCAAGACTCCGTCATCCCGGACAGTACCCTGATCAGCAAGATCGTCTTACAACCATGTCGAGTACCGGAGTCAACTTGGGCTTACTGACCAACGCTGTCCATGAACCAGATCCCTTATTACATCGGCGTCGATGTGAGCAAAGATACGCTCCACATCAATCAACCAGCACTGCCCCCTACCCAGCAGGCTACCGCCGACCACTACCACCAACTGGGCAATGACGTGGCCGCTATCGAGACCTGGGCCAGCACGCTGCCCCCCCACACCCAGGTCATCTTCGAACACACCGGCACCTACTCGGCCCGCTTGGCTTGGGTGCTGGCCCTGGAAGGCATCGCCTTCACGGCCCTACAGGCCTCCCAAAGCGCCGGCTTTGCCAAAACCCGCAAGTCCATCAGTAAGTCGGATCGACGCGATGCGATCTTGCTGACTCACTACGGCCAGCAACTCCAGCCCGCCCCCACGCCCCTGGCCCCAGAAAGCCTGCACCAACTGCGTCAGCGTCAGCGCTATCTGCATCAGTTGCGGGTGGCTTACCAGGCCGCCACCAACCGGCTTCACGCCCTGGCCTATGACCCCCGGTGCGACCAGCGCGTTGTGGCCAGCCAGGCCTTGATCGCCCAAACCCTGCTCACCCAGATCGCCGACTTTGAGGCGGATCAGGATCTGTTGGGGGGGCAAGAATTGGCCGTTATCCAGGCCCGAATGCAGCGGGTGGTGGGCATTGGCCCCGCTTCGGCCCAGGCCCTGAGCGTGGCCACCAACGGGTTGGTGGGCTTCGAGTCGGCTAAGGCGGTGGTCAAGTACGTAGGCATTGCCCCCCGGCAGGCCCAGTCGGGCAGTTCGGTACGGAGTCGGGGGAAATTGGTGGGCACCTCGGTGGGCTACGTGCGGGGGGTGCTCTACATGGCCGCTCGCTCGGCTCGGCGTTATAACCAGGCTTGCCGAGCGTTGTATGAGCGGCTACGGCGTCGGGGCAAGTGTCATCGGGTGGCCCTGGTGGCGGTGATCAACAAGCTGTTGCATCAAGTGTTTGCCGTCGTCAAAGGCGACCTGGTTTTTATCAAC
>NZ_JAFMYU010000053.1 GCF_017353255.1 Fibrella aquatilis | reverse complement strand
GGCCAATGAGTTCAACCCCACGGTGGATGCTGGTTTCTATAAGCCTGCCTCACTGGGTGACTATGTCTTTAATGACAAGAACCGCGATGGCATTCAGAATGCTGGTGACTCGCCGATTCCGGGTGTGCTGGTCACGCTTTACTCAAACGGTTCGGCGGTGGCTACCACGACAACCGATGCCATGGGTGCTTACTCGTTCACGGGTCTGACGCCTGGTTCGGCCAACGTTTATCAGGTACAGTTCGCTAAACCGGCTTCATTTAGTTCAACCTCAGCCAATGTTGGTTTCGACGGGCTGGACTCTGATGCGGACCCCATTACGGGTCTGAGCCAGACGTTGACGCTGACCTCAGGAGAAAATAACACCTCGGTTGATGCGGGTTTCTACCAGCCAACCGCTGGCCTGGGCGATTATGTCTTTGAAGACAAGAACGCCAACGGTACGCAGGACGCGGGTGATACCCCAATCTCGGGTGTACTGGTGACCTTGTACCAAAACGGCTCAGCGGTTGCCACAACAACGACGGATGCGACGGGTGCTTATAGCTTCACGGGCCTGACACCTGGTAATAGCAACACCTACGCCGTAGGCTTCACAAAGCCAGCCGGGTTTAGCTCGACCTCGGCCAACGTGGGTGATGATACAAAAGACTCCGACGCCGACGTGGTGACGGGCTTAACGCAGTCAGTAACGCTGGCAGCAGGTGAGTTCAACCCCACGCTTGATGCTGGCTACATCAAGCCTGCTTCAATTGGCGACTACGTCTTTAACGACAAGAACAAAGACGGTGTGCAGAATGCGGGTGACACCCCCATTCCAGGTGTACTTGTCACGCTCTATCTCAATGGCTCGGCCGTGGCCACCACCACCACCAACGGGTCGGGCCTCTACAGCTTTACGGGTCTGACGCCGGGCGTCAGCAACAGCTACGTAGTGGGCTTCACCCCACCGGCCAACTTCAGCACCACCACGCCGCTCTCAGGTACGGACAAGGCCCTGGACTCGGACGCTGATCTGCTCACGGGCCGCTCGGGTAGTGTGACGCTGACCTCAGGGGAGAACAACACCACCGTCGACGCGGGCTTCTACCAGCTGACGGCTGGTTTGGGTGACTACGTCTTTGAA
>NZ_JAFMYU010000051.1 GCF_017353255.1 Fibrella aquatilis | reverse complement strand
CTAATAGGTTGCGTTAAAATCGTTTCGTTACGATCTGGCACATTCAGCACCATTGCTTTCGGTTTACTCAGCGTGGTAGCCAGAATAAAGAAGGTAATGAGCAGGAAGCCCAAGTCTACCATCGGCGTCATGTCGGCACGCGTTGAAGCTTTCTTAGACCGTACTTTGCCGCTTTTTTCAGGCCCACCTAGTTCAATAGCTGCCATGGTTTCAGGGGTTTTGTTTGTTCGTTTGATGCAACCACAGCCCCAATTCCATAAAACGAAGGCCTGCTTTTCAACTAGTTAATCAGCTGAAAAACAGGCCTTTAATAAAACACATAAATTAATGCAGGCGAGTTGACTACCTCACTGCTCGCGAAACCGTTGTATGGCCCGGTAGCCTCTGAAGGCTCCATAGATAATCAACAACACAGCCAATGCATACCGCAACGGACCGGCCAATATGTCAATCCCGAAAGACTGAGAGGAGGCCATCAGTGCGATGCCTCCTCCCAGATATGCTAATGCCGCCACCGCCGATAGATAAAGCGTTAACTGGCTGGCAATGCGATTTTCGTCGCGATCCATCTTATTCCAACTGGAAGCTAATCGGCAGGTTGTACTTCACCCGAACCGACCGGCCCGACTGCTTGCCTGGCTTCCAGCGTGGCATTGATTTTACCACCCGGATAGCCTCTTCGTCAGTACCAAAACCAAGGCCTTTCAGCACCTGTGCATCAGTGATTGATCCGTCCGTGTTTACCGTAAAGCTCACAAACACCTTACCCGAAATGTTGGCCCGCTGAGCAGCAGCCGGGTACTTGATGTTCTTACCCAACCAAGCATACATGGCGGCGGTACCGCCCTGAAATTCAGGCTGTTGCTCTACTACTGTAAAGACTTCGTCGTCTTTGGGAGCTGGTGCTTCAACCACTACTTCAGCCTTGGTGGGGCCAGCCGATTCTTCGGGTGCGGCAATTACTTCTTCGGCGTTAGGGTCACCTTCCTGCGTCTTTTCGGCCGCAACAGCTTCTTTTAGTTCTTCCACGGCGGGTGGTGGCGTCTCTTCAGGCACCTCCTCGTCGGGCTTTACTTCAGGCGGCAAGAATTTCACCGTGTTCACCTTCGGCAATTCGACCGGTGGCGGCGGCGGTGGTGGTGGCTCGTTTGGGTCAATGGGCGGTGGTGGGAGCTTCATCAGATCCACTTCTACCATTGCCTCTTCCTTCTGTTCCGGCGTCAGCACCGAGATCAGCGTTGGGCCAACCAACGCAAGGCCCATCAGTGCTGCGCCGATGATCAATGCCCGCGTTACAATACGTGGGTATTCTTTCCGAAGCGCATAGGCACCATAGGCCTTGTTCCGGTTTGCAAACACGATATCATCGAGTGTTGCATTATTTGGAGTTTCTGCCATGGCTTATATCTCTAGTTTAACTTTGTCTTTAAGCAACGTCTTTTCGTCGGGGGTCAACTCATCAACCAGCGCGTAGCGCTTGAGCTTGATGACGGCCATGTCATCCAATACGTCAACCATGTTCTTGTAGGTCGACTCCTTGGTGGGCTTCAAGACCAGCACAAACTTCTCCCCGCCGACTTTGGTCAGA
>NZ_JAFMYU010000050.1 GCF_017353255.1 Fibrella aquatilis | reverse complement strand
TTGCTGGCTCAGGCGGGGGGTGCTTATCTGCAAACCCAGCGTGGCTACTGGCGGGGGGTGGTCAGCCAGGCCCAAGCTTTGCCGCCAATGCCCGACTACTTACTGGCTCCCGGGCCGGTAGCTCAGGTGCATTTTGAACTAACCCCATCGCAGACCCAGACCGTATCGGTGGCCAACGAAGCCTACGGCACCAACAGTGGTGAACTACTCCTAACGGCCCTGTTGCTAGTGCTGGAAAAAGAACTGGGGCGCGATGCGTGGGTGGTGGAACTGGAAGGGCACGGACGGCAGGGCTTCGAGCAGGGTCCGGCGGGTGATCTCAACGTGAGTCGTACGGTGGGCTGGTTCACTAGTCTGTATCCGGTGCTGCTGGCGGTCGATGCCCAGGCTGGATTGTCCCGCACGGTGAAGCTTGTTAAGGAACAAATTCGACTAGTGCCCGACAAGGGGTTGGGCTATGGCGTGTTACGATACCTGAGCGAAGACGGCGCGGCGCTGGCCCTTCAGCCCCAGGTGAGTTTTAACTACCTGGGTGAATTCGGTCAGAAAGAGGCCGCTCCTGCTTCGGCGTTGGGTGTTGGGCTGGTGGTTGTCGACGAAGCTACGCCTGACGAAGCGTCGGTACCGGGGCTATCAGAAGGGTGTTTTCTGGCCGTCAGTGGCGCGGTGGTGGCCGGATGTTTGCAGGTGCAGGTACGGTACCGGTCGGCGGCCTTTACCCCGGCAGGTATCACGGCATTTCGGCAGGCGTTCGACGCACAGTTGATGACCTTGGTGGCGCACTGCGTAGCCCAGCCTACCCGCGCGTTTACCCCATCTGATTTCGGCAATACGCAACTTTCGCTGGACCAATTCGAGCACTTGGCGCACCACTACCCGATGATCAGGGATGTCTACGGGCTGTCGCCGATGCAGGAGGGTATTCTGTTTCACGCCCTGCTCGACACCTCTCCGTCGGCCTATGTCAACCAAATCAGCTATCGCCTGACCGGCCAACTTGAGGCCCGGCGTGTGGAGCAAAGTCTGCAACTACTCATCGACCGCCACGAGGTGCTGCGTACGCTCTTCGACGACAAAACCGCCGACACCCCGGTGCAGGTGGTGCTTAACGAACGGAAAGCTGATTTTCGGTACCACGACCTGCGGAAACAGACGCCCGACCAGCAGGCGACGTTTGTGGCTACTTACCAGGAGCAGGACCGCCAGCGGGGTTTTATCCTTCACCGCGAAGTGCTATTACGGCTAAGCCTGCTGCAACTAGCTGATAATCAATATGAACTGATCTGGACGCACCACCACATTCTCATGGACGGCTGGTGCGCGGGCCTGCTGCTGACCGAATACACCCACCTCTATGCCCAACTCAGCCAGGGCCGCACCCCCCAACTACCGCCCCCCGTGCCCTACCGCCGCTACATCGACTGGCTGGGGCGGCAGGACGTGGCCACCTCCCTGGCCTACTGGCAGCACTACCTGGCTGGCTATGACCAACCCGCCAACCTACCTGCCCACCCAAACGGGGGCGGCAGCGCCGTAGCGGGCTATGAGGTCGGGGAGCTGGATTTCGCCCTGAGCGCGCCCCAGACTCGGGGGCTGGTAGCCCTGGCGGGGGCAGC